>JASGJM010000004.1:0-41175 GCA_049840755.1 Luteolibacter sp. | reverse complement strand
GTGTTATGTATCGTACTTGGTTCGTTACGTATTGCTAAGGTTAATAGGGAAACACGATAGAATCCGAACAGCACCTATGCGTTCTCCGCGGCCGTCCGCGCCCGCCGCGAAGCGAAGAGTTGAGCCTTCAGCCGAGGAAGATCTTTACGGGGGCGGGTCTGATGACCCGCCCCCTTTTTGCGAGAGACGCCTCCTTCAGAAAAACCATGAACCCAAGGCGTAGAAGGTCTATTTTCGTCATTTGACTTGCCTCCCTCGTCCGCAAAACCGACCATCCCTTCCGATGATAGACGCGCACCATCACCTGTGGAACTACTCAACCACGGAGTATGGTTGGATCACGGAGAACATGCAGACGATCCGGCGCTCCTTCCGCGCCGCCGAACTGGATGATCTGATGCGGGCCAATGGCATCACGGGCACTGTGGCGGTGCAGGCCCGCACCTGCATGGAGGAAAACGATTTCCTCCTTGGCGAAGCAGCCACCAGCCAGCTCATCCACGGCGTCGTCGGCTGGGTGGATCTGAAATCCCCCTTGGTGGGTGAACAACTCGACTCATACGCTCATCACGCGAAATTCAAAGGGGTCCGTGAAGTCATCCAAAAAGTTCGATTCCGAGTTTCTCACCAACGAAACCTTTGATCGCGGTATCCGGGAGGTGACCCGCCGGGGCCTGACCTACGACCTCCTCATTTTTCAAGACCAGCTCCCTGCCGCGATCGAGTTCGTGAAACGCCATCCGGATCAGCCCATCGTCCTCGACCACGCCGCGAAGCCCGAGATCCGCGCCGACCGGTTCCCTGCCGAATGGGAAACCGGCATCCGCGCCCTGGCCGCGCTCGATCATACGGTGTGCAAGATCTCCGGCCTCGCGACTGAAATCCGGGATTCGTCGTGGAATCAGGACATTTTCCCGCCGTTACCTCGATGTCCTGTTGGATGCCTTCGGTCCCTCCCGGCTGATGTTCGGCTCGGATTGGCCGGTCTGCCTGCTGGCAACGCCCTACTCCACATGGGCTGAAACCGTGAATTCCCATCTGGCCGCCCTCTCTCCTCCCCCCGAACGCGAGGCCATCCTCACTGGCACCGCCACCGCACTCTTACGGTCTGGCCCGCTGAACATGGCGTGCGGCGACAGCTCCGCCGCACTCCCCATCAGAACCCCTTGCCATCTACTCGGGGGGCGCTTTACGGTGGCCGTCATGACCCGCACCGACGACCTGCGCATTTCCGCCACCAAGCCGCTCATTTCACCGGCCGTGCTCGGATATTACCAGCCGGTGCCGGATGCCGCCACCGAGCTCGTCGCCGCCGGCCGTCAGCAGGCCGCAGCCATCCTCCGTGGTGAGGACGACCGCCTCATGGTCGTGATCGGCCCCTGCTCCATCCACGATCCTGAGGCTGCGATCGAATACGCGAAGAAGCTCAAGGTGGAAGCCGACCGCTTGAAGGACGATCTTTTCATCGTCATGCGCGTCTACTTTGAAAAACCGCGCACCACCGTCGGTTGCGGAAAGGTCTCATCAACGATCCGCATCTCGACGACTCCTTCGACATCAACCACGGACTGCGCATCGCCCGCGGCCTGCTCATCGAGGTCGCCAACATCGGATTGCCCGCTGGCACCGAATTCCTCGACACCATCTCGCCGCAGTTCATCGCCGACCTGATCTCCTGGGGGGCGATCGGTGCCCGCACCACCGAGTCCCAAATCCATCGCGAGTTCGCCTCCGGCCTCTCCATGCCGGTCGGCTTCAAGAACGGCACCGGCGGTGCGATCCAGATCGCGCTGGATGCCATCCAGTCCGCCACTTGCCCGCATCATTTCCTCGGCGTCACCAAGCAAGGTGTATCCGCCATCGTCGCCACCACCGGCAACCAGGATTGCCACATCATCCTGCGCGGCGGATCGAATGGGCCGAACTACAGCGCGGAAGCCGTAGGCGAAGTGGTCACCATGCTCAACGAACAGAAGCTGCCACCGCACGTCATGGTCGATTGCTCGCATGGCAACTCGATGAAAAACTTCCGCAACCAGCCGATGGTGGCCGACGCCCTCTGCAAGCAGATCGCCGAAGGCTCGAAGGCGGTGACTTCCGTGATGGTCGAGTCCAATCTCATCGAAGGGAACCAGAAGCTCGGCAAGGATCTCACCCAACTCGTCCGAGGACAGTCCGTTACGGATGCGTGCATCGGATGGAATGATACCTTGAAGGTCCTCGATGCCTTCGCGGAAGCGGTGCGGGCCCGGCGGACCAACAATAGCTCTTGCGCGTGAACAAGGCACCCGACTTCGAGCTTCAGCCCACGCTGAGTGGGCCCACCATTTCACTGACACCGCTGCAGCCCGATGATTTCGAGTCGCTCTTCAGTATCGCCAGCGATCCTTTGATTTGGGAACAGCACCCCGATCCCAGCCGCGCACAGCGTAGTGGATTCGAGAAGTGGTTCGCACTCGCTCTCGCATCCGGAGGAGCACTGACCATACGGGATATTTCATCCGGCGAAGTGATTGGTTCCTCCCGTTACTACGAATGGAATCCCGAGATGTGTGAAGTGGCGATCGGCTTCACCTTTCTCGCACGCAGCCATTGGGGTGGTGTTACCAATGGCGAGCTGAAGCGGCTCATGCTCGACCACGCATTCCAACACGCGGGGAGAGTCTGGTTTCACATCTGGGAGAACAACTGGCGTTCACGGAAAGCCGTTGAAAAAATCGGAGCCGTTTACTCGCATACCGAGCCCAAGGAAATCTCGGGAGTCCTGCACGACTACACCTACTATTCGATCGCTGCGAAGGATTGGACAAAATAGTGGCCGACATGAAAAAGGCGCCCCGGAAGCCGGGAGCGCCTTTTTGAAAATCGAGTCGGAATCGGCTCAGTCGAGGAACTTGATCTTGCCGATGGCTGGCAGCTTGCCCGCAGCCATGGCGGCGTGCTGCTCATCGGTGCAGGAGGAATTGGTCGGGGCATCGGCAGCAGCCTCGCTCTTGGCGATGTAGCCGTTCTCGATCATCCAAGCTTCCACTTCATCACCGCTGATGTCGGCGAGCATCTTGCCATCGATCTCCACGCAGGGGGAAAGCGGCTGGCCACTGCGCTGCTCCATCTCCCAACGGAAGGCCGGGTTCTTGATGATGTCCTTTTCTTCCCACTCAAGACCGTACTTGCGGAAGATGGCGCGGACGCCTTCGCTCCAGCCGCAGAAGGTCTTGAGGTAGGCGGTGATCTTCGGTTGCGCGTTGCTCATGGGCGGCACCATAACCGCATTCCGGCCCGCGACAAGCGGAACAAGCCGGATGCCGGGCACCCTCCGGTCTTGCCTCCCACCCTTTGAAGCCCTGAATCTCCTTCCGATGCGCCCGTTCATCAGCACGAACCTCGCGATCTCCGCGGATGGAAAGATCTCCACCGTGGACCGGCGGCCGTCCGGCTGGACGTCGCAGGCCGATCACGAGCGTCTCCAAGCCCTGCGGCTTGGAGTGGATGCCCTGTTGGTGGGACGAGGCACCTGGGCCGCCGACCGGATGACCATGACCGTGCGTGGACAGGATCGCCAACCACGACGCTGCGTGGTCTCCCGGGACGGAAAATTCGACCTCTCCCACCCGATGTTCACCACTCCGGGCGGGGACATCCACCTGCTGGTGACCGGGGATGCGGAGGCCAACGCGCCGGTCGGAACCGTGGTCCATCACGGCTCACTGGAAACTTTTCTCGATACCCTCGCCGGCCACCACGGTGTGGGCCGCCTCCACTGCGAGGGCGGAGGCAGTTTGATCCGGGTGCTGGCGGAGCTCGATCTGATCGATGAATTCCACCTCACGTGGGCAGGCCACAGCCTTTTCGGCGGTAAATCCGCGCCCACCCCCACCGGTATTCCGGGCGTCTTCCTCCCCGCCTCGCGTGATTACGTGCTGACGGGGTTCAAACCTGCGGCGGGCGAGTGCTTCCTCAGCTACCGCCGCAAGCGGGTGTGAAATCAATGGCCGTGCTCGGCTTCCTTGTGCTCGCCGCCTTCGGCGTGCTTCTCCTCGTGGCCTTCACCGGCTGCGCCTTCGTGGCCGCCGTGAGCAGCACCATGGGCACCGTGGGACTCATGGAGTTTCTTGGTTTCCTCCCAATCGTGGCGCTCGCACGAGACGAAGGCCGCGGTCGCAAGAACAAGAAGCATCGGGAAAACTTTCATCGCGCGCCCTGAATAGCGGCCTGCGGCGGCGTGCCAAGTTCAAATGCTCCTCACGCATGCCTGAGCCAGCGATCCACCGCCTCCGCGGCACGTTCGTGGGCGCCGGGACCACCGAGTTTGGCGGCGGTGACAGCCAGACCACTCTGGACATGCTTGCGGTACACCGGATCGTCCAAAAAACGGACCAATGAACGCTCAACCGCCTGCGGCTCGGCATCGGCTTGGATCAGTTCCTCCACCACTTCCTCACCTGCCAGAATGTTCACCAGACCGATGAACTCCAGCTTCACCAGCAAACTACCAAGGATGTAGGTGGGCCATGCCACCTTGTAAACCAGGCAGTAAGGCAGGCCGAAATAGGCCGCCTCCAGAGTGGCGGTGCCACTGGCGATCACGCCACAAGCCGCCCGCTGCATCAGCTCGTTGCTGCCACCGTCCGTGACCGTCACATACCCGCCGGTGCCTGTGGTTTCGACCAAGTCCCGCATCCAAACCGCCAGCTTCGGTGAGGCCGCCGGAGCTTCGAACCGCAGTTGCGACCGCTTGGCATGCATGGACCGAGCCGTCTCCAGCATCATCGGAAACAACCGTGAAACCTCACGATTCCGGCTGCCCGGAAAGAGTCCCACCAGCGTCTCATCCACGGTCACGTCCGGGATCCGGCGCTCTTCCAGCTCATCGACCAGCGGGTGGCCCACGAAAGTGGTCTTCAACCCTGCTTCCTCAAAAAGCGGTTTTTCGAAGGGGAACAGGCACAGCATTTCATCAATCAGGCGCACCATCTTCGGGATGCGGCTCTTGTTCCACGCCCACACCTGCGGGCTGATGTAGTAAACGATGCGCGTCTCCGGCAGCTCCTTCTTCACGGCCTCGGCGAAGCGCAGATTGAAGCCCGGATAATCGATCAGCAGAAGTACATCCGGTCGCATTTCACGAGCCTCGGCCAGCATTTCATCGAAGCGCGCCTTGAACCAACCGTAGTGTTTCAGCACCTCCCAGACGCCGACCACCGCCGCATCCTCGACCCAATTCCGGACCTTTTCCCCTCCCACAGCGGCCATCTCCGGGCCACCGGCTCCGGCGATCTCCAGTGCCGGATGGAGGTGATGGAGCGCCCGCAGCAGGCCCGCGCCGTGCGCGTCCCCGCTCAATTCCCCCGCCACCACGTAAACGCGCCCTGCCATGCGCGGCCACCCTAACGGACACCCGCTCCGGCTTGCCACGAAAATTCCGTTCCACCCGCTTTCCAATTCCTCATTGATTTCACCGCTCCGCCGTCCTTAATCCTCCCGCCGCTCAGGCCCAGACGATTCCGATGCCCAAAGATATCCAAGACACCCCGCAGCTTCTCGGTGAGATCTCGCAAGCTCCCAGCGCCTTCGAGCAATTCCTCGAGCGCAATCAAAAGGGCCTCGTTGTCGTCGCGATCGTCGCCGCCCTCGCCGGTTGTGGCTGGGTCGTTTACCGGAGCAAGAAGGCTGGTGAAGAACAGGACGCCGGCTCGGCCCTGATCAAGGCTGAGAGCCTCACCGATCTCCAGGCCATCTCGAAGACCTATCCGGGCACCCCCGCCGCAGGCAGCGCCATCGTCCTCACCGCAGACAAGCAGTGGGCGGACGGCCAGCAGGATGCCTCCATCGAGTCTCTCAAGTCTTTCATCCAGAACAATCCGACTCATCCGGCCAAAGCCAGCGCCCAAGCCTCGCTCGGTGCCAAGCTGATGGCCCAAGGCAAGAATGCTGAAGCCGAGACCGCCTTCCAAGCCGTTCTGTCCGACTCCACCGGCCGCTTCCTGGCCCCCTACGCGCTCACCCAGCTCGGTGACCTCGCCAAACTCGCGGGTGATCTCGACAAGGCCAAGGGCTATTACGACAAGGCCAAGAACGACTATGGCGACAACATCTTCTCCGGAATCGCCAGCCAGCACCTCCTGATTCTCAAGGCGAAAGCTCCGACGGAAATCGAGCCCCGCCAGGTCACTCCGCCACCGACACCCGGCTTGCCCAACATCCCCGGCTTCCCCGCAGGTGGTGCCGATGATGTCGCTCCCGGCCAGCTCCAACCCGGCGGCACCGGCGGCGCTCCATTCGGCGGACTGCTTGATCTGGCACCGGCTGGCGAACCAGCTCCGGCCCCTGCCGAGCCAGCGCCCGCAACTCCCGCCAAATAAGGGACGGCGAGGGGGAATCAATTTGACTTTTATAACCGCCAGCTCTCAATTCCTGCGTGTTCAAGAAAGTGATCGGCCAAGATACGACGGAACCTGCCCGTCCGGCGACCCCAGCCCAGGATACGTTCCGCCCCGAGCCCCCGGCCCCGGCTCCATCGTTTTCCCCCACTCCCGCGACTTCCGCCCCGGTTTCACGCCCCGGCGCTTCCGCGACCCGCAACGTCCTTTCCTCGGATGTTGAAATCAAAGGCTCCGTCAAGTTCACCAACGACCTCGTGGTGGACGGCAAGATCGAGGGCGAAATCTCTTCCGATGGCAACCTGACCGTCGGTGAAAACGCCCGCATCAAAGCCGAGGTGAAGACCGGCACGCTGGTCGTCTACGGCAAGATCCACGGCAACATCACCGTCGCCGAGCGGGTCGAGCTCAAGGCCAGCGCCGAAGTTGTCGGCGATATCAAGGCCAAGACCCTCGCCATCGAGGCGGGTGCGATCTTCGTCGGCAAGTCCATCGTCGGCACTCCGGCCGGTGGTACTCCCGCCGCCGCAGCAGCAGCTCCGGCCAAGGCGGACAGCAAGCAGGATGTCCCGAAACAGGACACTCTCGCAGGCGTCGTCCAGTAACCCCCGGTCCATCCACCGGATCAGCCCCAGCTTGACCCCGCCATGGCCGCAGAGCCCGCGCGCCATCGCATCGAGTTGACCTGTCCCGAGTGTGGCCACACTCAATCCGAGCCCGCGCTGGTGGTTTCCACCACCTGCCGGGCTTGTGGTGCGAATTTCCAAGTCAAGGACGGCAAGGCGATCGCCCGCCAGAAGCCGTCCACCCGCTTCGTCGCTCAGAAGGTCCGCCCTCAGGAAACGGACGAACCGGAATCCGAGCCTGCAAAACCGCAGTCTCCCTTCAAGCGACCCGAGCCAGCGGCACCCGCTCCGGCTGGATTCATTCAGCGCCTGTTCGGTCGCACGCCCAAGCCCCGCCATGTCGTTTGCTTCGATTGTGGGCGCGAGCACACCGCCGTCCCCAACGCGCAATCCAGCCAGTGTCCGTACTGCGGCTTCTACATCAGTCTGCGCGACTACACCATCGATGAGCGTTGGAACCGCCGCATCCAGACCCGCGGGGATGTGACCATCGAAAAAGGCGGCTCCGTCTCCGGAGTGCCGATCACCTGCCACAATCTCACCGTGCTTGGCGAACTCGCCGCCGCAGTGGAGTGCTCCGGTGATCTTGTCATTCTCAGCCACGGCAAGATTCCCGGCAAAGTCCGCTGCCATACCCTGCGGGTGGAACGCGGTGCGCGGGTTGAATTCCTACACGCCGTGCAAGCCGCCGAGGTCTTCGTGGATGGCCAGCTCACCGGCCAGGTCCACTGCACCGGCGCTGTCGTCCTCGAAAAGCGCGCCGAACTCCGCGGCCTCGTCCGCGCCGCCCGCCTCCAGGTGAAGCAAGGCGCGAAACACAGTGGGGTCATCGAGATTGTCCAGCCAAAGACCGAGGAGGAAGCCCCCTCCGAACACGGCAGCGAGTGATCCCCCCGGGGATTTGAAATCTCAAATTTGAAATCTCAAATTCCCCTCGCCTCCTCTCCGGGTTCCGGGTCTTGGATTCTTCAATCTGGCGTTTACCTCCCGGAAATCCCGCTCCATAAGTCCGGCATGCCCGCCGCCGCCACCGCGCTCGACCTCAAGGAAGAGATTCTCGCCCTGAAAAAGGCCCGCAATGCCGTCATCTTGGTCCACAACTACCAAACCGGTGACATTCAGGACCTGGGAGACTACGTGGGGGATTCCCTCGGCCTCGCCTATCACGCGAAATCGACCGATGCGGACGTGATCGCCTTCTGTGGCGTCCACTTCATGGCGGAAACAGCCAAGATCGTGAATCCCTCGAAGATCGTCGTCCTCCCGGACGCCGATGCCGGTTGCTCGCTGGAGCAATCCTGCCCGGCCCCGCAACTCGAGGCCTATCTGAAGGAACACGCGGACAAAAACTACTACGTCATCGCCTACATCAACTGCTCCGCCGGGGTGAAGGCGCTCTGCGATGTGATCTGCACCTCCGGCAATGCCGTGAAAATCGTCAACAAGGCCCCGGCCGACCGGCCGATCCTCTTCGTGCCGGATGCCAATCTGGGCTCGTGGGTGATGGAACAGACCGGCCGCAAGATGGACCTGTGGCAGGGCTCCTGCTACGTCCACGTCGAATTCACCCGGGATTCCATCAACCGCATCAAGGCCGAGTATCCGGACGCCCTCGTCGTTGCCCACCCGGAGTGCACGCAGGCCGTGCGCCTGCTCGCGGATGAAGTCTGCTCCACGGAGAAGATGATCGCCTTTTGCAAAAACGCCCCGGTGAAGGACATCATCGTCGTCACCGAGAGCGGCATGCTGCATCGCCTGCAGAAGGAATGCCCGGACAAGAATCTCATCCCGGGTCCCACCGACCGCTGCGCGTGCGCGGACTGCCGCTACATGAAGATGAACACCCTCCAGAAGCTCCGTGACTGCCTCGCAAATCTGGAGCCCCGTGTCGAAATGGAGGAATCCGTCCGGGCCCGCGCCGAAGCCCCCCTGCTGCGGATGCTGGAGCAGTCGAAATGAGCCGCCCGGACCGGGTCAGACTTTACAATTCCGCGCAATCCTTGCGGTTGCTTGACTGGCCGACTTTTACACGAAATCGGCCGAATCTTTTGAACGACTGCCATCACCCTGGGGTCAAAAAAACTGAAAACCGCACGCAAGTCGCAGTTTTCATGTAAGGGTGAACAGCAGTTGTCAGCCTTTCCGCCCTCCGGGTGTGTAGGGTTGATCAGCTTGGCCGTCGGGAGTGGGTGCTCCCGGCGGCTTCATTTTTTCCAGTCATCTCATGTTGGAATTGAGATTGATGCCCGGCGGGCGGCCCCCTTTACTACGCGGGCCCGCGGCAACGGCGGGCGGCTTTCCGCATGATCGAAAACATCCGCAATTACTACGGCCTGATGATGGTGGTCCTCGTGGCCCTCTTCCTCAGCTTCCTGTTCACCGGTTTCAGCGGTTCGAAGGCCGCCATGGGTGGTGGTCAGGCCTATCTCCGGATCGATGGGACCAGCTATGATGGCAGCGCCTATCAGAAGCAAGGGATCGACGCCCGGAAGATGGCTCTCAACCTGCAGATGTACGAATTCGTCGGCGGCCTGAATGGCTTCGGCAGCCGTGGCGCGGACGACAATGAGGCTTCCGAGACCTTCTTCGCCAACCGCATCCTCATCCGCAAGGCCGGTGAGGAATACGGCATCCATCCCTCCAAGGATGAGATCTTCGATTACGTGAAGAGCATGTCCGCCTTCGCAGGCAAGGACGGCAAATACGACCCGGTAAGCTACCGCAATTTCATCGAGCGCGTCATCGGCCGTATGGGCATGACCGAGCAGGATCTGCTGGATGTCGCCAGCGACGCGGTAATCGCCCGCAAGCTGGGTGACATCGTCGGATCCGGCCTTGGCATGAACCGCCAGATCATCGCCGATTCCTCCGCCCTCTCCCGCCAGCTCGTCTCCGTGCAGCTCGCGAAGATCGCCATCGCCCCCTTCAAGGAAGCCGTCAAGCCGACCGATGAGGAAGTGAAGGCTTACTGGGAAACCATCCAGGACTCCTTCAAGACCGAAACGAAGCGCAAGTTCGCCTACGTGCTGGCCGCGCCGAAGCTCCCGGAAACCAAGCCGGAGGATGAAAAGAAGCCGGAAGACGCTTCCCAGCCTGAGAAGCCGGATCCGACCAAGGAAGATCCGAAGATCATCGAAGAGCGCCGCAACAAGGAGAAGGAACTCAACCAGCGGATGGACGATTTCTTCACCGAGCTCCAGAACAAGAAGGGTGCGGAATTCGAGGAACTCGCCAAGGAGCAGGGCTTCGAGGTGAAAACCACCGAACTGTTTGCAGAAAGCCAGGCTCCCGCCGATCTCGCGCTGACCCTGCGCTCCGGCGGCCGCGGTGTCCGCGCCGTGGACGAACTCTTCAACATGAAGGTCACCACCGATCCGCTTTCCAAGATCTCGGAAGCCTACGCGGTCGGCCAGAACCAGTGGCTGCTCGCCCGTCTGGATGGTGAGGAGCCATCCCGCGTGAAGACCTTCGATGAAGCGAAGGAAGAAGCCAAGGCCCAGGTACATCGAAGAAAAGGCCCGCGAGGCGATGAAGAAGAGCGCCGAGGAAAAACTCACCGCTCTCCGTGACGCAGTGAAGGGTGGCAAATCCTTCGCCGACGCCGCCAAGGATGCCGGTCTGGAAAGCAAGGCGATCGGCCCGATCACCACTTCCTACCGCCCGACGGGTGACGAAGCTCCGGCATCCCTTTTCCACGATGCCAGCATGGTTGACCCCGGCTCGATCGCCGATGTGGTGATGGACCCCGCCGCCAAGTCCACTCAGGCTTTCCTCATCTTCGTCGAGAAGCGCGAAGTCGAGAAGAACCCGGATGCCAACTCCCGCCTGGATACGGAAGTCGCGAATGCCGTCAGCCAGAACCGCATGCGTGCGTTCATGTCCTGGATGTCCGAACAGAACGAGACCGCCAAGATCGAGCGCCTCTACAAGAAGCCCTCCAATTGATCTCCGGATGACTGAGCGCGATTCCTTCTTCGATGATGCCAACGGCCATCTCGCCGTCGGCGAATTGGAGGAGGCCATCGCGCTCTACCGCCGGTCCGTGGCCCTCGATCCGGAGTTTTTCGATGGCTGGCACGCTCTCGGCATGGCCCTTCTCAAGACGGGCGAAATAAAGGAGGCCATCGGTTGCGGCCTCCAGGCGGTCACGCTCCGCCCAAATGATCTTCTCGCGTGGACCGGCCTTTCCCAGATGTATGTCCGGGATGGCAATATCCCTGAGGCCGAAGCCGCCAAAGGCAACGCCCGCATTCTCTCCTTGGGCGGCAAGGTGGTCCGCTGAGATGGAACCTTGCCCGCCTCCCGCGCATCTTCTATGACAAGCGGGAGATGGCATCTCCGCCTTCATCGCTCAAGTCACGACATCGCCCGCTGAATCGGGTGCCTGTGGTCGAGTCGTGCGGGCTCTTTCTTTCCCTGCTGGTCGGCTTGACCGTCACCGCTTGCGATCGCGAGGAAAAGCCAGCAGGCCCGAAACGCTCCGCGTCGCGCAGCTCCTCACCGGTTCCGACCCACAAGCCTGCCCAGCGGGAGATCGAAGGCCGCCCGATTTCTCCGGAGAGCGAACGGATCGCACGTTTGCTGATTTCCAAAAAACTGGATGTCACCCGGTTTTGGAGTCTCCCGCATGACCCGGGCGAACTGCGGGATATCCTGCTCTGCCTGCTGGAGCATGACCTCCAGCTCGCCAAGCTCTTCGTTGAATCCGCACCCGACGGAGACAAGAAGCAAGCAGCGGCAGAACAATTGCTGAAAATATGGCGATCAGATCCCCAAGCGGCCTACCAATGGCTGAAAGGGCTCGACCTGACACCCTACCAACGGACGGATCTGACGCTGACTTTGGTTACTTCGGGGGATCTGTCCTTCTCCGGCCCCCATGGTGAGGACACGTTTCGCTCCTGGGCCGCTTTGGTGGACCAGCTCAAGGAGGAGTCTCTGGATGGTCCCGTTGGCGCACTTGAGACGACAATTGCCGAATTTCTGCTGAAGAGCAATTCCGCCGGAGACGTGCTGGATCAGCTTGGAAGCAAGCACCCTGTCTCCGATCAAGCATTCGCCTACGTCATCAATAAAAGCTTCGAAAAGGACTTTGATGACACCATGGCCTATCTGGCCGACCGCCCCGAGGAGAGAACAGCCTTCATCGATCGCGGCGGCAACAACCTGATCGCCGCGGCCATGATCAAACAGCGTCCCGGGGAAGCCGTGGCGTGGGCCATGTCCCTCGACAACCCGGCCACCGACTGCCCCGCAGTCCGCTCCGTCGTCTTCGAGCTGATTCCAACCCAACGGAATGAGATCCTCCCGCAGGTGGCCGTCATGGCTCCCGGCCCCCTGAAGGATGCGGCGATCGGACCTGTGATCGGTTGGCTGGCGGCGAATGGTCAAAAGGCGGCCATTCCCGCTTGGTTGAACCAGATCACCTCAGCGGAGGTCCGGCAGAAACTCGAACCCGCCGCCCGGCCCTAGCCAGCGAGCAGTCCGCCTTGCGTGGCCGCGCCGCCTCTGCTTTCCTCCCTGCCCGCCTCCGGCACCCGGATGGCGCGATCCCTTTCCGAGCCATGTTCTTTCTCACCACCGCCATCGACTATACCAACGGCTCGCCGCACATCGGCCACGCCTATGAGAAGGTGCTCGCCGACGTGATCGCCCGCTACCGCCGCCTGCGCGGAGACGAGGTGTATTTCCTCACTGGTGTGGACCAGCACGGCCAGAAGGTCCAGCAGACCGCGGAGAAGGAAGGCGTCCATCCAGCCACCTACGTCAAGCGCACCACCAAGAAGTTCCTCAACCTGTGGGACAAGCTGGACGTCCGCTACGACGGCTGGGCGGAGACCGTGGACGAGCGCCACAAGGCATGCGTCCGCAAGATCCTCTCCACACTCAAAGAGCAGGGACAGCTTTACCAGAAGACCCACAAGGGCTTCTACTCGGTACGACAGGAGCAGTATCTCACCGATCGCGACCGCAACGAGCAGGGGGAATTCGGCCCGGAATGGGGCGAGGTCACCGAGATCGAGGAAGAGAACTGGTACTTCAAGCTCAGCGACCACATCGACTGGTTGAAAGGCTACCTGGAGAAGACGGACAACTTCGTGCTACCCGCCTTCCGCAAGGCAGAACTGCTGAACGCGCTCGAGCGTTCCGGCGAGACCGACCTCTGCATCTCGCGCCCGAAGGAGCGCCTGCGCTGGGGCATCGAGTTCCCTTTCGATCCCGGCTACGTCACTTACGTCTGGTTCGATGCGCTGATCAACTACGTCTCCTTCGTCGGCTATGAAGCCGCGCCGGACGCTGGTTTCCCCGAGTTCTCGAAGATCTGGAGCGGCAATCCACCCGCCACCCACATCATCGGCAAGGACATCCTCATCCCCGCACACGGCATCTACTGGCCCTGCATGCTGCACGCCATGGGCTTCCGTGACGATCAGATGCCGCAACTGCTGGTCCACGGCTGGTGGAACCGCAAGAGCAAGACCGGTCAGAGTGAGAAGATGTCGAAGTCTCTCGGCAACGTCGTCGACCCAGACGAACTCGCCGACAAGTTCGGCGTGGACGCGCTGCGCTATTATCTGGTCCGCGACATCATCACCGGCCGCGATTCCGATTTCGATCTTGAGCGCCTCGTCATGCTCTTCAACGACGAGCTCGCTGACAAGCTGGGCAACCTCTGCAACCGCGCGCTCAACATGAGCCAGCGTTTCACCGACGGCATCCTCAGCCCCGGTGGGCCGGCCACGGAAGACGATCTCGCGCTTCAGAAATCCCTCGCCGACACCACCGCCGCCTATCGTGAGGCGATGGACGAATACGAGGTGGCCAAGGCGCTGGAAGCTCTCACCCGCCACGTGGTGCTGTGCAACCAGTACGCGGACCGGATGAAACCCTGGGAACTGAAGAAGGACCCGGAGCAGGCCGCCCGGGTGCAGACCATTCTCTATCACTTCGCCGAGAACGTTGCCCACTGCGCGGTGCTCCTCGCTCCGGTCGTTCCCCAGGCCTCCGCCAAGATCGCCTCCCAGCTCGCTCGTGAGGATCTCCTCACGCTCAAGCTCGACGATCTCAAGTGGGGCCTGCTCGCCGACGGTCATGTCATCGGCAAACCGAAGCCGGTCTTCCCGAAGATCATCATCGAGGAACCCGCCGCCGAGTGACGCGCGGGTTCCCGTCCTCCGGGCAACTGGGGAATGATCAGTCCGTACGCCGCAATCGGTAGAAGGTCGTCCCCGGGGAGTTCACCGGCTCGAAGACGATCCGCCACTGGTCCGTGGTCTCACGAGAGGCCACGAGCCCAGGCGATTGCAATTGAGGATCTTCGTCGTAACTCCACAGCACCTCCCACGGATCCAGAACTCCGAGATCCCGTGATGCCTCCAAGGCCAAGCCATGGCCGTAGGCGAATTCGGAGACCGGGAACGAGACCGTGCACCGGCCCGGAGACACCGGATGAACCCCGAGGCCGCCGGAGGTATCCACGGCTTGCTTTGGATCGCCACCGAGCATCATCCGCCAGCGGAGATCCAATCCCTGCCCGGGAGCCGGTTGACCGGACATCGCGAGTTGGTTGAACCAGCGTTTTTCCCAGGCATCGCTCATTCCATCACCATCCGTATCCACGGGTTCGAGACGGAAGCAGGTGATCATGGCCGCATGGTCGGAAGGCCAGGTATTGTCCGCCGCCACGTTGATCGACTGCCCCTTGCCCACCGTGGTCTCAATGGCGGTATGGAAGAGATCCGATGCCATCACGGATACGGCGGCTCCCTTGTAGTAGATGAAGTCGATCCGGTCCTTCACCTCGAAGTCCCGCAGCAGCGGCGTCCAGCTCAGGCCGGGCACCGCCACTGGATCAGGGTATTTCACACGGAAGGAGTCCTTCATTCCTGCCGCAGCCACCGCCAGACTGCACGGCCACTCGACATGGCCGATACCGTTGTGCCGCGCGGCCGTCGCGGCAGTCCAATCGAGGTGCGAAGATGAATTGAAATCCCCGGTCAGGAACACCGGGACATGGTCCGCATCCGCCAGCACCGGAGCCATGACCTGGAGCAGCGTGTTCACATTGTCCGGCCGGGGAGACCGCATCTCCTCCGCCAGCGCGCTTTCCGCCGTCGCTCCATTCACCGCAGCCGCCGCCAGCGCGGAGTAGTTCGCGGAAAGATAGCAATTGTAGACGACCACCTCGCGGAGCGGATCATTCGCCAATCGAAGCCGCCCCCCCTGGCCGCCACCGCCACCAGGAAGCGCACCCACCACGGGATAGCGGCTGATCATCTGGGCCCAGCCATTGCCGGGAGGAACATAGAACCAGCCCAACGCTTCCGCAGCCCGCCGGGCCTTGTCACCTCCAGACTCCTGAAGACACGCCACATCCGCATCCGCGAGCACGATCGACTCGATCCCTTTACGGAAGCCGTCATTGATCGTCTCCCAGCGCAGCAGCGTATTGTAGCTCATGATCTTGAGCTGGCCGACATGCTCGCCGCCCGGAGGAAAAACCTCGATCTCCAGCATGGCATCCGCCGTATGCCCCGCAAGGTCGCGTGCGCGGAGAGTGAACCGAGCCAGGCCCGCATCGGTGGCGGCCGGTGTCCCGGTGAGGCCACCATCAGCGGAGACTACCAGCCACGAAGGACCGGAGATTTTTTCGAACGAAAGCACATCTCCAGGATCGGAAACGTAGGCGGAAATCCGGCCGGAGTAGGCGCTTCCAGTCACGGCATGGCGTGACCGCACCGTAGGCTTCAACCAGTGCGGAGCAGCGGGAGGTACCTGCGGAGGTGATCTTCAACGCCACCGGACCCGCCACCGTGTGATAACCGTTTGTGAGGAACCACACTTCGTAGTCTCCGGGAGGACCGAAATGGCGATCGAAGACCACGGTCCCCTTGCGCACGTCCGCCACACCCGTGCGGGTGCCGCTGGTCCGAAGGTAGTCGAGATACCACTGGGAATCCGACGGAGTGGTGCCCGCCGGAAAGATGGCGATCCAATCGTTGGCCAACCCCGGGCCACCTTGGAAGGACACCTCGATATTCCCGCCATACGGCACCTGCGGATGCACCAGGCTGATGGCAGGAGCATCGACTTGGAACGAAGCAGGACCGGCTTGTACCGTGGAGCCATTCGATCCGAGAAACCAAGCTGCATAGTTGCCGGGCGCAAGCGACAGTCCCGTGAAGGCCACCGTGCCCGAGCGCAATCCCTCTCCGGGAGTGGTCGAACCATTCACATACCGCCACGCGATGGGAGGCGAGCCCCCGGATGGTGTGATTCCGGCGGTATAGATCGCCACACGGTCCGTTGCCTCGCCACTCCCTGCGGCAAAGGAGATCGAAACCGCTTCCCCGGGCGAATAAGCCTCCTTGCTCACTCCCACGATCGGATGAGCGGGGATTTCATCGAAGGTCAGGTTGTCCATGCCTAGATAGGTCACACTGCCGGTTTCATGGAAAAGCTCGAGGACCAGTGTCTGCCCCGTAGATCCCTTGTAGGCTGGCGAAACGGTATCCCGCCCGTTCGTGGAGCGTGTCCACACACCCTGGGCCAGAACATTGTCCGAGGTATCCCGGATGAACCAATCCACCTTGTGCGCTTGGTCATGCGCAATATCGAGATCGAATGAATCAATCGCCACTCCGACGTCATCCGCAGGATCGAACGTGATGAAGCAATGGCGCGAACCTCCCGTCTTGCCCCCATCAATCTGGATCGCACCACCCCGGCCACCGAAGTTCACATACGTGTCGAAACCGAAGCCGGAGTCTCCACCCTGGCCGCTCCATCCCACGGCGATGTGCGGAGTGCCGTTGATGCCAGCTCCCCCTGGCGTGGCCGTCCAGTTCACACCACTGGTGGATACCATGGAAGCGTAGGAGGGATGGCCGGGGAGGGCGGCGTTATTGGCCGTGAAGCCATCGTTGTGGACGCGGGTCGCAGCCCCGGCCGGCATCAGCAGTCCTGACAGCAAAAGGGGACAAAGGCCGGATATCCATTTTCTCATGAACGGTGATCTCATCGACCCGACATGATCCGGTGGAACGGTGAGCGGCCAAACGGCCAAAAAGCCCTCCCGCACGGCAAAATCGCCACTCCTCCTGTCCTGAAGTCGATTTTGCCAGAGCGCACGGCGATTCGGCCGATTTACCGTGAAACGCGGCAGATGGGAGCTTCAGCACTCCATGAAATCCACCCTCCTCCTCGTGTTCTGCTCCACTGGCATCTCCATCTCCGGCGGCGCGACACTTCTGACCAACGAAGGTTTCACCACCAACAACCAGCTCCTGCCCGGCGGCGCGACCTACGGTTCCAACGCCAGTGCCACCACATCCAATTGGACCGTGACGACCGGTGGCTGGAATGTCACCGGCACTCCGGACATCCAACTGGCGTGGAGCAGATACCGCAACAGGAAACTCGGGTATCGGCTTCGATACTTTCGCGAGCTTCACGACCCATGGAAAAGTCATCCAACTCGATGGGGCCGGTGGCGGATCCCAGCCGCAATTCCAGATCCTCTTCACCCCCACCGCGACCACCGGCGTCTATCTCAATTCATTCGATCTCATCTCCGGCAACACCGCCGCGAAATCCGTGAGCTGGACCCTCTCCGGCCCCACCAGCGGCACCCTTGCCTCCGGATTGTGGACCGCGAACAGTGACATCCAGCAAACCATCACCGTGGCCGCCGGTGGCGCAGCGGGCGAAGCTCTGACGCTGGTCCTGATCGGAACCAGCGGACCCTCGAGTTTTCTCGGTTTTGACAATCTCGCCTATGACCAAGTGCCAGAGCCATCTGCTGCCGGGCTCGCCATCTTGGCCTGCGGTGGGTGGCTCCTGAAGCGACGGCGGTGACGTGACAAGATGCGGACGCATCCTCACAACGGCCGCCGTAACGCGGACGGACGCAGCCCCGTCTCACGATGGAAAAAGCGGCTCAATTCGTTCAGCGATTCGAATTTCATCTCCCGCACGATGTCCACCAACGGCAATCTGGTGGAGCGCAGAAGGTGGCAGAGATGTTGGAGCCTGACCCGCTTGATCTCTTGTTTCGGGCTGTGACCCAGCAGCGCCGCGAAACGGTTCTTGATCGTGGTAGGCGAAAGGCCGCTCTGCTCGCATAGCTCGGACACTCTCAGGGGGTCGTGCGGAGCCAACAGACGAATCCGGCGGATAATCTCCCGGATGGCGGGATCCGGAATTGCGAGCGTGTTCGTGGAATCCCGTGCCACCAGATCATGGACCGGTATTAGGTAGCGGCTCTCGATCCCCTCTTCTTCCGCCATCTGCCGGACCAGCAATTCGGCGGCGAGGCGACCAACCTCCCGGCCCGGATAACGGATGCTGCTGAGTGTGGGTGAGGTGGTGAAACACTGCGCCGGATCATCACCAAAACCGATCACGGCCACGTCCTCCGGCACGCGGAGGCCGAGGGCTTCTGCCGCCTGCAGGGTGACCGCCGCCAGCGCATCATCCACCACGAACAAGCCGCAGGGCTTCGGCAACCCGGCCAGGAATTCCATGGCCTCGCGTTGCACGGCTCTCCATGTGCCGGACTTCCACAGCGGCCTCCCCTGCAGGTAATGCACGATGGGTTCGAGATGGAAGTCCGCCAGCCGGGACAGGAAGCCGTTCAGACGCTCACGGGAATACACCCGCATCCCCGGAGCGTGCTGCGGATCCCGGTGCAGTGCCTCGCCACGTCCGAAGAAAGCGAAGTTCGAAAACGAGCAATCGATCAGGTGGTCCGCAGCCAGCCGACCGATCGCCACATTGTCGGTCACCACCCGTGGATAGCCATGATCCGGTCCTTCGGTGCTGGTAATAACCACCGCAATCCTGCGGCGGCGATAGTTCGATAGCTCTTCCTCCGTCGCCCGGAACAGAATGAGCCCATCTCCTTTCCAATCCGCGTCGATGCATCGCGCCTTCATCTCGCCGAAGAAGCTGTTCTCCGTCACCAGCTTCCACTGCCCGCGCTCACGCATGTGATCGACCACCCCTTCCAGCACCGGATGACCGAACGCACACCATACCGGAAAACGGACTCCGACCAAGGGACGACTGGATTGTGAAGGCATCGGGTATAAAATGCTCCCTTCCCACGGCTGCCATCGCAAGCCTCAAGCCGTCCCCGGCGCTTTGGACTCTCCTGCGGGCGAAAATGCTCTTGGGTTCGTATTCGAAACCGGATGTTCCAAGAGCTGAAAATCCGGCTTTCTGGAGCTTCAACCCACTTTTCTAACATCCAATTTAACGCCACGTGATGGTTAGGATTAATTAAATGCTTATCACTCCCATTTTCAACAAAAACGCAAATCATTCAAAATAAGCACATTAAACCACCAACAACCACTTGGTCGACACCTCCCGCGATCACGTGCTTGGCGGGTGACATAATTGTGGGATGATGAGTGCGGTTCACCCTCCCCCCACTCAAAACCATGAAACGACCAGTGCTTTCCGGCGCGGTTGCCCTGACCTTTACCTGCGCGGGTTCTCTCTTCGCGCAGGATCTGTCGGGAGCTTCCCACCTGTTCGAAAACGGTTCGGCACCCACCGATCCCGTTGCGGCAAAAGGTTTCTCTTCCGGTTCTCCGATCCAGCCTCTTGTGGGAGTTTCTCCGGACTCATTCTCCAAGGATCAGCCGTGGTATCTCGTGCAAGATCCGGTTTCGCTCGGATTCTCCACCGCTCCCACCGTGACCCGTCCGTGGGCGCTTGATGCCCAGCTCCGTAAGAATGCGGCTCCTTTCCTCAAGTCCGTCGAGGCCAACCGCTCGCATGGCATGCTCGCCATGGCGGCCAACCAGCGCTCCTGCGAAGGAACTCAACTTCGCCCTCTCCCTGCTGGCCGCGATGTATCGCAACGACTCCGCTCCGGCAAAGGGCCAGGCCCTGAGCGATGCGGAATACGCGCTGAACATCCGCCACCGCATCCACGAAGATCCATCCAAGCTGTTGGAGATCGTCGCTGCCGAGGTGACCGCCAATCCGGACCGCGTTTGTGAGATCGTGAAGGCCGCCATCAAGGCGACCGAAAACGACAAGGAGTCGATCGCGAACATCGTCGAAACCGCCGCCACCACCAAGCCGGACGCCATGCGCTTGGCAGCCCAGTGCGCCGTGGCCGCCGTTCCTGAATCCCTCGCCGACGTGCAGGCGGTTCTCGCCAAGCTTGATCCGGCCACCGGTGACAAGCATCACAGCTCCAAGGCGAAGGATGCAAAGGACGCCAAGGAGGAAGTGGCTCCGGCCATCGCTCCGCCCAACCCGCTGGATCTGCCGCCACCGCCGCCGCCGATCCCTCCCATTCCGCCGCCACCGCCGCCTTCGACGAACACGGAGTTCCGGCACTTCAACAACAGTTGAGCGCTTTCAGACAATCCCGACACGGTCCGCCCTGTCGGGATTGTCTTTTTGCGGACACCAGGTGGAGGAGAGCGCGGGGCAACTGCGGATTTTGTTTCAAGAAGCTCCTGGGTTCGCTCACGATAGGCCGGTCCCCCTCATGGAACCCTCCATTTCCCATCCGCCTGATCCAGCTCCTGATGAGGTGCGTCTGTGGGGGATTCCCGATCGAGCCGACTGGTCTGGGGCGCTGCGCCTCCGTGCCCGGGCACGGACATGGCCGGTGAAGTTGCTCTCTTGGTTACCGGTGATCGTCTGCCTGGGCTTGGTGGCCAAAACCGCCACCGACCAACCCGAAGTCGCCTTTCTGATCCTGGTCGTCATCGTGGCCTTGTGGCTGCGGCGGCGGAAATTCAGGAGCATGGCCTTGGACCGCATCATGCTGAAGGCTGCCCGGAGCGGAGGATGCCCCCATTGGTGCTTTGCCCCGCAGGGCATTTGGCTTCAAAGCGGACCCAATGAATTCTTCTTCGAGTGGCAAACCTTGGACAAGGTGGTCGCGGATGACGAACTGCTGATCCTGATCAACAACCGCTTCTCTATCGAATGCGTGCCGGTCCGCTTTTTCAAAACTCCGGGCGACCTCACCTCCATCCTGGACTTGGCACGCGCGGCAGATCTGCCGGTGACTGACTACCGGAAAACCCGATCCGGCAACTGATGAACATCGAGCCCGCCCCATTCCCCGGAGAGCCGCCGGTAATCCGAGTCACTTCCATGCTTTTCCCCGAAGACGGAAAGCGGGCGGTGAAGCTGTTCCGTCGCAGCATGAATACGCTGAGGCGGAAAATCGCCCTCGTCTATGTATTGGCCGTAGTGGGTGCCGGACTCGTCTATTGCTGGGGCCACGGCATGCGGATGGTCTGCTACACCTTTCCCACCGCCCTCCTGCTCGTGGTGGTCGGCTATCGGTGGTATGCACGGACAATCCTGCGTGAATCCCTCGCCAAGCGGGCGAAAATCGCGGAAATGGAAGATCATTGGACCTTCAGCGCCACCCACGTGCGGCGTCAGGTAGGCCCGAATCACGCGACTTTCGAATGGCGCTATCTGGAATCCGCCGTAGTGGCGGATGACATGCTGGTCCTTCTCATTTCGAGCCACGCCTTCTATTGCATTCCTCTCCGCTTTTTCAGCCATGCGGCGGAGATGGCCACCGTGGCGGATTGGGCACGGGCCGCCGGAGTGCCCATGCAGGACTTCAGGAAAGGAACGCGGTGAGCGGACTGGTCGCGATGGCTCGGTCCTCAGCCTCTGGAAGCCCGATCTCGAAGGCCTCCCGACCGGCTTCGACGGCCTTCTTGAAGGCGACGGCCATCTTCACCGGATCATTCGCGATGGCGATGGCGGTGTTCACCAGCACGGCGTCCGCCCCCATTTCCAAGGCTTCCGCCGCATGGCTGGGAGCACCAATGCCGGCGTCCACCACCACCGGCACGATGGCTTGCTCGATGATGATCCGGATCTGATCGCGAGTGGCCAAGCCACGGTTGCTGCCAATCGGCGCACCCAGCGGCATCACGGTGGCGGTACCCGCCTCCTGCAGACGCTTCGCCAACACCGGGTCGGCATTGATGTAGGGCAGCACGGTGAAGCCCTCCTTCACCAGGATTTCCGCCGCCTTCAGAGTTTCGATCGGATCGGGCAGCAAGTAGGTGGGATCGGGATGGATCTCCAGCTTCACCCATTTCGGCAGACCGGCGGCTGCGGCGAGACGGGCGAGACGCACCGCCTCCTCCGCGTTCATTGCACCGCTGGTGTTCGGCAGCAGCAGATACTTCTCCGGGTCGATGAAATCGAGGATGTTCGCGTAAGGATCACTGCCTCCGGTGAGATCGGCGCGGCGCAGGGCCACCGTCACGATCTCCGCACCACTGGCCACGAGCGAATCACGCATGGCTTCGTTCGATGGGTATTTCCCGGTTCCCACGAAGAGGCGGGAGCGGATTTCACGACCGGCGATGACGAGTGGCTGGGACATCTGAGGCCCGGACTGTGGGAAATGCCCGCCCCGCATGCAAGCGGAGGCTCAGCCGGATTCCCGGACGCTGAGTATCCCCCGATCGGCAAGCGCCCTCCGGTGGCTATATTGCCGGGGAAACAAGACCCGACATGAGTCCCTCCTCCACACCCAACTGCTGCCCATTGTGTGGATCGGACAACCGCTGCGGCGCGCTCCTCGGTGGACGCTGCTGGTGCATGGACGTGACTATCCCGGACGAGCTGCTCGATTTGGCTGCGGAGAAGCAACAGCAGCGTACCTGCATCTGCCCGGAATGCGTGGAGAGAAGCAGCGCAAGTTTTCAACTTGCGCGTGAAAGCGGCGGACCTGCACGAGCCGAGCCGGAGCCCCCCGTGACCGCGGACCTTTACCAGGAAGTCTCGCGTGGCTTGCCTGCTCCAGCCCTAATGAGGCAATAAACAAACATGGACGTCGATCACATTGAGCCAACACCTCCCACATCGCATGCGGTGGCCCGACAGGCGCTCATTTTATCGGCCATTGCCTGCCGCGGCGGCATGGAGGGAGACAATAGCGATCCCTCCGGTGCTTCTTCAATGATCGAACTCATCCAAACGTGGCTGAGGAATCTCGATCTTTGGTCCCATCTGACTCGTTGGGAACACAGGATTGTTTCGGCTCCATTCGGGACACTCAGCCAACGTGACGCGATAGACGCGAGCTGGCTTAGCGAAAGCATGGCCATTCTAGCTTGGGCACTCGGCAAGACCCCTCTTCCTGATTGCGACAAACAATGCGATCCAGCTTCGGTTGCTACCAGCTTGGGGTTTTTGAAACCCGTTGACATGACCGTCCTGACCAACCCGGTTCTACTGGAACCTGGAGCCTTAGATGAATTCAACGAATTTATCTATCAAATCCATTGGCGACTGCGCGACTTCTCACTGTTTGGGCGCCCATACGATTTTGAATCCTTAGCCAGAGCCGCGTGGGGCACTCCCGTGGAACGCTACGGTTTGAAATTGATCCAAGGCGATATCGGCATCGGGGGAGTTCCTCTATACGAATCCGATGATCATGAACGCGGTCACTTTGGAAGCATCACCCGGGAAAGACATCGAGCCTCGAACTGGCTGATTGGCTACGCTGCCCAGGGCTTCTATGAAGTCACAACAGACACCTGATCCACATCCTCCACAGCGGTGACCGACATCCGATCCATCGACACCCTAACCGCAGCCGCCTCCCGGAACGAGCGGCTGAAATACGTCTTCTTCTGGGGCCACACCCCGCCCGCCGATGGCTCGGTGGGAAAATCGTGCTTCAGTCAGTGGTGGGTGGCTCCATTCGAAATCGACGGTATCACTTATCCGACCGCCGAACACTACATGATGGCCGGAAAGGCGCGGCTCTTCGGAGACCAAGATGCTGTGGACAAGATCATCGCCAGCAAACATCCCAAGCAAGCGAAGGCATTCGGACGAGCGGTAAGTGGTTTCGATGAAAAACGCTGGCGCGAGGAAAGATTCGGAATCGTTGTGGCGGCCAACCACGCCAAATTCTCACAACATCCGGCGTTGCGGGATTTCCTGCTCGGCACCGGTGACCGTGTGTTGGTCGAAGCGAGCCCCGTCGATGCCATCTGGGGCATCGGCTTGGCCGCCGATGATCCCCGCGCGGAAAGTCCCCGGCAGTGGAAGGGACTCAATCTCCTCGGCTTCGCGCTGATGGAGGTGAGGCAGACGCTGGCAAATGAAGCCGGGACAGACGCTCCACACTCCTGACGCAATCCGCCGCCCCCACTTACAAGTTCAAAACTTGTGCTACTTCTCGACAAAACAGCCGCAGGTTCCCCTGCGGCTGTTTTGATGAAATACGATATCTGCCGTAGTTACTTCGGCAGCAAGTCCTTCACCGCATCGCGCTCTTCCTTGAGCTCGTTGATGGAGGCATCGATCTTCTCGCGGCTGAAGGCATCCACGGGCACGCCCTGGACCACCTCCCACTTGCCGTTCTCGATGGTGCGGATCGGCATGGAGGCCATGAGGCCTTTCTCGATACCGTAGGAACCATCCGAGCAAACAGCGACGGAGTGCCAGTCACCGGCCGGCGTCGGGGTAATGAGGCTCTTCACCGTATCGATCGCGGCATTCGCAGCGGAAGCGGCGGACGAGGCCCCGCGGGCGGCGATGATGGCGGCACCGCGCTGCTGCACGGTCTTGATGAAATCCCCCTTCAACCACTCGACATGCGAGATCACATCAGTTACCGCGCGGCCGTTGATCTTGGCATTGGTGTAGTCGGGATACTGGGTGGCGGAGTGATTGCCCCAGATACAGAGGTTGGTGACCTTCGAGTGATGCACGCTGGCCTTCTTCGCGAGCTGGCTCTTGGCGCGGTTTTCATCGAGGCGGGTCATCGCGAAGAAGCGGTCCTTCGGCACTCCGTCGGCGTTATTCATCGCGATCAGCGCGTTGGTGTTGCACGGGTTGCCGACCACGAGCACGCGCACATCCTTCGCCGCATTGCGGGCGATGGCCTTGCCCTGGCCGGTGAAGATCTTGCCATTGATACCGAGCAGGTCGCCGCGCTCCATCCCGGCCTTGCGAGGCACGGAGCCCACGAGCAGCGCCCAGTTCGTGCCCCGGAAGCCTTCGTTCAGATCGGCGGTAGGCACCACCTCGCGCAGCAGCGGAAACGCACAGTCATCGAGCTCCATCACCACACCATTGAGTGCGGGCAGCGCGGGTTCGATCTCGATCAAGCGCAGGTTCACCGGCTGGTCCGGACCGAAAACGGCACCGGAGGCGATGCGGAAAAGGAGCGCGTAGCCGATCTGCCCTGCGGCACCGGTGATGGAGACGGTAATGGGATCTTTCATGGTAAAGGTTGTTAGCCGGAGATGTCGCCTAGCATCTAGACTCCGCTCCATTCCGGGTCAACTGGGAAGCTGCTTCCGTGCTGGAAAGAACCAGGGATTCGTGCGATTCTATCCACCATGCCAGTTCTGCTCGTGGATCGCGATCCGATGTTGATTTCCATCGACCAGCAGCGACTCGCGGACCTCGGCATTCCTTCCGCAGTGGTTCATGAACATTCCGCAGGTTTCTATGGCCCACGGGGAGTGATGTGGGCTGCTCTGGTCGTTCCGGAAGGATGGCAGGATGCACTGCCAGACGATCTGCCGGTCCAGGAAGAATGGGACGCGGAGCTGTGGGCTCGGGCGGAAAGCGACGACACCGCGGAGCGCCCCGAACATGCTCGTCCGGTGAGCATCCATGATTCGCTGATGGCTAGCATGGTGGTCGCCTTTCTTTTCTGGTGTCCGTTCCTCCTCATGACTTTCGCCGCGATCGCTCATGAAAGCTCCAAATCCCGCCCCATTCCCCGCGGACATATTCCGAATGCGTTCGAAGCCTTGTTGCCCGTGGTCGTGATGGGTTTGGTGGGTGGTCTGCTGGCTCCCCAAATCGGCCGGAGACTTCGCACCGAAGAGGGACTACTGACGATCAGTTGGATCGTGGTAGCCATGTACTTCAATCTCCCGGGAATCCTCATTGTGATCCTGCGTTGATTGGACACGTCTTCCATTCTCCGCCAAAGGCCTGAAATCCACGGAAAATTTGGAGTTGCCAAGCATCCCCACCGGTCGCATCCTTCCGTCGTTGGATCGACAGGGCGGCGTGTTTCGTTTCCGAACCGCCCGAGGGGTTTCCGCCTCCTGTGTCTCGCATCGTGGCAGACGGCAGGTTTCAGACTCCCCAGCCTGTCATTATCGTCCCTTCGTTGTGCCCCCGTGCACTCGGGACATCCTCCCAGTCCCATCTTTCAACCCGACCCGAATCATTCATGGCCGGTCACAACAAGTGGTCCAAGGTCAAACACATCAAGGCACGCGTGGATGTCATCCGCGGCCGGGTGTTCAGCAAGTGCGCCCACGAGATCGCTCTCGCAGCTCGCGCTGGCGGTGGTGATCCGTCCACGAATTCACGGCTGCGCACCGCCATCGAGAATGCCAAGGCGGTCTCGACTCCCAAGGAAAACATCGAGCGCGCCATCAAGAAAGGCACCGGCGAACTCGGCGGCACCGCCATTCAGGAAGTCACTTATGAGGCCTACGGCCCGTCCGGCACCGCTTTCATCATCGAGATGGCGACGGACAACATCAACCGCACGGCCCAGGACATGCGGACGATTTTCACCAAGAACAACGGCAGCGTGGCCACTCCTGGCAGCGTTTCCTATCAGTTCGACCGCAAGGGCGAGATCCGCCTGGCCGCCGATTCCGTCGCCGAGGACCGCATCATGGATGTGGCCATCGAAGCCGGTGCGGATGACGTCCAGAGCGACGAGTCCGAACACATCCTCTACACCGCGCCGAACGAGCTCGGCACGGTAGCCAATGCCTTGCGCTCCGCCGGTCTGCCGCCGGTTTCTGAAAAGCTCGTCTCCATCGCGCAAAACCCCGCCGTGGTTTCCGATCTGGAAACCGCCAAACAGATCCTGCGTCTTTACGACATTCTCGACGACTACGCCGATACCCTGAACGTCTTCACCAATTTCGAAGTGGCGGACGACGTGCTCGAACAACTCGGCGACTGATTTTCCATTCCACCTGCTTCCGGATGATCCACGACTTCAACGAGGAAACCCTGCTGCCATTCGACTCGATCGAAACGACAGGAGAAGGCTCCGCCCCGGCCCGCAAACGCGCCGCGAAAAAGACCGCCGCCAAGAAAACGGCAGCGAAAAAGACCGCCGCGAAGAAGACCGCCAAAAAGGCAGCCTCCGTCAAAGAAAAGGCCGTCATTGCACCGACTCCGGCTCCGGCTCCCCCGCCCGCCGTTTCCGATGTGGCGGAAGCCGCTCCGGTGAAGAAAAAGGTGGCGAAAAAAGCGGCAAAGAAAGCCAAGGCGACTACTTCTGAAGCTCAGGCTCCAGAGTCCGCTCCGGAGCCAGTCCGTGAAACCACGCCAGTCTCCGCCGCGCGTGACGAAGATCCCTCATCCAGCCTCGATGACCAGCCCCGCAAGTACGGTCGCGTGCCCGGCGGTGGCCCGGTGCAGCGGGAACAGCGCGAACCACGGGAACAAAACCGTGAGCCCCGCGAGCAGAATCACGACCAGCCCCATCACCGTGAAAACGGTGGCGGCCCTCAGGACGGACAACGTGACAGCCGCAGCAAGCGCCGCCGTGACAAGCGCAAGCGCCGCCGCGAACGGGAACGTCAGGGCGATGTGCGCGGGGAAGGACAGGACTCCCACCAAGGCCAGCGGCACGAACGCCAGGAGCGCTCCGACCGCCAGGAGCGTCCTGATCGTCAGGACCAAGGCGAACGCCGTCCGCAGCAACCACAGTTCAACGGTCCGAAGATCGAGGTGAATGGCATGCTGGAACTGGCGCCGAAAGGTTTCGGCTTCCTGCGTGTGCCGGAGAAGCGTTTCGAACAGGCTCGCGATGACGTGTTTGTTCCGCCGGAAGCGGTTCGCCGCCACGGCTTGCGTGTCGGCCACTGGATTCACGGCCTCGCCCAGGAAGGCCCACGCGGTCCCCAGCTTGTGGAGATCACCTCCATCAACGGCCTGCCTGCGGAGGAATCCCGCCGCCTGCCCATGTTCGAGGAGCTCAAGGCGATCAATCCGAACAAGCGCATCAGCTTCGAAACCACTCCGGATCGTTTCACCACCCGCGTGGTCGACATCATGGCTCCGGTCGGCCGTGGCCAGCGCGGCCTCATCGTCTCCCCGCCCCGCTCGGGCAAGACCACGCTGCTGCTCCACATCGCGGAAGCAGTGCGTGAGAAGTATGACGAGACGCTGCACCTGATGATCGTTCTGGTGGACGAGCGTCCTGAGGAAGTCACCGAATTCCGCCGCGCCCTTCCCGGTGTGGAGATCTACGCCAGCTCGAACGACGATGGTGCCCGCAACCACTGTCGTATCGCAGAACTCGCCATCGAGCGCGCGAAGCGTCTGGTGGAAGCCGGCAAGGACGTGTTCCTGCTGATGGACTCCATCACCCGCCTCGCCCGCGCCTACAATCACGGTATGCGCCAACATGGCCGCGGCACCGGCTCCGGCGGCATCACCGTTGGCGCGCTGGAAATTCCCCGCCGCCTCTTCGCCGCCGCCCGCAACACCCGTGGCGGAGGCTCGCTCACGATCCTCGCCACCGCGCTGATCCAGACGAACTCGAAGGCGGACGAAGCCATCTTCCAGGAGTTCAAGGGCACCGGCAACATGGAGCTCGTGCTCGATCGCAAGATCGCCGAGAATTACATCTACCCCGCCGTGGACATCTTCAAATCCGGCACCCGCCGAGAAGAACTGCTGCTGGCGGATCACATGCTCCACAAGATCCACCTCATCCGCCGCGGCCTCTCCGGCCACCGCCCGGTCGAGGCCATGGAGCGCCTGCTGTTCTTCCTGAAGAAGTTCCCGAACAACCCGCAGATGCTGCTGGAGATCAAGGGCTGATCCTCGTGGCGGAGGTTTCGTGGCTGCGACGGGGCTCGTCAGCCACGATTTTGAAGACCAGCGCGGCTGAACCCTACCCGCTTCCAAAATCCCCGCCGTCTTCGCATTGCGGAGGCAGCTTCCCGGGTCCATGCTGGCCGCCGTGAATGATCCCATCGAGGTGGAGGTGCTGGAAGTCGACGGTGTGGCACCGCAGCCACCGGTTGATGAAGCACCTCCTGAGCAAACCCAATCCTGGCAACGTGCGTGGCAGGGCCGGGTGAAGCAGCTCGACGCCCGTTGGTGGCCATTGTGGGTCTTCCTCGGAATCATCGCCGTATTCCTCCTCCTCACGGTTGGAGTGGTGGTCGGCGTCCTCCTGCTGGTCGTGAAGATCGTGGGCGGCCTTGTCGGCTCGGTCCTGCGCCTGTTCACCGGCCCTGTTTCGGATACCCGGCTGCAACGCTGAGCCCCCGTTTTGTCACCATGAAATCGCCTCATCGGCGGCTTTTCGACAAGTTATTCACATTGGGTTTCCTAACCAATTTGCCCGCTGTTTCGTGGAACGCCCGTGGTAGAGGCATTTCGCATTTTTCAGCACAGTCAAAACCGCGAATCGCAATTGCTGTGAACAACTTGTGAGGAAGTGCCAGCAACGCAAAAACCAATCTGCATTTGATTAAAAATCAATAGATTACGAGAATCACAATCAACCCTCCCCACGGCCCGCTGGTGAACAACCGTTCGAAATCAAAGTTGGGCCTCCGTTCGTATCCTGCGGCCGCGCATTTTGCCTATTTTGTGAACAAGTCCTCGGAGTCCGTTTTTTGAGGCGGTTGTGGAAATGTTCCCGAGTTATTCACAAGGTGGCCCGGGATGAGTAATTCCCGACTCACCGTATTTCTCCTCTTAAAAAGGGGTCCCCTGCTTCAGTCCTCATCCGGGTGGCTGGCAGCCTCCCGTTCCGCTTTCAGACGCGCGTAATAGAGGATGATCCCGCCGGTCACCAGGCCGAAGATCACGATGATCCAGAACACGGACCGATGTTTCACGAAAGCAGGCAGGTCCACATTCATCCCGAACAGGCCGCCAAGAGCGACCAAAGGCAGGAAGAACCCGGCGAGGAGATTCAGCCGGAAGACGATGCGGTTCAGTTTGTCCGCCGCCAGCGACTGTTGCTCGGACCGCTCCGCCTGCCAGAATTCCAAGGTCAGGCGGGTATCCGCGTGGAGAAGCTCCGCCGCGCGCTCGATGTCCACCGACCGGTCCCGCAAGGCCCGGATCTGGCGGTCATCCTGGTCCACATCCAGAATCTGGCTGAGCGACTGCACCAGATTCCGCGAAGCGCGGACCAGTGGACCGGCATGGCGGAGGATACCGAAAATCTCGCTGGCGGTATCCGCCTCATCCACCACTGCGGCGTGGGCGTCGATGGCCTCGGAATAGCGATCGAGAAGCTGCTCCAGCACCAGCAGGCCGGGCTTGCCGTCCGGACCGATCCATTTGCCGTCCCGCCGTTTCCAGAAAAAGAGCGCCTCGCGATCCGCCCGGCCGACCACCGGCACCTCATGGGCCACCAGCAGCAGCTCGCCATCCCCGACCATGCACCGCTGGTGCCCCGGCCGGTTGCTGATCTGATCCATCAATACCGGCTCGCAATCGAACTGGGGCGGCAGGAAGGTGGCCTCCGGAAGAGCGGACATGCCCCCATCATGCAGGCGCCTGCCATGCTGTAAACGGAGAAGCAGCCTGCTCCCGGGTCACGTTCCCGCCTTCCAATTACGATTTACCAATCCCCGCGGTTGAAGTTAGATCCCCGCTTTCATGCCGAAGCGATCTTCCGCGTTCCTGCTCCTTCTCTGGTCCCTGCTACTCGTGGTCCTGCCCATCAGGGCCCTGGCGGATGACGAAGAGGAGGACTCTCCCGTGCCCAAGGCCACCATCGAGCTCAATCATGGCAAGGCTGTGGTGAGGCTCTACGAGCCGGATGAATCCCCACCGCACGCGATCTTCATCTTCGGCTCCGGTGACGGTGGCTGGTCCCCTTGGGAAGACACCATCGCCCAATGGCTGAAGGACTCGGGAATCTATGTCGTGGGTTTCGACTGCCGCGAATATGCCGCCAGCGATTACGATCAGGACACGCTGGGTAAGGACATGGCCAAACTGGCGGCCGATGCCGCGGTCCGTTGCAATGGTGCGGACGTACCGGTGATCTACGGTGGCTGGAGTATGGGCGCGGTGCAGGCCGTGGCCGCCGCCGCCTCCCAATATCACAGCCCCCGGCTGGTGGGAGTGATGATGCTCAGCGCGGACAGCCGCGGCCGCTATGGCCTGCGGGAAAGCGATGAACTCGGCCTGAAAAGCCCGGAAGGCCCGGGCACCTTCGGACTTTCCGACTTCACCAATGCGGTCAAGGACCTCCGCGTCGCCCAATTCCACGGTGGCTCGGACTTCATGGCCTCCACGGCTTGGATTCTCACCCTGCAAAGCCCGCATACGCTCTATACCGTACCCGGAGCCAACCACGGCTTCGATGGTCCGGCTGACTCCTTCCAAGAGTGGATTAATACCGGCGTGGAATGGGTTCTCGGCGACGACAGCAAGGCCGTGCCTCCACCTCACATGGAGCTGCCCTACGGCCTCTCTCCGATGTGGCCCGCCGCCGCCCTCGCCATCGCGCTCGCGCTCTTCTTCATCTTCTCCAAAAAGCACTCGATCCGCATTCTGGTCGTGGCGATGGCGGTCATGGGCTTGGCGGACCTTTCCGAATCCCTCTTCACCAAGCCGCCTCTGGTCATGGCCTGGATGCAGCAGTGGGTGCCACTGGGCGTCACGGAAAAGAGCCGCCTGCTGCTGCTCATCTCCGGCATCACCCTGCTGGTGCTGGCGCGGGGGCTCAGCCGCCGCAAGCGCATCGCCTGGTGGCTCGGACTGATCATGTTGGCCGTCTCCGCCGTGCTGCACCTTTCCCGGGCGTTTGACTGGCACCACGCGCTCGCCGCCGTGGTCCTGCTCGTGCCCTTGATTCGCTGGCGGAAGGAGTTCATCGCCCGCTCGGACGCCTCCTCGCTGCGGCTGGCGGTGGGTCTGGCCGCGATCCTCGCGCTTGGCCTGTTCATTTACGGAGCTTTCGGCCTGAAGCAATTCAGCGACCGCCGCGAGTTCGGAGAGGAGCTGTCGTGGGGCGATTGCGCGAAAGGCTCGTTCCAGGCACTGCTCCTGCGCCACACGGAATACGATCAGGACGGAAGCCGGGCGGTGCGGGCCTTCCTCCGCACCCTGCGCGGCGGCAGCCTGCTGAGCTGCTTCCTTGTGCTGGGCCTGATGCTGCGCCCGGTGCTGCAACGCCGCTTCCCCACCGGTACGGATGAGGAACGCTCCAAGGTGGACGAGCTCATCAAGCGCTTTGGCGGCGATCCGATGGACACCTTCGCCCTGCTCCCGGACAAACGCTACTTCTTCACCAAGGACGAGGACGGAGTGGTCGCCTATGCGCTGTGGCGGAATTTCGCCGTGGCGCTCGCCGACCCGATCTGCGCGCCGGAGAAGCGCCAGGAAGTCATCCACTCCTTCAACCGCTTCGCTCGCCGTCAGGACTGGGTGCCGATCTTTTACTGCGCGCACACCGCGAACCGCGCCATCTATGAGGAGGAAGGTTTCGTCACCTTCAAGGTCGGCGAGGACGCCCGCCTCAAGCCGGATGAGTTCAACCTCCAAGGCGGAAAGTTCCAGAACCTCCGCACCGCTGGGAATCGTGCGCGAAAGGAAAACATGGCCTTCACCTGGTACAACGCCAAGCCGTCCCCCGACCACGGCCTTGAGGCGCAGATGAAGCTGGTGTCCGACAATTGGCTCGACGCGAAACACGGCGGCGAGATGACCTTCGATCTGGGTGCCTTCGATGTGGAATCGATCCGCAACCGCGGTGCCGGGGTGGTCCGGAACGCGGAAGGCCGCGTGGAAGCCTTCGCCACCTGGCTGCCCTACAAGCAGGGCACCGGCCGCACGCTGGACCTGATGCGCGGCACCGTGGAAGCCCGCAACGGCGGCCTGATGGACTTCCTTATACTGGAGAGCATCAACCACTTCCGCAGCGAAGGGGTCACCGAGATCAGCCTTGGCAATGCTCCGCTGGCCGATGTCCGCACCGAGGAGGATGGCGCGCCCAACCGCCAGGAAAAGGCGACCCGGTTCCTGTTCGAGAACTTCGACAAATACTACGGCTACAAGTCGCTCTTCAGCTTCAAGCGCAAGTACCACCCGGATTGGCAGGGCCGCTACCTCGCCTATCCGCCGGGCACTCCGCTGCCGATGCTGGGGTTGGCCATCGCCGGGGTCCATCTGCCGGGTGGATTCCGGGCCCTGCTGAAGAGCTGATGAAAAGCGGCGGTCGTCTCCGTATGGGAGGCGTCATGTCTCTACTTGTCCGCTCCTGCCGCTGGCTGGCCGCCGCCTTCACCCTGTCCACCATCCCCGCCATCGCCGCCGAATGGAACGGCTATGAGCAGGTGAACTTCCAGGTGGAGGGGAAAAACGCCACTCTGGTGAAGCCCAAGACTCCGGCTCCGGGGAATCCGTGGATCTACCGCACCGAGTTTTTCGGTCACGAACCCCAAGGGGACATCGCCCTGCTCGCAAAGGGATGGCACGTGGCCTACCTCCAGATCAACGACATGTACGGCGCCCCTCCCGCCGTGGCGTTGATGGAAAAATTCCACGATGAGGTCGTAAAAACCCATCACCTGAACAACCGCGTGGTGCTGGAAGGCTTCAGTCGCGGCGGACTCTACGCCGTGAACTACGCCGCCGCCCATCCGGAGAACACCGCCGGACTCTATCTGGACGCGCCGGTCATGGACATCCGCTCATGGCCGGGCGGAAAGGGCGCCGGCAAAGGCGATGCCAAATGCTGGGCCCAGGCTCTGGCCATCTATCAGCTCACCGAAGAAACCGCCAAAACCTTCAAGGGCAATCCCCTCGACCATGCCGAAGCTCTCGCCAAGGCGAAGATCCCCGTGATCGCCGTCTGTGGTGACGCGGACAAGGTCGTCCCGTATGACGAGAACACGAAGCTCTTCGAGGAGAAATACAAGGCGGCGGGCGGCAGCACTATCAAAGTGATTTTGAAGTCCGGCGTGGACCACCACCCGCATTCGCTGAAAGACCCCACCCCCATCGTCGATTTCCTCATCCAGAACGCGGTGCTGAAATAGCCTGTCCTCCTCTCCTTCTCACAAAGCCCGTTTCCCACCGTGGGAGCGGGCTTTTTCCATTCCAATCCAATGATTCAGCCGATCTTGCGTCCGGCCCGGGATTGCGGAAATCTCCTGCGGCTCCTGCCGGGCGTTCCGCCCCCGGGAGTTCCGGAAACCCGGGAATTGCCATTGCTCAACCCTGCACCATACCCCATAACCCCGCCCGTACCTTACGTTTGCATTCCAGTCTTAGTCTTATGTCCACGAAACCGACTCTTCTTGTCCTTGCCGCAGGCATGGGCAGCCGCTACGGCGGCCTGAAACAGATGGACCCGATGGGTCCCAGCGGCGAAACCGTTCTCGACTACTCCGTTTTCGATGCCATCCGTGCCGGATTCGGCCGCGTGGTGTTCATCATCCGTGAGGATTTCGCGGAAGCCTTCAAGGAAACCGTCGGCGCACGCTTCGCTGACAAGATCGAGGTCGACTACGTTTTCCAGAAACTCGAAGACCTCCCGGAAGGCTTCTCCGTGCCGGAAGGCCGCGTGAAGCCCTGGGGCACCGCCCACGCCGTCCGTGCCGCTCGCAATGCCGTGAAGGGCTCCTTTGCCGTCATCAATGCCGATGACTTCTACGGCCACGATGCCTACGTCCGTGCCGCCGAGTTCTTCTCCGGTCTGCCGGAGGGCGACCAAGGCTCCATGGCGATGGTTGGCTACCCGCTGGAAAACACGCTGTCCGACCACGGCCACGTGAACCGCGGTATCTGCAAGACCGATGAGTCCGGCAACCTTTCCAACGTCGAAGAGTATCTCAACATCGAGCGTGAAGCCGACGGCGTCGTCCGTGGTGATGCCCTCGACGGCTCCCGCCGCCCGATCACCGATGGCACTCCGGTCTCGATGAACTTCTGGGCTTTCGGCCCGGCATTCTTCGGCCAGCTCGAGGAAGCCTTCCACCGGTTCCTTCTGGAAGCCGGCACCCAGCAGAAGTCCGAGTGCTACATCCCGACCGTGGTCGATCACCTGATCCACGCCGGTTACGCGAGCTGCCAGGTGCTCAAGACCACCAGCCCGTGGTTCGGCGTCACCTATCCGGATGACAAGCCCTTCGTCGTCGAGTCCATCGCCAAGCTGATCGCCGCGGGTGACTACCCGGAGAAGCTGTCCTGAGACCTGCCCCCATCCGGTAAATCCCATCCAAAATCCGCCAGACATGTCCGCTCCATCCGCCGCCCACGACCTCCGTGCCGTTACCGCGCTGTTCGACATGCGTGCCGACTTCGTGCACGCCTATCCCTACGGCTCGGGACACATCAATGACACCTATTGCGCTTGGTTCGACCAAGCCGGTCAGCGCATCCGCTACATCGTGCAACGCATCAACCACAATGTCTTCAAGCAGCCCGAGCTGCTCATGGAGAACGTGGACCGAGTGACCAAGCACGCCCTGGACCGCCTCCTCTCCGATGGCAATCCCGAAGCGCGCCGCCGCACGCTGACCTGCGTGCCGTCCCACGGTGGGAAGTCGTACGCGAAGGATCTCCAGGGCAATGTCTGGCGCGTTTATCCCTTCATCGAGCGCGCCCGCGGCTACGATGAGCTGGAGACCAACGAGCAGGCCTATCAGGCCGCCCGCTCCTTCGGTGAATTCCAGAAGCTCACCGCCGACCTCGGTGGCGACCGTCTCCATGAGACGATCCCGAACTTCCACAACACCCCGAAGCGTCTTGAAGCGCTGAAGGCCGCCATCGAAGCCGATACCGCCGGCCGCGCCGCGGAAGTGAAGGCCGAGATCGACTTCGCCCTCTCCCGCGCCGCCGACTGTGCGAAGATCACCGACCTCATCGCCGCCGGGGAGATCCCGGAGCGCGTGACCCACAACGACACCAAGCTCAACAACGTCCTCCTCGACGATGTGACCGCGGAAGGTGTCTGCGTGATCGACCTCGACACCACCATGCCCGGCTCCGCCCTGTATGACTTCGGTGACATGGTCCGCACCGCCACTCCGACCACCCGTGAGGACGACACCGATCTGGAGAAGCTCGACATCCGCCTCGATCGTTTCGAGGCGCTGGTGAAGGGCTACCTCAGCACCGCCAAGTCCTTCCTGAATCCCGCCGAAACCGCGCACCTCGCCTTCGCCGGCAAGCTGCTCACCCTCGAGTGCGGCATCCGCTTCCTGACCGACTACCTGCAGGGCGATGTCTACTTCAAGATCAAGCGCCCGGGCCACAACATCGACCGCTGCCGCAACCAATTTGCGTTCGTGGCCGCGATCGAAAAGAAGCTTCCGGAGATGGAAGCGATCGTGAAGTCCTACGCGCGCTGAAACCTCAGCCAAGGCCTAACAACTGATCGAAGGACCGGGAAGCACTTGATTGCCTCCCGGTCTTTTCTTATCCACCCGCCGTTCCGTTTATTTTGATCCGCTTATGAAAATTCTCGTCACCGGAGGCTCCGGCTTCATCGGCTCGCACATCGTCGAGCACTACCAGGACAAGGCGGAGGAAATCCGCGTGCTCGACAACCTTCGCACCGGCTACCGCCACAACCTCGACGGCCTCAAGCACACCTTCATCGAAGGCTCCATCACCGACCGTGAACTGGTGAAGAAGGCTGTGGAAGGCGTCGATTACATCTTCCACATGGCCGCGCTGGTCAGCGTGCCGGAGTCCATGGCAAAGCCGGGCGAATGCGTGGACATCAACGTCCACGGCTTGCTCAACGTGCTGGAAGAAGCCGCCGCAGCCGGAGTGAAGAAGCTCGTCTTCGCCTCCTCCGCCGCCATCTACGGCGACAACCCGACGGTGCCGAAGCTCGAGACCATGTTCCCCGAGCCGAAGAGCCCGTATGCCATCACCAAGCTGGATGGCGAATACTACCTCGGCATGTTCCAGAAGGAAGGTCGCCTCGAAACCGCCGCCGTGCGCTTCTTCAATGTCTTCGGCCCGCGCCAGGACCCGAAGGGTGCCTACGCCGCCGCCGTGCCGATCTTCATCGAAAAGGCCGTGAAGAACGAGAACATCACCGTCTTCGGCGATGGCAACCAGACCCGCGACTTCATCTACGTGAAGGACATTGTCGGTGCCCTCAGCTTCGCGGTCGAAACACCCGGCGTCGTCGGAGTCTTCAACGCCGGTTACGGTGGCCAGATCACCATCAACGACCTCGCGAACAACCTCATCTCCGCCCAGGGTTCCTCCTCTCAGGTCCTGCATGCCGAAGAGCGCCCGGGCGACGTGAAGCACTCCCGTGCCAGCGCCGACAAGCTCCGCGCAGCAGGCTGGGCACCCAAGCACACGCTGGAAGAAGGACTCGGTGTCACGCTCGAGTTCTTCCGCAACAAGCTCGCCTGATACCCGGCGCGCCTTGCTGGATTTGGAAAACGCGGTGGAGTTCGCTCCACCGCGTTTTTGCATTCATGCTACTTCTTCAATCCGACCGCAGCGGCGACCTGATTGTAGCGCTTCTGCCATTCCGGTCTCATCTCGACTTGGCGGATGACCGTGAGCAACTCGCGCGCCTCGGCCGGACGTTTCATGGCGGATAGCGTTTCCGCATACTCGATGCGGATGAGATTCCCGAACATCGCCCATTCTCCGCCGCAGGACTCGCCGAGCGCACGCCGGTACCAGTCCAGCGCCTCTTCAGACCGCTTCGCGGCTTTCGCCTTACGGGCGTTATACATGCACAAGGGCGACCTCAGCGCCGCAGTCCAATCGGCTGGAAGTTGCACGGCCAGGTTCTCGAACTCGCCGGGCTCCATGACCTTTTCGAAACGATCGGTCCAGGAAGCCTCCGTCGGGAACGCTGCAAGAAACTCCGGCCGGGAAAACATGCCGCGCACTACTCCCTCACGCGCGCTGGTGAACTGCGGCGTGCTCCATATCTGCGAAGTCTTCGCCAATTCCAAGAATCGCATCGCCCCTTCCTCCCGCTTCAAGGCCACCTTCCGTGACGCGGAAACCTTGGCCAACAGGCTGTCAAAACGCTCCGGTTCCCCACACCAATAGGCGAGGAAATGGCAGATCGACAGAACCTCTCCGATCTTCTCCGCGCGGTTGCCTGCGTTCGGCTCCAAGGAATCAAGGGCGACGTCCGCGAAGACATCGAACGCATCATGGAATCCGGCGGTCTCCCGGCGCGTGACATCCATCGCGATACCGAGCGCGGATTGCTTGAGGAACTCTGGATAGAAGATATTGAATCCCTGCTCATCGTCCGAGCGGGTTCCCGAATCCTTGCGGAAAGCCTCCCGCAGCTCTTTCAGCAGCGTGACATCTCCCTGCCCCATCTCCATGAGCGCGGCGTTGTAGTGGAGATTGACCTCCCAACTGGACAGCGTCTTGCGCAACACCGAGCCTCCCGGCACGGGTTTTCCAGCCTTGCGGTCCGCCGCCACCTGCACTGTGGGTCGTGTACGTCCTCGGCATCATCCAGCTCGTGACGCTGTTCACGCCGCTGCTGGGCGGGTCCGCCGCCGCGGGAGCCGTCGCCATGGCGCTGTCGATCGCGGCGACGCTGTGGCCGTGGCACTTGTTCGTGCGCTGGTGCGTGCGCCGTGCCGATCCGCGCACCGCCGTGGCCCTCGCGGCCGTCGATGAACCGCTGCGCGACGAGGAGTCGGCGGCGGAGCGGGCGGAGCGGGTGCTGCGCGAAGCCGTCGGCGACCCCGCCGCGTACCTGAAGCTGCGCCGGTCGGCGCCCGGCCCGGCGACCGCCGCGGACTGCTGGATCGGCGTCGACGGCGCGCTCATCGACGCTCCCAGCGAGGGTGCGCTGGAGCTGACGGATGCCGCCGGGCGCCCGATCGCTGCGCTCGAGCACGACCTGCGGTTCGCGGACCTGCGACCTCTGCGTGCGGCGGTGCGCCCTCTCATCGAGCGCGCCCGGTGGGAGGCGGAGCTGCGCGAGCAGTCCGAGAGGGTCGCCGCCGAGCGGGCGCGCGCCGACGCGGCCGCGGTCGAGGCGCGTCGCCGCATCGAGCGCGACCTCCACGACGGCGTGCAGGGCCGGCTCGTCTCGCTCGGGCTCGGTCTGAGCCTCGCCCGCGACGACGCCCCCGATCCGCTGGCCCGCGATGTCCTCGCCCATGCCGTCGCCGAACTGCAGGGCGCTGTGGTCGAGTTGCGGGAGCTCGCGGGAGGGACGCTGTCGCGTCGGCTCGACGGGCGGGGTCTCGCCGACGCGGTCGGCGAGCTCGCGGCGCGCGTGCCGCTGCTGGTCGAGCTGGAGATCCCGGCGCGCGAGCTGCCCGCGCACGTGGAGAGCACGGCGTACTTCGTCATCGCCGAGTCGCTCACCAACGCCGTCAAGCACGCTGCGGCGGGGCGCGTGCGGGTGCGTGTCAGCGGTGACGAGGTCGTGACGGTGCTCATCGCCGACGACGGATGTGGTGGTGCCGACGTCCGCGGCGGGACGGGGCTTCGGGGGCTGCAGGAGCGCGTTCACTCCGTCGGCGGCAGCCTCGTCGTGGGCGACGGCACACCGACGGGGACTGTCGTCGAGGCGGTGCTGCCGTGCGGGTCGTGATCGCGGAGGACCTCGTGCTGCTGCGTGACGGCATCGCCCGCGCGATCGCCGCGCACGGCTTCGAGGTCATCGCCGAGGCGGGCGACGCCGCCACGCTCGTCGACGCGGTCGTGCTGCACCGTCCCGACCTCGTGATCGCCGATGTGCGGATGCCACCCGGTTTCACCGACGAGGGGGGCCCGCGCGACACGGCTGCTGCGCGAGCGGTTCCCGGATCTTGCCGTCGTGGTGCTCTCGCACACCGTCGACCCGGCGATGGCGCTCATGCTGGCGGCGGACCGTCCGAGTGGGTTCGGATATCTGCTGAAGGATCGCGTCATGGAGGTCGCGGACTTCGTCGACGCGCTGCGCGTCGTGGCTGCAGGTGGGACGGTGCTCGACCCGGACGTCGTCGAGCAGGGCCTTGCGCGCCGGCAGACACCGCTGGCGGCGCTGACCGAGCGCGAGCGCGACGTGCTCGCCGAACTGGCACGCGGCCGCAGCAACGCGGCGATCGCGGCGGCGTTGTTCGTGTCGGAGCGCACCGTCGATGCGCATCTACGCTCGATCTTCGTGAAGCTCGGGATCCCGCCCAGCGCCGACGCGAACCGGCGGGTGCAGGCGGCGTTGCTCTGGCTCGCCGACGCGTCCTGACCTTGGCTGCCGGTTCGGTGCTGGCGCCGATGCCGGCGTGACCCCGGCATCCGTACCGTCGGGATCACGGCGCGCACCGCATCGCGCCGGATGCCGAGGGGAGAAAGCTCGTGACACGCAAGCGTTCCGTTGTGTTCTGGATCCGCACGATCCACCGCTGGGTGTCGATGGCGTTCGTCGTGCTCGCCGTCGTCGTGATCTTCTTCGCTCCCGTCGGGACGCCGGCCGGCGATGTGCTCGGGGTCGTGGCGATCGCACTGCTGCTCGCGCTGATCATCACGGCCGGATGGGTGGCGATCCACCACTACTCCGTGAGGTTCCGGCGCGGCCGCGCACCGCGCCGGGCCGACATCGCGGCCTGAGCTGGCTGCGCGACCGCGGTGTCGAGAGCTTGGGTGCCCAGCCGCGCGCTCGCGCTGCGGAAATCGGCATGCGCTGCAGAATGTTCGATCGCGCGTACCGATTTCGACCGCGGAAGCGATCGGCGTCGCTGATGGCGAAAGGGGATCGTCCCGCGCTTCGCACGTGCGCAGTGGGATTTCCCGGGTGTTCCGGAAAGGCTCTGTCTAGCGTTCGAGCTGCGTCCTCGACCGGGGTCGCCTCGCGAACGAAAGGCTCACTCATGCCCGCACTCCTGCGTCTTGCCGGCTGGTCCGCGCTCGCCGCTGGCATCGTCCATCTGCTCCAGTTCCTCGTGCTCGGGATCGGCGGCGTGCTCGACGAACCCGAGTTCCCGACGCCCGCCGAGGCGGCCGCGAACTACTGGTTCGGCCTCGCCGGCGCAACGACGTTCACCCTCATCGCGCTCGCATACCTCGTCTTCTTCTCGGCCGCGACCGCGCTCGCCTGGCGGGATGCCTCCGGTACCGCCGTCGTCTGGCGGCGAGCGGCGCAGGCGGCGGCGACGATCGGGATCGGATGCTGGCTGCTCAGCGGTATGGCCAACCTCGCGATCCGCGGCTTCAACGCC
>JASGJM010000003.1:0-231774 GCA_049840755.1 Luteolibacter sp. | reverse complement strand
GCGAGCGGTGCCGTCCGCGCGCTCGAGGTATCTGCCGATCCAGAACAGCGACTCGGCGATGCGGCTCAGCACGCTGGACCTCCCTCTTCGAAGCGGCTCTGTTGTTGTTGCTGTTGCTGTTGGCGCCCGGTGCGCTCGTCCTCCTGGCCGTCGGGGGCGTCGCTCACCGAGTGCGCGGGCTCAGCCTGCGGTGCGTAGTCGAGTGTGCTCTGACCGAGCCGCCAGCTCCCTGCTCCAGTGCCTGTTCTTCGTGCGGGGCCGTGCCGCCGACCACCCAGGTGTCCTTCGAACCGCCGCCCTGACTCGCGTTCACGACGAGCTGGCCCTCCGGCAGGGCCACGCGGGTGAGCCCACCGGGCAGCACCCACACGCCGTTGCCGTCGTTCACCGCGAAGGGGCGCAGGTCGGCGTGCCGGGGGTCGCACCCCTTCTTCGACGAGCGTGGGAATGGTCGAGAGCATGACCACCGGTTGCGCGATCCATCCGCGCGGGTCCGCGATGAGCTTTCGGCGCAGATCGTCGAATTCCCGCTTCGATGCCGCAGGACCGATCACGAGCCCTTTGCCGCCCGAGCCGTCGACCGGTTTGACCACGAGCTCGTCGAGCCGGTCGAGCACCTCTTCGAGTGCGCCCTCGTCTTCGAGCCGCCAGGTATCGACGTTCTTGAGCAGCGGCTCTTCCGAGAGGTAGTAGCGAATCAGCTCGGGCACGTAGGTGTAGAGCAGCTTGTCGTCCGCGACGCCGTTGCGACCGCGTTCGCGATCGTGACGTTGCCGAGCCGGGCGGCGAGCATGAGACCCGGCGCCCCGAGCATGGAGTTGGCCCGGAACCGCCAGCGGGTCGAGAAAGTCGTCGTCGACGCGACGATAGATCACGTCGACCCGTCTCGGGCCGTGCGTGGTGCGCATGAAGACTTTGCCCCCGGACGCAGATCAGATCGCGACCCTCCACCAGTTCGACGCCCATCAGCCTGGCGAGCAGCGAGTGCTCGAAGTAGGCGGAGTTGAAGACGCCCGGGGGTGAGCACCACGACGGTCGGGTCGGAGATGCCCGCGGGCGCCGAGGCCTGCAGCGCTCGCAGCAGGTGGGCGGGGTAGTCGGCGACGGGGTGCACGCGCATCGAGGCGAAGAGCTCGGGCAGGGTCTGCGCCATCACCCTGCGGTTCGAGATCACGTAGCTCACTCCCGGAGGGCACTCGCACGTTGTCCTCGAGTACCCGCATCTCACCGCGCTCGTCTCGAATCAGGTCGATGCCCGACACCTGAATGCGCACCCCGTTCGCCGAGCGAATGCCCGCGGCCTGACGGTAGAAGTACTGGGAACTCGCGATCAGCGCAGCCGGCAGCACGCCGTCGCGCACGCAGTGCTGGTGGCCGTAGGCATCGTCGAGAAACGCCTCGAGCGCGCGCACCCGCTGCTGCACTCCGCGCTCGATGCGCGTCCACTCCTCATGCTCGATGACCCGGGGGAGCGCATCGAGGGGGAAGGGGCGCTCTTCGCCGGCGAAGTCGAAGGTCACGCCCTGGGCGAGGTAGGAGTTCGCGAGCGCTTCCGCGCGGCCTCGCAATTCGTCCTGGCTCATGCGCGCAAGCGCCCGGTGCAGCCTGCGGTACTGCGAGCGCGGGGATTTCAGCGGCTCGGCCTGCGAGAAGTCGAACATCTCATCGAACGCGAACGCGCCCGGCGTGGCGTCGTAGCCGTCGAAGAGGTCTTCCATGCGCACAGCAGACCACACCTGCGTTGCGGGCCTGTTTCGTATCGCGTCACACGCTCGAAACAGTGGGAGCGAGGATCCAGCAGCTCTGCGCTGGCCATCCGGTTCAAGGGGCGATCCAATCCTGGTGCGGGTGCATGGGCTATGGCACTGATCGGGCCATGGACCTCCATCACATTCGGTACTTCGTCACGGTGGCCGAGGAATTGCATTTCGGCCGCGCGGCGGCCCGTCTTCACATGACCCAGCCCCCGCTCTCGAGGCGCATCAAAGACCTGGAGAACGAGCTGGACATCAAACTTCTCGAACGTACGAGCGGTGGAGTCCAACCTCACCGAGGCGGGAGCTCTTTTCCTCGAGCACGCGCGCAAGTTCTGAACTCCGTGGATGACACGATCGAGGCGATGAGGAGTATCCATCCGGGAAGGCTTCGAACGCTTCGGGGTCTGCATTCCTCCGGACACACCGCCGACCATGCTCAGCAACACGCTGAGGAGGTTCTCCGCGCTCGCGCCGAACGTGCAGCTGGAGATCCTCGAAATGACGACATCCGAGCAGCTTCCCCTTCTGCGGGAGGGCTCACTCGACATCGGAATCGTGCGCCACCCCTCGGAGACGATCGGCCTGGAATCGAGTGTGCGCTGGGCGGCGAAACTCGGTGTCTGGCTCAGTGCGGATCACCCGCTCGCGGTGCATGCCGAGATCCGATTGCGAGACCTCAACGGTTCTCAGCTGGTCACCTTTCCGAGAAGTTGGGCCCCCGACGTCTACGACCAGATCATGCTGGTTTCTCGAACCGAAGGGTTCTCGCCCTCTTCGATCAGACACGCGAGGCATCCAGGAGTCATCAGCGGACTTCTCGAGGCCGGCCTCGGCGTGCACTTCAACGTCGAGTCCGCTCGTGTGAGCTCTCCGGGAGTCGTCTTTCGCCAACTGCTGGGCAGCTCCCTGGCTTGGCAGTCATCGGTGGTGTGGAACAGTCGGAATCGCACCGAGGTCACAGAGGCGTTTCTTCGTGCCGTCTTCGACAGCCTTGAGCCGCAGGAAGAGCAGATCATCGAATTGAGCGCTTTGTAGACGACCCGAGCTGCTCGATATTTCCAGCCCTGTCGGCAGGGAACTTCGTGCTGCCCCTATCCGGCCAGTGCCCCAATTCGGCCTCGCGTCGAAAGGCGATACCGATTCGCTATGAGACGAGTTGCCAACTTGGTGTTGGACGGGGCATCACCCGCATGGATTTGATCTACATACCTGGAGCCACCCGTACACGAGCCTCATTCAGACATACACAAATCGAGGAGTTGCAATGAAACACACGAAAAAAAGCTGATCGGAGCTGCCGCAGTATTGGCGGTGCTGCTGGCCGGTTGCTCGTCGAACGCCGCGGAGCCGGACGCCTCTGCGGATCCTGCCGAATCGAAGAAGGACTTCGGCGAGTGCGAGGTCACCGAGAACCCGACCGTTCACGAGTTCGATAGCACGATCACCGAGGGGCTGCTCACTGCTGCGGCACCGCTTCCGGCACCGGGCGTGTTCAACGGCGACACTCCTGAAAGCGTGAAGAGCGGCCACGGGTACTGCCTGCTTGCCGAGATCGCGAATCGCGGCGGGTTGAACGGGGTCAAGGTCATTCAGGCCTCGTGGGAGTCCGTGATCACAGCGAAGGAGACCAACTTCGACGTGACGATGCTCAACGCGATCATCACACCGGAGCGCCAGGAAGTCGTCGACTTCTCGACCTCGTATCAGACGGTCAACCAGGGCGTGCTCGTGCGCGAAGGCGAGACCTATACCCGCGACGAGCTCAAGGATTTGCGCATCGGCTACCTCATCGGTGGAGAAGCGCAGAAGCTCATCGAGCAGGAGATCAAGCCCACGCAAGAGCCGAAGGTCTTCCAGAAGACCGCAGATATGACGACGGCTCTCATGGCCAATCAAGTCGATGTCATCATAAACGATGTGGTGCCGATCATGCGGTGGGTGCATCAGTCGGGTGATGCGCTTCAGGTGATTGCGCAGTTCAAGGACTTCAGCGGCGACTACGGTCTCATGCTGCCGAAGGACTCGGCCAATACTGCGATCGTCGATCAGATTCTCGAGGACATGCGAGAGGACGGCACGCTCGACAAGATCAACGACTACTGGATCTCGACGAATACCGGCGGCAAGGTGCTTGGAGATCTTCCGGTCTGGTAAGCCCTGCCGAAGAGAGAACTCGAGTGCGAGAACGGGAAGAAGAGCGGATGAATAGAGTGACATCAGATCCACCTTCGGCTGAGTCGATCGACCCGGCGAGCGGGAAACATGTGAAGGTGGGCATCGTGCCCACGAGGGGACTCCTCATCGGTTCGACCCTGCTGTCGACCTTGACGGTCTTCACCGCCGGGTTCGCGCTGTACGTGGCGTTCGCGGGTGCAAGCGGTACGAGCCGGTACACCTTCATCGCGCTCGGAGTCGCCCTTGTGCTGATCGTGCTCGGACTTCCAGGCCTTCGGGCCTGGAAGAACGGGGCGCAGAGCTCCGCTGCCTGGGGACGCAACGAGCGGGTGCAGGCGAGGGCGAAGGCGGCCGACGCGCGTGAGTTCCAGCATTCGAATGATCGGCTATTCGGGCTTCTTGATCATCATCGCGATACTCGTGATGTTCCTGATGGTGAATGACGGTGCCGTGCAGAAGACCTTCTTCTCATGGGAGCACATCAGCAAGAGCTTCTGGCCGGTCGCCAAGGCCATGCTGGTGAACATCCAGATCGCGATATTCACCCTCCTGCTCTCGCTCACTTTCGGGCTCCTGCTTGCGCTCACCCGCAATCTCAAGAAGCGGGCGTGGGCGCCCTTGCGATCCATGGCGATCGGCTACATCGACATGTTTCGAGGGCTGCCCGCGCTCGTGGTGATCTATCTCGTATGCTTCGGCATTCCACTGACGAAGATCCCTGTGATCTCCGAGCAGAGCCCCATTCTTTACGCAGTGATCGCCCTGACGCTGAGCTACAGCGCTTATATCGCTGAAATGTATCGATCCGGCTTCGACGCCGTGGATACGGGACAGATGCAGGCCGCCCTCTCGCTGGGCATGAGCTACGGTTCCGCGGTGCGAGTCGTAACGCTGCCGCAGGTCTTCCGCATCGTGACGCCCAACCTGCTCAGCGCGTTCATCTCGATGCAGAAGGACTCGGCGCTGGTGTACGTCGTCGGAATCATCGATTCCTTCGGTCAGGCCCAGATCTACGCGGGCAACTACTACAACCTGTCTGCAGTGATCGGGGTGTGCATCTGCTTCATCGCCATCACGATTCCGCAGGCGCGTTTCGTCGATCACATCCTGGCCCGCCAGGATCGTCGCCAGTCGGTGGGGGAGAGCTGAACGATGACATTCTTGGATATTCGCGAAGTCGTGAAGGACTACGGCGACAACCGAGTGCTCCACGGTGTGAGCCTGTCGGTCGAGCGAGGCCAGGTGATCTGCCTCATCGGCTCTTCCGGATCCGGCAAATCGACGTTGCTCCGCTGCATCAACGGGCTCGAGACGATCACCTCGGGTGAGATCCGAATAGACGGCGATGTCGCTTCGGGCCCAGGAGTCGATCTCGTCGGGCTGCGGCGCAACGTCGGTATGGCGTTTCAGAGCTTCAATCTGTTTCCGCACATGACGGTGCTGCGCCAACTGCACGGTCACGCCCGTGATCACTAAGAAGATGGGCAAGCGGGAGGCCGAGCAGGCTGCAATCGAGATCCTCACGCGCATCGGCCTCGGAGACAAGGTCGATGCTCACCCCGATCAGCTGTCCGGTGGGCAGAAGCAGCGCGTTGCGCTTGCTCGCGCAATGCTGATGGGGACCCGCAGGTCATGCTGCTCGATGAGATCACCTCTGCTCTCGACCCCCAACTGGTTCGCGAGGTGCTCGATCTCGTTCGGGACATTGCCGCAAGGGGCATCACGATGCTCATGGCCACCCATGAGATGGGGTTCGCTCGCGAGGTATCCGATCTCGTCTGCTATCTCAAGGACGGTCAGATTCTCGAGATGGGTCCGCCTGAGCAGATATTCGACAACCCGCAGCACGACGCGACGAGACAGTTCCTCAGTCGTTCCGTTGGAAAAAGATGACCGTTGCGCGTGATGCGGCGCAGGAAAGGAATGCAGAAATCATGAATTCATATGACATCGATCGGTATTTCGAGTACCTCGGCTACGCCAGAGGCGATCTCACCTACACCTGTAAGAACCAGAGGAGCCTGGTGGTGTGGTGTCGAGGAGATCGAGAGCAGATGGAGCGATTGCTCGAACCCACTCCGTTCAAGCTCGCGGATGACCGTTTCAAGATCTCCGTGGCCGATTTCTCCGAGAACACCCTCGGCGACCAGTTCACCAGACCCGCTCCGTTCCTCGACGCCGGCATAGTGCTCGCGGTCGAGTTCGAGGGCACCGTGGGCAGCACCTACTACTACGAATGGGAGAACATTCACGAGACCGTTGCCGGTGGTCGTGAACTTCACGGGTATCCGAAGCGTTTCGCCAGCGTCAGCCTTGAGGAGAGCGAGACCGGAGTGAAAGGCAGGGTGACGCTCGAGGGTCTGCTGGTGCTCGATGTCGACTTCGCATTCGACGAGTCTGTCGCGGCGAGTGGCGGCGAGGGTTTTCCCGCGGTTCCGCACCTGCAGGTACGAGCAGTCCCCGAATTCGACGGCTCATCGTTCTCGCAGTTCGACATCCTCGGCCGTGATTCCGGCAAGGACCTGCAAGTGCACTCGCGCCGATTTTTGGGCACGGCCGAGGTGACCTATGGAGAGGCATTCGCAGCGGCGGGAGAGCCGTTCGAGATCGCCACGGTGCTCGGCGCGGAATACGTGATTCAAGACTTCGCGACCTCGTCTGAAAACGGCATCATGTACCGTGTCGCGTCACTGGTGTGAAGCGCGGGTGACATCTTGAGCGACTACGACATCAACCGGTACTTCGAGTACCTGGGCTACTGCCGAGGCGACGTGACCTATACCTGCGAGGGGCAGCGAGGTCTGACGGTCTATTGCCGAGGAGATCGCGCGCAAATGGAACGGCTGCTCGACCCCACCCCGTTCGCGTTGGCCGACGACCGCTTCAAGATCACGGTCGCCGACTTCTCCAACAACACTCTGGGGCGCGACCAATTCTCGAGGGGAGTCGATTCATTCTTGGACGCCGGGGTATCGTTCGCGGTCGAGTACGGCGGAGTCGTGGGCACGACCTACTACTACGAGTGGGAGAATCTGCACGAGACCGTAACCGCTGGGCGTGAGGTGCACGGTTACCCCAAGCGTTTGGGCAAGATCAGTCTCGAGGATGACGACGAAGGGGCGCATGGACGCGTCACGTTGGAGGGCGAGCTGATCATGGATGTCAAGTTCGACTACGACGAATCGCGTCGCAGCAGCGGTGGTGAGGGATACCCGAAACGTACCCACGCTGCAGGTTCGGGCCGTACCCGAGTTCGCCGGGAATTCGTTCGAGATATTCGACATTCTTCGTCGTGATTCCGGAAAAGATCACCGGGTGCGCTCCCGCCGATTCGGCAACGCCGAAGTCGGAGTTTCAGCTCTGCATTCTCAGGGGCCGGCGAGATCCCCGAGATCGTCGAGATCCTCGGAGCTGAGTTCACGATTCAGGACTTCGCCACCTCCAAGGAGCACGGAATCATGTACCGGATCGCTTCGCTGGTATGAGTACCCGACCGTTCGACTCGGATGAATTCGGTGAGATTCTCGCCACGCACAGAATCCGCAACAATCTGCTCTCATACTGCCGCGGAGTGGATCGCTGCGTTCCCGAGATCGTGAGGTCGTCGTTCTGGGAAGAAGCTTTCTTGCCGACTACGACCGAAGCGTGCCCGAGGGCCACGACTTCTGGGACGATTTCGTCGCGAGCAAGCTCGGGAGCACCGAGTGGATGGTGCATGTGGTGACCAATCACCTCATCGAGTTCGAGCGTGAGACGCTCGCGCTCTCCGAAGCGATCGTGACCAGCTATCAGAAGTTGAAGCAGAGCGACGAAGTGCAGCTGTTCTGCGGGCGCTACGTCGATCGAGTCGAGAGCCGGGACGGGGTGTGGAAGATCGCTCGCCGGCAGATGGTCGAGGATTTCAGCGGCTCTTTCTCGGTCGGCGAGTGGGAAGTCGCATCATCTCAGATCCGGCCGATGCTGCGCGGTGGATTCGGAACGGTCGACGTGGTCACCGGTCCAGCCCGCGACGATCTGATGCGTTCGCCCTAGCCCAGTTGCTCCGAGACCACGCGCAGCACCTCGTCGGGGGTCGCGTCTGCGTCGAAGGCGGCCACCACCACCCGGGCGCTGCTGGATGCTCGCCCCCGCCGAACCATGTGTGAGAATCTCGACCGATCAACTGGCTGCAGATCGCGCTCGAGCGAACTGATGGGTCATGGGATCCGTGCCGTGCAGCCACCTTCGCAGCGCCGCGTTGTGCACGGCGACGACGCCCGGCGGCGAGCGCCGATCGGCACCCAGCTCGGGGTGCCGTGCGAGGCCGATCGTGCGAGGTAGGCGCCGAAGACCCGCTCGTAGCGGTGGGTGATGACGAGTTCCCGTTCGCGCAGCGACGGCGTTTGCCGCAGCAGGTCTCAGCGCAGTCTGCGCGGTCTGCCAGCGTCGACGAGTGAGCAGCATCACACGGACGGTCGTGCCCCGGGCAACGAGTCGACACGGCGAGCCGCGGGTTTCGACGAGGATCCCCTCGAGCTCGCTGCAGCGCGAGGTCGTGGTCCGCGAAGATCACGTCTTCCTTGCTGCCGAAGCGGCGGAAGAAGGTGCTGCGGCTCATCCCGATCGCGTCGGCGAGTTCGCTCGCGGTGATCGACTCGAAGCCGTGCTCGGCGAGAAGCGCACCGCGGTGGACTCCGCGGGAGCGACGACTCGGTCGGGAGTGATGTGCGTGCCATACCGCGGAACTAGCATACTATGATGAGACTCGGTTTCTTCTTGAATCACCGATCGAACGACGGAGAATCTGTGAGACTTCAGGAGGATATTGATTAGAGACTCAGTCTCATGCATACTATATGCTGATCGATCAACCCTCGGCGGCGCCGTCCGCGGCGCATGCGCCCCTGCGCGCGCCGGCGCTCCGCTCCGCTCCCGAAGGAGACCGCGATGACCCCTCCCGCACCCGCCAACGGAGAGCTCGGCCGCTACACGCCGCCGGTGGACGAGTACGCCTTCCTACTCGGCGAGGCCTTCGGCGAGGACATCGTCGCCCGCGCGAGCGGCGGCGCGCTCAAGGCGGAGGACGCGCGCGATGCGCTCGAGGGCGCGGGGGAGTTCGCGGCCGAGGTCTTCGCCCCGCTCGACCGGCTCGGCGACCCGGGTCGGCATCGAGCTCGTCGACGGCGAGGCCCGCACGCCGGACGGCTTCCAAGGAGGCTACCAGGCCTTCGCCGAGGCCGGCTGGGTGACCGCGACGACCCCGCCTCCTCCGGCGGCGACGGGCTGCCCGGCTCGCTGCAGCAGGCGCTCACCGAGTTCTGGAACGGCTCCAACGTCGCCCTCTCGCTCGCCCCCATGCTCAGCACCGGTCAGATCCACGCTCTGGACGCCGACGGGCTCCGAGAGCCGAAGACCTACCTGACGCGCCTCGTCAGCGGCGAGTGGACCGGCACGATGAACCTGACCGAGCCCGAGGCCGGCAGCGACCTCGGCGCGATCACGACCATCGCCCGCGACAACGGCGACGGCAGCTGGTCGATCAGCGGGCAGAAGATCTTCATCACCTGGGGCGACCACGACGTCGCGGACAACATCATGCACCTCGTCCTCGCCCGCACCGAGGGCGCCCCCGCGGGCCATCGCGGCCTGTCGCTCTTCGTCGCGCCGAAGCGCCTCGTGCACCCCGACGGCTCGCTGGGAGCCCGCAACGCCGTCGAGACCGTGGCGGTCGAGCACAAGCTCGGCATCCACGCGAGCCCCACCTGCGTGCTGCAGTTACGACGGCGCGACCGGCTACCTGGTCGGCGAGCTGCACGCCGGCTTGCAGGGCATGTTCGTCATGATGAACTCGGCGCGGATCAGCGTCGGCGTGCAGGGCCTCGCGGTGTCGGAGCGCGCCTACCAGCGCGCCCGCGAATACGCGGCGCTGCGCGTGCAGGGCGCGTCCTCGGGCGCCGACGGCGGGCTCACGATCGCCGCGGCCACCCCGACGTGCGGCGCCTGCTGCTGTCGATGGCGAGCCGCATCTCGGCGCTGCGCGCGCTCGTGGTGTTCGCGGCCGATCTCGAAGACCGTGCCGAAGAGGGCGACAACGAGGCGGTTCGCCGAGTTCCCTCATTCCGATTCTGAAGTCGTGGGGCAGCGAGGAGGGCGTGCAGATCGCCTCCGATGCCATTCAGGTGCACGGCGGCATGGGCTTCATCGAGGAGACCGGCGCGGCCGACTACCGCGACGCCCGCATCATGCCGATCTACGAGGGCACGACCGCGATTCAGTCGAACGACCTCGTCGGTCGCAAGGTGCTGCGCGACGGCGGGCAGACCGCTTCGAAACTGCTGGCGCAGATGCAGACCCAGCTCGACGAGCTGCGCGCCCAGTCGAACCCGGTCGCCCAGCGCACGGTCGAGCGCATGGAGCGCGCGATCCTCGCCGCCAACGCGCGACCGAGGCGATTGCCGCGCACGCCGGTGCGAATCCTCGCGACGCGTATTCCGTGTCGGTGCCCTACCAGGAGCTGCTGAGCCTGCTCGTCGGCGGCTGGATGCACGCGATCATCGTCGCGGCGGTGCTGAAGCACGATTCGCTCTCGGGCGAGGATCAGCGACGCCTGCTCGAGGCCGATTTCTTCGGGGCGCATCACCTCGTTCGCGTGCACGCGCTCGCCGAGACCGTCGCCGCTGGAGAGATCGTCTGAAAACCGGGCGGATAGCTCGCTTTTCCGGTATGTCTCGGTTTCTGGTTAGTAACCGAATTCGGGCGAGGTTCGCCCGCGACTGAAAGGTGGCGCAATGCAGCGCGATATTTATGACGAGGATCACGAGGCGTTCCGCGACGTAGTCAAGGAATTCCTGCGCCGCTACGCGACGAACGAGAAGCGCGAGCAGTGGGAGCGCGACGGCGAGATCCTCCCCCAATCCACGGCCATTTTGCCATCGGGCATTTCCTCAATGATCATTTCCCGCTTGGTGCCGTCCGCAAGGAGGCAGCCGACCTGCCAGAAGGAGGCTTTGTCCGCGAGAGTGATGGGACGGAAGGTCTCCAGCGAACGATAGCGGCCGGGTTGAAGGGGTGGCGGCATTAGCCTCCATCAGCGGACATACCCGTGCCGGTTGGCGGACGAGGGGTTGCATGGCATCCAGGGAGCCGGCCGCCACGAAGGCTTGCGCGGCGTGGGTGATGCGATCCACCCGTTCTTCCGCAGCCGCGTTTTCCTGCGCGTCTTTGCTCCAAATGTGCGACAGACTCGTCACGATAGACGGCGGTTTTTTCATCGCTGGTGCTGACGTTCACCAGAGACCAAACCACCGCGCCTCCGCAGAGCAGGCCGAAGAGCGCGAACCATCCCCATGGGACCGGTGTGCGGGCCCGTTCTTCATTGTTCCAGGTCTCCTCGATGGGCTTAACCGTCGTGCTTGTGTCCTCGATCAGGACCTCGATCGTCGGATCATGGGTGCGCCGTTCATGGATCCTGGAGTCGGAATGCTCCGGTTCGAGAATGGGCGGAGCTGGAGCGGGGCTGGTAGCGGAGTGAAGTAGAACCCTTCCCGGAGTGGGCAAGGGGGGCTCCGTCCGGGGAAAATCGGTGCCGGAGGGTTTCAACCTCACCACTGCCTCCGGCTTGACGGCCGCATCATCCACCACCTTCAACCGCGCCTGCTTCTCCGGGGTCCCTCGCCATGTGCAAAGTCACAAAAGCCCGAAATGCCCATCGACGCAACGTTCGGATGACTTTAAAACCCGGCCACGAGCCCCGAATGCCGCCCCGTCTCCTCATCATCACCGCCGCCTTCGGAGAAGGCCACAACAGCGCCGCCCGGAATCTGGGACTCGCTTTGGACGCTCAAGGCGCGATCACGCGTGTGGCGGATCCCTGCAAGCTGGGAGCGCCGGTCTCGACGAGTGGCTTGCCCGAGGCTATCGCCTCACGCCACCACTTATAGTCCGAAATTGTGGGCGCGCGTCTACCGCTCGACGGATCGGCAGGATTTCCGCCGCCCACGGCTGCCACTGATGCGGAAGCCGGAGAATTGCCTGGAGAAGCTGGTGGAGGACTTTCAGGCGGACGCGATCATTTCGACGTATCCCCTTTATCCTTATTTTCTTGAGCGCATTTTCGCGAAAACCGGAAGCTGCCGGTATTCACGGTGGTGACCGATTCCATCGAAATCAACGCCGCATGGCTGAAGGCTCCGACCGATTATTGGCTGGTGACCGATCCTGCGACCCGTGAGGCGATGATCCGCAGTGGGCTTGAGGCCGGACGTCTCATCGACACCGGCTTTCCGGTCAATCCGGCGTTTTCCACGTTGGAACCCGTGGAATGCAGCGACTCCTGTGACGCCTTCCGGGTGCTGTATTTCCCGACTGCCAAGCTGCCTTACGTCCGGCGCATCAGCCGCGCGCTGCTGGAAGCCTCTCCGAACGTGAAGCTGACCATTGTATTGGGGCGGAACGTGCGGCTGCTGTGGAGCCGGGCGAAGGAGATCAAGGACACCTACAAAGGTCGCGTCCGGATCATCGGTTGGACACGGCGCGTGCCGGAGCTGCTCAACACCCACCATCTGATCGTGGGCAAAGCGGGCGGAGCGACCGTTCACGAGGCCATTGCAGCCCGTTGTCCGATGATCATTCACCATCTGGTCCCCGGGCAAGAGGAGGGGAACCTCCGGCTGCTGGAGTCCATCGGCGGAGGCTCCCTCGCCGAGACACCTGCGCTTGTTGGTGCTGCGACGGCAGACCTGCTGCGTGATAGTGGAGCGCGCTGGCGTCAGATGAAACAGGCGCTGGCCCGTCATGGTCGGAACGCCGGAGCCCTGCACGCCGCCCGTTTCATTCTTGATACGCTCGCAGCGGGAAAAACGAAGAGCGGTTCATGACCTTCCTTTTTGATATCGGCCGGGTGTTGCTCGACTTCGATTTCGAGAGCTCACTTGCGAAACTGCTACCGGCTGGGATCGATGATCCGCATGGGCGCATGGAGCGGCTGTTGGAGAGGAAGGATGATTTCGAGGCAGGAAAGATTCCCGAGGAGAAGTTCATCGCCTGGGCGCTTGAACGGCTGGAGCTTCGGCCTCGCTCGATGAGTTCCGCGATATCTGGAGGAACATCTTCGTTCCGAACACTCCGATGTGGCGGGTGGTCGAGCGTCTGGTGGCGGAGGGCCACCGGCTGATTTTGTTCTCCAATATCAACTCGATCCACTGGCCGTGGATCACGCGGAATTATCCGGAGTTCGCGCAATTCCACGGGGCGGTGCTCTCATTCGAAGTCGGCGCGATCAAACCCATCCGGCGATCTATGAATACGCCATCCGCACTTATGGGTTGAATCCAGAAGAGACGATCTACATCGACGATCTGGCTGCGAACATTGCCACCGGCAGCGCCATGGGAATGCGAACCTGGCAGTATGACATGAAAAACCACGCCCCGTTCGAGGCGTGGTTGGATGTTTGAGCAGGATCAGCTCAGAGGAGCTCGGATCGGATTCGACCACGCGCGCTTACCGGCCGCATCGATGACCGAGACGCGCAACCACGGGCTGCTTTTGAAACGCTCCAGCGATACCACGGTCCGGGTCATCGATGAGCCGTGGACCGAGGTCGTCAGGGTGCCGCGGCCAAGCACGACCACTGAAACGACGGCGGAGCTTTCCACCACGAGATTCCCGTCTTCGATCCACACGTCGTGGAGCTCCGGTCCTTGGGATGAATAGAAGTGCCCGGCCTTGAGGGCCGCCAGCAAGGCTTCCGGCTCATTCTCCTCCGCCTTTACCATCACCCAGCCGCCGAACTGGCTGGGCTCGGAGAAATGGGCGTCATCGGTGGCGATCATCGTCAGGTCTCGGCCTTCACTGAGAAGCAGGTCCGCGATCACAAAGCCATCGGGCCGGTCGCAATTGACGGCGGACGTGTGGTTGTAGATCTCGACCGCATGCGCCGCGGTGATTGAGCAGCCAGGTCCTCCAAGGTCATGCCGGACCATTGGGGATGGGCGATGGCGACGCACGACGGCCAGCACTTGGCCGGTGGCGATTTCCGGTCCGGACTCCTGATCGTCGCAGGGGGCGAAGGTCGGGGAGTTCGATGGCGCGAACGAGTCCGGCAGGCCGACCGCGAGAATGTGCCACAGGGAACCGTTCGACATGGCCCCGGAGTGGAGCTCCGCCCCGAGGATGGTGGTGAAGCTCTCAGTGCGCATCGACCGAGTATCCACGATGGGATAGTCATAGCGGCCGATGAAGTGATCGGTGAGGGCCAGAAAGTCGTAACCCTGGGCCTGGTAACGGCGGCAGACTTCCTCGGGATCGAGCACGCCGTCCGATCTCGTGGAATGGGTGTGGAGATTGCCCCGCCAGAATCGGCCGGGCGCGGAGAAAGCAGGAAGTTTGAGTGTCATGCGGAACGGAGCCGTGATGACTGAAACCCACCAGCCCCGCTAGGCAATATCCTGGGAGCTGGCCGATTTCACGCGAGAGTTCCGCCGCGTGTTCAGCCAGCAGCCGTCGCTCCCGTTTCGTGAAGCGTCTCGGCTTGGTATCCATCAGGCAGAGCGCACCGATTGCCTGACCATCGCTGGAGTGAATGGGCGCTCCGGCGTAGAAGCGGATTCCGTGCTGTTTTAGGAAGAGGTTGTTGGCGAAGCGGCGATCCCGCAGGAGATCCTCCACCACCATCAGCTCGTCCTGATAGACCACGTGCCCGCAGACGGAGAGATCGCGCGGTGTTTCGCGGAGGTTCGATGGCAGGCCGCTGTTGGCGCGGAAGAATTGCCGGTGCTCGTCCACGAGGGTTACGCTGGCGACAGGCACCTCGAAGACACGGGCGAGCTTGGCGGTCAGCCGGTCCAGCGCCGGCATGGGCTCCGGGGAAAGCAAGTCGAGCTGATCCAGGCTGTGCTGGCGCTCCGCTTCGTTGTCCGGTCGGGGCGCTTCCATCACATCGTCCGCCCATTGGAGAGCGAATCCTTCACAGAACGCCACGGCTTCGGCGATGGTGGCGAAGACTTCATCCGCTCCGGAGAGTTTGAGTTCCTCGGTGACATGCTCGATGTCGCCGAGCCTTCCCCACAGACCGACCACCACTTTCTGATCCGGAACGCTTGCCCGGATTTTCTCACACAACGCCCGGGCGTGATTGGCGGTGGTGGGCTCGACGGCTGAGATGAACACCACGTCCGTCGGGTCATCGCTGAACTGGGCCACCAATCCCTCTGCCATCCGTCGGCCAACAGCATGGCGGGCATCGAATCCTTCATGATGCAGAGCATTGGCCAGCATTGCGCCGACCAGCTCATCCCGCTCCGCACGGGCGGGCAGGCAATAGACCCGGCAGACCGGTTGGGAGGATGGATCGGTCGTCGTGGAGGGTTCGCCGTGATCGAGGTCCTCGACGATCGAGTGCAACGCACGCACCACCCATTCGCGCTGTTCCTCATCGACCATGCCACGCGCGTAGTCCGCCTCGGCTGCGATCATCACCGGGATCAATACCGAGTCGTAGAGGTCGTTGAGGGAGTTCTCCTTCAGGTAGGCTTCGATTTGATCGCTCTCATCGTGTTCTCCACGCCGCAGCAGGCGGTGATAAAAATCTTCCGCGGGTGTCAGCGCGTCTTCTTCACTGAGCAGCACGCTGAGGAAAGAGAGCTGCGGGATGTGGCGCCCCATCACCACCAGACAAACGGTGAGGGGAGTCGAGAGCACCAAGCCCACCGGTCCCCAGAGCCAGGTCCAGAACACGGCCGCGACGATGAGGGCAATGGACGAAACGCCAGTGCTCGATCCATACAACCATGGCTCCAACACGTTGTTGGTGACGAGTTCGATGGCGATGAACAATCCGAGTGTCAGCGCCGGTGTCAGCCATGATGGCGAGACCGCCAGCGATAGCAGCATCGGGAAAGATGCTGCAATCCACGGCCCGATGTAAGGGATGAACCGGAGTCCGGCCGCCAAGGCACCCCACAGCAACGCATTCGGCACGCCGATGAAATAAAGACCGATGCACAGCGAGAAGCCGTAGACCAGATTCACCACCAGTTGCATCAGCAGATAACGCCGGATGCGCATGCCCGCATCATCGAGGGCGCGGGTGGTGGAGCTGATGCGCCCTTGGCCCATCAACCGGATAAACCGTGAGCGCAGGTCCTCATGCTTCAGCAACATGAACGTCACGAGCAGCAGCACCAACGCCGCCGTGCCCAGCGGGCCGAGAAACCGGTGATGCCAGGGATTGAATGAGTTCCAATGAATGGCTTTGCCGTCATCCACGACCTTCACCGGCAGCGGGGGTGCCTCAGTGGGATTGGTGGCTGGCTTCGTCTCTTCCTTTGGCTTCGCACCCAGTCCTGCAGGGAGCTCCTTCTTCAGATCTTCAAAGGTATCGGAAAGCCGTTTGAAGCCAGCACCGCTAGGCAACTGGATCGACTTGGAGCTTTGCTCGCAGGTTCTCCTTGTAGTCGGGCAGACGGTTCGCGAGGTCCACCGCCTGGTGTGAGATTGCCCAGCCGGCGGCGATCGTTCCTCCCAGAATCAACAGCATGGTGAGGATCACCGCTGCCACTCGTCCGATCCAGCGTTGGAGCCTGTCGACCAGCGGAATGAGGAGGAATGTCAAAAGGGCTGCCAGCGCGAGTGGCACGATGATCTCGTGTCCGAACCATGCGATCCCGATGACAAACGCACTCAAACTCAGCGCCCAGATGCCGGAGAGCGCGTCGGCGGAGGATTTCCGTCGCTGGAGAGGGCGGGATCTAACAGCGCGCTGGGGTGGTTCGTTCATCCGGGTTTGCGCTATCCTGTCACATCCCGGAGAGGATGCTCGAAAATTTTGCGGGCAGTTCCGGGTGATAGCAAAATGCACTTTCCACATTTAGGAATGCACCGGGGAAGGCGCTCGGAGCATGGATTGAAAATCGCGGAAATCATCACAAGTTTCTGATTTGTGTGTAGTTGGGCGCGATTCGATCGTGCTGGCATGAGGGGAGCTAGAAAAATGGGCATCACCCATCTTCGTCATGAAAGCGCCCATCATCTTCATCCACGGCATGTTCCTCAATGGCAAGAGCTGGGACAACTGGGTGCGTTTCTTCGAAGCCCGCGGCTATGACTGCGAGGCACCATCCTGGCCCTACCACGATGGCGAGCCCCGGAATCTCCGGAGTGGTCCGCCCGCGCCCTTGGGTGGACTGACCATGGAAGATTTGATCCGGCACTACTCCGCCATCATCGCCCGGCTCCCGGAAAAGCCGATCCTCATCGGCCACTCGCTGGGTGGTCTGGTAGCCCAGGAGCTGATGAGCCGCCACCGTGCGGCAGCAGCCGTCGCCATCTGCTCGGTCGCGCCCAACTGCATGGCGAGTTGCGACTGGGGATTCATCCGCATGGTGGCATCCGTCACCAATCCTTTTGCAGGGAACTCGGTCAGCCGCATGACGCAGGAGAAATTCCATGCGGAGTTTGCGAACACGCTTACCCGGGAGGAGAGTGACAAGCTCTTGAGCAACTTGCCGTGCATGAAAGCCGCAACGTCCTGCGGGATGCATTCGGTGATGACGGCCATCTGGATGTCGAGTTGCCGCATGTCCCGCTTCTCATTGTCGCTGCGGAAAAAGACGAGATCGTCCCGGACTCGCTCGGTCGCCGTAATGCAGAGGCCTATGAAGATGCCGCAAGTGTCACCGGCTTCCTTGAGTTCCCGAAGCGGAGCCACCTGATCTGCGACCAACCCGGTTGGGAAGAGGTCGCGGCCGCTGTTGCGGATTGGCTCCACACCTACGTCCCGAAGCGGTCGGTCGCCGCATGACAGATCCCAATCACAACCAGCCATGAATTCACCATCCTACATCCACGATGATCCCGTACCGGATACCTCGCAGAGAGGGAAGAGTGGTTACAGTTTCGTCCACATCGCAGGTCTCACCGCGGTCGTCGCGGTTCTGGCCTTGGTGATGCTGATGAGTTGAAGCAGCCCAGGTGGGCTGTGCAACGGCGGACCTCGTTGGAAACGTGGTGGTTTCCCAAGCGAGGTCCGCTGATTTTTTTAGGGCGGTAGCGATGTCCCGCCCATGAAAAAGCCGGTTCCTCCGAGAAGGAACCGGCTTGCGCAAAAGCGATGAAGAGAGGGATCAGGCTTTCTTCACGTCCACCCACTGTCCGGTCTTCGCAGACTCGAGGACGGCATCGCAGACATACTGCGTGCCGAGCGCATGGCGGAAATCCGGGTAGGCTTTCTTGGCCGAGGGATCATCGAGCGACTTGAAGAATTCGTAGAGCTCGTGGATGAAGGAGTGTTCGTAGCCGAGGCAGAGTCCCGGCACCCACCAGTTGCCCGCGTAGGGATGGTCACCATCCGAGCAGTGGATGCTGCCCCAGCTCCGGCGATCACCGGGAACTCCGTGGTCGAAGTATGAGAGGCGGTTGAGATCGTGGAGATCCCAAGCCAGCGACTTGTTCTCGCCGTTGATCTCGAAGGTGTAGAGAGCCTTGTGACCGCGGGCGTAGCGGGTGGACTCGAAAATGGCCAGCGAGCCGTTCTCAAATCGGGCGAGGAAGGCGCAGGCATCATCGATGGTGACGGACTGCTTCTCACCGGTAGCCGTGTGGACGCGCTCCTTGATGAAGGTCTCGGTCATCGCGGAGACCTGCACGATGTCGCCATTGATCCAGCGGGCGGTATCGATGCAGTGGGCGAGGAGGTCACCGGTCACCCCGGAACCCGCGGCCGCGGCATCGAGACGCCACAATCCGGCACCACCCTGCGGCAGATCCTGGGAAATGGTCCAGTCCTGCAGGAAGTTGGCGCGGTAGTGGAAGATGCGACCGAGTTCGCCGGCATCGACGATGTTCTTCGCCAGAGTGACGGCCGGGAGGAAGCGGTAGTTGTACCAGACGAGGTTCGGCAGACCAGATGCCTCCACGGCCTTCACCATCTGCTCGCCCTGTTCGCCATTGAGAGCGAGGGGCTTTTCGCAGAGGATCATCTTGCCGTGCTTGATGCACTCGAGGGCGATCTCGGCATGGGAATCGTTTGGCGTGCAGATGTCGACGGCGTCGATGTCCTCGCGCTTCACCAGCTCGCGCCAGTCGGTTTCGTAGGAGGCATAGCCCCACTTCTCGGCGAAGGCCTTCACCTTCTCCTCATCGCGGCCGCAGACTGCCTGGCGAACCGGGACGTGCTGGGTATCGAAGAAGTGCGTGAGCTGCGAGTAGGCGTTCGAATGGGTGCGCCCCATGAAGCCGTAGCCGATGAGGCCGATGCGGATTTCCTTTTTGGACATGTCTGAAGAAAGTTAGAGGGCTTCGTCCACCTGGATCATGGTGGCGAGGATGGTGTCCCAGGTGGACGGGTTCTCGAGGGTGGCATTCGGAAACATGCAGCCATCCCAACAGATGTGCTGGATCCCGCGATCGGCCGCTCCCTTGAGCCAGTAGGTGGAGGCGCGTGCGATATCGAGCTTGCCGTTCGGATCATCCGCCGGGCAGTGGCGACCGGTCTTGTCGTGGGAGCCGGTGCCGTGTACGGAGCCGTCGTTCTGGGCGACGTGGAAGTCGATCGTCCACGGGCGCAGCACGTCGGTCATCTGGGCGTAGGCGTTCCAGAACTCTTCCTCGGTATAGTCGGCGGCGAGCAGCGCGGCCTCCGGCGCATTGTAACCGAGGAGATAGAGGTAGGTGTGGGCGAGGTCCGCCTGGAAGCCGACGATGCCGGGCAGGTTGGTCGCTTCCAGGGTGTTCACCATGGCCTTCCAGGAATGCATGCCGCCCCAGCAAATCTCGCCCTCTGCGGCAAGACGTTCGCCGTGCTGCTCAGCCACCTTGCCGGCTTCGCGGAATGTCTCGGCGAGCTTCTTGGTGTTGCCGACGGGATCCTGGAGGAACGCTTCCGGACCGCCTGCGGAGTCGATGCGGATGATGCCTGACTTCCGGACGCCGTGCTCGTTCAGAATCTTTGCGATCCGGCAGGCCTTCTCGACCGCCAGGATGAAGTTCTTGCGATCATCGTCGCTGCCGAACGCGCAGCCACCCACGGTGCCCGGCCAGACGGGAGCAACCAGCGATCCAACGGACAGGCCCTTGGCGGCGATCTTGTCGGCCATGCCGCGCAGCTCGATCTCGGAAGCGTCCGGGTCGGTGTGCGGATGGAAAAGGAAGAGGTCGATGCCGTCGAATTTACGGCCATTCACCGTGGAGGCCGCCGTGAGCTCGATCATGTGATCAAGCGGGATGGGTGGGTGGTCGGTGCCGGGTTCCTTGCCGACCAGACCGGGCCACATCGCATTGTGAAGTTTCATGGGGTAGGGGAATCTAGAGGATTTGAACCACGAATGGACACGAACGAAGATACTATCAGGGTTTCACCGATTCGTGACCATTCGTGTCACTCGTGGTTTTGAATTATTTCTTATAAGCACCCAGCGCCGGGGCATTCGGATTCACTTCCGGACCGAAGTAGCGCAGGCAGACGAGGTCCTCGGTCTCGGAGGTGTTCTCGAACACCACGCCGGCTTTCGCGGCGGCTTCGGTAGCGAAGAATTCGTCCTGTGTGAGATCGTGGAAACGGATCAGCTTCGGGCAGTTCAGGCGCAGCTTGTTGGCATGGCCTTCACCGGCAACGACGATCAGACCGTAGGCACCGTTGTCCTTCACCGTGACCTTCGCACCCGGCTTGAGCGTGAGCTCCTTGGCGGTGAAATACTGGAAGTTGTCCACCTTGCCATAGACGATCCACTTGTCGACGTGGCCTTCGCTTTCCTCGCAAACGATCGGCTCGAGGTAGTGGTTGTCCTTGAAGTTCGGATCGACGTTCTTCTCCCAGTGGAGCTGATCGACGATGAAGTCGATGTCCTGGTGCTTGTCCGCAGGCATGTCCTTCACGAGGAGATCCCATGGCACTTCGCGGCCTTCGACGAGCGACTGATACATGCCGAAAACGTCGGAACCCCACTGTGGTTCGTAGGTGCAGAGCGAGCCCGGAGCGTGGAGAATGCATGGGTCGATCAGCCAGCCGGTGCCGGGCTTGAGACGATAGGCCTTCGAGAGATCGAGGATGCCGTTGTCACCCTTGTTCCAGTTGGCGATGCATTCGCGGACCTGCTCTTTCGTCGTGCCGGGCTCGAAGCCCATGAAGGTGTAGGGGAAGTTGTTGCCGACGTTGTTGTGCTGAGGCGGGAAGTAGTAGGACTCCGGTTTGCCTTCCTGGCCCACCAGCGCGGCCTGGGCGGCGTCCTGGTGCATGTGGTGCGGGATCGGCCCCATGTTGTCGAAGAACTTCGAATACACCGGCCACTTGCCATACTTGTTCCAGATGGCCTCGCCGATGAGCTCCGCGCCGCACTCGGCGACGGCGTCCTTCAACGTGAAACGCTCGTTACCTGCGACCACGTAGGAGAGTCCCTCATCTTCGGTGCGGTTGTCGTTGGCGGCCTCGGTGGTGGAGGCGAACCAGCGCTCGTCGATGCCGCCACGGTTCAATCCGAAGGCGTAGAGATCGTCCGGATGCAGCTTCAGGCGCTTGCCGGGTTGGAGGAACGAACGCGGTACCCAGCAAGGGGCGAGACGGAGCAAGCCGCCGGTTTCCTTCAGATGAGCTTCAACGGCGGCGCGGACATTGCCCGAACGCGTGGTCAGGTCTTTCGTGGTACGGGGTTGGGTCATGGGATGAGATGAGATGAGATTTTTTGAGTCACAGAACGTAGGGCCAGTCGATCGCAGTCGTGACGGCGGTGCCGTGTTCATCACGGATGACGACTTGTGAAAGGCCGTCGGGGACGATGGAAGCTACCGCGCCAAAGCCAGCAGGCACGGCGGCCACGGCTTGAACGATGCGCAGCGAGACCGTCTCGTCCGGATGGAAATGACGGCTGGTCGGAATACCGAGGTCCGCAAGCCGGTCCTCCCGCGCCTCCTCCAGACCATAGCAGTAGTAGGAGCAAACTTCCTCGATGCCGATGCGCCCGAGATGGCGGGCCGACCATGGCGAGCGATGGCGGCCACCATTCGAGAGCCAGAACAAAGTGGCGGGAAAATCGGCCGGATTCTTCAACGAGAACCACACGTAGCCATCCAGAACGACCGCGGACCATGCGAAGGGTTGATCGCTGGTGGATGGCTCGTTGACCATCATCACGAGATCTTCGGAACCGGCACGGGCGGGATAGCGGGTCAGGTCGGTTGTGCCTCCGGCGGCCAAGGGCACGGCACGGAGGTCGGTGAAAGTTTCTCCCGCAGCCAGAAGTCCGTATTCCTCCTGATCGGGATTGGAGAACACGCCGTCGAACACCGAAGCCCAGCGGAAAGGAGAAACGCTGACGCGTCCCGCGCCTTCGGGTAGACCGGAGAGATCGAGGATCGGGTGATTGCCGTAGTTGTAGTCGCCGTCCCACCCGCTCAGGCGATGATCCTGATAGACGGCGGTTTCGCCGGAACGCAGCGTGAGGATCTTCTCAACAGCGGAGCCCTCCACGCCTCCCGGGATTGAGAGTTTCAGACGATCCGGAGAACTCGCAAGGAGGCTCCACTCATGATTGGCTGAGTCGCCGTGGGGAGGAAGCTCCTTCGAACCTGCGAAGGGGATGCAGAAGAAATCGCCGCGCAAGACCCGCAGCAGCCAGGGGAGGTCTTCCGAGATCTCGTCGCGGGTCCAGGGAGAAAGCGAGTAAGGGGATACCGTCCGTTCCCCGATCCGGAAGGTGACCGGCGCGAGGTGACCGCCCTGACGGGTCACGGCGAGATCCACCACATCGTTGGACAGTTGCCAACTGGGTTCTCCATGGATCGGTTCAAGGTCAGGCATGTTGAAAGCGATTCATGGATAAACGTGAAAAAACGGAAGAAAAATCACATTTCCGGGCAAAATCGCAGCTATTTCCCCAAGCGATCACAGACCATTGGGGCTGGTCAGCGGCTGAATTTCAACGCGAAAGGCGTATTCTTGAAGTTCGCCTTCGCGTAACCGCGGCTTTGCCCATCCGTCACCAAGGCGTTGATCTCGTGAAGCTGGGCAAAGAAATAATCGTCCTGGCCGCCCATTTTGGTGTGGTCGAGAAGGGCGCAGTTCCATGCCGAGTGCTCGATCATCACGCGTTTCAGACGAGCCTGCTCGGAGTTCGGTTCACTAAGACCCCGGACTGGGTCGCAGCCGCTTGCTGAGAAGAAAAAGCGATCGATCCGGATGGCGCGAAGTGAAAGCTCTGTGAGCAGACCGCTGTAACGGCGGCCACGAGGTTCATAAACCCCGCCCAACTGGATCAACTCGATGCTCTCATGACCGGCCATGCGCTCCAGCACCGCGATCGAATGACTGACCACCCGCAGTGGCAGGCCGATCGGAATGTGGGATGCGAGCTGGAGGGCCGTCGAACTGGCATCAAAAAGGAGGGTTTCGTTCGGCGAAATCAGCTTCACCGCCTCCTTGGCGATGGCGGTTTTTTCGTCAAGTTGGCGGCTTTCCCGCTCGGAATACGGCAGCTCGGCGAGAGGGGCGGAGTTGTCCATCGCTCCGCCGTGGGTCCGCTTCAAATGCCCGCGGCGGCTGAGGAAATCGAGATCGCGGCGGATGGTTTCCTCTGCGACATCGAAGTCCTTGGCAAGGTCGATGGTGCGGACCGTACCATGGGTCCGGGCCTGCTTGAGGATGCGGTTTTGACGCTCTACGGGCAGCATGTGGGAATTTGTGGGATTTTCTGTTGATTTAGTGATTTCAATGCTGCACTGGAAAGCGCGAGGCATCATTCCTTCCCAAACCTTCCTACCATGGTCAAACCAGAAGATTATCATCATGTGAGCTACAAATGGGAGGATTCCCATGCCGCGGGCCTCGATCCCGTGGAGCGGCTCGTCTACCGCTCCAACCTTCTCGGCAGCGACCAGCGCATCACCAACACCGGCGGCGGCAATACTTCCTCGAAAGTAATGGAAAAAGATCCGCTTACCGGCGGTCAGGTGGAGGTGCTTTGGGTGAAGGGTTCCGGCGGCGACCTGCGCACCAGCAAACGCGAGAATTTCTCGTCTCTCTATCAAGAGAAGCTCATCGGGCTCCAGGGCATCTATGCAGCCCTGCCGGACAACGGCCTGAAGACTCCCGCCGAGGATTCGATGGTGGGCATGTTCACCCACACCACCTTCAATCTCAACCCGCGGGCGTCCTCGATCGACACACCGCTCCACAGCTTCCTCACCGGCAAGCACGTGGATCACATGCACCCGAATGCGATCATCTCGATCGCTGCCAGCCGTCGCTGCAAGGAGCTCACAAAAGAGATCTTCGGCGGAACGATGTCCTACGTGCCGTGGATGCGGCCGGGCTTCGAACTCGGACTGGCGATGCAGGAGATCGAGCGCAAGGGCCCGGAAGTGAAGGCGATCATGATGGGCCAGCATGGCTTCATCTCATGGGACGACGATGACAAGACCTGCTACGTCCATACCTTGGATTTCATCGAGAAGGCAGCGGACTACATCGAGGGCAAATACCAAGCCAAAGGTGGCGATGCGAAGGCCTTCGGCGGTGGGAAATACCAATCCCTCGGAGCAACCGAGCGTGATGCCACGCTGGCAGCCATCCTTCCTTGGTTGCGTGGCAAGGTCTCCGCACAGAGGCGTTTCATCGGCACCGTGCAGCATGATGAAAAGATCCTGCGCTTCGTGAACTCCGCCGATGCTCCACGCCTGGCGGAACTCGGCACGTCCTGCCCGGACCATTTCCTCCGCACCAAGATCAAGCCGCTTTACGTCGCGTGGAATCCGCAGACCGGTGATCTCGCAAGCCTCAAGGCTCTTCTTGAGAGCGGGCTGGAGCAGTATCGAAAGGACTACGCGGCTTACTACAATGCCTGCAAGCACGCCAATTCCCCGGCGATGCGCGATCCGAACCCCACCGTGATTCTCATTCCGGGTATCGGCATGATCGCCTGGGGCAAGGACAAGTCCGAGTCACGTGTGACCGCCGAGTTCTACAACTGCGCGGTGGAAGTAATGCGTGGCGCGGAAGCGATCGATGAATACATCGCGCTGCCACAACAGGAAGCCTTCGATATCGAATACTGGCTGCTGGAAGAAGCAAAGCTCCAGCGCATGCCCGCCGAGAAGGAACTGGCCCGTCAGATCCACATTGTCATCGGGGCAGGCAGCGGCATTGGCAAGGAGACCGCCCATCGCCTGGTCAAGGAAGGTGCTCATATCGTCTGCGTGGACCTCAACAAAGACGCTGCGGAAGCGACGGCGAAGGAAATCACGGACAAGTATGGCGTCGGCATCGGCGTGGCGGGGAGTGGCGTTTCAGGCTGCGGCCCGGCGATCGGATTGGGTGCGAACATCACCGACCGTGCCAGCATCCGCACGATGCTCGATCAGGTGGCTCTCGCCTACGGTGGCTTCGATGCCATCGAAGTGACCGCCGGCATCTTCGTGCCAAGCGACACTACCGGTCACATCTCGGATGAGAAGTGGGCTCTCACGTTCAACATCAACGTCACGGGTAGCTACTTCGTGGCGGATGAAGCTTACAAGACTTGGAAGGAACAAGGACTGCGCGGCGCATTGGTGCTGACCACCAGCGCGAACGCCGCCGTGGCCAAGAAGGGCAGCCTTGCGTACGACACCAGCAAGGCGGCCGCGAACCATTTGGTCCGCGAGCTTGCCATCGAGCTGGCCCCGTTGGTACGCGTCAATGGTGTGGCTCCCGCCACCGTGGTGCAGGGCTCGGCCATGTTCCCGCGCGACCGCGTGATCGGCAGCCTTGCGAAGTACAACATCCCTTATTCCGATGACGAGGAGACGCAATCCTTGGTCACGAAGCTTGCCCAGTTCTACGCGGACCGCACGCTGACCAAGTCGCCAATCACTCCGGCGGATCAGGCTGAAGCTTACTTCCTCCTCGTAACGGAGCGTCTCAGCAAGACCACCGGACAGATCATCACGGTGGATGGTGGTCTTCACGAGGCCTTCCTGCGCTGATCAATTTGCTGTCGGCATGCCGGGAAAAGGTTCCGGCATGCCGACGCATATCATGGAAAGTATTTCCTTTGCGGAATCGTAGGATTCGTCTGCCATGAGCATGATGAATGTTGACCGCCGCGAGTTCTTGATTTCCTTGTCCGCCGCCATGGCGGCCCTTAGCACCACCGGGTTCTCCCAATCCCAGGACCCTTCCACGGGAGCTGCCGTGCTCGGCCAGGGAGCCTACAAATGGCGTGTGGTTCCGGGCTGGGGCGTGCTTGATGCCGAGACACCGGTGAAGGACTGCCACGGCATGATCCAGACCAAGGACGGCCGGATTTTCCTGCTCACGAATGAGACGAAGAACAACGTCATCATCTACGACAAGGCGGGGAAACTGCTGGGCAAGTGGGGCACCGAATGGCCGGGCGCGCACGGGTTCACCCTGCTGGTGGAGAATGGTGAGGAATTCTTCTACGTCACCGACCACGACCGCCACCAGTTCTACAAGACCACCCTCGATGGCAAGGTGCTGCGCACCTGGGACTACCCGGAGCAGAGCGGCAAATACACCAAGGCTGCTGAGTTCAAGCCCACCCATGTCGCCCTCGCTCCTGATGGCGGATTCTTCGTGGTGGATGGCTACGGCAAGAGCTGGTGCCACCGCTATGATGCCAAAGGTGAGTGGGTGAAATGCTTCGGCGGCAATGAGCCGGACGGTGCGAAACTCGTCTGCGCACATGGCGCATGGGTGGACACCCGTGACTCGAAGAACCTCCTCTGGATCACTTCCCGCACGGAAGGGAAGTTGAAGCGCTACACGCTCGATGGGGCCTTGGTCGATATCCTCGATCTGCCCGGAGCTGCTCCGAACTTCATCGTGCCCTTCGGCGATCACACGATCATCCCGCACCTGCGTGGCAATCAGAACCAACCGGACAAAAAGCTGCCGATCAACGGATTCCTGAGTGTCCTCGATCCCCAGCGGAAGCTGATCTCCAATCTTGCGGCTCCTGCTCCGACCTATGTCGACGGCAAGATCGCAAGCATGGGATGTGACACCAAGGTGTTCACCAATCCCCACGGAATCCTGATCGACGACGAGCAGAGCATCTACGTCGCGCAGTGGAATTCCGGCCGCACCTATCCGATCAAGCTGGAGCGGGTGAAAGCCTGAGACGGCGACCTTTCCGGGCGGTGGCAGATCCGTTCCGCCGCTGCCCGGAAGCTTCCTATTTCTTTTCCGCGTAGGGTTTGTCCGCCTGGCCTGCGGCAAACATGACCAGCTTCACCGGTACCTTGCCGGTATTGGTGCCGTTGTGCATCACGTCGACGGCTTCGGCGAAGGCGTCTCCCGCCTTGAGCTGCTTGGTGGCCCCTGATTCGAGCCGGACCGTGAGCTCGCCTTCCAGAACATAAGCGAAGCAGGGAACCGGGTGCTTGTGCCAGCCGGTTTCCGCTCCCGGCGGGATCTCGACGCGGACTGCTGAAACCTCGGCTGGAGCCGCAGGCCATGTGATCGGTTTGCCGGCAGCATCCACCTGGGTTTTCATCAGCGGGGTGACGGAGATCGTCTTCGCATAGGCATCTTCCCCACCGTGCTCTTCCGCATGGATGGCAGAGGTGAAGAGCAGGGCAAGGGCGAGAGAACGGGTGAAGGATGCCATCATAGGTGGAGTTGCTTTCAGCGTAACTGATGTTCCGGTGGATCCGAAGCCCGTTTCATGAAAACAAAAAACGGCCCTCCCTGAGTCGGGAAGGCCGTTCGCACTAACCGATGAAGGAGATTACTGGGTCACGCGGTAGCGCCAGAACTTCGCCGCCGAGCTGCTGAGCAGGCGCAGGGTGGTCGTGGTCTGACCGTTGGCACTGGTCGAGGTGACGACCTGATAGTCCGTGCCGGAAACCGCCGAAGCCCAAGCATGGGAGGTTCCGAGGTCATCCGAGTATTCCAAGACCCCAGTCACTCCGGAGGCGCTGTTCAGTGTGGTGTAGGTCAGCAATCTGTCACCGCTGACGGTGGTGAGCTTCGGCAGGTTCTTGATGTCCGAGGCCTTCTTCACGTTGAAGAAGAACTCGACGCCATCCTTCGTGCCGTTGCCATTGGTGTCGGTGGAGAATCCGGACGAACTGAGATTGTTCGCACTGAGCCATAGGCTGAAATCGAGCGGTCCGCTGCTGGCGATGGTTCCAGGTGATCCCACTTGGTCCGGGGAATTCTTGGCCACGAAGGCACCATTGATGCCGGGAACGCTGATCTGCGAGATGGCACCGAAGGCGATGCCGGTTGGATTCTCGAAGGTGCCGAGCGGACTACCGTTTGGAGAAGCACCGAAGGAAACACCGGATTGGCGGATGCCGCTGCTGTTGAACAAATTCACCGCATCGCTGGAGGTGCTCAATCCGACACCCGATCCGGAGTAGCTGCCGACCTTGAGGCTTGCCGGTGAATTCGCGCCGAACCAGTTGGTGAGGAACGCCGGAATGGTGGTGGAGGGGGTGGCGGTCTCCAGGAAGATCGCTCGTTCTCCGGGTTCGAGAGTGGTCACTCCGGTGAGGGCTGCGCCACCGGCAAAGGATTCGGAGTCGTCGTCCATCTTCCAACCGGTGAGATCCACGGTCACGGCAGAGGCATTCATGACCTCGAACCAATCGGAGCCCACGGAAGTGCTGCTGGACCAAGGCGCGACCTCGGTGATGACCACGCGGCCGGTGAGGCCGGGGGAACCTGTCTCCGCAGTGTCGGTGGAGACAAAGGCGCCGTTCACACCGTTCGCGCTCTTCATGGTGAGGGTGGGGTAGGGCGCTGCGGTGGCGCCGAGCCCGGCCTTGTTGTCGAAGGTGACGTTGGCGGTGGCAGAGCCGAACGCAACACCCGTAACCTCATTGCCGCTGGCATCGTAGAGGTGGACTTCATCCCCGCCGGAGCCGAGGCCAACACCGGAGCCGCCATAGGCACCGATAAGGAAGCCGGTCGGAGGTGTCGCATTGCCGAACCAAGCCGTGCAGAAGCTGGCGGTGATGCTGGCGTCATTGGTGCCGCTGGCGTTGCTTTCGAAGAACACCGCCGACTTGCCCGCAGGAATGGAAGTGACGCCACGGAGCGCCACTTTGGCGGAGCCGCGCGAGTCATCATCCATCTGCCAGCCGGTGATATTGAGCGGCACGGCGGTGGCATTGGTGACTTCGAACCAATCCGCCTTGTAGGAATTGTTACTGCTGCCGGTCGGATGGACCTCGGAGATGAAGACGCGGCCGGTGGTTCCCGGGGAACCGGTTTCCGCGCCATTGGCCGAGACATAGGCGCCATTCACGCCGCTGGCACTCTTGGTCGTGATGGTCGGCACAGGAAGAGCCGAGCTGCCAAGGCCTGCCTTGTTGTCAAAGGTGACATTGGTGGTGGCGGACCCGAAGGCGACGCCCGTGACGCGATTGCCTGTGGCATCGAAGAGGTGCACTTCATCTCCACCGGAGCTGAGTCCCACTCCGGAGCCACCGTAAAAACCGATGAGAACTCCAGCGGGAGGCGTGCTGGTGCCAAACCAAGCGGTGCAGAAGTTGGCGAGGATGGTGGCATCCTTGGAGGTATCGGCGGCACCTTCGAAGAAGATCGCCGACTTGCCAGCCGGGATGCTGGTGATGCCGCGGAGCGCGACCTTGGCGCTGCCCCTGGAGTCATCATCCATCTGCCAACCGGTGATATCCACGGCCGTGGTTCCGGCATTGGTGACTTCGAACCAATCGGCGTTGTAGGTATTGTTGCTGCTGCCGGTCGGATTGACTTCCGAGATGAAAACCGTGCTAGAGCCCGAACCTTCGTTCACCACATCGGTGATGGTCAGGGTGAAGGTGGTGTTGGCATCCGGGGTGCTGCCCACGGTGGTGTCATCCACCTGGACGGTGACGCTGTAGCTGCTCTTGGTCTCATAATCGAGAACGGTGCCGGCCTTGAGATAGAGACTGGAATTCGTGATCTCGAAGAACGCGGCATCCGCTCCAGCAAGGCTGAGGGTGTTGGTGCCTTGTCCGTCATCCGTCACCACGATGTCGCCGACTTTGAAGGCGGTCGAGGTGCTGGAGTTTTCCGCGATGGAGCTCAGCGGATTGGTGATTGCCACCGCCGTGGGAGCTTGGTTCGGCGTGGAAGAAGGGGCATACACCCAGAGCTGGGGATGGTCGATGTCGCCACCGCCGTTTTCATTGACCACGTAGAGGATGCCATCCCGGTCCATGGTGAGCCCCTCATGCTGCATCTCCGCTGCGGACAGGGTGTCGCCGGGGTCGGCGGAAATCTGCAGCGTGCTGGCGATATTGCCGAGGCGGTCGGTATTGACCACGCGGGATGACTCCTGGCTGATGACAAGCAGGTTGCCCGCCTGAGGCTGCCCGGTCATCGAAGGCAGATTGGACAGCGCGAAGACGTCCGCGAAGTCCGATGTCCCGAGCAAGGTCGGGTCGAAAAGATTGACCGAATTGACGGTGGTCGGAGAGCCATTGGTGGCGGTGCCGAGATCGAAATCGATGTTCGTTTGGAAAATCCCCATCGGGTTGATTTCCTTCACGATGATGAAACCGCCGGTCTGCGGATCATAGGAGAAGCCTTCCAAGCCTTCGTTGTTCGAGAAGGTGCCAAGCTTGACCGTCTTCGTATTGGCACGGGTGAGGGTGGTCCCGGCCGCATAGGTGAACTTCACGATCTGACGGTCACGCTCCTCGGTGAAGGCGAACTCACCATTGCCGATGTAGGTGATGCCCTCCGTGTCATAGAACTCGGTGCCCTGCGGGCTGCTGCCCAAGGCGAGTGTCATCGTGTCGATGAGAACCCCGGTCTTGGAAACCTGGGTGACCGAGCGGCCGCCATCTCCCACGATGAAAAGACTATCGGTATCCCAGTTGTAGGTGACACCGGACGCTTCCTGGCACAACAGGTTCGAAGTCGGCGTGCCCGCGGGAAGCGCCGTGCGGAGAGGTTCCGGCAGGGCATAACGCCCGACCCGCACGTAGGTCGAGAGGTTGACGGAGGTGACCGGCGTCGCGCCAGCGTGGAGGGGGAGACCGCACGATATCGCGGCCAGCAGGAGGAGGAACGTTCGGGGCTTCATGGCGTGAAATGAACCTCGAAGGTCGATCCCTAACGGAATCGGACGCACGCTTTTCTTCGCAACCATTCCGTCATATTCGGGGCACGGAATTCCGCCCCGGCTCCCTCACCGGCCATTCAGAGCCCCGGGCCCGCCTGGCTCGCGGCGGCCGGATGCTCCTGCAGCTCGGAGACCTTCTGGATCTCCCAAGCACCATCCTTGCCGATTTTCATCAGCCAATCGTGATACTTCAGCAGCGTGGAACGATGACCGACACTGACGTAAGTGTAACGGTGCTGCCGGAGATAATTGTAAACGCGCTCTTCGTTCGGTTCATCGAGCGCGCTGGTGGATTCGTCGAGGAAGGCGATGGCGGGCTTCCGCAGCAGCAGGCGGGCAAAGGAAACACGCTGCTGCTCGCCGAGTGAGAGCATGTTCGTCCAGTCCGCCTGACGCTCGAAATCATTATCGACCCGCCCGGCGAGGTTGCGAAGGTTCACGGTTTTGAGGACCTCCCGCAGTTTTTCATCATCGGGCTTCTGCTTCGCACCCGGGTATTCCAACAGGTTCCTAAGACTACCGGGAATCATGTAGGGCCGCTGGGGAAGGAACATCATGCTGCGGTAGGGTGGTCGCCCGATGAATCCCTCACCGCAGCTCCAGAGTCCGGCGATGGTTCGTAGCAGCGAGCTCTTGCCCGAACCGCTCTCACCCATGATGAGCAGACTGCGACCGGGCGGAAGCCGGAAGGTGAGATCCTTCAAGAGGACGCGTTGTCCTTGCGGGGTTTTCACCGTGAGATTCTCCAGAATGATTGTCCGCTCTTCCTCGCTGATGTCGATGTTTTCACCCTCCTGATCCAGGTCGTCTTCCGCGTCCTGTTCATCCAGATAATCCCACAATCCACCGAGACGGCTGACTCCCGCTGCAAATGCACTGAGCACCTCGAACTGGGTGACCACCAGTGAAACCGCAGCCAGCACCACGGAGAATGCTCCAGCAGCGCGGGTGATGTCGCCGAACTCGACCGGTTTCCCATCCGCACGGATCGCGTGATCGAGATACAGAGGAGCAACAATGATCACCGGCAGCACCAGCGAGATCCAGTTGTAGCCGTTGGTGAAGAAGCCCAGATTGAGGTTCCGGCGGATGATCACGCGCATGTTTCCCACCACGCCACCGAGGCGGGCGCGCAGGTCGTAGAGCTCGCGGCGTTCCCCGCGGTAGAAGGCGATCGATTCGGCATTATCCCGCACCCGGACCAGTCCGTATCGGAAATCAGCCTCCCGTTCGTATTGCAGGTAATTCAGTCCGATGAGGCGCTTTCCGATCAGGAACGCGACGATGGTGCCGAAAATTGCATAGCCGGTGAGAACGTAGACCAGGCGGGGCGTGATCAACCATAGCACGCTGCTGTAGGCCACCACCTGGATCAGCGAGTTGATGATGATGATGAGATAGCGGAGCGTGGTGATCGTGAAATTGCGCGCGTCTTCCGAGATACGTTGATCCGGGTTGTCGATCTCCTCGCTGGAGCCCAACCGGAAATACGCCCGGTTGTGGAAGTAGCGCTTCATCAGCGTGCGGGCGAGGAAATCGCGCCAGCTCAATGCCAGCCGCTCCTCCACGTAGCGCGAGAAGGCCGCCAACGGAATCGAGAGGGCGAAGGTGGCCAGATAGAGCTTCAGGGCGGCCTGATAGCCCGGCACGTTCGATTTCTCCAGGGCTGTGAACAGATCCCCGTTCTTCTGGTTCGCCAGGACTCCCACGCCGGTGACCGCCAGCAGAAGAAGAATCAGCCCGCCGAGCATCATCCATGCCCGCCCCCAGGTCTTCCCGAAGAAGAATGGCTTGGACAGCCGCCAGAGCTGCGACCACACGTGGCGGGTGAACTTGGGAGGCTGTTGGGCCATGGGGATTCGGATAGTTCATCCGGTTTCCCGGCGATTGCCAACGAAATCGCGGGAAACCGGGCCGGAAATACCTGACCCGGCCCGGAGAACGTGCTGGCGGTTCCCCAGGCTACCGTTAGACTGGAGTCGAGGATGAGCGACGACGAGGCCAGACGGGGGGAGCGCAGGATCGAGCCGGTGTTGGGGACGATCGGCCTCATGCTGTTGTTGTTCGGCTGCTTCTTCGTTCTGCGGCCGTTCCTCTCCGCCCTGATGTGGGCGATCGTGCTGGCCTATTCGCTGTGGCCGCTCCAACAGCGGTTCACCAAGTGGTTCCGCGGCTCCCGCACCTTCGCTGCCATTTTCGTGACCTTGACCCTCACGCTGGTCACGGTCGGGCCTTTCGTGCTCATCGGCTTCAGCATCGCGGACGACGCCAAGGCGCTCGGCACGGCCACCCGCAAGTGGTTTGAGTCCGCTCCCGATGAACCACCAGAGTGGATGGGCAAGACTCCGTTGGTCGGAGACGAACTGACAGCCTACTGGCGCGATTTCGCCGAAGATCGCAAGCGTTGGATCCATAGCTTTGACGAGGCTGCCAAGGAAAAGCCACCGCGCCCCAAGATCGCCGACGTTCACGGCGACGAAGTGACTCTCCACGAGCCTCCGGTCGTGCCGGAAATCATCCTTGGGCCCGCCAACGAAACCGGTGTCGTCGCGACTCCGACCGGGAAGGAATCCTCGCGTTTGGTCGAGCGGATGTTCAGCCAACTCGGTCAGGCTTCGGCTTGGTTGCAGGCAGCGCTCTTCGCCACCGGCCGTGTGCTGGGGAAAGGGGTGATCGAGGTGCTGTTGAGTGTCTTCCTCGCGTTCTTCCTGCTGCGGGACGGTCGCGCACTTTCCGAGCGCCTTGCGACGGGCATGCACCGGATCGCAGGGAAGCGGGGACAGCATCTGTTGCACGTGGCGGGTGGGACCGTGCGTGGTGTCGTTTACGGCATTCTCGGCACGGCTCTGGTGCAGGCGGTGGTCGCCGGGATCGGCTTTGCCATCGCGGGAGTTCCGGGTGCGGTGCTGTTGTCCGTCCTTACGTTCTTCCTGTCCGCACTTCCGATCGGTCCTCCAATCGTGTGGATTCCGGCGACCGTGTGGCTATTCGCCCAAGGGCGACCGGGGTGGGGAATCTTCATGGCACTGTGGGGCACGCTTGGCATCAGTGGCGTGGACAACATCGTGAAGCCCTATCTGATCAGCCACGAGAGCAAGACTCCCTTCGTGCTGATTTTCTGCGGCGTGATCGGTGGAGCGTTTGCGTTCGGACTCGTCGGAGTGTTTCTCGGTCCGACCTTGCTTGCGGTGACTTTCCGGCTCATCGAGGAATGGTCGGCCACCCGGGCGGTTACCGAGCCTTTGATTCTGGAATCCGAGGCAACGCCGGACTCCGGCTCAGAGATGGGGATGTGATTCCTGACGATCAGAAGCTGAGCTCAATGCATGCAGCCATGAAACCGAACCGACTCCTTGCCTTGGTTTCTGCGGCCATGTTCCTTTCCTGCGCGGCACCGACAAGGACGCCACAAACAGTTCGTTCTCTTGAGGCGGTCGACACCTCCAAATTCACTCGGGATCAGACTCTGGCCATCGCGAAAGCGAAGGAGGATTTCCAGAGAGTCAAAACAGGAGGCAGACCCTTGTATGCAAAAGCTGAAAGCTTTCTGAACGACGGTGGCACCGTCTACTACCAAGGCCCGGGATACGAACTCATCTCCTGGCATAAGATGGACACACACCGGGGCAGGGACGTGTACCGGATCGGCCCTCAAATCGTCCTGCGCCCGGAGATCACCGGCGGTCAGCCGATCGAGTGTGAGGAGATCTCCTATATTCCGAGACCCTGAACGGGGATGTCTTCCGATAGACTTTCTTATCGGAAGACATCTCTGGTTTAATAAGCGGCCGTCTAGATCTTCACCCGCTCACGCAGGCTGGCCGCAAGCTGGTGGAATGCTGCGGACACGGGATGCTCGGACGGCGGCACCAATGCTACTGGGATACCATCATCGCCGCGCTTGCCCGTTTCCGGATTGATCGGGATCTGGCCGAGCAGGGGGACGTTCAGCTTCTGCGCTTCACGCACACCACCGCCTTCGCCGAAGAGGAAATAGCGTTGGCCGTGGTCGCAATCGAACCACGCCATGTTCTCGACCAGCCCGAGGATCGGCACGTTCACCTTGGCGAACATGGATACGGCCTTGCGGGCATCCGCGAGAGCGACCTCCTGAGGCGTGGTCACGATCACGGCACCATCCACGGACACCGTCTGGACGATGGTGAGCTGGATGTCCCCGGTGCCAGGTGGCAGGTCGAGAATGAGGTAATCGAGATGGTCCCATGCCACCTGCCGCAGGAACTGCTGGGTGTAACGTGTGGCCATCGGGCCGCGCACGATCACGGGCGAGCGGTCTTCCAACAGGAAGCCCATCGACATGAGCTGCAAACCGTGGGCCTCGATCGGGATGATCTCCTCCTGCTCGTTCGCCATCGGCCGCTCGGTGGTGCCGAACATGATGGCCACGGACGGACCGTAGAGATCGCAGTCGCACAGGCCAACCCGGGCCCCGGTTTTGGAAAGGGCTACGGCGAGGTTCGCCGCGACGGTCGACTTGCCGACGCCGCCTTTGCCGGAGGCCACCGCGATGATGCGCTTCACGCCGGGAATGGACGACTTGCCGGTGGCGCTGGCGGAATTCTGACCCGGAGGATCCTTGATTTCGATCTCCACATTCACAGTGCCGATGTCGGGCAGTTCGTCGAGGATCGCGTGGGCGTCCTTGAAGATCTTCTCCGGCACATCGGGATCGCGGGTCTGGACTTCGATCCGGACCAATACGCCGTCTGCCTGGACCTGGACGTCTTTGACGAGGCCGAAGGAGACGATGTCGCGGGAGAAGCCGGGGTAGCGGACCTGGCGGAGGGCTTCGCGGATGAAGTCGGGTGTCATGGCGCGCCGCGATTCTCTTCCATGCGGGCGCGGGCGCAACGCCGAATTCTTCAGCGTGGCATCCACACGCGGATCAATGAGAGCAACTTCTCCACGTCCAAGGGCTTGGAGAGATAATCGCTCGCACCTGCGGCGAAGCATTGTTCCTGGTCGCTTTTCATCGCCTTGGCGGTCAGGGCGATGATCGGCAGCTTCTTCCACGCGTCCCGTTTGCGGATTTCCCTCATGGCGGTGAGGCCGTCCATTTCAGGCATCATCACATCCATCAGCACGAGTTCGATCGGCGGCTCGTTTTTCTCCAGAGCCGCAATGGCTTCGAGCCCGTTGCGGGCGATCTGGAGTTTGACGCCGCGGTTCTCCAGCAAGCCGGTCAGTGCGAAGATGTTCCGCACATCGTCTTCCGCCACCAGGATGTGACGGCCCTCCAATGCCGCGTCGCGATTGGGAGATTTTTCCAGAATCCGCCGCTGTTCGGGTGGAAGCTCCGAGACCACCTGATGGAGGAAGAGTGAAACCTCATCCAGCAGACGTTCATGGGATTTCGCTCCCTTGATGATGATCGATTTCGAATAGCCGCGCAGACGCTGTTCCTGCTCAGCGCTGAGGTCCCGCCCGGTATAAACGATGACCGGAGGGAAGGAATAGATATCCTCCGAACTGAGAGTCTCCAGCAGCGTAAAGCCGGAAGCATCGGGCAGACTGAGATCCAGCACCATGCAATCGAAAGTGGAGGTCTTCAGTTTTTCCAAGCACTCCGCGGCAGTGTTCACGGCGGTGATCTCCACCTCGCGCGTGCCCAGCAGGTGTTGCATGGCTTCGGCCTGGACCGGGTCGTCCTCCACCACCAGCACACGGCGGAGCTTCTGGGTCAGACGGTTCTCCAGATCGCGGAAGGCATGGACGAGCTGCTCGCGCTTCACCGGCTTGAGCATGTAACCCACGGCACCCAAGGAGAGCGCTGTCTGAATGTAGTCGCTACCGGAGACCATGTGCACCGGGATGTGGCGGGTTCGGGCGTCTCCTTTGAGCTGTTCCAGCACGAGCAGACCGGAATCCCCGGGAAGAATGACATCCAGCACGATCGCTCCCGGTTGGTGGCGGCGCGCCAGCTCCAGCGCCTCCTCACCGGTCGTGGCGATCAGGCACTGGAAGCCCATCTCGTGGGCGAGCTCGGCCATGATGCCCGCGAACTTGTCATCGTCTTCCACGACCAGGATTACTCGCGAGCCAGCCGCAAGATTCTCCCGGTCATCGACGATCGGAGAGAGCGAGGGAATGGTGCGGCTGGGTGACCGTGGTGGCATGGATTGCGTGATGCCAGCGGCAATCATCGGAGAACTATTCTCCAGCCCGTTTACGGTCACGGTGAAGGTGCTCCCCACGCCTTGTTCGCTGACCAGGGTGATCTCGCCGCCCAGCAATCGCGCCAGTTCACGGGAGATGGAAAGACCGAGCCCGGTGCCGCCATATTTACGGTCGATGGTGCCATCCGCCTGCTGGAACGGCTCGAAGATCATCCGCTGCTGCTCCGGCGCGATGCCGATGCCGGTGTCCCGGACGGCGAACGCGATCCGGCCATCTTCAGCGCGCCTCACCGTCATGGAAACGCCGCCGTCGTTGGTGAATTTCAGCGCATTGGAGAGCAAGTTCTTGAGGATCTGCCTCAACCGCTGGGCATCGGTATGGAAGACCTGCGGCACCTCCGGATCGACCTGCATCGACAGGGCAAGCGATCGCTGTTCCGCAATGGGAGCAAAGGTCGCTTCAAGGTCACCGACAAGCGCCTGCATCTTCACTGGCGCCCTTGTGACGGACATGTGACCGGCCTCGATCTTCGATAGATCGAGCACGTCATTGATCAGGGCGAGCAGATCGTTTCCTGCGGACTCGATCGTTCTCGCATACTTCACCTGCTCGTCGCTGAGATTCCCACCGCGATTGTCGCCGAGCAGCTTGGCGAGGATCAGCGAGGAGTTGAGCGGCGTGCGCAACTCGTGGGACATGTTGGCGAGAAAGTCGGACTTGTAACGGCTGGCTTGCTCCACCGCGCGCGCCTGGGTTTCCAATGTCTCCTGCCCACGCACCAGTTGGTCCTTCTGGTCTTCCAACAGACGGGTTTGCTCCTCGAGCTGTGAATTGGTCTGCTCCATCTCGGCCTGCTGCTGTTCCAGCCGGGATTGCGATTCGCGCAGGGCGCGGCTTTGCTCCTCAAGCTGTTCATTTGCCACGCGGAGTTCCTCACCATGGGCTTGAAGCTCCTCAGCCTGTTGCTGGGTTTCGACGAGCAACTCCTGCAGGTTCTCCCGATAGACCGCCGACTTCACCGCCACAGCGACCATCTCCGAGATCTGCTGAAGGAAGGCTTGTTTCCGATCATCCAGCGGATGCAGGAACCCGAGCTCGATCACCGCATTGACCTGATTTTCGGCCGCAGCAGGAAGAATCAGCAGATGCCGGGGACGCCCCTTGCCGAGACCTGATCCCACCGTGAGATAGCCCTCCGGAACGTCTTCGATGCGTTGGAGCCGGTTCTCCGCAACGGCTCGTCCGAGCAAGCCTTCTCCTCTTTCGAAGCGCTCGGGAATTCCGCTGTCGAGAGGTGCGCCGATAAGACCCACGCGTTCGAAGTGCCCTTTGCGGGTCGCGAAGATCGCCCCCACGTGGGCATCCACATAGCGGGTAAGGAAGGAGAGAATGCTGTTGGAGAGCGGTTCCAAGCCCTTCTCTCCGGACATCACCGCGGTAAGCTCCAATCGTCCGGTCTGTGACCACTCTTGCTGACGGCGGAGAATGTGCGCCCGCCGGATCAGCCAGGTGACGGCGGACGAGAGAACCAATCCCAGCACCGCGGTAACGATACCACTCGCTACGGCCACACGGTGGGCGACATCCATTTCCGCCATCCGCTCATCCCTCACGCGGCTTTCCTCGCGCTCCATGGTGCCGAGGTTGTTGCGGAGTCCGTCCATCGTCTGCTTGCCACGGTCGGTGAGGACGATGGCCCGCGCCGCATCGAATCCCTGGCTGCGCCGCAATCCGATCGTCTCTTCCAGTTCGGCAATCTTCGCCGCGATCTGCGCCTCCACTTGGAACAGCAGATCCCTTTGCGTGGTGCTGCTGCTTGTGAGTTCCCGCAACTTGACGATCTCCGCCTCGATCCCGGTCCGGGCCGCATGGTAGGGCTGGAGATACTTTTCATCTCCGGTGATCAGGAATCCCCGCTGACCGGTTTCTGCATCCTTCACCAGTGAGGAAAGATTCTCGAGCGTGGCGATGATTGCATGGGTGCGCTCCACCTGTTGCGCGCCCTCTCTCAGTGCGACCGTGTTCCGGAATGCGATGATCCCACTGCTGATGAAAAAGATCACCGCGGCCGCGAAGCCGACATACAGTGGAAGATTCCCGGGTCCCTTGTTCTTGGAGGACGGGGAGGGGAGGGCATGGATCGGCATGAGGTGGGTGCAGGAAAATCCATTCTCCAACCGGCGTCAAACATGCGGATGAGCAAATGAGCCCATGTTCGGGGAATGCATCACCGCTTGAATCCAAACGAGTGGCAAATTGCAACGATGCCGCTCCTGTGAGATGGCGGTCGCGATGATGTTAGGCTTCACCGGCTCGTTTCCAACGTCGTAGGCACGACGCCTCAGAACGACTTCCGCAGATGTGAGGGCAGGATGTTGAGTTGCTCCCGGTACTTGGCAACGGTGCGGCGTGCGACATTGATGCCCTGCGCCTTCAGCTGCTTCGCCAAGGCATCATCCGAGAGCGGCTTGGCAGGGTTCTCCTGGGCGATGATCTGTTGGATCGCCTCACGAACGCCGGCGTTGGAAACCTCTTCGCCCCCTTCGGTCTGATAGCCGGTGGCGAAGAAGGAACGCATTTCCATCAGACCGTGAGGCGTCAGCACATACTTGCCCGCCACAGCGCGCGAGACGGTCGTGGCGTGCAGAGAGAGTTCATCGGCGATGTCGTTCATCGTCAGCGGCCGCAGATGGCGCACGCCCTTGGCGAGGAATGCCGGCTGGTGCTCGATCAGCTTGTAGGCGATCGCGAGAATCGTTTCCTGGCGAAGCGAGATCGAGCGGATCAAGCTGCGGCCATCGCGGATCTGATCGCGCAGGAACTGGCGGGTTTTGCCGTCCGTCTTGCTACGACCAATCAGGTCCTTGTAGAAATCGTTGATCCGCAAGTTGGGCAGATACTCGTTGGTGAGCCGGGCCGACCACTGTCCGTCGTCATCGCGCTCGATGACCACATCCGGCAGGATGTAGGGATTGCCGGTGGGATCGAATTCACCACCGGGATTCGGGGTCAGGCGGCCGATGCGGGTGGCGGCTTCCGTGATCCGCTCCACATTGGTGCCGAGCGCCCGGGCGATCTGCGGATAACGTTTGCGTGCGAGATCTTCGAGATGATCGCGGACGATCTTGTATTCGATCGATGCGCTTTCGCCTGCCCGCTCAAGCTGGATCAAGAGGGACTCATGGATGTTCTCAGCACCCACTCCCGGTGGATCGAAGGTCTGGATGAGTTTCAGCGCCTCCTTGATGGCGGCGGGTTTGAGGTTCATCCGGACTCCCAGATCCTTTGCGGGGAGATCGAGAAACCCACGCTCATCCAGATTTGCGATGATCGCCCGGCCCGCTTCCCGGACCTCCGGCTCCACCATGGACAGGTCGAGTTGGTGGGCGAGGTGCTGTTGGAGGGTCTCGGGGGCGACAATGGAATCGTAGAGCCGCTGACGGCGCTCCTCATCCTCCGAGGTCCACGGCGATGACCGGGCTTCCATGATCGAGCGGTCACGCCAGTCGTCGTCGGTCTCGTTCAGATACTCCAGGGAATCCGCCTCCTCCGGATCCGGCCCTTCGGCATCCAGCGAGTCCACCTCGGTGATGTCCTCCAGCACCGGATTGGTCTCCAGCGACTGCCTCACCAACTGGGTCAGCTCCAGCGTGCTCGCCTGCAGAATCTCCAGACTCTTGCGCATCTGGGGCGCGAGCGTCTGCTGCTGGGAGAGGGACTGGTTGAGCGAGGCTTGGGACATGGTCTGCGCAACGGCGACACGTCCATTCAAGCACCAGTTAGAGAAAGTGCAGCAAATTTCGTGCCACGGTCGTAATATTGCTTATGCAGCAAGGGTTTGCGCATTTTGTAATGGGCTGATTTTCGGACGTGACGGCCAGAAGCCTCCGCGCCAGCTTGGGGGCACCCCATCCAACCTCTCATGGCATCCTTTGAAGCTTTCGATCAAAAAATGCGCGCCGCCGGCATGGGCGACGCCGCGATCCGTGCATTTCGCCGCAACTACGATGCGCTTTGCCGCAACGAGACCGGCCTGATCCCCGAGTCCGATATCGCCCCGGCGGAGGGACTCCCGGACTTCACCCAAGTCGCGGCCGGGGCTCCGGCGGATGCCGCGCTGTTGGGACAGGCCGTAGTCATCAAGCTCAATGGCGGTCTGGGTACCAGCATGGGTCTCCAAGGACCGAAAAGCCTGTTGCCCGTGCGGGATGGCGTGACCTTCCTCGATCTCATGGTCCGTCAGGTCCAGTCCCTGCGTGAGCGCACCGGCTCGCGCGTCCGCCTGCTGCTGATGAACAGCTTCAGCACCAGCGAAGGCACCCTTGAGCACCTCAAGCGCTACCAAAGCGAAGGATTCGCGGAATCCTCCGAGGTGGAGTTGCTCCAGAATCAGATCCCCAAGATTGATGCAGCCTCCCTCCAGCCGGTGGAGTGGTCCGCGGATGCCGATCTGGAATGGTGTCCTCCCGGCCACGGCGATCTTTTCCCGGCCTTGGTCGGCAGCGGTTGGCTCGATCGCCTGCTGGCGGAAGGGGTGAAATACGCCTTCGTTTCGAACTCGGACAATCTCGGCGCCGTCCTCGACCCCTCGCTGTTGCGTTACTTCGCGGAAAGCGGTGCACCTTTCCTGATGGAGGTGACCCGCCGCACGGCCGCAGATCGCAAGGGCGGCCATCTGGCCAAGCGCAAGAGCGATGGACGTCTGTTGCTCCGTGAGGTCGCCCAGTGCCCGGATGCCGATCTGGATTCCTTCCAGGACATCGAGCGTCACCAGTACTTCAACACTAACAGCCTGTGGCTGCGCCTCGATCTGCTCAAGGAACAGCTTGCTGCGGACGACGGTGTCCTGCCGCTGCCCATGATCCGCAACCGCAAGACGGTCGATCCGCGTGACAAGAATTCGCCCGGCGTGCTCCAGCTTGAAGTGGCAATGGGCGCGGCGATCGAATGCTTCGACGGCTCCGCAGCGATCGAGGTGCCTCGCAGCCGCTTCGCACCGGTGAAGACCACGGGCGATTTGTTCTCGCTCCGTTCAGACGCCTATGAGGTTCTCGAAGACGGTCAGGTCCGGTTGGCTCCGCAGCGCAAGGGGGTTCCGCCAGTGGTGTCGCTGGGAGACTTCTACAAGTTGGCGGACCAGCTGGATGAGCTCGGAGCGGTGCCGAGCTTGATCGAATCCCGCACCCTGGAAATTGAAGGCCGTGTCACTTTTGAGCCCGGAGTGGTGTTTGGCGGTGACGTTTCCATCCAAGGAGGTCAAGATGCGCCAAAGGCCTTGGCCGCAGGGCGTTATGAACAAAAGAGTATTACTCTGTAATCCAGCTATTACGGAAAACTACGCAAATTTATTCTATCAGGTCTTGTTTTTCCCGTGGGGCCGGGTATTTCCGGCCCCGCATGGCGCAAGTGGGCCCCCTTGACTTACCGGAAAACGGCTATGATGCCGTCATCTTTGACTGTGATGGAACCCTCGTCGATTCGATGCCCGCGCATTTCGAAGCCTGGTGTGAAGCCATGGCTCTCCACAATGCGAAAGGTGTCCTGAAAGAGGACGTTTTCTACGCGATGGGCGGTCGTCCTACGAAGGACATCGTTGTCGAGTTGAACAACGAATACGGTCTCAAGCTCGACCCGGTATCGGTGGCGCTTGCGAAGCGGGATGCCTTCCTCAAGAAGCTCCCGACGCTCACCCTCATCGAGGAAGTTGCCGACTTCGCGCGCAGCCTGCTGGCCCGCCACATCCCGATGGCCATTGCGACCGGCGGCACCCGCCTGGTGATTGAGAAGACTCTCCAAGCTGTTGGCGTCTCCGATTGGTTCGATGAAGTCGTGACTGCGGATGAGGTGAAGATCGGCAAGCCCGCGCCGGACATCTACCTTCATGCAGCCAAGCTGCTCGGCGTCTCTCCGTTGAAGTGCCTCGCGCTGGAAGACGCGCCGGCCGGCATCATGGCGGCCCAATGCGCAGGCATGGCCGTGGTGGCGGTGCCATCGCCGATGGACTTCGCACGGAGCTGAAGCGATCCGATCAACCGATTTTGAAAACGACGGGCGGCCTTGGCTTCCCGTCGTTTTTGTTTTCCGACCGGGGCACACGCCTCTTTCAGAAGGCGCGCCGCCCGTTTTCCGCCCTTCCGCAAAATCACGCTTGATATCGAGGGGACTCCTCTATTGACTCCGCCATGGCGGAGATTTCTCTCGGACTTTCTTTTGATGATGTGCTTCTGGTTCCGGCGTTGAGCGAGGTGCTCCCCGGAGAAGCCGATCTTTCCACCCACATTACGGCGGGCATTCCGCTGCACATCCCGGTCGTCTCGGCCGCGATGGATACGGTGTCCGAATCCGAACTGGCGATCGCCTTGGCACGTGAAGGTGGCATCGGTGTGATTCACCGCGCGTGCCCGATCGATGAGCAGGCCGTGATGGTGTCCCGCGTGAAGCGCTCTGAAAACGCCGTCATCCTGAAGCCCTACACGGTGCGCAAGGAGCAGACGGTGGATGAAGTCCGGGCGATCATGGCGGAGCACGGATTCTCCGGCTTCCCGGTGGTCGATGCCAATGGACGTCTGGAAGGCATGGTCACCGGCCGTGATGTCCGCTACCTCGATACCGTGGATGCGCGCGTGGCGGATGTGATGACCAAGCACGACAAGCTCATCACCGCTCCGGCGACCACCAGCCTCGAAGAGGCCCGCCGCATTCTCTATCAGAACCGCATCGAGAAACTGCCGCTCATCGATGGCGATGGCAAACTGGTCGGCCTCATCACCGGCTCGGACATCGAGAAGCGCATCACCTTCACCAATGCCGCCAAGGACCCCGCCGGCCGCCTCCGCTGCGGTGCCGCCGTGGGTGTGGGCCCGGATTGCGTGGACCGTGGCCAGGCTCTCATCGATGCGGGTGCGGACGCGCTCTTCATCGATGCCGCCACCGGTCACACCTCCCGCGTGATGGACGTGATCGGCAAGCTCCGCTCGCTGTCCGACCGCCCCGTGGTCGCGGGCAATGTGGTCACTCTCCAAGGCGCGAAGGATCTCGTCGCCGCCGGTGCCAGCGCGATCAAGGTCGGCGTGGGTCCGGGTTCGATCTGCACCACCCGCGTGATCGCCGGGGTGGGCATGCCGCAGTTCACCGCCATCCGCAACGTGGCGGACTACTGCCGCGAGCACGGTGTGAAGGTCATCGCCGACGGCGGCATCCGCTACTCCGGTGACGTGGTGAAGGCGCTCGCCGCCGGTGCCGACCTGGTGATGCTTGGTTCGTTGCTCGCAGGCACCCGCGAAAGCCCCGGCCAGAGCGTCTACTATCAGGGCCGTAGATTCAAAACCTACCGCGGCATGGGTTCGCTCGGTGCCATGAAGAAGGGCTCCGGCGACCGCTACGCGCAGAACAGCTCCGGCAAGCTCGTTGCCGAGGGCGTCGAAGGCCGCGTTCCCTACAAGGGCCCGCTGTCCGACGTGGTGTTCCAGCTCATGGGCGGCCTCAAGTCCGGCATGGGCTACGTCGGTGCCTCCTCGCTGCAGGAGCTCCGCGAGCGCGCCGAGTTCGTCCAGATCACCAGCGGTGGCCTTCGCGAAAGCCACGTCCATGACATCGTCATGACCGAGGAGCCCACCAACTACCAACCGCTGAGCTGAGCCCCTTTTTCCAAACCCTTCCGTCCTTCCCGATTCCAATGCAGGAGATCAACCACGTCGCCGTTCTCGATTTCGGCTCGCAATACACCCAGCTCATCGTCCGCCGCGTGCGGGAGCTCGGCTACTTCGCCAAGCTCTACGCCACCGAGGACTTCCCGAACATCGGCAAGCCCGGCGCGATCATCCTCTCCGGCGGTCCCCGCAGCACCAGCGAGCCGGATGCTCCTGACATCGACTTCGAGGCCCTGAAGGGCTTCGGCGTTCCGGTGCTCGGCGTGTGCTACGGCATGCAGCTCCTGAACATCAAGTTCGGCGGCTCCGTGGCTTCCAGCAACCGCCGTGAATACGGTCCGGCCGCGCTGACCACCGTGACGGATGAGGCGCTCTACGAGGGAGTCTCCCAGAACTCGCAGGTGTGGATGAGCCACTCGGACACGGTGAAGATCCTGCCGGATTGCGCGAAGGTGATCGCCACCAACCAGCATGGCACCCCGGTGTCGCTGAAGTGGGGTGACAGCTTCTATGGCATCCAGTTCCACCCGGAGGTGACCCACAGTCACCAAGGCATCCGCATCCTTCACAACTTCCTGCTCCAGTGTGGCGAACTCGCCCCGTTCCACATCGAGGACTTCAAGCGCGAGCTGATCGAGAACATCCGCACCACCGTCGGACAGAAGCAGGTGGTCTGCGGTGTCTCCGGCGGCGTGGACAGCACCGTGCTCGCCGTACTTCTCAATGAGGCGGGCGTGAACGTCCGCGCGATCTTCGTCGACCAAGGCCTGATGCGGAAGAACGAGGGCGACGAAGTCCGCAACAACTTCCACCGCATGGGCGTGGAGATCGAGACCGTCGATGCCTCCGAGCGTTTCCTCACTGCGCTGGCCGGAGTCGATGACCCGGAGAAGAAGCGCAAGATCATCGGGGAACTGTTCGTCGATGTGTTCTGGGACGCGGTCGGCAACGCCGAGATGCTCGCCCAGGGCACGCTCTATCCGGACGTGATCGAGAGCGCTTCGAATGCCAAGTCGAAGGCTTCCAAGATCAAGACCCACCACAACCGCGTGGACCGCATTCTGGAACTCCAGGAGCAGGGCAAGGTGCTGGAGCCGCTGGCGGAACTCTTCAAGGATGAGGTTCGCGCACTCGGCACTTCGCTCGGCATCCCGCAGGACATCCTGATGCGCCACCCGTTCCCGGGCCCCGGTCTGGCGGTGCGCTGCCCCGGCATCATCACCGAGGACCGTCTGGAAATCATCCGCGAGTGCGACGCCATCTTCATCTCCCGTCTCAAGGAATTCGGTTGGTATGACAAGGTCTGGCAGGCCTACGCCGGTCTGGTACCGGTGAAGACCGTGGGCGTGAAGGGCGATGAGCGCTCCTACGAGTGGGCGATCACCCTGCGCGCCGTGGTGTCCGAGGACGCCATGACCGCCGACTGGGTGGAGCTTCCCAGCGCGCTACTGCGTGAAACCAGCAACCGCATCCTCAACGAGGTGAAGGGCGTCAACCGCGTCCTCTACGACATCTCGACCAAGCCCCCGGCATCGATCGAGTGGGAGTAAAGCAGTCGCACAAGTTTCCAACTTGTGACTGTGAATGACGGACCGTGAAGGGAGCTTCAATCGCATCTTACGGTCCGTTTCCTTTTACGCTGGGGAGCCGGATGCTTGAAGGTTACCGCAAAAGGTGTTTCCTATCCTGCATGGACTCCCTTCGTCCGGGATTCAAAACACCATGGATCACCTGCGGGGTGACCATGGGGCTGTTCAATCTCCTGATACGATGGGGCGATGACCGGTTTTCTCCTCTCATCGGCATCTTTTTCGGCATTGCGATGGCGGCGGGCGTGATCCGGCAGAGCCGCCTCCAACTCCGGATTGCCGCGTGGCTGGTCCTGCCGTTGTTCGTGTGGCTCTTTTATCTCGTCCGGCACGGATCATGGTGGCTCCTGGGTTTGCAGATTACGTCTGCACTCGCGATGTTCGTCGCGATCCGGTGGATGTATGAGTTTCTACCGGAGAACAGGGCCAAGGAGGAAGAGCCATTGAATACTCTCGAATCCGATGGCGCGGATTCGCGGGAGAAATGAGCTCTTCACAGTCACAAGTTGAAAACTTGTGCTACTATTCAGCGATCGCTCTCGACCTTGAGCCGCAACCGCCGATCGAAGTCATCCTGCTCTCGGTCGCACGCACGGAGGAATCCGACGATTTCCTCTTCAAGCTGGGCGCAATGTTTGTCCCACTTTTCCGCGCCGCGGATTAGCTGCGCGCATTCCTTGAGGTGAGTGAAGCGGATCTCCTCGGCACCCTCGCGACGCAGTTCATCCAGTTCCGCACGCACGCGCTCGAAGAACGCCAGTTCGAAACCATTGCCCGCTTCCTTCGCCGCAGGCAGCAGTGACACCGTCAGTGGCGGAGCCAACGGCTCCAGCTTCTCCGCGATGGTTTCGCAGCCGATCGTCTCCAGCATTTTCCGCATCTTGGAAAAAAGCTCGGACAAGGGCAGCAACCGCAGCGGGCACTTCGTCTCCAGATACTGCGCGATCCCCGTACGGATGTCCTCAACGAAGGGAAAATCCTCCCGTTCCGCCGCCAACGCCGCACGGCGAAGGGCGTCACCAAGCCACGCGGTATCGTAGTCGATCACCTGATAGCGGCCGACTTGCAACGCGGGGCGGTTGCCGATGAGTGAGATCACGGGGGACGGGATCTAGGAGAGTGGCGGGACAGCGGGGGTTAAGGTTGGGTGAAACAGCAGGGGTGGCTGGATGAGATCAGTCTTTGAACAGACGGCGCTGCAAGGGATCGCGCGCGGCCTTCATGGAGAGCGATTGGATTTCCTGGATGAACTCGTTGACGTTCTCGAACTGGCGGTAGACCGAGACGTAGCGGACGTAGGCCACCGGATCGATCTGGTGCAGCTTGTCCATGACCTTCGCTCCGATGGCGGAGGAGGGGACTTCGGCGAGGTGATCCTTGTGCAGTTCGGCGAGGATCTCCTCCACCGCACGATCCAGCCGGTCCATGGGCACGGGACGCTTCTCGCACGCCTTCACCAGGCCGCTGAGAATCTTCTCGCGGTTCAGGGATTCGCGGGCGCCGTCGCGCTTCACCACACGCAGATCGGTGCGCTCGATCTGCTCGTAGGTTGTATAGCGGTAGCTGCAATTCAGGCATTCGCGGCGGCGGCGTATGGTCGTGCCGTCCTTCGATGCGCGAGAGTCGAGCACCTTGTCTTTGAGTGAGCCACATTGGATGCACCGCATAAGGCAAAGGGGGAACGGCAACGAATGTCCGAGAGTCTCTGAACGATATATGGTGGCGTCAACGCGAAAACACTAGCATATTTAGTGATGCAGCCGTGATGTTCGGGAGTTCCGTAGGGAGATTTTTAGAAAACGACGACAATCGGTTTCGAACCGTGTCCAAGCTCACAAAAGAAGCCGCGTGCTTTCTTTGATCGGCGAGAAGGCAGGATGACTCTCGCTGCGAGCGCACGAGACAAGAGGTTCGTTCGCTCTCCGGAATCCGGTCTCTAACAGCACGGATGGATGGGCGAATCGGTTGCCGACAGCCAATCTCCGGACTCGCCCTGCTTGAGCGGGCCGTCAGGAGCGGACGTGGATATTCTGCCCCTGCGCTCTCGGCGAGGTCGCCCTACCCACGTCCTTCAACCTACCCGCGCCTTACTTCGTCGCCGCGCCAGCGGGGAAGATGATGTTCAGCAGCAGGGTGAGGAAGAAGTTCACGATGAGGATCGCCAGTGCGGAATACACCATCGCCCGGGTGGTGCCGCGACCGACACCGACCGCGCCTTGATTGGCCTTGAGGCCCTGGTGGCAGGAGATGATCACGATCAACAGCCCGAAGACGGAGCCCTTGGTGAGTGCGATAACGATGTCCGTGATATCCGTGTAGCGGCCCATCTGATGCAGCCAGTAGGCCGGGTTCACGCCAAACGGACCAATACCCACAATCACCGAAGCAATGATGCCGAAGCCCGCCGACTCCGCGATCAGCAGGGGCATGGCCACCACCATCGCCAACAAGCGGGGGGTGACAAGATAGTCGATCGGATGCACATCCATGGAGCGCAGGGCATCCACCTGCTCGGTCACCTTCATGGTGCCGATCTCAGCCGCCATGGCCGCACCCACGCGCCCCGCCAGCATCAGGGCGGTCACGGATGGTCCCAACTCGCGCAACATGGCCACGCTCACCAGCGCACCGCCGCCGGTTTCCATCCCCAGCGGCTTGAATTGGAACATCGCCTGGGCCGCCAGCACCGCGCCGGTGAAGGCTCCCGTCACGATCACCACCGGTTGGGACCGGTAGCCGGTTTCCACGATCTGGTGCAGCACCAGTCGCGGCCGGATCTTGCCTCGGGTCAGCGACACGAAGGTTTCGCTGACTAGGAGAGCGATCTCGCCGAGATACTCGATCAGGTTGAGGATCAGGCGGCCGATGAGACGGAACAGGGGCACGCCGCGGAACATGGAGCCCCGGAAGCCGCCCGCCAAGCCTCCGTATGCGCGTTCTTTGTCTTTCCCGGTCCGTCTCCTGCTCTCCTCCTAACGACTTGCCAGTTTCCAAGGTTGGCCGAAACTCCCCGACGACCATGACCACCGCCTCCCGGCGCTCCGCCGGCATCCTGTTGCCCGCCTTTTCTCCCCGCCGTCCGGGTGACCTCGGCATCGGCGACACCCGTGCCCTCCGCCAGTGGATCGACTGGGCGGCCGATCACGGAGTCGGCTTCCTCCAATTGCTGCCGATTCAGGAAACCGGCGCGGATGACAGCCCCTACAATGCGATCTCGTCCGTCGCGCTGGAACCCGCCTACCTCAGCTTTGATTCCGAGGACATCCCGTGGATCACCCGGGAGGAGGTCGCAGCAGCCCGCGCGGAAATGGGTGAGGCGGCGGAGGCATCCCTCGTCGACTACCGGGCGGTTCGCAAGGCCAAGCGCGGCTTGCTGGAAAAAGCGTGGGTGCGTTTCCAGCAGCAGAATGATTTCAAGGAGTTCGGAGACTTTTCCGCCGCCGAGGCGGATTGGCTTCTTCACTACAGCCACTTCCGCTGGCTGATGGAACGGAACCACGGCACCGAAACCTGGGACCTGTGGCCGGAGGATTGCAATGATCCGAAACGCGCGATCGCCACCCTCGGCGAGGCTTTCAAGGCCGATCGCGATGCCGTGATGGAACGGCTGTCATTCTTCAAGTGGGTGCAGTGGCTGTGCTTCCGGCAGTGGCGTGCAGTCCGGGCTCATGCGGATGCCCGTGGAGTGAAGCTGATGGGGGACATCCCGATCGGAGTGAGCTGGTATTCAGCGGATGTATTCTTCGGCCAGCAGGACTTCGATCTCGGCTGGTGCGGCGGCGCTCCTCCCGAGCGGGTGTTCAAACATGACCGCTTCATCCGCAAGTGGGGCCAGAACTGGGGTATTCCGCTCTACCGTTGGGACAAGATGGCGGAAGAGAGCTTTCCTTGGTGGCGGCAGCGCGTTGCAAAGCTCACCTCCATCTTCCACATCTTCCGGATCGACCACGTTCTCGGCTTCTACCGCATCTATTCCTTCCCATGGCGGCCGCAGCGTAATGCGGAGTTCCTCGATCTCACGGAGGAAGAAGCGGCGATCAAAACCGGCGGACTGCTACCCGGTTGGGCGCCGCGCCCGGATGATACGCCGGAGAACCAAGCAGCCAATCGTGCCGATGGCGATCTGCGACTACGCATGGTGCTCGAAGCCGCCGGAGCAGGAGAGGTCGTCGGCGAGGATCTCGGCTGTGTGCCGGAATACGTCCGCCCGCACCTCGCCTCACTGGGCATCGCCGGGTTCCGGATCCCACACTGGGACTTCGATGAAGAGGGCCACGTGATCCCCAAGGAGGAATTACCCGAGTGCAGCTTCGCCACCTATGCGACGCACGACCACGATACGCTGGCGGGCATGTGGGAATCGCTGCGCCATGACGTCATGGCCCCGGGCAGTGATCCGGAGGACGTGGCCACGGCCACAGGCTACCTCACCCGCATGTCGGAATTTGCGGACATCCCGCGCATCGGGGAAGTGTGGGCTCCATACTCGGATGCGATCCAATGGCGGCTCATCAAGAGCCTGCTGGCTTCCACCTCGCGCTATGCCGCGATCATGGTCACGGATCTCACCGCCATGACCGAGCGCTTCAATCGTCCGGGCACGGTCGGCGGGGATAACTGGCGGCTCCGTCTGCCATGGGCACCCACGGGTGATTTTGCCTCGGAGGAGTTGGATGCGGCCTCGGCGAAGCTCGGCCAGCTCATTGCACTGACGGGACGATGAGAGGAGCGTTGGACCGGTGATGGAGTTTCGCCTTGTCCCGCCGAAAGGTTTGCCTTTGCTTTCACAAGACCGCCCCATCTCCACGATGTACATCCGCCCATGCCTTAAATTCGTTGCCGTTCTCGCGCTGGCTCTTCCTTTGTCCGGATGCCTGACACAGCGGACCGTCACCCGGAATGGGAAGAAGGTGGAGCAGGGGCTGATCGTGAAACGCCCGCTCAAGGAAGCCGTGGACAATTCCCGGTAAAGCGGGGTTCCTGCATGTCGCCCTCGCAGCCATGGCGGCAGAGCGGCATCACGGAATGAGATGGGTTATGCGGATTGTTGATTTTTGACCCGCGATTCCGCGTAAAGGGGATCCATGCCCGATCTTCTTCATAAGAAGGGAGAACCGGACGTTCATCTCAACTCCCACTCATCTGTGAAATCCATCGTCAAACTTCTGGCTCTAAGTCTGGCTTGCACGTGCCTTCCCCTCCAAGCCGCACCGAAGGCCAAGGATGTCTTCAAGCTCGGCCAGAAGATCCTCTTTCAGGATGACTTCCAATCCGGCTCCATCTCGCGCTGGGGCATCTCCGAGGACGATCGCTACAACCTGGCTACTAACACACCGGCCCGGCTCGATGTTGTGGATGCCCCCGGATTGGTTGGCAGAAAAGGCCGTGCGCTTCTTCGTGCCCCGAGCTCCGGATTCCTTCCGAGCGGAACTCTCACTGCCGCACGAAGAGGGCTTCCAGGAGCGTTGGTATGCCGGTCGCATCCTGATCGCGAAGGATTGGGTGATCGAACGTCACTCCAAGGGCAATGACATCGTCATGCAGTGGCACGCTATTCCGGGCAAAGGAAAGGCCACTTTCCCGAACCTCGAAATTTCGGTGGGCGGGGATTCGTGGTATGTCCGCCGCAGTTTCGGCACCGCCTTGGAAAATCCCACCCGCACCAATGACAAGCTCGCCGAGCCGATCCAGCCAGGCACCTGGGTTTCGTGGGTGATCCATGCCAAGTGGTCTCCGAGGGAAGATGGTCTCATCCAGATATGGAAAGATGGCAAGGTGGTCCATGAGAAGAAGGGGCCGAACGTCTATGGGGACATCGGTGTGGAATACACGCCCTATCTCAAGACCGGCATCTACCATCCGGAGTGGCATCTCGATAAAGACCGCAAGCGCGCCGCTTTCGAAGCCGACAAACCCGACGCCACCTCCAGGACCATTTACGGCACCGACTACCGCGTGGCTGACGGCAGTGCGACCTACGAGGAGGTCGCTCCAAAGTAAGAATGCGCTTGAGAAGGGGCACCGAAAAAGCTGCGATGGGCCGAACGCCCTTCATTTGAAGATGGATCGGCACATTGCCATCTCCCGGAACTCTCCTTTCGTTCGAGAACGTTCCCGTTTCTTCACCTCATCAGTTGCATGAAAGCTCCGCGTGTTTGCCGGCAGGTCCTTCTCACGGCTGCCCTTGCCACCACCTCCTTGCCCGCGCTGGCCGCGCCGATCGATCTCGGGGAGATCGGAAAGCAGGAGGTCATCGCGCTTCGGAACGCGCATCTGTCGCTGTTGCCTTACGGGGCTGAAACGAGCCAGCGCATGCTGGCACAGTATCTCGACCAGCTCGATCCAGGGCACAGCTATTTCCTTCAGAGCGATATCGATGCCTTCCGGAAGGATTACGGCAACGATCTCTTCACCCTGATGTTGAAGCGGGAAGCCCTCAAGCCCGCGCTCGCGATTCATCGCATCTACCAGCAGCGGGTGGCGGTGAGTGTCGGGCTGGCGAAGCAACTGCTCGCCGAGAACCGCTTCGATTTTCACACGCCGGAGTCCATCCAGCCCAACCGCAGGAGCGCCGCCTGGCCGCGCGATGAAAAGGAGGCTGCGGAGCTGTTGAGGCTGCGGGTGAAGGATGCCTTGCTCGACGAAATGCTCCGCGCCGAGAATCTGACGAAGAATCAGACCGTCAAGAACCCCGCCGACCGCCGCACGCCAGCGGAGATCGTGAATCTCCGCTACGGACGTTTCTCGGAGAAGATCGCGAAAGCCGATGACGAGCAAATCGCCAGCGGATTCTTCAACGCCATGGTCCGAGCCTACGATCCGCACTCGGACTACATGAATGCCCTCAAGACCGACGGCTTCGGCAACAGCATGCGGAATGAAATGGTCGGCATCGGTGTCAGCCTGGAGTCGCTTGACGATGGCTCGACGAGAATCTCCGGCATTTTCCTCGGCAGTCCAGCCGATCGCTCGGGAGTCATTCAGCCCGGCGATCGCATCGTGGGGGTGGACAGCGCGGGAGGAGTTGCCGGCCCTCTGACCGATGTGCTTCAAATGACCACTTCCGAAGTGGCGGCGTTGCTGGTCGGAGGAGAGGGGACCAAGGTCCGGATCAGGATCCTGCCCGCCGATGACTCCGGAGCCCGCGAGGTGATGATCCCGCGTGAGCGGGTGAGGCTGAAGGCCGATGAGGCGAACGGAGGTATCGTGGATCTCCGGCTTCCCGAGCGTGCCGCGCATCGTCTGGGATGGATCGAGTTGCCGGGCTTCTATGTCGATTTCAAGAACGGCCGGACCTCTTCCTCAGCGGATGTGCAGAAGCTCCTGGCCCGTCTGATGGATGGGAAGATCGACGGACTGCTGCTGGATCTCCGTGGCAATGGTGGTGGCTCCGTGGAGGAGGCTCGGCGCATCGCCGGGTTCTTCATGGGGAATGGTCCCGTGCTGCAGGAGAAGGACCGTCTTGGCAGGATTGAGACCCTGCCTTCCGGACAACGGGCGATTTATCGAGGACCGATGGCGGTGCTGGTGGACCGTCAGAGCGCGTCGGCCAGCGAGATTCTTGCCGGTGCCTTGCAGGACTACCGCCGCGCCGTCATTGTGGGCGATCACACCACCTTCGGCAAAGGAACCGTCCAGGAGCCCATCGATCTGGCACAGATGATGCCCTACCTTTCCAACCGCGATGGAGTCGGCACGCTGAAACTCACGAGCAAGAGATTCTATCTGCCTTCCGGCGCATCCACGCAGATCAACGGCGTGACATCGGACATCGCCATGCCCGGCCGTTACGATGCGGCCGAGGTGGGCGAGCGTCATCTGCCGCACGCTCTGGCGGAAGATCGTATCCGCCCCTCGTCCGGATTCGCGCCATTGCCCGATGAAAACCTGTTTCTCACCACCTTGCGGGAACTCAGCAAACAGCGTGTGGAGACAGGCAGGGAGTTCGCCTACATCAACGAGGACATCGCGCTGGCGAGCGCTCGACTGAAGCAAAACGCCCGTCCTCTGGACGTGGATGAACGCCGCAAGATTCAGACAGACGATCTGCTTCGCAAGCAGGAGCGTAATGCCGAGCGCGCACCACGCTTCAAGGCGCTGGCGGAGGACGACAAACGCAATCTGGCGTTCTATCGCCTGACCCTGGACGATCTCTCAAGCGGCCGCGGATTGCACCTTTGGGACCCGTCGACGCAAGCGGAGGAATTCGCGCGGACGGCAAACACTCCCACTTCCGCTCTGAGTTGGCCGAGCGGTCTTGAACCCGCGAAACGTGAAGCACTGCTGGTCCTGAATGACCTCGTGTCCTGTGTTGAAAGCCCGCCTTTGGTGGAGAACCGGAAGGTTCCGACGGAGATTCATTGACTGGAGGAGTTCTCTCCGACTCTGGCAACTCTGACTCTGATAATCCGGTATCTATAGAGGGCAATAATATACTTGCCTCAGTTTTGATGGTTCAAAAGGGTACTTGACGTTTTTCGGGCGGGCGTCATGTTCGCGTCATGCCCCGCCCAAAACTGAATTTCCACACGCCTGATCCCATTGAGGAGGGATATCAGAGCGCAAAGGCGGAAATGGAGCGACTTGCTGCGGTAGTGGCAGCATACGAAGTGATTCTTGCTCATCGCGGCACAAATCAACCTGAACCACATGTTCCCGTTTCAACTCCAACTTTAAAGTCGGAGCCTACGGTTGAACACCTACATCCCAAGTACTTAGGGACCGGTCCATTGGTTATTTCGAAGTCTGACACCAACTTCAAGAGCAAGGTGGTTCGTGCCGCTCTGGATAAACTTCCAGATCATTTCACCTTGAGCGACGTCGAGAACGCCATCAAAGGCATGGGATTTGAACTCCCACGTCAAGAGATCAGCTTCGTGCTCAGTCGCCTAAAGTCTTTGCGAAAAATTTTTGCAACCAAAGCCCACGGCAATCGATCGATTTTCCACAAGAATCCTCCTCCAGAGTCTCAGATTCCGCCTGAGGCACTTGAGGAATAATCCCTTTCCGTTTCAACCCCCGGAACTCCATATGCCCAGTAGGTTTCAAGAGCGCGGAACGATGGAATAAAGGCCTATCGCCCGTAATCCGCGCGGACATAAATGACAACGGCCCATCAAGGCGTGCTTTTGACGGAGTCACCTTGAGGGCCGGAGGCCAGACGCAACGTGGTAGAACAACAACCGGCGCAGTCTGTGGGGGGAACCCTACCGGCTGCGCCTTTTTTGTCAAGACTAGGCTAGTAACGCCTGAAAGAGTCGCACGACATGCTATTGGCGTTCGTGGTGACCGCGATTGTCGATGTCGTATTCTCGTGGATCTTCTTGATCCGGGTGGCTGGGGTCTACGGCTGCCGGAACTTCGCAGGTGCTTCTGTCAGATGAATCATAATAGGTGAACCCGGCTCCAGCCCTTGGCTTGGCAGGATAGGATGCCAGATGCCACATCCCCCACCATCCCCATCGGTGGTATTCGAATCGAACGGGGGAGCCATCCTCTTTCACCGGCACCACAGATCCTTGAAAGAACGAATAGCCATTCAGGCGGCTGATCGGCCTGCTTAGAAGCGCGTAGCCGTGCATCAGAAGGGTGATGACAGCCAGAGCGGTTGCAAACCAACGCATGGTTTTGGCGGCTTCCTGAGGCTTGTAGCCTTCTTTCTGGCGAAGCAGTTCTGAAACTGCGAGAAGCGACGAGATCGTCAGAAGCATCATGATGGCGTCTTTCAGGGGTTCTCAACTGCCGCTTTCGGGGAGAACCCTAGGCGGCCCGGATGTTGAGAAGCCGCGTAGACACGACCGCCGCGCCCTTTGGCGGCACAATGAAGCACCGCTTGGACATAAGCGTGGCCACCCGGACCATTTCGGTCTGGGTGCAGTTGTCGGACTGCAATCCGGTCTACACGGGGTTCTCACGTCCCGACTCCGGTCTCCCGGAGCGCGTGGAACCTACTCCCTGTATAACGCGATCTACAATCAAAAAGGGGTCAGTCCTTGAGCTTCGAAGCCCGCAGAACCGCCCGTTCCTCCTGATACTCTTCCTCCCGCTTGTCGATTTCCTCCTTCTGGACGGCCACGATCTTCCGCGCCAGATCGGCCATTTTCTCAAACGGCGTGCGCCTGTCTTCCGGAGGATGCTTCTCGTCCATGCGGCAGGGTAGCAGATCCGCCACCCTGCCACAAGAGGCTTGCGAAATTCTTAGGTTAGGCTAATTTTGATTGTAGTGCATTCCACAATGCGAACTTCTGTTCGAAGCAAACGGTAATTCCAACTTGATCCCACCATGGAACCAGAAGAGTTCTCGTCACCTGATCCACCGACATTTGCGGGAATGGGAGAAAGGTCGTCAGTTCCGGATGACCAGATAGATGGCCCCTCGACCATGAGGTTTGAGCCACAAAATCAATCGCTGGTTCAAACCGAACAAGGAAAAGCCATCGAGCTTGTTCGCTGGAATCGTCAACGATACCTAAAGTTAACCAGCGATCGATCATGGATTCTATGACCGGTCTAAACTCAGCATTCATGGACGACCATCTGGAGAATGCCAAGTTATTCGATTCTCCTCTTTTGAAGTAAAAAGCATTGCTTGATGGGAGTGCGAGAGCGGTTCTTCGCCCCTGTTTGAGGCGTTCACAAGTCCTCACCCAATCACCAGCAGCTTCTGAATCGGGGAAATCAGGAATCATTCGCTAGCATACGGGCATCGTGATCATGAAACTCAACCCTAATCCGCCTTTTTCTTCGGCCCCCGCTGCGACGCCTTAGGCCATTTGCCTAAGACGGCCATCCGCGTCGGTCAATTCGGCGTAGGTGATCCGCTTGCCGATCACTCCCATGATCGCCTTCATGAACCGGCCTTGGTCGGACTCCTTACGCTCGTTGAAGCGGAAAGCCTGCTCGTCGAGGTAACGGAAGAGGTGGAACGGCTCGCAGGAGACGTAGGTGCCCTTGATGGTCCGTTTCAGTAGGCTCCAGAAGTTTTCGAGGCCGTTGGTGTGGACATGGCCGTCCACGTAGCGGATGGCGTGATCCACAACCTTGTGAACGAAGGAATCCTTGAGGCCGATGTAGGAGCGCCAAGCGTCCGTGTGGACCTCCGAGCCTTTGAGGACGTATTTGCGGACATCCTTCTGGCACTCCTCATTCTTGGTGTCCTTCATCACCCGGAGGTGGATGCGTGAAACCTTCTCGCGGGTGCCGCGCTCAAGCAGGCCTTGAACCGGGGTCATGTTGACCACTCCGGTTCCCTTCTTCTTCTTCGCCAGCTTGTCCTTGTGCATGTTCCGGGCCTTGGCACCGATGAACGTCTCGTCCGCCTCGACAATCCCCTCCATCGGCTTCTCAAAGCTACCGGTATTTGAGAGCCAGCCGGATGCGGTGCATCATGAACCAGCCGGTTTTCTGGGTCACGCCGAGCGAGCGGTGGATCTCGTAGGAGGAAACGCCGTTCTTGGCATTCGCGATCAGCCAGATCGCCGCCATCCACTTGTCCAGCTTGATCGGGGAGTCCTCGAAGATCGTCCCGAGCTTCACCGTGAACTGCTTCTTGCAGCCCTTGCACTCCCAGACCTTGCGGGTGGAGATGAAGCCGGAACGATCGCACTGGCAACGCGGACACTTCGGCTTCCCATCCGGCCAGCGCAGATCCTTGACGAAGTTGAAGGCATTGTCGCCTGTGCCGAAGTAGACGATGGCCTGTTGCAGCGTCTCAGGAAGGGCAAGCTCGGCCGCATTCATGAGGACACCCTACCTCAACCCATCACTGAGTCAAGTATGTTGTTGCCCTATAGAGATACCGGATTATCAGAGTCAGCTCCGGTAATCCGAAAATACCTTTTCGGAGTTATCGTAGTTTTCAGAGTTCCTTCAACGGGCACTCGGCCGGAATGCTCCACAGAAGCCAACCGGAGCAGGGAATTTGTTCCTCCTTGACACCCGCACCCCTCCTCACCGTAACTCCTCTCAAGCACACGTAATAATTGCACGCAACAAAATAATCCTCGTTCCTCATGTCCATTGAATCCCGCCACGCCGCCCGTCGGCTCCGTCGCAAGATCACCGGTTATGCAGCCTGCCTGCTGCCGTTCAATGCGGATGGCTCCATCGCCCGCGAGGCCTTCGAGCAGGCTGTCGCCCGCACCACCGATGCCGGTCTGGGCTGTGCGGTGAACATGGACACCGGCTACGCGAACTACCTCACTCCCGAGGAGCGCACGATGGTGCTCGGGTGGACAAGAAACGTCATCCAAGGGCGCCGCGATTTCGTGGCGGGCGTGTTCGTCGAGGGCCTGGAAGGGGACTTGGTCGAGCTCTACCGCCGCCAGATGGACGAGATCGTGTCCTTCGGTGGCACGCCGATCCTGTTCCAGACCACCCGCTTCCACGATTGGTCCCCGGCGGAGATCGTCGAGCTCTATGTCAAGGTCTGCAAGGGCTACGACGCCGTGTTCGGCTTCGAGCTGGGCAAGATGTTCGCCCCGAACGGGATGATTTATGATGAGGAGACCGTCCGCGGACTGATCCAGATCCCGGAACTGAAGGGCATGAAGCATTCCTCGCTTGATCGTGGCATGGAACTTCGCCGCTTGGAAATCCGCGATGAGATCCGCCCGGAATTCATGATTTTCACCGGCAACGACCTCGGCATCGACATGGTCGAATACGGCTCCGACTACCTGCTGGGGCTCGCAGCGTTTTGCCCGGAGAAGTTCGCCGAACGCGATGCCTACTGGGAAGCGGGCGATGACCGCTACTTCGCTCTGAATGATGCCCTGCAATATCTTGGCAATGTGGGCTTCCGGGCACCCGTCCCGGCCTACAAGCATAGTTGCGCCGTATTCCAACATCTGATAGGCCGCATCCCATCATCCGAGCCGCACCCGCAGTGCCCTCGCCGTCCCGAGTGGGAGGCAGGGATCATCATGGACTGCGCCTTGCGTCTCGGGTACTCGTTCTAAACCATGGCCACCATCTACGACATCGCAGCCGAAGCCGGCGTATCCGCTTCCACCGTTTCCAGGGCCCTCAAGGGGTCACGTCTCGTCAGTGATGACGTAAGGGAACGGGTGGAGAAGGTCGCTCGCGAGCTTGGCTTCGAGCGTCGTACCGTCCGCCGCCACCGTGGCCGGGCGATCCTCAGCGTGCGCCTGGTGCTGCCCCATCATGACAATCCGGAGCGCGCGCTGTTCTATGATTTCGAGCAACTCATCATCGGCCTCCGCGAGGGCCTCGCTCCCTCAAGCTGCAACTTGATCTGTGATACCGGCGGCGAGAATTACGATCCCTTCCCACACAAGAAGGGTGGAGACACGGACGCCTTCATCTTCGCCTTCCACGAGCCGGACGCCTCCACGCTTGCCACGCTCAAGAAGCGCTCCATTCCGGTGGTGGTGCTGAACCGCAATCTCGTCGGCGTGCCATGCGTGACCTCCGACTACGCCAGCGGCATGGGCGACCTCGTCGAACACGTGGTGGCCGGCGCCAAGGGCAAGGAAGTGAAGCCGGTCTTCATCGGCATCGAGAGCGCCAACGTGGTCTTCCGCGAGCGTCTCGAGGGCTGGACCAAGGCACTCACCGCACGCGGCCTCGCCCCGGATCATGAGAAGCAGGTCGTCTACTATGAGAACTTCAAGTCCATCGATACCGCTTCGGTGAAGAAGCTGGCATCCTCGTTCAACGCGCTCTTCTGCGTGAACGACCTGGTGGCCACTGCCGTGCTCGCCGAGCTGGCCCGCGCCGGCATCGCCGTGCCGGAGCAGTGCCAGGTGACCGGCTTCGACGACTCGCCGGTCCGTGGTCTTGCCCGTCCGCTCCTCACCACCGTGAAGATGCCGGTGCATGAATTCGCCTTCCAGGCGGGGCGCGAACTCGCCAACCGCATCATCGAATCCACTCCCATGCCCCAGTGCATCCGGATCACCGGATTGCTGCTGCCGGGGCAATCGACCTTTCCCACCACCTGATGACTCCAGACCAGCTCGCGATTCATACGTTCACCAACAAGCCGTGGTCCATCGATGAATGCATCGAGAACTACTCACGGCGTGGATTCGGCGGGCTGTCCGTCTGGCGGGAGACGGTCGCGGGCGAGGATCTCGGCCGCGTTCGCAGGAAAATCGCTGACAGCGGGCTGAAAGGCGTATCCTACGTCCGAGGTGGCTTCTTCACCGGCCTGGATGCCGCAGCTCGCCAGCGCGGCATCGAGGACAATCTCGCGGTGATCCGCGAGTGCGAAGCCCTCGGCCTGCCGATGATCGTCCTCGTCTGTGGCGGCACGGTGGGGCAGGGGCCCAAGGAGAATTTCCAGCAGATCATTGACGGTCTCGGCGCGATTCTGCCCGCCGCCGAGGCCGCCGGAATCAAGCTCGCGATCGAGCCGCTGCATCCCATGTATGCCGGTGACCGCTGCGCGGTGGCCTCGATGCGCGATGCCAACTGGCTCTGTGACCAGCTTGAGCATCCATTGGTCGGCGTCGCTGCGGATGTCTTCCACATCTGGTGGGAACGCGAGCTGGAGCAGGAGATCCGTTACTGCGCCGCCAAGAACCGCCTCTTCGCCTTCCACGTCTGCGAGTTCAAGCCGGACTTCGATCACGTTCTGCTCGATCGCGGCCTCCCAGGCGAGGGCGTGAACGCCTCCGCCCGGATCGCAAGGATGGTGAAGGCCGCCGGGTTCAACGCCCTCACTGAAGTCGAGATTTTCTCCCGCAAATACTGGGCTGAGAACCAGCACGTCTTCCTCGACAAGATCGCCGCCTCCTGCGCCGACATGTGAAATCTCTGCCGCATTTCGATCCGATTATTCGCTCTCAAAAATTGCCTCCAACTTTTATTCTTACCCCATACTCATGAACACCCGCACCATCGGCATCATCCTGAATGGCGTCACCGGACGCATGGGCACCAACCAGCACCTCGTGCGCTCGATCCTCGCCATCCGCGAGCAGGGCGGCGTGGTCTGTGGTGACACCCGCGTGATCCCGGATCCCATCCTCACCGGCCGCAATGCCGACAAGCTCCAGAGCCTTGCCGCGAAATACAAGGTGGAGCGTTGGTCGACCGATCTGGATGCGGCACTGGCAGATCCCTACAACGAGATCTTCTTCGATGCCTCCGGCACGCCCTACCGCATCGGCTTCCTTGAGAAGGCCATCGCCGCGGGCAAGCACATCTACTGTGAGAAGCCGACCGCGACCGCGCTGGATGAAGCCGTGCGTATCGCCCGTGTGGCCGAGGCTGCCGGCGTGAAGAACGGCGTGGTGCAGGACAAGCTGTGGCTGCCCGGCCTGCGGAAATTCCAACTGCTCAAGGAGCAGGGCTTCTTCGGCAAGATCCTCTCGGTGCGCGGCGAGTTCGGCTACTGGGTCTTCACCGGTGAGCACGAAGGGCAGCCGATCCAGCGTCCGAGCTGGAACTACCGTGAGGAAGACGGCGGCGGCATGATCATCGATATGCACTGCCACTGGCGCTACGTGATCGACAATCTCTTCGGCAATGTGAACCGCGTCTTCTGCAAGGCCGCCACCCACATCCCGGTGCGCTATGATGAGAACGGCAAGGCGTTCGACTGCACCGCCGATGACTCGGCCTACGCGATCTTCGAGACCGATACCGGTATCACCTGCCAGTTCAATTCCTCCTGGAACGTCCGCGTCCGCCGCGACGACCTCTTCACCATGCAGGTGGACGGCACGGAAGGCTCCGCCATCGTCGGCCTCCGCAAGTGCTGGGTCCAACACCAGAGCGTTACCCCGCGTCCGGTGTGGAATCCGGACATCGACAGCCCGATCAACTACTACGACCGATGGACCGAGGTGCCGGATCAGCTCAATTTCGAGAACGCCTTCAAGATCCAGTGGGAGCTATTCCTCAAGCACGTCGTGGCCGATGAACCATTCCGCTGGTCGTTGCTCGATGGTGCCAAGGGGGTCCAGCTTGCGGAACTGAGCTGGAAATCCCACCACGAAGGTCGCTGGATCGACGTGCCGGAACTGGTCTGATTCCTTCCTGGATTCTCCGTTTTCACCCCATCCATCGCGCTCTGCGGCGGGTGGGGTTTCTGTTTTTCAAAGGTGATCTGCGAATTACTACGGAAAACCTTAATTTCACAATTCTCAACAGGTAGGTATTTGATCCGGAAAACAACACAACATCTAGTGTGGTTTTGAGGTGTTGGATTGCAGGGAAGGGGAATCTGGTTATTCTCACCTCACCCCATCCCTCTCGGGGCAACCTCCAACCCTCCTGTCCGGATGTATTTAAAGACTCTCGAAATCCACGGCTTCAAGTCGTTCGCCGACAAGACCCTGATCGAGTTCGACCGCGGTGTGACCGGCATTGTCGGGCCGAACGGCTGCGGCAAGTCGAACGTGGTGGACGCCATCCGCTGGGTGCTGGGGGAGACCTCTGCCAAGGCGCTGCGCGGTGGTGAAATGGCGGACGTCATTTTCAACGGCACCGAGCGCCGCAAGCCACTCGGCATGGCCGAGGTGACGCTGACGATGGCCGATTGCGAAGCCGCGCTGAAGGTGGACTACAACGAGGTCTCGATCACCCGCCGCGTGTATCGCGATGGCCGTTCCGAGTATCGCATTAACAACACGCTGTGCCGCCTGAAGGACATCCATGACATGCTCATGGACACGGGTATCGGCCGCACCGCCTACTCGATCATGGCGCAGGGCCAGATCGACCAGATCCTTTCGTCCAAGCCGGAAGAGCGCCGCATGGTGTTCGAAGAGGCCGCCGGTATCACCAAATACAAGCGCGAGAAGAAGGAAGCTCTCCGCAAGCTGGAATACACCGAGGCGAACCTGCTGCGTGTGTCCGACGTGCTCGCCGAGCAGGACCGCCGCATGAACTCGCTCAAGCGCCAAGTGGCGAAGGCACGCCGCTATCAATCGCTGGCGGGTGATGTGCGTATCCTGGACACCCACCTTGGTCACAAGAAATTCGTGGAAATCACCGCGGAACTCGGTGAACTGAAGACCTCGGTGCGCGGCCTTGAAGTCCGTGAAGCCGAGATCGAGCAACAGCTTCCCGCGAAGGAAGAAACCGTGAGCGAGGCTCGCGCCGCCGCCCGTGCCTTCGAAGGCGAGCTCGCCGAACTCCGCCAGCAACTCAACGAGCACCGCAACGCCTTGTCCGCTGCCGAAGGCCGCATCGCCTTCAACGAAGAGCGCAAGGCCGAGCTGGAAAGCCGCATCCGCCAGAACCACGAGGATATCGAGGACACCCGCGAGAAGCTGGCCCGCCAGGAATTTGAATTCACCTCTGCCAACGAAGAGCTGGAGTCGCTGACCCGCCGCATCATCGAGCAGGAGAACCAGCTCGCCGAACACGAGGAGCGCAGCCGCTTTTCGAAGGCCGAGCGCGAGAGCATTGAGGCAACCTTGCGCGAAGCCCGTGCTGAAGCGAACCGCACGCAGACGCTGGTGGCATCGCATCAGGCACGTATCGAAGCTGCGCTCTCGCAGCTCGAAGGCACCCGTGAGCGTGCCCGCCAGCTCGGAGAGGAAGAAGAGCGTCTGATGCTGGAGCTGGAGGAATTCCGCGCCGAGCAGCAGCGTTTCCAATACGAGGTCACGGAGAATGCCGCTCGCATCACCGAGTTCGAGGAGATCTTCCAGAAAGCCGAGCGCACCTTCCAACACACCCGTGGAGATCTCGACGCCGCGCGCACCGCCGCTGCCGAGTCTCACAAGGTGCTGGCCCAACGTTCCTCGCGTCTCGATGTGGTGCGCCAGTTGGTGGCCAGCGGTGAAGGCTTTGAGAAGGGCACTCGCAGCGTGCTGGGCGGCTTGGATCAACCGGATCATTTCAAGCCGGGTTTGCTCGGCGTGCTGGCCGGCCTGATTGAGGCGGACAACACCTGCGCCCGTGCGATCGAAGCTGCGCTTGGTGGTCACCTCCAAGCGGTGCTCGTCACCGAGGCCAAGCTGGCGGAAGAGATCATCGGTCGCCTTGCGGAGAAGAAGCTCGGCGTGGCGGCGGTGTTGCCCACGGAGTTCATCAGCCACGCGTCCGGCACCCAGATGCAGGCACTGCCAGAAGGCTCGATCGCTTGGGCATTGGATCGCGTGAAGTCGGATGGTCGCGTGACGGCGGTGCTTGAGCGCCTGCTGGAGCACGTCCTGATCGTCCCGGATCTCGCGACCGCGATGAAGCTGCGCGCATCGCTGCCGGGCACCACCTTCGCCACCTTGAATGGCGAGTTGCTCGGGGCGGAAGGCGTGATCCGCGGCGGTGCTGCCGGTGATGGCTCGGCCTCCGTGCTGGAACGCCAGAACGAGGTTCGTTCGCTCGAATCTGAAGTCGCCGAGCTGACCCGTGCCGAGGAAGAAGCCCGTGCACGTGTCGAAGAACTCGAACACCGCCTGACTGAAACGCAGGAAGAGGTGGAGGTTTCCCGGGAGCGTCTCCAGCGCCAGAAGGTGGAGGTTTCCACCCTTCAAGGACAACTCACCCTCGCCACCCGCGAGGTGGAGAACTACGAGACCAAGCTGGAGAATGTCCGCTGGGAACGCGGTGAACTCGACCAACGCGAACGTGCCGCCGCCGAGGCTCGCGAGTCGCTGGAGAATGAACTGGCTTCCGCCCGCGAGCGACTGGAAGGCCTCGATAGCGACCAGCGCCGCCTTCAGACCGAAGCCGATTCCGCCGCACGTCGCGAAGCTGAATTTGCCGAAGGCCTCAACGAACTCCGCACCTCGCTGGCCGTCGAGCGTCGTGCCAAGCAGGCCGCCGAGGAACAGCAGCGCCCGATGGAAGCCCGCCTCGCCGAACTCCGCGAGGTGAGCATGCGCCGCGAATCGGAAATCTCCTCCTTCGAACAGCGCATCGAAGCCGCCACGGCTGAGAGTGCGTCGCTGGCCGAGCAGAGCGAAACGCATCGCTACGAAGCGGAAGATCTCCAGGTGGAGATTGATTCGCGCTCCGCCAGCCGCACCGGTTTGTTGGAAGCCATCGAACAGGCTGAATCGGTGCTCGGCGATCTGCGCCGCCAGCACTCCCGTATCACCGAGCAAAAGGGCCGCGAGGAGGTCGCATCAACGAAGCTCGAGCTGCGTTTGGAAAGTCTCGTTCAGACGATCCTTGAGCGCCATCAGATCGAGCTCATCTCCTTTGAGCCGGATGCCCATGCGCTGCTCTCCTGCATCGCATCCCAGAAGTCCCAGCAAGCTCGTGGCGGCCGCCAGATGGTGGTGAGCTCCGAGGATGGGGATGAGGACGAGATGGAGACCATGGTGGTCAATGCCACCGCCGAGGAGAAAATCGAGATCCCCGGTGAGATGACCGGCGAACCGGATTGGTCCTTCGTGGAATCCGTGGTGGGTGATCTCAAGCGCCGCCTCGATTCGATGGGCCCGGTCAATCTCGATGCCATCGAGGAATACGAGGAACTTGAGGAGCGGAACACCTTCCTCCGCAACCAGCACGAGGACCTCATGCGCTCGAAGAACGAGCTCATGGAGGTGATCGAACGCATTAACGAGGAAACCAAGCGCCGCTTCACCGAGACCTTCGCGCAGGTGAAGATCAATTTCCGCGACATGTTCAAGGAGCTCTTCGGCGAGCAGGGCAAGGCCGACCTCATGCTCATCGACGAGAACGATCCGCTCGAGTCAGGCATCGAGGTCATTGCCAAGCCGCCTGGCAAGAAGCTCCAGTCGATCTCACTGCTGTCCGGTGGTGAACGCTCAATGACCGCCGTCGCGCTGCTGTTCTCGATCTACATGATCAAGCCGAGTCCGTTCTGCGTGCTCGACGAACTCGATGCTCCGCTGGACGAGTCGAACATCAACCGCTTCGTCAAGGTGTTGGACCGCTTCATCGACAACAGCCAGTTCATCATCGTGACCCACTCGAAGCGCACCATGGCCCGCGCCGATGTGATGTATGGCGTGACGATGGAAGAGTTCGGTGTTTCCAAGCCGGTGGGCATGCGCCTGACCAGCTCCGAGAACGCCGGCAAGATCGAAGCGAAGACCGCCGCGCAGAAGGCGGCGCTCCGCCTGGACGCCTGATTTTCCGACAGGAGAGGGAGGGGGGCGCGGTCCGGACTCGAGTGAGTCCGAAACCGCGCCCCTCATTTTTTGTAGCGCGAAGCTCCCGCTTGGCGTGTTGCTCGGACGTTACTTCAGCTGCTTCTTCAATTCCGTCGCAGCAGAGTGCTCCGAATTCTCCTTCAGCACTTCGTCAATCAACGCATGTGCCTGATCCGTCTGCGGAGGAGCCATGAGCAGGCACTCTTTGGCCGCACTGGTTTTCGCATCGAGAGCATCGATCAGAGGAGCCTCGCGGGAATTGGCCAGACCCAGCCAGGCATCGCGGATCATCCCGTGGTTTTTGACCATGTCCGCCATCGCGACCTTCGCCTTGAAATTGGCGACACTGTCGGGATCGAGTTCGATGGCATCCTCCAGCAAGACGTAGGCTTTTGCCATCCGATTGGTATCGTTGGAGTTCCATTCCTCCTGGATGGTTTTCTGCATCTCGTGGAGCTTCTCCTCGTTACCCGAAGCCTCTGCGACCTTCCGGCTCCAGGATTCACGGAAGCCAGAACCCGGTGCGACCGGAGGATCAGGTGAGTCCGAGACAAGCCACTCGTGAAGATCGGCCCACGCTCCTTGTTCAGAGGCCGCTGGCGTGGCGGCGGGAGAACGCCAGAAATCCACATCGATCAACGTGTCGTCCTTCTTCGCAACCAAACGGTTCCCGCAGAAGCCTTCCAGAAATGAAGGCAGCCAGTCGGGAGTCTCCCCATCCGGGAGCTGCGGGACGACGGAGAGATAATCCTCGTGCTGGAGGAGCATGGCGGATCTCCCTGGCAACGCGAGGCAGCCATGCCAGATCCGGCAGCGCTTCGGCAGACGGTCGATCGCCTGCCCGGTGGCGGGATCCCACTGGAGAATGGTGCCGTCCAGATCCGCGGTGATCAGCCATTCGTATCCCTCGGTCCAGGTCAGGGTGGTGGTACCAGGACCGGCGTAAAATCCGGTGCCGGTTGGAGAGCCGCTGCGGGTGTTGAAAAAATCGATGCGATCGGAGTTTGAAAGCACCGCCACCAGATCCCCGGCATCAGCGAGCTCGATTGCGGGAGCATTCAGCCGGATCACCGGTTGATCGGGCACCGCGGATCCATCCGGATAATGGAAGGATAGCAACTGGTCGTCGCGGGCAACCAGGAGCTTGGAGCCATCCTTCGACCAACCCAGCGTGGCCACCTTGCGATCGAAGGAGAACCGCGCCCGGATCATCCCGGTGGTGATGTCGGCGATGATGACCTCGTGATCGTGAGGGATCGCCAGCAAATTACCTTTGGGCGACAAGCGGCCGGCCATGGCCTTGTGATAGGAGGAATCCACAGCCGGAATGAGGCTGTCGCCACCTGTTTGAATATCCACAGCCCGCTGCCAGGGAGTGCGGTGCAGGTGGCCGTCCCAGCCGAGTGCTGTGATCGTGGTGCCATCGGCGGAGAAACCGAGCGCGAGCACCTTCGATGGGAAGCGCACCGGGCGTGCCGCTGGTTGCATCGTGCGGGTGTCGAAGAAACGGACTGTGGAATCCTCCGAGTAGCCGACCGCAACGATGGCCCCATCCGGATGGAGTGCGACTAGATCCGGATAGGCATCCCGGACGCAAAGGGAGGTGGCGGCAGGATGGGAATCACGGATGCGCCGCTCTTGGCAGACTCCGTTCTCTCCTGAGATGAGCACATGATCATTGTCCAGCCATGCCGCCTTGGAGATGGTGAATCCCGGGGACACGGGTTCATGGGAGATGATGCCCGTGCTACTATCGTAATCGTAGGCAAATGGACCGCGACGCGTGCCGAAAAAGCGCTTCCCATCCGGTGAGAAGGCCGCGGCGGACACGCTGGGGGCCAGTTCCTTTCCTTCCTCGGCTTGTCCCTTGCCCAGGTCCCATGTTTGCAGACCCTTGAAGATATCCACGGTGATGAGCCGATCCGACGCTGGAAAATGGATGCCGCAGACGGCGAGCTTGGTTCGGAACACACGGGTGACGGAAGGATCGCCGGGAGCAGCGCCTAGGGTGGCCACCAGCACGTTGGGCGATGATCCGGCGGTGGCGAGGCTTCCGCCATCGGGGGACCAAGCAAGGAGGAATGGGACGAGCTTGTCGGCTTTGATGCGCTCCAGCTCGTGGCCATCGGCAGCCAGTCGCAGCAGCGTCCCGCCGTTGCTTCCCGGGTCCTTCTCTGTCACGCAGACCGCCAATTGGTCACCTTTAGGGTTCCATGCGATCTGGACGATCGGATCGGGCAAGGTGGCAAGCGGATCGGGTTTAGCCTTGAGATCTTCGAAAGCCAGCAGGTGGATCTTTCCCGAAATCGTTCCTGCGGCGAAGTTCTTGCCATCCGGATGGAGCGAGAGACTGGTCACACCGGATCCATCGAGCGCACGCTTCAACGTGAGCGTATGATCGGGGCGCGACCACAGGTAGAGTTCGGTTCCGCAGGCGGTGACGATCCATTTGCCATCGGCCGAGCCGATCGAGGCGGATATTCCGTCGGGGTGCCTCAGCGCCGGGCCGATGGGAGGGGAGTGCTTGCGGTGGGCGAGCAGCGAGTAGGCTGCGACCGCTGCGGCGCGATTGTTGGGATCGGAGCGCAATGAGCGGGCGAGATAGGCCGCGCTTTGCGAAATATCATCGTTGTCACGGGCGACGAGGGCGAGCTGGAGATCCGCCTGACTGAGCGTTTTCTGGACCCGCTGCTTTTGAACCACGGCATAGGCTGCGGCAGAAATAGCAGCCAGGAAGAGCAGGGCGAAGAGACCTGTTAGAGCGCGGAAGATGCGGACGCGGCGGCGCTGGTATTCCTGATCGCGGCGGCGGAGATCATCGAAGCCCACGCCTAGGAGTCCGGCCATCAGCTTGATGAAGGCGTTCTGCTTGCCATCACCGGTTTCGCGCGCATCCGCAGCGATGGGTTCGGTGCGTTGATCGGAGAGATTGCCATCCGGTCCCAGTCGATAGCGGACGGCTTTGGGAAAACATTCCTGATCAGGAGAAGAGCCGGGTTTGCCATCGCTGGCCCAAGGCTCGCCTTCGACGATCAAGCACAGCACACGATCTTCACCATACAGGCGTTTGTAGGAGATGATCTCCTGCTCGACCCATTGCGACTTCGCGCTGCGCGGAGAACAAATGACGACGAGGAACCGGGCATGCTGCAGGGCCTTGGCGATGACCGCCCCGAGATCGGTGGCGGTCGGTAGTTCCTCGCGATCCCGAAAGACAGGCACGAAACGCTTTGGCGCGGGATCGTTGGACGGAGTCTTGCGACCGACGAGATCCTTCGGCAGCGGGTAACGCTCCAGCGACTTGTGAAGCCAATCCGCCCACGCCTTGTCGGTGTGGCTGTAGCTGATGAACGCCCAGTAGCGCCGCACATTGGCTTCCGTATCCATCGGGGGTGCCTGTTGTTAGCAAGGAGCAAGCAACCCGTCCATCGGCAAGGAAGGCGTGGTCGCTCCTTTGACGATGATTTTACGTTCTGCAACATCTTTCGTGCTGATGGAGCCAACGGGAACAGATTTTTCCCCGGAATTGTCCAAACCCGGACATCTTGTTCGTCTATCCTGTGAGGGTGTGGAATCCGCTCTCTTTCAATCCACTATTTGCAAAGTCATGAAACAGTATCTGATCGCCATCCATCATCCTGATAACTACGACCCGGCTCTTTTGGAAGATGAGGCCATGCATCGTGAGATCGATGCCGTCAACGAAGAGATGGTCGCAGCCGGAGTCCGGGTCTTCGTAGGTGGGCTGCACCCGGCGGACTGCGCGAAATCCCTGCGGCTACAACCCGGCGGCAAAGTGATCGTCACGGACGGCCCCTACCTGGAGACCAAGGAGCATGTCGGCGGTTTCTGGGTGATCGAAGCCGCCGATATGGATGCAGCACTGGAGTGGGGGCGGAAGGCTGCCATCGCCTGCCGGGCACCGGTCGAGGTGCGACCGTTTCATTGATGCCGCATGACGTCCGTCAGAGCGCACCGAAGCGGCGGTGGCGGCGGCGGTATTCGGTCACGGCTTCGAAGAGGTCGCCTTGGCGGAACTCAGGCCAGAATTTCTTCACGATCACGATCTCCGAGTAGCTGATCTGCCACAACAGGAAGTTCGAAACACGCAGCTCACCGGAGGTGCGGACGAGCAGATCCGGGTCCGGGATGCCGGAGGTGTAGAGGCGGGAGGCGAACACCGAGCAATCTATCTCCTCAGGACGGATTTTTCCAGCCGCTGCATCCGCGGCGAGGGAGCGGGTGGCGGCCACGATCTCCTCGCGGGAACCATAGGAAAGCGCCAGCACCAGGGTGATGGAGCGGTTGTTGGCGGTCTGGGCAATGAGCTTGTCCAGCCGCTTGCGGGTGGACGCAGGCAGGCGCTCGATCTGTCCGATGGCAAGGAGGCGCACGTCCTGACGCATCAGGTCCTTCGCCCGTTCATCCAGGAAGCGGTCGAGGAGGGCCATCAGGGCCTTCACCTCGGCCTGGGGCCGGTTCCAATTCTCGGAGGAAAACGCGTAGAGTGTCAGATATTCGACTCCGAGCTCCTTGCAGGCGTCGATCGCTTCACGAACCGACTCGGCGCCCGCACGATGGCCTTCACGGCGCGGCAGGCCACGCTCTTTGGCCCAACGGCCGTTGCCATCCATGATGATGGCGATGTGTCGGGGATTATCCTGATCGGAAGCCATGGGCACGCGGCCCGGTTGAACCATGGAAGGACCGGCTTGCACAGTGGAAGTTTTGGCGAGTGGCACAGTTCGGCACTCTAGCTCATCGCGAAACGATGGTGGATGAAAAGCATGTGAAATCTCCAACCCACTCCAGCCAATGAAAACGGGCGGAAATCCCAGAGGATTCCCGCCCGTGAAAAGAAGCAGAAGACTCAGACCACCAACGTTTGCGCGCGATCCGGACCGACGCCGACGAAGCTGACCGGCGCGCCGCAGAGCTCGGCGAAGCGCTTGAGATAGGCCTTCGCATTCTCCGGAAGCTGGCTGAACTCGGTGCAGGCGGTGGTGTCCGTTTTCCAACCCGGGAGGGTTTCGTAAACGGGCACGGCCTTGTCCCAAGCGGCGCGGCAGGCAGGCGGCAGATCGTGGCGTTCGCCATCCACCTCATAGTGGGTGCAGATCTGGAGCGTATCGTAGGCATCAAGGCCATCGACATTCGTCACGGCGAGATCGGTCACTCCATTCACCATGCAAGCGAAACGCAGCAGCACGGTGTCCAGCCAACCGCAGCCTCGCGGGCGGCCGGTGACGGCACCGAACTCGCGACCGAGGTCGTGGAGATACTGGGAAAGGCCTTCATCGCCGGTCGGGAACGGACCGGAACCGACACGGGTGGTGTAGGCCTTGCAGACACCGATCACGCGATCGATCGCGGTCGGCGGCATGCCGGTGCCGGTGCAGGAACCACCGGCGGTGGTATTCGAGGAAGTGACGAACGGATAGGTGCCGAAGTCGATGTCGAGCAGGGTGCCCTGAGCGCCTTCGAAGAGGAGGACCTTGTCATCCTTCCAGGCTTTGTGAAGGGCCGGGATGGTGTTGGTCACGTGCGGGCGGAGGCGCTCGAAGGCTTCGTAGACCTCGGCGATCACCTGCTCGGCGGTAAAGGTCGGCAGGTCGTGCTTTGCGAGGACTTCGTTGGCATCGACCAAACGGCGGGTGATCTGGGCGGTGGTGAACTCCTTGTTGAGGAGATCCGCCATGCGCAGACCGCAGCGGTTGATCTTGTCCGCATAAGTCGGACCGATGCCGCGCTTGGTGGTGCCGATCTTCTGGTCGCCGAGGGCGAGTTCGCGGGCGGCGTCGAGTTCCTTGTGGAAGGACAGCACGACGTGGGCGCGGTCGGAAATGAGGAGCTTGTCCGGAGTGATCGAAACGCCCTGGGCTTCGATGCGACCGATCTCGGCGACGAGTCCGACGGGGTCGACGACCACACCGTTGCCGATCACGTTGAGCTTGTCATCCCACAGAATGCCGGAAGGCAGCAGGTTGAGAATGTACTTCGTCCCCTTGGCGATGACCGTATGGCCGGCATTGTTGCCGCCTTGGCCGCGGACGACCACGTCCGCTTCTTCAGTGAGATAATCGACGATCTTGCCCTTGCCTTCGTCTCCCCATTGGAGACCTGTGACGATGGTATTCATGGAAGAAAATTCTAAATTCTAAGCACTAAATTCTAAACGGCAGAAGAGCGGGAGCGCCCTGCAGGCCGTTGAAGATTCCACTCTTCGTTTAGGATTTTATGTTTGGTGCTTAGTGCTTTGTTTGATCGATCATCGCCGCGAACTCCTCGAAGAAGTAGGTGGCGTCGTTCGGGCCGGGGGCGGCTTCCGGATGATACTGGACGGAGAAGACCGCGTGCTCCTTGTGGCGCATGCCCTCGACGGTGCCGTCGTTGAGATTGATGTGGGTCACCTCGACATTGTCCGGCAGCGAGTCCGGATCGACGGCGAAACCGTGATTCTGGGAAGTGATGGTCACCTTACCGGTGCGAAGGTCCTTCACCGGCTGGTTGCCACCGCGATGACCGAACTTCAGCTTGAAGGTGGTGCCACCGAAGGCGTGGGCGAGGAGCTGGTTGCCGAGGCAGATGCCGAAGATCGGCTTCTTGCCGATGAGCTTCTTGAGCTCCTCGTGGATGTAGTCGAGAGCGGCCGGATCGCCTGGGCCGTTCGAGAGGAAGATGCCGTCCGGGTTCTTGGCGAGCACTTCCTCGGCGGTGGCGCGGGAATTCACCACATCCACTTCGAAGCCGGCCTGGCGGAGGCGGCGGAGGATGTTGAACTTGATGCCGAAGTCATAGGCCACGATGCGGTGGCGGGCAGGCGGCAGCTCCTGATAGGGGCCGGGCTCACCGGTGGAGGCGTTCGGGATGATCCAGTTGCGGGATTCCTGATCCCACGCGTAGTCTTTCTCAGTGGAGACTTCCTTCACGAAGTCGGAGCCTTCCATGGAGGGGGAGTTCTTCGCGGCTTCGATCGCGGCAGCAGCGTCCAGCTCGGTGGTGAGGCAGGCGCGCATCGCACCTAGCGAGCGAAGGTGCTTGGTCAGGGCGCGGGTGTCGATATCCTCGATCCCGAGGATGCCGTGTTGCTTGAAATATTCGTCCAGATTCTGGGTCGAGCGCCAGTTGGAGGGCACGTTGCAGAGCTCGCCGATGACGAACCCGCGGACGTGAGGCTGGGCGGATTCGTTGTCCTCGACCGTGATGCCGTAGTTTCCGATCTGCGGATAGGTCATCGCGACGATCTGGCCGCGGTAGGAAGGGTCCGTCACAACCTCCTGATAACCCGTCATCGAGGTGTTGAAACAAATTTCCCCGGTGGTGGTGCCGGTGGCTCCGAAGGCTTCACCTTCGAAGGTCCGGCCGTCTTCAAGAGCAAGAATGGCTTTCATGTCGTGCGCGGCGCGCGGAAAGTAGGGAGCACGCCCGGTCGATGCAAGAGAATGCTGGCCGTGGAAGGAGAACCGGCTGGAAAAGCGTCATTCCGTGACGATTCCGACAGCCGGAGCCAGAGGAAACGCTAGGCTCACTTGGCGGAAATCACGGACCCGCCGGTCGGAGTGACCATGAAATCCCGGGCCGAGGAGAAGTATTTCCCCTCTGCTGAGGCGTGGATGTAAAGCTTCTGTTTCTTCGCCTTCAGCCTCCGCATCACGTCTTCGGCCTCTTTCTCATCGATATTGTCCTGGAAATCGGCAAACCAGTAGACCGCCTCCACATCGCGCAACTCCTTTGCCAACAAGGCAGTCCAGGCAAATTGATCGCCATCGTAGTCGATGTAGAAGGTATTGCTCCGCGAAGCCAGCAGCCGGAACAATGGTTCGGCCGGGAGCGGGGTGCTAAAGTCGACTTTCTCCCGGCCGCTGCCTTGGGCCACCGTCATGTATTTGCCATTGTGATTGAGCCGCCAGAATCGCTCGAAGCGCTTGGGGTCCATGCCCGTGGTCGAATACGAGCGGTTTTCGGGACGGCCGGGACCGATGCCGCAGCCGACGTAGAGAATGAGCGGGCTGCCCTCGGCCACCCGATCGAGTTCTTTGATGACCTTCGCAAGGTGGGGGGTCATCGAGCCGGAGACATCCAGCACCACGCCGATGCTGCGCGCCTTGACCTGATTGCCGAACATGATTCCGGCGAAGGGTTTGACCCCGGCGGCACCACCACCCAGGCCGGGGCCGGTACCGCTCCCAAAGCCCGTGCCGTTTCCATCTCCACGGCCACCGCCGGAACCGCTGCCGCCCAGTCCGCCTGAAAGGCTGCCGGAGCTGAGCGATCCCAATGAGGACATGGCGGAAGCCGAATCCGGTTCCGGCAGGCTGAAGCTGCTGGTGACTCCCTTCGCCGCCATGCGCGGGGCGTTCGCAGTGGTCATGGTGGCCCGCTGCTTCTTGTTGCTGATCTCCTTCACGCCGGGAGAACCACCACCACCACCTTTGGGCATGAAATCGACGTCTTCCTTCTTGGTCTCGGGAATGATCTGGAAAATCCAGATCACACCGATGGAGAGGAGGATGGCGTGGATCGCGATGGAAATCGAAAGAGAACCACCACCGAGCTTCTTCCAGAAGGACTGGCGGGCGGGAGGTGGGGAAATAGGTAAATCGGTCGGAACGTCAACGGGTTGCATGAAGGAGGGGTTTAGCCATTAAACATGCATTTCCCTCCGGGCTTTGTGACGCGCAAAAGACCCAATCATTCTGACAGTATCGCAAAAGCGGGCCATTTTCCCGCTCCAGTGCCCCCTGTTACTTGGCCGAAATGACGGCTCCACCGGTGGGCGTGACCATGAGGTCGCGGGCTTGGGCAAAGTATTTTCCCTCAACTGAGGCGTGGATGTAGAGCTTCTGCTTCTTGGCTCGCAACCGCCTCATGACATCCTCCGCCTCCTTCTCATCGATCTTATCCTGGAAATCCGAGAACCAGTAGACGGCCTCGACGTCCTTGAACTCCTTCGCCAACAGAGCGGACCACGTGTACTGCACGCCATCGAATTCCACGTAGTAGGTATTGCCGCGGGCTGCGAGCTGACGGAACAGGGGCTCGGATGGGATGGGCTCGTTGAAATCGATCTTCTCACGGGCACTGCCGGCAGAGATGGTCATGTTTTTACCATTGTGGGTAAGGCGCCAGTAACGCTCGAAGCGCCTCTGCTCCATATCCGTGGTGGAATAGGTGCGGCCCTCCGGACGGCCGGGGCCGATGCCGCAGCCGACATGAAGCAGCAGCGGGCTGCCTTCCGCCACACGGTCAAGTTCCTTGATGACCTTGGCGAGGTGGGGAGTCATCGAGCCGGAAATATCGAGCACCACGCCGATGCTGCGGGCCTTGACCTGATTACCGAACATGACACCCGCGAAGGGCTTGATCCCGGCTGCATTACCGCCCAGACCGGGGCCGGAGCCATTGCCAAAACCCGTGCCATTCCCGTCTCCCCGGCCACCGCCGGATCCGCCGCCTCCCAAGCCGCCTGAAAGACTGCCGGAGCTGAGCGATCCCAGCGAGGACATGGCGGAAGCCGAATCCGGTTCCGGCAGGCTGAAGCTGCTGGTGACTCCCTTCGCGGCCATGCGCGGGGCGTTCGCGGTGGTCATGGTGGCCCGCTGCTTCTTGTTGCTGATCTCCTTTACGCCAGGAGAGCCGCCGCCACCGCCTTTGGGCATGAAATCGACGTCCTCCTTCTTGGTTTCAGGGATGATCTGGAAAATCCAGATCACGCCGATGGAAAGGAGGATGGCGTGGATCGCGATGGAAATCGAAAGAGAGCCACCACCGAGCTTCTTCCAGAAGGACTGGCGTCCTGCAGGAGCAGGCGTTGGGTAGGGAGCTGGGGAGGACTCGTGCGCGAGATCAGGTTGCATGAAAGAAAATGTGGTTTCCTCACGGTTACCCGACAGCGGCCATTTCTTACCTGAAAAGTGACCGTTTGACAAAAAAGTTACATTACCCGCTCAGGGCTCGACCTTGGCCTGCCCGTTTTCCTCCACGATAGTGAATTTTCCACCGGTGCCGTGGGCGAGTTTTTTCATGTCCTCGCCGGCGGCCGGCTCCATCATGGCGATGGTGTTGATCACCGTGCCTTTGACCTTGGCCTTGGCAATGATGGTCCGCATTTCGGTATTTTCGGCCACACCATCGGTCATGAAGAAAATCACATTCGGGGCCGGGTCCATGGACAGCGCCATTTCCAAAGAAGGAGCCCAGCAGGTGCCGTAGCTGAGCTTGGTGCCCTGAATCCGCTGGCTGGCCAGGTCCTTCATTTCGTTGTTGGAGTCCGTCCACTCCGGTTTCTGGCGTCGGCCGACTTCCTTCCATTCCCCGGTCCAGCTCTTCGCGGCCTCCCACTTGTATTTCTCTCCTTTGGGTGACTGGACCTCGACCTTTCCGCTTTGATTCTCTCCGACCAAGGTGTCTCCCGCCACCCAGGCGGGTCCCGAGAAGAAGATGAGCTGGAATTTCGAGAGCGGGGAGAGAGCCTTGACGGACGCGGACAGCTCCTTGCGCATCAGCTTCTCGCGTTTGCCCGTCATCGAGGCGGAGTAGTCGATGACATAGGCGACCCGCTGGGCATCCACCTTCTGGTTGAAGAACAAGACCGCCGGAGCGGCACCTCCCAATCCGACTCCCATGCCGGTCCCGGAGCCCATACCCTGGCCGTGACCATCCCCACGACCGCCACCGGAGCCGCTGCCACCCAGACCGCCTGAAAGTCCTCCAGAGGTCAAAGATCCCACGGAGGACATCGATGAAGCGGGATCGATCTCCGGAAGCGTGAAAGTGCTGGTCGCGCCCTTGGCTGACATCCGTGGAGCATTCGGCGCGGTCATGCTGGCCCGTTTGCGCTGGTTGATTTCGTTTTTGACGCCAGGAGTGCCTCCGCCACCTCCACGCGGCATGAAATCGACGTCTTCCTTCTTGTTCTCCGGGATGACCTGGAAAATCCAAACCACCCCGATGGAAAGCAGGATCGCGTGGACGATGATCGAAATGGATAGCGAGCCGCCCCCCAGTTTCCTCCAGAAAGAATTCGGAGGAGGACCGGCGGGTGCGGGATCGGCGTATTCCTGTGGGTCGTCGTTGCTCATCGAAGTGGGTTGCTCCCTGAGGTGTCGCGGGAATGCCAAAGTGTAACTGATTCCTTTTACAAAAACACAGGCATTTCCATTCCAAGGAATCGCAGATTTGGATTGGCGCTTGGAAGGACGCCGCAGGGCACTAGAATGGTGGCGATGCGCGCCCGTCTGACCAAGTTGTTCCGTTTTGAAGCCGCCCACACGCTGCCGAGCCTGCCGGAGGGCCACAAGTGCCGCCGGATGCACGGTCATAGCTTCAAAATTGAGATCTCAATCGAAGGCGAAGTGGATGAGACGATTGGCTGGGTCTACGATCACAAACGCATTTCAAACGCCATGAAGCCACTGCTTGAGCAGCTCGATCACGGCTATCTGAATGACATCGAGGGGCTGGAAAGCCCGACCATCGAAAGACTGGCCGCGTGGTTCTGGAGGAAGCTGGAACCGGATCTTCCCGGCCTGGCGGAGATTGTGATCTACGAGACGCCGACCGCGCGTTGCTCCTTCAAGGGCGAGTTTTGAGGAATTCGGGGATTCCAACAGAATTTGTTGGATGAGATTGAATAGGATTCCGGCAAGTGCGTCGGAGTAGGGATGGTCGCGTCTTTCGGGCGCATGATCTCCACTCACGATCCCCGGAATTGCCCATGATATCCTTGGAACGCCATATTTTTCCCGCACTCGCAGGCTTGGCCTGCATCCCGCTCGGCATGCTGCTGCGGAGCGGAGAAGTCGCTTCCGTGATTCGTCGCGTGGCCGCGCCACGAGCGGAACGCGCCCCAATCCCGGGAAATGGATCGCAGTTATTGGGTGGTTGGATTCGTGAGGTGGAGAAGGCGGCGGACTCGGAGGTTCCGGGTCTGGCGGATCGATTGTTGAAAAGTCCCCACCGGGAAGACATGGCGATGTGGGCACCGGTGCTGGCGAGATTGTCCTCCATGGATCCCCAGGGCATGCTCACCTTTGCTGGTAAAGTGCCGCTTTCCCTGCGGGAGCGGCTTCTCGGCGAGGCATGGTTCGCCTACGGCAGCGCGAATCCCCAGCAGGCGCTCGCGGATGGCAAACGGCTGCCTTACGCGCTTACGGAACGATTGATGGCAGGCGTGATGGAAACCGACCCGGGAACCGGAGAGGTGGTTGCTACCCTGAATGGCACGCTTCGTGAGCGTTGGTTGATGGATCTGCTCAATCGGGATCCGGAGCGCGTGGAAGGAATAGCCGAGGGATTGGGTGCGAACGGGAAGGGTTGGAAGGACATCGCGAACATCGGCCTTTCAGAAGACTGGGTTGAGTCGAACCACAAAATGCTGAAGAAGGGATTGGTCGAGCCCCTAGGTCGGTTGTTGGTAACCCGGGATCCTGTTGGAACGAGCGAAATGGTGGATGCGATGTCGCCGGGCGTGGATAAGACCCGTTCGATGTGCCTGTTGGCAGAGGATTGGGCTGCGGAGGATTCCGCCGCGGCAATCGACTGGATCAAGCGCCAACCCGAAAGCCCGGCCAAACGACGGGCGATGTTGACGTGCTTTGAGTGCGACGACCTCCGATCTGGAACCGGAAAACGCCCTCGATCTCCTCTCGATCGATCAAGCCGCCACGCATCAGGAAGATCTCGCCGTGGATCGCGTGGTGAACGGTGAGGAAACATCCGACCGTCTCCAGACAACGACGATGTGGCTGAAAAAATGGGCGGGACAGGATCGGCAGGCGGCATTGGATTACGTCGCTCGGACTCCCCAACTCGACCCGGCCGCAGTGAAAGCGGCCGCCTTGCAACCATGAAAACACTCCATTGCTATGGGATTGCGATCGGAGCCGGATTGGTGGCCGGCATGTTGCTCAAAGGGGAGGGTAAATCCATGCAAGCGAGCAGCCTCGCTTCGTCGGAACCCATTCCGGCGAGGAGACCGACGCATATTGAGCGGACACGAAAATCCGATCTGAACGATGTGGATGCCTGCCGCAGGAAAATTGCGGAAACATTACGGCCCGATGGAAGGCACCCCTCGTTCCGCCTGCGCGGAATATCAGGAGGCATTGCGACGCTGGATCGAACTCGACCCGGCGGGCGCGTGGGCAGAAGCGCAAAAATCTCCCAAGGGTGGGCTCGCGCACGATCTGATGCTGGCATGGGTGGAACTCGATCCACAGCAAGCATTGGAAATGTTCGGCAAGTCAGGCAGGACACTCATCAGCAGCACGGCGAAGGATTTTTTCTCCGCGCTGATGGCAAAGGATCCGACATTGGCGGCCTTGGCACTCAAGGACGACAGGTGGAGTTCTGAGAAGCTTCGGTTTCTGGGCTACGATTTCCGTGACAAGGTGTATCGCCAATGGATGTTCTCCGATCCTGGAACGGCACAGGAGCATTTGGCGGACGTGCTGAAAAATCATCCATCTCCCGATGGAAACCCGGGACGTGATTCATTGCTGGCCGCGTTCGCGGTCGAGGACTTTCATGCGGCCTGGGCCCGGATATCCACCACTCCGAATTCAGAGGATCTCGCAATCGTCCTGGCGGCAGGCCTCCAGCAGCGGTCTCCCGAAGCCATCGCAGCACTGGAAAAGATGGTGAAGGATGGGGCGGGGAACAAAAGAATGTGGGAAAGTCTGGCGGGAAAGCTGGCATTGGAGGATCCAGAACAAGCGTTGGCCTTGGCGGAGAAGTGCAAGAGCAATGCGGACCTCAAGGACTACCTTCTGAAGACTTCCGCTCGTTTGCTTGCGGCTTCCGACCCGGAGGGCGCGTTGGATCTGCTGGGACAGGCATCGTCCGGGAAAGTTTCATGGGAAGATGGCAATCTGATAGAATCGGCTTTTGAGACCATGGCTCGGGAGAATCCAGATCAGGCGGCCGCCCGTCTGACCCAATTGCCAGCCAACCAGCGCGCCAAAGCCATGGGCGGCTATTTCAGCAGTGTGTTCTCCCAGAATCCGGAAGCGGCGGTGGAGCTATACCGCCAGTGGGAACAAGATCCGACGTTGGCCAAGCAAGCACACCAGGGCGGCTACGAGATTCTCATGCAGGCAAATCACACCACCGAGGTTCTCCAGGCGATTCCCGAGCTGAATGATGCGGTGGATGAAGGGGTCATCTTCAATTGGACAGGTGATGATGCGGCCGGAGCTGTGGATTGGGTGGCCAATCGTCTTGCGGAGGGCAAAAAGGTCGATCTGGGCCTCATGAAGTCCGATTTCCTGAATGAGCTGTCAGACCTGCCAACGGATTTCTCAACCCAATGGCTGGAGCGCGTGTCAGACCCCCAACTCCGGGCGGAAGCGGTGACGGCCGTAATCGGCAAATGGGTCTCCCAAGATCCCGAGAGGGCCAAAGGGTGGGTGGATGGCCTACCTGATGGTGCCTTGAAGGACCAGGCTGCAGCGTCTCTCGCGATTGGACTGAACCGAACACAGTGAAAAGAAGCGGCTGTATCGCACTGCATCCTGAGCGGCGGTGAAAGAACCGGCAGGCGGCCTGCTTACCCACCGCAGACCGGAACATGTTGCGTGCGTTTGGAATTGTTGTGGCTGCCGTGGTCACGGGTGTCGCGATGGCGGATGAATTCGCCGATCGCGCGAAGCCGCTGTTGTCCAAGTATTGCTACGAATGCCACGGAGAAAGGCGGCAGAAGGGCGGCATCGAGGTGAATCAACTCACTTCCGCGGAAGAGGCCTTCAAATACCACCGGTTTCTCAAAACCATCGCCGAGCAGGTGGAGAACCGCAAGATGCCGCCGGAAGATGATGCGGATGAACTTCCGAGCGATGATGAGCGCAAGGCACTGGTAAGCGAGATTCGCGGCACTCTCGCAAAGCTGGAGGAGGGAAAGTTTCCCCGCAATCCCGGCAGACCAACGGTCCGGCGTCTGAATCGCAACGAATACAACCGCACGGTGCGGGATTGGCTTGGGGTGGACTTTGACTCGGGAGCCGATTTCCCGGCGGATGGCGCCGGGGGAGAGGGTTTCGACAACGTGGGGGACGCATTGTTCATCCAGCCCTCCCTGATGGAGAAATATCTGGCCGCGTCGAGAAAGGTGATCGATGCCGTCTATGCGAAGCCGGAGCTGTTGAACCGAATCGTCACGGTGAGGCCTTCGCCCGAAAAGACTCCCGAGCACGCAGCCAAGGAGACCTTTGCAACCCAAGCCGCATTTGCATTCCGGCATCCACCGACGACTGCGGAGTTGGAACCGCTGATGGGGTTGTTCGCCAAACGTCTCACGGCGGGCATGTCCTACGAAGACGCGCTGAAAGCACCGCTGCAATCGCTGCTGATGCATCCGGCCTTCTTGTTCCGGGTGGAGCGGGATCAGGAAGGGAAGAAGGAATGGCCCATCGGGAGTTATGAACTGGCCACCCGCCTGTCGTATTTCCTATGGGCCTCGATGCCGGATGCCGAACTGTTCCGGTTGGCTGGCGAAGGAAAGCTCGCCGAACCTGCGGTAATGGCTGGGCAGGTCCGGCGGATGTTGGCCGATCCACGGGCGGAATCGCTGTCACGTTTCTTCGGAGGTGAATGGTTGGGCTACGATGAGTTGCTGGAATTTTCCGAGCCAGATTTGAAACGTTTCCCCGAGTTCACCCAATCGCTGAGGAAGGCGATGTATCGCGAGTCCGTGGACTTTTTCTCCAACGTGATCCGTGAGAACCGACCGGTCACCGATCTGATCTCATCCGATTACACGTTTCTGAATGAAGAGTTGGCGAAGCACTACGGCATCCCGGAGGTAACAGGTGGGGAAATGCGACGGGTTGCCCTGGGTGATCCGAACCGGGGCGGGATCATCGGCCAAGCTTCGGTGATGACCGTCACCTCGCTACCGCTGCGCACCAGTCCGGTGAAGCGCGGCAAATGGATTCTGGACACACTGCTCGGCACTCCGCCGCCGCCACCGCCACCCGATGCCGGGGTATTGCCACCGGACGATCATTCCAAAAGCGGCACCTCCATGCGCGAGAGATTGGAACACCATCGTTCTCGGGCCTCTTGCGCGGGCTGCCATGCGAAGATCGACCCTCTCGGATTCGGGCTTGAGAACTTCGACCCACTGGGGCGTTGGCGGGTCACTGATGTGAATGGCAAGGGTATCGATTCAAAGGCCGCGCTCCCTGATGGCACCACCTTTGATTCACCCGCGGGCCTGAAGCATTACCTGCTCTCCGATGATGAGCTTTTCCTGCGCAACACCGCCCGGAAGATGCTCGCGTAGGTCTCGGCCGCCCGCTTGAATATTACGACGAGCCCGTCGTGGTCGATCTGGTCCGCCAACTCCGTGGCGATGGATTGAAAATGCAGACGCTGATCCTCGGTATCGTTCAATCGCCTCCTTTTCTCAATCGGTCCGCCTCGCGCTGACCTCAACTCCCATACGCATCATGGCTCATATCCAATCCCAACGCTGGCTGATGCCCCGCCGGAGTTTTCTCCGCGGGGCGGGAGCGACCTTGGCCCTGCCATTCCTGGATGCCATGCGGCCGTTGATGGCTCAGGGTGTGGCGGCCTCCTTTCCTGTCCGGATGGCATTGCTCTACATGCCGAATGGCGTGCGTGCGGACCGATGGACCCCGCGTGGCGAGGGAACGGATTTCGAACTTTCGCCGGTGCTCGCGCCACTCCAACGGCATCGCGAAGAGCTGCTGATATTCACTGGGCTGCAAAACAAAGCCTCCTTCACCGGAGACGGCCATTACGTGAAGACCGGTGGCTGGCTAACCGGCACCACAATCACCAAGACGACCGGTTCCGACATCAATGCGAACGGTATCTCGATGGACCAACTGGCCGCCAGCCGGATCGGTCGCGGCACCCGGATGCCCTCGTTGGAACTCGGAACCGAGCCGGTGGCCCACGGCATCGATACCAACGTCAACTACACCCGCCTCTACGCTTCCCACATCTCGTGGAAAACCTCGAACGTGCCGTTGCCGTGCGAGATCAATCCGCGCGTGGCCTTCGACCGCTTGTTCCGGGAGCGGTCATCCGGTGCGGAGAAGCAGGCTTCCGACGACCGTTCGGTGCTCGACCTGGTGAATGCGGATGCCAAGCGCCTGCAAGGCCAGCTGGGTCACGAAGACAAGCAGAAGCTCGATCAGTATCTGGAATCCGTCCGCGAGGTGGAACGGCGCATCGAGCAGGAGGCCCGGGTGCTGGCGGCGCGTGAAAACCTGTCGCCGGATTTCTTCACCAATCTCGACGCTCTCGACAAACGGATCACGGCCGCGATGGGCAAGGCGTCCCGGGAAGAGGAGATGAATGCCCGCCCACGGTTCGACCACACCGAGCACTGCCGGATCATGACCGAACTGATGGTGCTGGCTCTGTGGTCGGATACCACGCGTGTAGCGACCTTCATGTTCGGGAACGATGTCACGAACCGGAATTTTTCGTTCCTCGATGGTGTCCACGGCGGCCACCACGAGATCTCCCACCACAGTGGTGATGCGGGCAAGCTGGATGAATACGAGAAGATCAACCGCTGGCATGTGGAACAGTATGGCGTGATGCTCGACCGGATGCGGGAGATCAAGGAAGGGGACGGCACGCTCCTGGATCACTCGATGGTGGCATTCGGCTCGCCGATTCGCGACGGCAATGCCCATGATCCGAAAAACGTGCCGATCGTCGTGGCGGGCAAAGCCAATGGCGGCTTGAAAACCGGGCGGCACGTGGTGAGCCCGGCAGGCACGCCGCTGTGCTCGCTGTGGATGGGAATGTTGGACAAGGCCGGTGCCGGGGCGGATCGCTTTGGAGACGCATCGGCACCACTGCCGGGAATGGGGTGACACCCGGGCACATCTTTGCGGTATTCCCATCGGAAAGAATTGGCGGAGAAGTTGAATGCCGGGTTATGTTCGCTCATTCATGAGCCTCACCGTGCGCTTCCTTCTGGCCATTGTTTCCGGGGTTCTGGCGGTCTTCGCCTTTCCTCCCTTTGGTTATTCGTGGCTGGTGTTCCTCGTATGGCCGCTCTTGTTTCTCTCGTTCAAGGGGGCGGGCTTCAAAATGGGATTCCGATTGGGCGTGATCCACGGAATGCTCCTCTATGGTATCGGCCTCTCCTGGTTCTGGAACATCTTCGGCACGGCAGCGGCGGGGTTGTGGTTCCTGCTGGCACTCTTTACGGGTCTGGCGGGTGGACTCACCGGTTGGGTGAGTCGCAAATGGCCGCTTGCATGGTGGCTTCCCTTGTATGCCGCGGCAGTATGGAGCGGGATCGGGTCCTACCGCTGCGAGTGGTTCTGGCTGCGGTTTCCTTGGATGACTCCGGGACTCGCATTGGGCCCGACTTGGATTTCTCCCATCGTCGGGGTGTATGGCGCGGGTTTCGTGGTCGTCCTCGTGGCGACCTGGTTGGTGTTCGGCCGGAAGAAATGCCGGTTCTTCGCACCCGCGTTGCTCGCTTTGTTGATGAGTCCGTTTCCCTTTTCCGCCTATCAACCGGGTCGGGAGTTGCCAGTGCTGGCGGTGCAAGGAGAGAGCCTTGGCTTTGCCAACTACCGCGACCTCACCGTCCAGTCGGGATCCCGTGACGGGGTGATCGTATGGCCCGAGTATGCCGTACCCTATGAGATCAAACCGAATGACGCGGATTGGCGGCGAACGGTTACTCTGGCTGCGGACACACGTTCCACCGTGGTCATGGGCTCGGTGAGGGAGCTCCCGGAAGCAAAACATTACAACGTGGCTCTAACCTTCGACGCGGAAGGAGAAAGAGGATTTCACGCCAAGAACCGGCCGGTGCCATTCATGAATGACGGAGTGCCGGGCAAACAGGCCACACCGGTGAAAACACAATCCGGGCTGCTGGGAACGCCGATTTGTTTCGACTGCGATTACACCGAGATCGTGAGACGGATGACGGCGGATGGAGCCGAAGCCTTCACCGTGCCGAGCATGGATGTGAAGGCATGGTCGGAACGCGAGCATCTCCAACATGCGGAGCTGTTCCGCCATCGTGCGGCGGAAAACGCGCGTTGGTTCGCAGTGGCCTCCAGCTCGGGAATGACGCAGTTCATCGATCCGCAGGGCAGGCGGGTGAGCCATCTGCCTCTGATGGATGAGGGCGTGCTGCGGGGCAGCATCTGGCTGCGGAACGACCGGACGTTTTTCAACCGCATCGGCTGGCTCTTTCCGTGGCTGGTGCTTGGCGCCGCCTGTGTGAGCACACTGGTGATCTGCTTGCGCCCGGCCGATCCTGTGAATAGTTCCAAGCCGTGAGACGGAAGGCACTTTCCCGCGCGACTAGGATCGGAATAGCGGTCTTCGGCTTTCTTGGGCGCCAGCTTTTGTTTGTTCTCGCGGCGACCGCAGCGGGCGTGGTGCTGTGGACGGTGGCCTATCTCGTCCTCCTCCTCATCGCGGTGATCAAGGGCAGTGGTTTGGGCGGTCCGTTGGCATGGCCAGCCGGAGCTGCCACGGTAGTGGTGCTGGGGCTGTTGATCGGAGGAGGCATGTTCCTGCCCGCGTGTGGGATCGGCCGTCTGGTCAGCCACTTCACCGGGTGGCCGAAGATCAGCGGGCTGCCGATTGCCCTGGTCACGACGTTCTTGTTGTCGGTTGGCTTCAGCAGCTTGGTTCCATCCAGCCGCATCGATCAATCGGTGTGGATGACCGGTGGAATGTCACTGTTGGTGTTGGCAATCCCACTCTTGCTCCACTGGACCTTCACCGAAGGCGCATGGTGCTTGTTGAAATGGCTGCGCCAACGCGCCTCGTTGATAAGGGCGAGGATGGATCGCCCGGCAAAATAGCAGGTCTTGTCAGGCGAGCTGGGTCTCGGCGAGCAACTTGTAGGTGCCACCGTGGGCGATGAGCTCGTCGTGCGTGCCGCTTTCGATGATCTTGCCATGGTTCACCACCAGGATGCGGTCGGCGTGGCGGACGGTCGAAAGGCGGTGCGCGATGACGAGACTGGTGCGGCCGCTCATGAGGCGCTCGAGCGCTTCATTGACGAGACGCTCGCTCTCTGCATCGAGAGCGGAAGTCGCCTCGTCGAGCAGCAGGATCTTCGGATCCGCCAGGATCGCCCGGGCGATCGCGAGGCGCTGGCGTTGGCCGCCGGAGAGTTTGGTGCCACGCGGACCGACCAGCGTATCATAGCCTTCAGGCAGTTTGGCGATGAAATCGTGGGCATTGGCCTGGCGGGCGGCTTCATGGATTTCCTCCAACGTCGCGCCCGGACGGCCATACTCGATGTTCTCCCGGATCGATCCACCGAACAACAGAACCTCCTGGGGTACGATGGCGAGATTCCCACGCAGCGATTCCAGCGAGATGGTGGCGGCATCGCGGCCATCGAAGAGCACCTGGCCTTCCTCCGGATCGTTGAGTCCTAACAGGAGGGAGAACACCGTGGACTTGCCCGCGCCGGACGGGCCGACCAGCGCCACACGTTGACCGGATTCGACGGAAAAACTGAGGTCATCCAGCACCTTCACATCCGGGCGGGAAGGATAGCGGAACGACACATGATGGAACGCCACCGCTCCTTCCATGCGCTCCATGATCGTACCATCGTGGCGCTCCGCAGAAGTGCCGGTGAGTTCCCGCAGTCGATCGGTGGCTCCAGCGGTGAGCTGGAGCTGGGAGATGATTTCAGGGAATGACCCGAGCGTCGCACCCACAAAGATCGAAAACAGGATGAAGGACGTGAATCCGCGGGAATCGATCTGTCCCTTCGCAAGCAACTGAGCCCCATACCAAGCGACTCCGGCAATCGTGCCGAAGAGGACGAAGATGATGAAGGAAAGGAAGGCGGCCCGGATCTTCGCGCCACGCAGCGTGACATCGAGGAAACGATCCAGCGAACGGTCATACCGGCGGCTTTCGAATTCTTCGTTGGTGAACGCTTTTACATCAGCGATGCCCTGCACGGTTTCCTCGATCACGGTGCCCGCCTCGGCAAGCGAGTCCTGGGCATCGCGGGAGTATCTGCGCACCTTGCGCCCGAAGAGAGCGACGCACAGGATCACCAGCGGAAGGCAGGCCAGCATCACCAGCGAAAGCTTCCATGAGGAATAGAACACCGCCACTAGACTGCCGACGAGGATGACACTCTGGCGGGCCAATTGCGGCATGGTATTCAGCAAGGTGTCCCGGACCACGCCGAGATCGTTCGAGATCCGGTTGCTGAGGGCTCCGGCACGCTGCTCCTGGAAGTAGGCCAGTGGCAGACGCACCAGATGGCGGAAGATATCGCGCCGCAGGTCATTGAGCGCGGATTCGCCGGCGCGGATGAAACCACGCACGCGCCAGAAGCCGATGAAGGCCTGCAAGGCGAGAGCAATGACGAGCCACTTCAGCGTGTGATTAATCTTGTCGACAATGGTGGTTGGGTCGACGCCCCGGCGCAGGGCGTCCGCCGGATCACCAATCAGGTCCTTGAGAAACCATGGAAAGGCAAGCGACAGCGCAGCGGTGATGAACAACGCAACCACCGATGGGATGAAGACGGCCTTGTGGCGCATCAGATAGCTGGAAACCCAGCGAAACGACGAAGAAAGATTGGACCCGGAGCGCGGCTGCGGCATGGGCGGATGGGAGCGGATGGGGACATTTCCGTCAACCGTTGGAAAAGGCTTGAGAGACACATTTGCGGGAGTCTAAGAAGATCCTGCTATTTCCGATGAAATTCCTGCTTCCCAGACTCTGCGCGTTGCTTCCCGGGTTCATTCCGTTGTCGGTTTCCGCGGTCGTGATCACCAGCGGGGACGGCTCCGGGAATATCACCGCACCTCCGGATGATCCGGGATTTGCCAACGTGGGGACGGTCAACGGCGCCTCCGCCATCTACCTCGGCAATGGTTGGGTCATGACCGCAGCTCATGTGGCGGGTTCTCTACCTGCGAGCGTCAACTTCGGGGGAACCAATTACGCGACCTTGGTCGGGACCTATACCCAGCTGACCAACAACGGCGCGGTTGGGATGACGGTGAATACGGATATTGTTCTTTTCCAACTGGCTTCCGATCCGGGATTGGCGTCCCTGAACATTTCCACATCCACCCCGACGGTGGGCAGCCAGGTCGTGATGATCGGAGATGGTCGTGACCGGGCAACCGGTATCACGTATTGGAATGTGAACACGGGCACGGATCCGTGGACATGGACGGAGCTCCCGGATTCCACCGAGGCCAACGAGGCGGGATTCAAGGAATTGGGAACTCAAACCATCCGTTGGGGAACCAATGAAATCGACTCCACCGGAGTGAATGCGGACGCCGGATTTGGCACGGTTCGCTCGATGGTGACCCTTTTCGACGATCCCGGCCTGACGCACGAAGCCCAGGCGGCAGTGGGAGACTCGGGCGGCGCGATCTTCTACAAGAACGGCTCGACGTGGGAACTGGCGGGCATGTTCAACGCGGTCGGCACCTTCAGCGGCCAGCCGGGCAATACGGCGGCGTTCGGCGATGCGACCTACATCGCGGATCTCTCATTCTACCAAGCCCAGATCCTTACGATCACTGGAGTTCCCGAGCCCGGCGCCATTGCTCTTACCCTGGCGGGAGCCGGACTCATGCTGCGCCGACGGCGCTGATCGCGATGGCCGCAGCCTCACGGGCCCATCGGTCCGCTGCGATCACGGCTTCCAGCGAGGCATGATGGTTGACCTCATGATCGGCCATCACGCGATGGACGGTTTCCCAGATGCCGGGGAAAGAGAGGCGACCGGAGCGGAAGGCATCCACCGCCACCTCATTGGCGGCATTATAAACCGCAGGCAGAGTGCCGCCGGTTAGACCCGCTTGGCGAGCCAATTGCAGGGCTGGGAAATCCTCGTGTCGCGGAGCCTCGAATTCCAACTTCGAGAGAGCGGGGAAATCGAGTGGCTTCAATCCGCCCCGCACCCGATCCGGCCAGGTGAGCGCGTATTGGATGGGGAAGCACATGTCGGTGCGGCTGAGTTGGGCCAGCACGGAACCATCCACGAATTCGACCATCGAATGAATGATGCTCTGGGGATGGACGACCACGTCGATACGCTCCATGCCAATGCCGAAGAGCCAACGCGCCTCGATCATTTCCAAGCCCTTGTTGAAGAGCGTGGCAGAATCGATGGTGATCTTCGGCCCCATATCCCAGGTGGGATGTTTGAGCGCCTGGGCGGGTGTGACCGACGCGAGTTGATCGGCGGGCCAAGTGCGGAAAGGACCGCCGGAAGCCGTTAGAATGAGTCGCGAGACTTCCTTTTCTCCGCCCCGATGGCCATCGAGGCACTGGAAAATGGCGTTGTGTTCGCTATCGACAGGCAGCAACCGGACACCAGCCTTGGTGGCGGCTTCGGTGATGGTCTCACCGGCCATGACGAGGATTTCCTTGCTGGCAACGGCGAGATCCTTGCCTGCCTCAATCGCTGCAAGGGCCGGGTGCAGTCCGGCGGTGCCGACGATGGCGATGAGAACGATGTCCGCTCCAGCGAGCGTGGCGAGGCTGATAAGTCCTTCATCCCCGGTGTGGATGCGGACATCGGGCGGAAGCAAGGTCCGGAGTTCGGAGGCCTTCGAGGCATCGTGGAGGGCCACGTCCTTCACCCCGGTCTCAAGAGCCTGCTCAGCCAGCTTCACCACATTGGTGGCGGCGGCCAAAGCGATGATTTCGATGCGGTCGCTGAGTTCGCGGGCGACCTTGAGCGTGGAGGTACCGATCGAACCGGTGGAGCCGAGAAGGACGACGCGTTTGCGGGAAGAAGACATGCTGGTCAATGGAGCACCCATTTCAGATAGAAGAACAGCGCTGGAGCGGTGAAGCAGATGCTGTCGATGAGATCGAGCGCCCCGCCGATGCCGGGCAGCATGTGGCCGGAATCCTTGGCATTGAGGCTGCGCTTGAGAACACTTTCCGCCAGATCGCCCACCACCGCCAGCAGGGCGAGGATGAAGCCAAGGGCGATCACATGCGGCCAGCCACCGAGCACGGCCAAATCATGCGGGCAGAGGGCATGCAAGCCGCAGCCCGCAAGCTGGGCGAAAAACAGGGCTCCCACGAAGCCTTCCCAGGTTTTGCCCGGACTGACGTGGGGGATCATCTTGTGACGGCCGAACATCGTGCCCGTTAGATAGGCCCCCATATCGGTGAACTTCGTCACCGCGATCACCCACAGCAGCAGCACCGCACCGGGAACCTGACTGTCGCCGGGAACCACAAATACGAGGCGTGCGGAGAAGTGGAACAATACCGCGATGTAAACGAAGCCGAGAAGATTCAGGGCCACAGCCTGCAGGGCCTCGATTCCCTTGATGGAATAGCGGAGCTGCAGGGTGAAGGCCCCGGCGGTGGCGATGAAGATGGCCAGCGTGTCCAGTCCGTCCGGAAGTTCCCGTCCGCCAAAGGAGCCCTCCGGGTGGTGGACGATGAAATACCAGCCGAGAGCCAGGGAATAGGCCACAGAGAGAAGAATGCCGAAACGCGGGAAGCACTTCACTCCGGCGGCCCGGACCATATTGAAATACTCGACCGTCGAAAGAATCCCCAGCACCGCGATCAAGGCAAAATAGGCCCAGGCCCGCTGGCTGGCGAATGCGGCACCGACCACGGCCCACAGGCCGAGGGTGCTGACGGTGCGGCGCACGAAGGTGCGGCCCTTCGAGGTCGCGGATGTTGGCGTGGAGTCTGCCATTTGCCGCGGCATCCAAACCGCGGGAAGGGGTGGGTGGCAACTCATTACGATTTTCCGGCGCAACCTTTCGTCACACCCTGGGTTTCAGATCATGAACGGCCCCGCCCGCCGCTTCGAGAATCCTAAAAAACGAAACCACGATGAAAATGAAGACCACTTTGTTCGCTCTGGCCGCCCTTTGCGGTGCCGGTTCGGTTGCCATGGCCCAGGACGCCCCCGCCGGTGGCGGTGACAAGCCGGCTCGTCCGGAGCGCGGCGGCCAGCGCCCAGGCGCCAACCCGGAAATGATCAAGAAGTATGACAAGGACGGCGACGGCAAGCTCAGCGAGGAAGAGCGCAAGGCCATGATGGAAGACATGAAGGCCAAGCGCGAAGCCCACGAAAAAGCTCTCCTTGAGAAGTATGACGCCGACAAGGACGGCAAGCTCAGCGACGAGGAGCGCAAGACCGCCCGCGAAGAAGAGCAGAAGCGCATCCTCGCCACCTACGACAAGGACAAGGACGGCAAGCTCAGCGAGGAAGAGCGCAAGGCCGCGATCGAAGCCGGTGAAATGCTCGGCTTCGGCGGTGGTCGCCAAGGTGGCCCGGGTGGTGAAGGTGGCCGCGGTGGTCGTGGACCCGGAGGCCAAGGCGGTCGTCCGGACGGCCCGCCGCCCGCTCCGCCGGAAGGCAAATAAGCCGTTGATCCGGTAGTTTCTCCAAACCCGTGGTGCACCCCGTGCGCCACGGGTTCTTTTTGGGGGGTTAGAGATCCTGCTCGATCGCCTTCAGAGAAAGGAACAATTCGTTCCAGCGTTGCAGGCGGGGCTCCAGCGCGAGCTTGTCATTCGCCACATGCCGACGGACTTCCTCCAGGCATCCGGCATACTCTTGGAAAAACACCCGCAGGGCTTCCTCGTAATCGCCGCGCAGGGCATTGGCAAAGGCACCGCAGGCATCCAGAAGGCGCTCACGGAAAGCGCGGATGATATCACGCTGGCTGGTGCTGGCGTAGGTCAGGAAAATGCCCACGCAGACGACCGCCGCGGCTAGACATGCCCATGGTGCCCATGGGATTTTGAGAAACCCGCAGATACCCGCTCCGGTAAGAGCCAACAAGGTGAGGGCGGCGAATACCTTCAGCGAGGTGATACGCTCACGGATCGATTGATCGAGGCCGTGCCGGACCTTGAGATTGCCAATTCCCAGCCGGGCAGCCCGGCCGAGACGGCGGACGAACTTGGAGGACGCCTTTTGCAGTGGTCCTTGGATCGCCGACTCATCCCGCAGCGTGATGCCCATTTCGGCATGCACCCGCTCCTTGAGCCCTTCCCAGTGCTGCTCGCAGGCTTTCACGGTCTCCGCTGCATCCTGCTGGGCGACGTGTTCCACCGCGGTCTGGAGGCGCTCGATGAAAAGATTCTCCACTTCCGATCCGGACCGGTCACCGGTGAAGAGACGGACCAGTGTATTCCAAGGGCTGAGCCGGGCTCCGAGTTTTTTCGCCACCCACACAGCCTCATGCTGGAAAACCTCCGCCACGCCAGAAAGATGGCGGGGCAGGCGGATCACAAACTGCTCCCGCAGGCCATCGATCTCCCGCTCGATTTCAGCGAGAAAGCGAGCGCACCGCTCGACATTCCGTGTCGTTTCCTCGATCCGGTTCTCAATGCGGGTCAAGCCCTCCGAGGCCGTCCGCCGCCAGGTATCCAGCAGTTTCCGGCGTTGGGGAGACTGGCAGACATTTCGGGAAATGAAGTCCTCAAGGTCGGCAAATCCACAGCTCTGCCAGGCTTGGCGGGCAAACGGCTGGCTCTTCTTCGCCTCCACCGCCAGCTTGCCGGAAACAGCAAACATCGGGGGAATATGGCCGATCCGCTTCATGGCCAGATCCTTCATGTGCCCGAGGATCACGGGAATATCCGCCGGATCCCGCTGGTCGATCTGCTGGATGACGAAGGCGACGCGGTCGAACGCCTCCGGCCCGAGTTTGGTGAGGAAATCCCAGGTGGCCGCTCCCCAAGGATTTGAAACCGGGAAAACGAACAGCAGCAGATCGGCGACGGGAAGAAACCGCTCGGTGATGCTCTGATGTCCCCTCATCACCGAGTTGGTGCCGGGGGTGTCGACCAGATTGAAATCCTTCAGGAACTCAATCGGCCGGTAGCGTTCTTCCAGCGTCGGAGTGATTTCAACATCACGAGCCAGCGCTCCGTGGCGATACCAGAGGACGCGGTCGGTTTCCGGCAGGATATTGACCTTGCATAGATCACTGCCGAAGAGGCCGTTGATGAGGGTCGATTTGCCCGCATTGACCTCCCCGCAGACCACGAAGAGGAATGGCGAGGCGAGACCGGTCTGGACGGATTCCGCACCGAGTTCGGGGCTAATTTCCGCCTGGGTCTCGCCAGCCAGATTCACGATCCCCCGCATGACTTCCACCAACCGTTCGCGCGTCGCGAAGTAGCGCTCGCCGAACATGATGCGTGGAAAGAAGAGGGAAGGAGGAACGGAAGACCCGGTGGATTACTGGGCTGGCACCGGAGCAGGCGCTGCGGGAGCCGTAGCCGCAGGGGCCGACGCCGGAGCGGAGGACTGCTGCATGGCGAGAAGCTGGGAGACGGTCACGAACTTGTAGCCGCGGGCCAAGAGGGTGTCCAAGGTGGCGGGCATGGCGTCCACGGTCTGGCTGTGGATATCGTGGGAGAGGATGATTCCGCCCGGAGTGGTGGCGGAAAGGATGCGGGCGGTCACGGCGGCGGAGCCGGGGCGCTTCCAGTCGAAAGGATCCACCGACCAGAGGATAGTCGGATAGCCATATTCGGAGTAGGCCCACTCGCGCTGGCGCTGGGTGAGGGCACCGTAGGGCGGGCGCAGCAGGTGCGGAGTCACACCGGTGGCGCGAACGATCGCCTCGTGCGTGCGGGTGATCTGGTCATGGTACTGGGCGTCGCTGAGCTTGGTCAGAAGAGGATGGCTCCAGCTGTGATTGGCGATTTCGTGACCTTCCGCCACGATCTGGCGGGCGACCTGCGGATATTGATTCACACACTGGCCCACGCAGAAGAAGGTGGCCTTGATGTTGCGGGCACGCAGCATGTCGAGCAGGCGCGGCGTGTTGGTGATGTGCGGACCATCGTCGAAAGTCATCGCGATGTATTTGCCCGGGGCATTCACGCGCGAATAGCTGAGAGCCGCACCCTTCGGGAAATTCGAGGACAGGTTCATGTCCGGATTGCGGCGGACCGGTCCCTGCACGGGCGGAGTCTGGTAGCCGGAGTTGCGGGTGGTTTTCACCGGAGCGGCTGGACCGTTCGGGAAGCGTCCGGCATCAGCGGCCTTGTCCACGGTGCAGCTTCCGAGGCTGACGCTGAGGAGCACGAGGGACAGGGAAAGGGAGAGCCGTTTCATGTGGCGGTGGAACTCGGAGCGCATGTTCAGGGCCGGAACTATCCCCGCAGCGCCGGGCAATGTCACGCCCGGTTTTGGGGGCGGGATGTCACAGGAAACGGCCGAGCAGAGGAGCGAGATCGGCGGAAGTCCGCTCCGGCCAGAGAGCGCGGGCGGTCATGATCGAACCGTCCAGAGCCGAATGTTCCGGCCAATCCGGAGTTGCAGGCACTCGCGGAATCGCGGTGGCCAACACCCGTTTGGCCGCCGCCACATTCGCATGGAGGTGGGCCAGCACGCTGCCCGCCGTGACGGCCTCCTCGTCTGTTTTCCAGCAATCGTAGTCCGTCACCATCGCCAGGGTCGCCAGGGCGATCTCGGCTTCGCGGGCCAGCTTGGCCTCCGGGAGATTGGTCATGCCGATCACATCGAAACCCAACTGGCGGTTCACTTCGCTCTCCGCCCGGGTTGAAAAGGCTGGCCCGTCCATATTGACGTAGGTGCCGCGATCGTGGACCCGGCAACCGCTCTCAGTAGCCGCATCCCGCAGGATTCCACGCAACCCCTCGCTCACCGGATCGGCGAAGGCAATGTGGGCGGCGATTCCACGGCCGAAGAAAGTGTGGTGCTCGCGGCGGCTGGTCCGGTCGAAATACTGGTCCGGGAGCACGACATCCCGGGGCCGGTATTCCTCCTTGAGGCTTCCGACGGCGGTTACACAGATCAACCAGCGCACACCCAAGCTGCGCAGCGCCCAGATATTGGCGCGGTGGTTGATTTCGTGCGGCAGTATCCGGTGGCCGCGACCGTGGCGGGGGAGGAACCAGACCTGACGCCCGGCAAAGGAGCCACCGACCAGCACATCGGAGGGTTCTCCGAAAGGCGTGCTCACCAGACGCTCCTCCGCCTTTTCGAACCCCTCCAACTCATAGAGTCCGCTGCCCCCGATGATGCCGATCGATGCTTCCATGCAGCGGGCCTAGCATGGAGCGGGCGGGAAGGGCAACTGACGCGGGGTAAAACGCCGCTTTTAACTCAAATGTGGTAGCAGGTAAGGGACAAATGACCGCCGCGACGTTGGTATGATCCGAATCCAATGAGTCGAATCCCAGTCCTTAACTACCTCGTCCTGACACTAGCCGGTTCAGCCACCGTTCGTGCCGCGGATTGGTATGTTGCACCAGGCGGAGACGACTCTGCGGCTGGCACGTTGGAAAAGCCGTTCGCAACCGTCCAGCGGGCGCAGAAATCCGCCAATCCCGGTGACACGGTGATGATCCGGGGTGGCACCTATCGCCCGAAAGAAACGGACATCGCAAACCGACGCGGGCAATTCGCCTCCATCACCTATCTCAACAAGAGCGGAGCAGCGGGCAAACCGATCACCTATCAAGCCTATCAGAATGAGAAGCCGGTGTTCGATTGTTCGGATGTGAAGCCCTCTGGAATGCGGGTCAGTGCCTTCTCCGTCACCGGCTCGTGGCTTCACCTCATCGGTCTGGAAGTCACGGGTGTCCAGGTCACGATCCAAGGCCACACCCAGTCGATCTGCTTCGAGAACAACGGCAGCCACAATGTCTACGAGCGCTTGAGCATGCACGATGGCCAGGCGATCGGCCTCTACAGTGTGCGGGGTTCCGACAATCTCTTCCTGAATTGCGATGCCTGGAACAACTGGGACTCCACATCGGAGGGAGGGAAGGGGGGAACACCGATGGCTTCGGCTGCCATCCGACGAAAGGCTCGACCGGCAATGTCTTCCGTGGCTGCCGCGCTTGGTTCAACAGCGACGACGGCTTCGATTGCATCAATGCCCGCGAAACGGTCACCTTCGAGAACTGCTGGGCATTCAATAATGGATTTTCGGCGGACATGAAAAAGCGTGCCGATGGCAATGGGTTCAAAGCCGGCGGATTTGGTGCCACTCCGGCGGATGAACTCCCCACTCCGATTCCCCGCCACATCATCCGCTATTGCGTGGCGGCGGGCAACAAAGCCTCCGGCTTCTACGCCGACCATCAACCCGGCGGCAGCGATTGGACCAACAATTCCGCCTACCGGAATGGCGCGAACTACAACATGCTCTGCCGCCTCGCGGACAACGTGACCGAGATCGACGGCTACGGACACAAACTGGTCAACAACCTCAGCTTCGGGTCGCGCAACGAGATCGTCAAATTCGACGCCTCGAAGTCACAGGCCAGCGGTAACACGTTTACCACCGGACCGAAACCAACCGAGCGGGATTTCGTGAATCTCGACGAGAAGGAACTGACGCTCCCGAGGCAACCCAATGGAGACCTGCCAGCGATCGGCTTCCTGCATCTCGGGCCAACGAGTCCCCTTGCAAATCAAAGGATCGGAGCCTTTTTCAAATAGGTGTTTCCAATCGGCGGGGGAGTTTCCACTCGGTTTCTTGCAGACAAACGGGCCGAATCGGATACGTAATCATCCCCAGCCTCCGGCGTGAGGCTGCCGAATGCAACACCACCCCGAAGCGGAGCACCAGGCTCCGGGCCGTATCGAGTCCGCCCTGTTCTTTTTGAAAACCCGCGCTTTCATCGCCCGCCGCTGGTGGCAGGAGCGGAGTGAGCCGGTAAGCCGCCATTCCCATGGCGTGAAATGGCGGGGAGCCCCGCAGATCGGACATGCGAAGGCGGCCTTGTGGACGCAACTCACCCCGGCAGAATTTCCGCTCACAGCGGGCAAGGTGCAAAATCTGCGGGCCTCCTGTCGGCGACTCCACGGAATCGAAGTTCCGGCCGGGGAGGTATTCAGTTTCTGGAAGCAGCTCGGGCGCACGACCCGCACCCGGGGATTCACCACCGGCCGGGAACTCCGTTCCGGCTGCCTGGTTCCCAATCTCGGCGGGGGCTTGTGCCAACTCTCCGGGTTGCTCCACGCAGCGGCCTTGGAAGCAGGCATCGAAGTGGTGGAGCGCCACGAACACTCCCGCACGCTGCCCGGCACTCCATTGCCGCCGGAACGGGACGCTACGGTTTTCTGGAACTACGTCGATCTGCGCTTCCGGGCACCGTTTGCCTGGCGCTTGGAAGTCCGGTTGACCGCCACCGATCTGGTGGTGGTGATCCGTGCCGTGACTCCGTCCCGCCGCCATGAGGATCGGGCGGCGGAGGTGCCGCTTGGCGTTCCGGTCCGTGCGGCAGCGGATGGAGACTGCCTGACATGCGGGGTCACCTCTTGTTTCCGCCATCCTTCCGCAACCAAAAACAACGCTCCCGCATCCGGCCATACGGGCTTCGTGCTCGATGGCCTCTGGCCGGAATTCGACGACTGGTGCCACCGTCATTCCAAGCCGGGTGATCGCTGGTATACCCCGTTGGATGGCCACCGTTGGAAGAAGCCGAATTACTCGTGGAATCCTCCGCCGGAAACGCCGGTCTATCACGCGACATGCGAGACGCTGGTGCGCTCCTGGAGGCAACGGAAGCTGCCAAGCCAAGGTCCTCTACGACAGCAGTTCCTGCTCGATGCACAGCGCCAGCTCGCGGAGCAGCTCGGACGACACCTCGACCCGCAGGCGCGTCATCTCATCGTCTCCCAAACATTGCTCCCACATCTCTGGAAGGCCGGATATCTCGGTGGCAGGACCTTTGACGTGCTGATGAACCGCTGGCCCTTGGCCGAGCTCCAACACCGTCTGGATACGGCTGCGGAGAAACATCAGGACTCCGATACTCTGGCGGATTTCCGCGCGGACCCGGAGTTGGTGCACGCGGAAAGTGAAGCTCTGTCCGCCGCCGCCCGGCTGATCACCCCGCATCGCGCGATCGCGGCTCGTTTTGGCCATCGGGCATTGCTCTTGGACTGGGTGATACCAGCGATTTCTCCAAGGAGAGAACCGACCCCGGACGATGAACCCAAATGGTTCTTTCCCTCCTCCGCGCTTGGCAGAAAGGGGATCTATGAGCTGGCCGAAGCCATGCAAGATCTCGACGGGGAATTGCTCGTTCTGGGTCGTGCCAGCGAAGGGGCGACTAATCCTCTCGATGGCATCCGGTGTCGCTCCGCATCCGTGGATGAGATTCCACACTGCACCGCGCTGATCTTGCCGGCTTGGGTCGAGCATGAACCACGGTTGGCATTGCGGGCCCTTGCTTCCGGAGTGCCAGTGATCGCCACCCGCGACTGCGGCCTGCCATCGCATCCATTGCTGGTGGAAATCGAAGCAGGCGATGCCGGAGCCTTGCGCGAAGCGATGGAAGGGTGCATCGGTTCCCTGCAAACATGTGCCGTAGCCTGATATTGCTGACGGTTCTGGGAATCGCGGGATGCCGACCGAAGGAGGCCCGGGCCCAGTCTGTCCCGCCTCCGGCGTCTCCCGAACCCTCTGCCGTGATTTCCCCCGAACCCCCACCTTCCACCGTTGTCGCCGTTTCCGACCTACCGGGACCGGAGCGGGCCGCCGCAGCCGCTGCAAACGTGCGTCCCGCATTGAAACGGGCACTGGAGGAGAAGGGCCTGCATTTCGGAGATCCGGTCTTCATCCGCATCTTCAAGGAGGAGAAGATCCTGGAGCTGTGGATGCGCCGCAGGGATACCCGGAAGTACGATCTATTCCGTAGTTGGCCGGTGGCGGCGATGTCGGGCGTTCTGGGTCCCAAATTGATAGAGGGAGACGGCCAGGCTCCGGAGGGGTTTTATTTCGTTCCACCGGAGCGGATGAAGCCGGATTCGCAGTTCCACCTGGCCTTCAACATCGGTTACCCGAACGCCTACGATTTGGCCAACGGCCGCACGGGCACGTTCCTGATGGTGCATGGCAACGAAGTGTCGATCGGCTGCTTCGCGATGACCGATCCGGTGATCGAGGAGATCTACACCCTCTGCGCAGCGGCTCTGGAACAGGGCCAGCCTTTTTTCCGGGTTCACTCGTTCCCGTTCCGGATGACTCCCGAGCGAATGCAGGCCGCAACCGGAGACCGGTGGGAGGAATTCTGGAAGAACCTCAAGGAAGGCTATGACCGGTTCGAGAAGGACCGGGTCCCGCCCGATATCACGGTGGAAGCTCTCCACTATGTGGTGCGGCCAGGCAGGTAATCCCTTTACGCCATCGGCGCGATACTGCCGGGTTCTTCGAACAGGGCTGCGACCGATGGGCGGCTCAGCACGAGGATGGTGAAGATCCCTAATACGGTGCCCAGCGGGAGGACCATGCAACTCAGCGCGGCCACCACATAGCAGAACGTCCGGTTGCGACGGGCTCCCAGATAACGGCCACCGAGGAAATATCCAATGCAGGCGAGCAGAGCTATCGTAGAAATCACGCCTCCATAGATCATGAAAAACCACCCGAAATCAGGGATTGGATCCGCCTTCGGTCCCGCCGAGGCCGCCATCTTTGAAATCTGACGGCTGGCGACGATCCCCATTCCGGAATAAATCAATCCAAACAGGATCCCCAAAACCGAAAGCCCGGACATCACATAGTGGAAGATCGACAGCAGCCGCAGATGCTCCGCATCCTGCTGGATGGCTGGATTCGGGAGCATGGCTGGCGGCTGGTTCATGCCTCTCTGTTTAGCGGTGGACGCAGCGGGTTGCGAGAATCAATTCCCGTTGTTTGACTCGCCCGGAACCGGCTGCTAGCCTCGCGGCGTCACGCGCCCGTAGCTCAGTTGGATAGAGCATCCGCCTTCTAAGCGGAGGGTCACTGGTTCGAATCCAGTCGGGCGTGCTTTCCCGCTTTCCTTTTCCGTCTCTCTCATTCCTTGAGGCGGCGTCCGTGGAGCCAGAGGAAGATCACGGGAGTCACGATGAGAATGTGAAGAAGGCTGGAGATCATTCCGCCGATCACGGGCGTGGCAAGCGGTTGCATGATCTCAGCCCCCTGACGATGGCTCCACATGATCGGCAGCAGGCTGGCGACGATAGTGGCCACCGTCATGACCTTCGGCCGCAGGCGCAGGCGAGCTCCGTCGATCACCGCCTGCACAAGGTCTCCGCGAGTGAAGGTCTCGCCGAGTTCCGCCATCCGCTTGCGGACGGACTCCTCCAGATAGACGACCATGACCACCCCGGTCTGCACCGCCGTGCCGAAGAGGGCGATGTAACCGACCCACACCGCGCCGTTGAAATTGTAGCCCAGCAACTTCTGGAGAAAAACACCACCGCTGAGAGCAAAGGGCACCGCCAGCATCACGTGGGCCGCCTCCGCGAAACTGCGATAGACAACGAACAGCAGCACGAAGATCACCCCCAACACAGCCGGAACCACCAGAATCATCGTCTTGGTGAAACGTCTCTGATTTTCATATTCACCGGTGAGCGAATGCGTCATGCCCTCCCAGTTGACCTTCTCCAAACGCTGTTCCACCTCGGTCACAAATCCGCCAAGATCGCGACCTTCGACATTCGCCTGCACATAGGAGCGGAGCTTGCCGTTCTCACTGGCGATTTCATTGGCTCCGGTTTCGCGGGTGATCTTTGCGACCATGGCCAGCGGGATGGTGCCGGTGCTGGTGGATTCGGTTGCGGCAGGTGCAGCGGCGGATGCAGAACCTCCACCCATGGAACCCATGCCGCCTACGGCCGGAGCTGCGGGAGGAGTCGATGCATTCATCCCCGCCGGCAAAGTAACGGGAATCCGGCCGATGTTCTCAATGTCATCCCGCTCACCACGTTCCAATCTGACCTGCACCGGGTAGCGTTCGCGCCCCTCGATGGTGACGGTGACGTTTTTTCCACCGATGCCTACTTCCACGGCATCAAGCACCTCCTTCGCGTTGAGTCCGTAGCGGGCCATCGCGCGACGATCGACTTCGATGTTGAGATAGGGTTTCCCTTGCACGCGGGAAGGTGAAACACCCGTGGCTCCGGGGATGTCGCGGATGATCTTCTCCACTTCGAAGGCCTTCCGTTGCACGTCGGCCAGATTGTCGCCGAGGATCTTCACTCCCACCTGCGCCCGGATGCCGGTGTAGAGCATGAGGATGCGGTTCTCGATCGGCTGCAGGAATGCAGGCACGTAGCCCGGCACTTGCTTCATGGTTTCCGTCAGCTCCGCCTTGAGCTTCTGAATCGTCATGCCCTCACGCCATGCCGGGTTTCGTTTCACCCCCCATCGGCCATCGGGGATGTATTCCGGCTTCAGCGTGATGGTGGTCTCCAGCATCTCGATGGGCGCGGGATCGGTGGCGGTTTCAAAGCGTCCCATCTTGCCAGCCACCGTTTCGATCTCCGGGACGGCGGCGAGCACCTTGTCCTGCCACGCCATCACCCGCTGGATTTCGGTGGCGCCGGTCTTGGGCAGCAGCACCGGCATGTAAAGCAGGCTGCCTTCATTGAGCGGTGGCATGAACTCCCGGCCGAATCCGGCAAACCAGGTGGCGACCCGTGGATAACCCTTCTCATCCAGCATCTTCAGCCAAGGCCGTGGCAGGCCGGATGCCGTGAACACGGCGGCGAGCAACAGCACGAACGCTCCTGCAATCACCGTGCGGCGATGATCCAGAGCCCAGCGCAGGACCGGATCATAAAGCTTCAACAGAAACCGCATCACCAGATTGCTGTCCTCACTGTGGAACGGCCCGCGCACGAAAATGCTGCACAACACCGGCACAAACGTGACGGCCAGCAGTGTGGAACCGATCATCGCAAAGGTCTTCGTCCATGCCAACGGGTGGAACAGTTTTCCTTCCTGGCCCGAAAGAGCGAACACCGGGACGAAGGCGAGAATGATAATAGCCATCGCAAAGAAGATCGGGCGACCGACCTGACGGCAGGCATCGAGCGTGACCTGCCAGCGTTCTCCGGCATCGAGCGGTGATCCTTTCTCCCGCTCCGCGATCTCAGCGTGGCGCAGCACGTTTTCCGTCACCACGATGGCCGCATCCACCAGCACGCCGATGGCGATGGCGATACCGGTCAGGGACATGATGTTGCTGCTGATTCCAATCTCCTTCATCAGCAGGAACGAGATCAGGATCGAAACCGGCAATGGCAGCGTGACGATGAGGATGCTGCGGAAGTGCCAGAGGAAGAGAATGTGGGCGAGAGTGACGAGGACAATCTCCTCGATGAGCGCATGCTTGAGCGTGTCGATGGTGCGATCGATGAGCGTGCTGCGATCGTAGAACGGCTTGATCGTCACACCGGGTGGGAGTGTTTTTTCGAGCTCACCCACCTTTTTCTTCACCCGGGCGATCACTTCGCGGGCGTTCTCCCCCGTGCGCATCACCACGGTCCCACCGACCGACTCGTGACCGCCGATGTCGAGCGCACCGCGCCGGAAGTCGCCACCGATCTGAATGGTGGCGATGTCTTTCAGGTAAACCGGCGTGCCTTTTTCCTGCTTCACCGCCACCATCTCGATATCCTCCGTGTTCTTGAGAAGCCCCACGCCGCGCAACACGAACTCCGCGCCGTTCTCCTCCATCACCTTCCCGCCGACATTGAGGTTGGCATTCTGGATGGCCATCATCACGTCATTGAGACTCACCCCGGCGGAGCGCATGCGTGCGGAGGAAACCTCCACCTGATACTGCTTCACATACCCGCCGATGGAGGCGACTTCCGCCACCCCCTGCACGGATGCGAGTTGGTAACGGATGTGCCAATCCTGAAGCGATCGCAGCTTGGCCAGGTCATAGCCACCCGAGGGAGCCTTCGCCGGATCGACATCCAGGTAGTATTGATAGACCCAGCCGAGACCGGTGGCATCCGGACCCAACTGCGCTGTCACGCCGGAGGGCAGGTTGCTTTGAAGGAAGTTCAGCCGCTCCAGCACCCGGTTGCGGGCGAAGTAGGTCTCCGTCTTCTCATCGAAGATCACGGATACCAGCGAGAATCCGAACATGGAGGTCGCCCGAACTTCCTTCACTCCGGCCAAGCCCTGCAAGCCCGTGGAAAGCGGATAGGTGACCTGGTCCTCGACCTCCTCCGGACTGCGGCCCGACCAATCGGCATAGACCAGCACTTGGTTCTCGGTGAGATCCGGAATGGCGTCGACCGGGGTGGTGACCAACGCACGGATACCGAAGGCGATGAGCACAAGCGTGCCGCAGAGAACGAGGAAGCGATTGCGGAGGCTCCACTCGATGATGCGATGAATCATGATCGTGCCTCAGGGTTGGATTTCCTCACCGCAATCCGGCATGCTGCTGCCGAAGAAGGGGTTGTTGCCCGGTCGATCACCGGTCTGGATCCAGCGGCCTTTCGCAGCGCTGCCGGGAATGGCTTCATGGACCATCGGGCATTCCCACACGTGGAAAGATGGGGAGCCGTCGGTATGACGGAGCGGTTGCAACACCACCTCCGCAGCCGTGATAAAAGCATGGAAACGCATCCGGGCCTCCTTGAGATTGGCTGCATTGTGCAGGTGCTGATTCTGCTCCAGATCCACGAGGGCAGGGGATGGATCCGGGCGGCTTTTCATCGTGGTGATGAAGTGCGCCGTGGTGTTCATCGCGGTGGCAGCCTCCTTGTTGAAACTGTCGAGATCATCGCGCCCCAGGGCGGCCGCCATCGCGTCCGACAGGGCGAGAAAGTCCTTCACTGCGGTGGCTTCTTCGGAAGTGAGCGCCTTGGATTCCTGAGGTGGTTCCGCTCCTGCTCCGTGATTGATTTCGGCTTGGCCATCGATCAGGAGGTTTCCTTGTGTGACGACCTTGTCTCCCGGCTTGAGCCCGGACAACACCTCGATGAATTGATCCCCGCTGCGTCCGGTTTGGATGACGCGCTGTTGAAAGGCTCCGCCGCCTTGATCGACATACACAATCGAACCCGGTCCGGTGCGGAGAACCGCAGAGCGGGGGATGGCGAGCACTTCCGGAATCGCAACACGAACCTTGGCATCCGCAGACACCCGGTGGGCGAGCACCCGCTTCCCGTCCACCAGCGGATTCGGCAATTCGACGCGAACTTTCGTGGCGCGGGTAACTTCATCGAAATTCGGATCGATGAACGTGATCTTCCCCTCGATTTCCTGTCCCGGTAGCGAGCGGGCATGGACGTCCACCGTCTGGCCGACCTTGAGCCACGGCAGGTCCGACTCATAGGCATCGAACATGAACCACATGGTGGAAAAGTCCGCGATCTCGAACAGCGGATCGCCCTGCTTCACATACTGCCCTTCGTATACCTTCTGGGCCACGACCGTCCCGCCCATCGGCGCATTCAGATCCGAGGTGAGGATGGACAGGGGCTTGGAGGGCAGGGCCTGGATCTGTTCATTGCTCAAGCCCATCTGGCGCAGGCGGATCACAGCGGACTCCCTCCGCTGTGGCTCCAGCAACCGGTACTCGCCCTCCGCCACGAGCAGCATCTGGCTGTAAAAGGAGATCATCGGCTGACCGGCGGTGATCTCGGCACCCACATGATTCACATGGAGCTTTTCGATACGGCCATCGACGTAAGCCGAGACGACGCGATGGCGGGTGGCATCGTCATCAATGGCTCCTGACACCACCAAGGTGCGCTCAAGCGGTTGTTTCCTCGCTGCGGTGGAATCCACTCGGAGAACCCGCAGGTTGGCAGGATCCAGCATGACCAGATCCGGGCGCGAGGCTGCGTCCTTCTGTCCCTCATACACGGGGGTCAATTCCATGCCGCAGATGGTGCAGCGGCCGGGTTTATCCGATTTGATCCACGGGTGCATGGTGCTCTGATAGTAGAGCACCTTGCGCTCGGATGAGGCAGGAGAGGAGGCTGGAGTCGCAGTCTGGCGGTTGGAAAGGTACCAGGTCGCGGGCACGGCGATGGCCGCTGTTAGAAGAATGGCTGAAATGGTTTTCATGGTGCATTTGAGTCGGTTGATCGGAAACGCAACCGCGCCTTCACCGGACCCGAACAGTGGGTCAACGGGATGTCCGGGCGCAGTACGCCTGGGGAATCTTCCGGCTCAAATGAGGAAACTGCAGAACGCCACGGCCAGCGGCACACCGGAGTAACCGGCGCTGGGATCGTGGGACCCCTCCGGACTGCCACAGGAAGCGGCGGTATCCAGCAGGGTGATTTCAGGTGCCACCGGATCAACGGACGGCAACGCGAGCTGAACCTTCAGCTCGGGCGCCGGTGGCGCGATCGGCGTCGACCGGTCGTGGTCCGTCTTGTTCGATGCGCACGGGCAGGCATCGGGCTTGTCACAGCAAGCGCATTTGACGGCCTGGCCAACCGGCGTGCATGCGGCGGCGAGACACGGAGCAACCTGCGCCAACTGGAAAACCAGCGCGAGGAACAAACCGATGACCGCTCTTGGAAACACCACTTGGAAGATATCGAACCCCGGTAGTTTATTCCAACGAATTTCCAGCGGACTATTCCCGGTTCTTTGCGATCTTGCCTGGCGTGTGCCCGGTGGCCTTGCGGAGGCAGCGGGAAAAATGCTGGGGATGGGAAAATCCGAGAGCCGCTGCAATCTCCTTTTGCGTCATACTGCCACGGGCCAGAAGACTGCGTGCCGCCAGAACCTTGGCCTCCATCTGCCACGCCTTCATGGAGGTGCCTACAAGATGCCGGAAGCGCTTGCGCACCGTCTCCGCCGCCATGCCGGTGATTTCGGAGAGCTTTTCGGAAACCTCCGCCACCGTGAGGTTTTCCGTTCCCAGCATGCGCTTGGCCTGGGTAACCCATGCGTCCGCGGCCTGGGGCTGGGAGATCCGGGGAGGAAACGCCTCGGTCAAAAATGAGATCAAGCGCCCGATGCAGGCATCCGGAGCGTCTGATCCGGAACTCCCGGGGAGCACGGCTCTCAGGCGATTCTGCCAATCTGAAAGAGGATCGAGATGCCTTACCGGTTCGGACATCATATTCGCGGAGAGCTCCATGGCGTCGAAGATCGGCCCCCGGAAGCAGACATACATTTCCGTCCAATGCGAACCGGTCACGGGACCATAGTAATGGCGCATGCGGGGATCGAGCAGGATGCAATCACCGGGGATCAACGGGCGCTCCCGCCCCGTTTCGTCCGAATATTCGGCCTCACCCTGCACATCCAACACCAGGATGGCTGCCCGTGCGATGAAGTAACGGTTCCGTTCTCCGCGCCCCGCATACTTCATGTCATGGAGGATGGCGGCTTCGAAAATCTCCCCGAGCGCGCCATTGCCCTCGGGAATGGGCAGACGTTCAATTCTGGGTTGAGGTTCACGGACCATACTCATGCGGGGGCTTCCGGGAAATGCAAACCCTGCCTTGGAACACAAAGGAGAGCGCGCAGCGTCATACCGGAAAATGCCATTGCGGACCTGAACATGCAATCTTTTCAGCGTGCCCGGACAAGGATTGGAGATAGCATCGCCGAACGTTTATTGTCATGCTCATCCACCCTCGCCGTGATTTCCTCGCGCTGGCAGGCGCCAGTCTAGCCGCAGCCACTCTCCCGAGAGCATCCGCCGCTTCGGAACCCACTCCTGCTCCCGCAGCCCCCGTTCGCACGGGCAACGGGGATTTCGTCTTCGAGACCATTCCGGGGTGGGGCACCACACCAGCCGGAACACCTTCCGGCCCCACCCACGGCGGGATCGCGAGGGACAAAGCAGGTCGGATCTATGCCAGCACCGACGGCCCGGCTTCCATTCTGGTCTATGGCACGGATGGCTTGTTTTCCCATGCAATCGCCAAGGACTTCGCCGGCATCCACCAGCTCCAGATCGTCGAGGAAAACGGTGAGGAGTTCATCTATGCCGCATGGCTGGTTGGCAAAAGAGCCGTGAAGCTCAAGCTCGATGGAACCCTGGTGTGGTCGATCGGAGCTCCGGTAGCAGGCGGTGCGACATCCGCCGATGACTGGAAGCCAACCGCCGTGGTGCGCGGTCCCGATGGCACCGTGTATGTGTGCGATGGCTATGGCAGTTCGCGTATCCATGTCTTCGGAACCGATCAGGTCTGGAAAAAGTCCTTCGCCGGAAAAGGCAGTGCGGATGGCCAATGCCGCAATTGCCACGGCCTGTCCTTGGATCATCGCTTCGGACAGCCGCTGTTGCTGGTGATGGATCGCGAGAACCGCCGGTTGAGCCACTTCGATCTGGAAGGCAAGTTCGTGGACCATCATTCCCAGCATCTGCGCCGCCCTTGCCAGGTGTCGTTCCACGGGGAGTTCGCCGCCGTATCGGAAATCCTCGGCCGCGTCACCATCCTCGACAAGACCGGCACACCGGTCGCCTTCGCCGGGGACAATCCCAACCGCAAGCAATGGGACAACTACGGTGTACCCCGTAACGATTTCCGTGAAGGACTGTTCTTCACTCCGCACGGCATCCACTGGGAGCCCGGCGGCGACCTGCTGGTGTCGGAATGGAACAAGGAGGGGCGCATTTCCCGGCTTCGTTTGACGGTCTGAATTCTTGCTCTGAAACGGTCATGCAACCCGATTCGCCCCCACAGGTCCGCACACAGGAAAACCGGCCTTCCTTCTGGAAGAAGCTCGGTGGAGGGTCGCTTTCCATTTCGCTGATCGTCCACGCGATCCTGCTGTCCATCGGTGTGATCTGGATCTTCCAGGTCATTCCGGCGAGCAAGGAGGAAGTCGACTTCATGCCCAAGGGCGGTGGCGGTGGTTCACCGGGAGTGAAGGAGATCAGCAACAAGAAGCAACGGGCATCCATCACCATGCCGAACGCTCCGCGGATGGCGGCAAAGGGTGCCACCAGCAGCTTCACGCTGCCGGAGCCGGAGCAGGCCTCCTCCATGTCCTCCATCGGAGCATTGAGCAATGGGGGACTCTCCGGGGGTCTCGGTGGCAGCGGTTCGGGAGGTGGCAAGGGTGATGGAAACGGCCGTGGCTTTGGAAATGGCATGGGGCCGGGATTGGGTGGGGGCGGCGGTACCATGAGCCCGTTCGGCATGATCGACCCGAATGCAAACGCACTCACCGGCACGCTTTACGACACCAAACAAACAGCCAAACGCGAGACCAACGAATTCACCGAACCGGAGTTTCTCAAGGTCGTGAACGACTTCGTGAAACGCGGTTGGAACGAGCGTGATTTCGAGAAATTCTATCAAGCCCCGCGCAAGCTTTATCAAACCCGGCTCTATATCCCGAAGATGGATGCCGGCAACGCTCCGAAGGCATTCAACTGCGAGCAAGAGGTCAAGCCGAGCCGCTGGGTGGTGCTCTACCGGGGAACCGTCACCCCGCCGAAGTCCGGCCGCTATCGGTTCGTCGGATGCGCGGACGACATGCTGGCGGTCCGTTTTGAAAACAAGACGGTGCTGGATGCCGGGTTCTATTCCGCCCAACTCGGACGAGCGGTATGGGGTGGTCCGTCCCAAGTGCTGGCCGGCAAGGTGGAGAACCGCGAGTTGGAAAAAGAGCTCCGCCGGGGCTTCAAGTTGCCGGTGACTTTCTACGATTATCCTTCCTCAGCAGGTTATACGCACATGATGGGCGGCTGCATGGTGGGTGCGGAATTTGATGCCCGGCAGGGATCCTCCTATCCGATCGAGATCCTGATCAGCGAAATCCCAGGAGGGGTCTTTGGTGCCGCTCTGATGATTGAGGAGATGGGAGCGACCTACTCCAAGGCCCCCTCGGGTGCACCCATCCTGCCTTTGTTCCGTCTCGATGGCTCGGTGCCGGAGAATTCCGGTGACGGCGCCATTCGCCCCCGTTCGATCCCGCCGGACCGGTTTGGAAACTGACCGGCTCCTCGCTTCGGCCGGGGATTTGACCACCTTCCCGGGTAACATGCAACGACTGGGCGGTCGGCAGCAATGCCGGCCGCCCATTATGCACGATCAAGGCACCCAACGGAAGCGGCGCTTGCGACGTGAGCCACCGCGGTATTGCGGATCGTGTGGCGGCACGGGAATCTCTTCCAGAAAGACCCCGCCCAGCTTCTCGATCGTGCGGATCGAGGCCACATTGTCCGGATCCGTGGTGATGATCACCGAGGGATAGATTGTCCGGATGAAAGGAGCCGCAGCGAGGCAACCTTGGCGGGCATAGCCGAATCCCCGATACAGCTCGTGCACAGAGTAGCCGATGTGGCCCGCGTAGAGGTTGATGTGATCGCTATCACCCACGCGCAGGTTCACATGGCCCGCATCCCAGCCATCCGGCGTGAGAATGCGGAAATGGTAATACGGCGCGAATCCCTGAACCGGGTCTTCGGGGATCAGTCGGTCAAAATAGAGGCTCACATCGCCAAATGCGAGCCCATCCGGTGGCATGGGGTGGGGCGGCCCGGAATTCATCGCAGGATGAGTCTGAACCGCCAACGCCCCTCAAGCCGTCGCTTCCTTCACGCGCTCGAGCACTTCGGCATAGGCCTCCATGACATTGCCGAGATCGCGGCGGAAACGGTCCTTGTCCATCTTTTCACCGGTCTTCAGGTCCCAGAGACGGCAACCGTCCGGGCTGATTTCATCGGCCAGCACGATCGTCTTCGGATCAGTGGCGAGGCGGCCGAACTCGAGCTTGAAGTCGACAAGCTTCAGGCCGCACTTGGCGAAGAAATCGGAGAGGATAGTATTCACCTTCAGTGCCGACTGGCGCAGGAAGGCGAGTTCATCCACGGAAGCCAGTTCCAATTCGCGGATGTAATCGTCGTTTACCAGCGGATCGCCGAGTTCATCGCTCTTGATGCAGAATTCGATGATCGGCTGGGAGAATTGGCGTCCTTCCTCGATGCCGGTCCGTTTGCAGAAGCTGCCAGCGGAGAAATTGCGGATGATGACTTCCACCATCAGAATGTCCACCTTGCGGACCTCGACATTGGTGTCGTCGATCTGGCGCACAAAATGAGTCGGAACTCCTTCCTTTTCAAGGAATCCGTAGATCAGGGTACTGATCGCGTTGTTGAGACGGCCCTTGTTCTCGAACTGGGCCTTCTTCTCGCCATTGAAAGCGGTGGCGTCGTTTTTGAATTCCATGCGGAGGACATTCGGGTCCTCGGTGGCCCAGAGACGCTTTGCCTTGCCTTCGTAGAGCGGATTCATGCGGGTGTACTGTACGAGCGAGCCGGGGCAGGGTCAAGCCAGTCGGTGTGCGGGGAGCGAAATCACACGTCGTTTCTGCCCTTCCCAAGGGAAGGTTCCGGCCCTATTTTCCGCGCCGGAATGCTCCGCCGTCTTTTCATCGCCCTGTTTTCCGCCACCGCGCTGTTGCACGCGCAGGAACCGGCTCCCACCCCGGCGGCTCCGCCCGCACCACCCGCCGAGCCGCAGGTCATCCAGGACGACGCCACCCGGGTCGCAGTGCTCGGCTACCACGAGTTGTCCGAAACCCAGCCGGAAACGGCGATGCGCATCCGGACCTCCAAGTTCCGAAAGCAGATGGAGACCATCCGCCAGCTCGGGATCACCGTGATCTCGCTGGACGACTATCTCGCCTGGCGGAAAGGGCAGAAAACCCTGCCGGAGCGCTGCATGCTCATCACTCTCGATGACGGTTGGAAGTCGGTCTACACCGATGCTTATCCGATCCTGAAGGAGTTCAACTATCCCTTCGTCCTGTATTTGTATAAGGAATACATCGACGTGGGCGGCAAATCGATGTCCTCGGCGATGATCGAGGAGATGCAGAAGAATGGCGCGGCGATCGGCAGCCATTCCGTCAGCCACCCGTTCCCATCCGTGGTGAAGTCCCACGCCAAGAAGGGGCCTGATGATTACGATGCGTTCCTGCGCAAGGAGCTCGGCGAATCGAAGCGCTTCCTGGAAGGCAAGTTCAACTGCAAGGTCACCAGCTATGCCTATCCCGGCGGCTACCACACCGATGAAATGTTCAAACTGGCCGACGAGTTCGGCTACGACAATCTCTTCACGGTCATTCCCGGAAAGGTGAAACGCTCCACTCCCGGAATGACGGTGCCGCGTTACATGATCTTCGGGAACAACGACAAGATCTTCGAACTGGCCAGCTCGTTCCGCGAGGGCGGGGCCGTGGCGGGAGCTCCGGGCAATGCGCCGGGAATCGCCCAGACCACTCCGGTGCCGGTCGCACCCGAGGCGGGGGCAGTCATCAACAGCCGCCTGCCCCTCATCACGGTCGATCTTTCCACCATCACCGACCTCGATCCGAAATCGCTGGTGATGAAGGTCGCTGGATTCGGAGAAGTGCCGGCCCAATTCGACGAGAAGGCCAAGCGCTTTTCCTGGCGTGTAAACCGCAAGCTGCGCCAGCCCGGTTGCCAGGTCACCGTGTTGTGGAAAGACACCAAAGGCAAAGCTCCCGAGATTCCGCTGCGCTGGTCCTTCCAGATCGATCGTGATGCCGCCTACATGCCGGAAGAAACCCAATAACCCGACGGCGGCCGCTCCATCCCAACCCTGAAAATTTCCGATCCATGTTCTCTTCTCTCTCCGACAATCTCGACAAGACGTTCCGCAAGCTCCGCGGCGTCGGTCATATTTCCGAAAAAAACATCTCGGAAGCGCTCCGGGAAATCCGCATCGCGCTTTTGGAAGCAGATGTGGAGTTCAGCGTGGCGAAGGATTTCATCTCCAACGTCAAGGAACGAGCGATGGGCGTGGAGGTGCTCAAGTCGATCAAACCCGGCGAGCAAATCGTCAAAATCTTCCACGACGAACTGGAAGCCTTGCTCGGTGGTGACCAGCAGCCTCTCGATCTCAACCCACCAGCCCGGATCCTGATCTGCGGCCTGAACGGTGCGGGTAAAACCACGACTTCCGCGAAGCTCGCCGCCCGCCTGAAAAAAGAAGGACGCCGCCCGCTGCTCGTGGCGTGCGACCTCTATCGCCCTGCAGCGATCGACCAGCTCGCCACACTGGCCAAGCAGATCGATGTGCCGGTCTATACTCCGGACATCTCCGAAAAGGACGTGGTGAAGGTGGCGAAGGATGCTCTGGCATGGGCCGAGCGCGAGCATGGCACCGTGATCCTTTTTGACACCGCAGGACGACAGGAAATCGACGAGCGTCTGGTGGACCAGCTCAAGCGCCTGCACGCCTTCCTACAGCCGAAGGAAACGCTCCTCGTGGCGGATGCCGCGACCGGCCAGCAGGCCGTATCCGTGGCGAAGCATTTCGATGAGGCCGTAGGCATCACCGGCATCATCCTGACCAAGCTGGATGGCGACGCCCGTGGTGGTGCGGCGCTTTCCATGCGTGCCGTCACTGGCAAGCCGATCAAGTTCGCTGGGGAAGGGGAGAAGCTCGACCAGCTCTTCGAATTCCATCCGAGCCGCATGGCCGACCGCATCCTCGGCATGGGCGACATCGTCGGCATGGTTGAGCAGGTTGCAGGAAAGCTCAACGAGGAGGATGCCATGCGCTCGATGCAGCGCATGCAGGAGGGCAAGTTCGACTTCACCGACTTCCTCGATCAAATGAAGATGATCCAGAAGCTCGGCCCCCTTGAAGGCCTGCTCGGCCTGATGCCCGGCTTCAGCAAGATCAAGAAGCAGCTTCCTTCCAATGCCTTCGACACTCGTAAATTGAAGCGCACCGAAGCCATCGTTCTTTCCATGACCCCGGACGAGCGTCGCCGGCCGGAGATCATCAAGGGCACCCGCCGCGCACGCATCGCTGCCGGTTCCGGCACCACCCTGCCGGAGGTGAACACCTTGCTGAAGCAGTTCGGCGAGATGCGGAAGATGATGAAATCCCCGGGCAAGATGAAGGGAATGATGAAACAGATGGGCGGTCTTGGAGGCGGAGGCATGGGCGGCCTCGGCGACATGCTCAAGGGCCTTGGCGGGAAGTTCCCGTTCTAAGCAATGTCCGTATCAGTGAGGCGGCAGCTATCTGCCGCCCGCTTTTATGCGTGAATTGAAGCTGCTACTTCGTCCGCGCGTTCTTGGCCGCAAAGCTCCGCGACCAACGCGAGTCCGAAATCCAAAGCCGTGCCAGCGCCTCGGGAGGTGATGAGGTTTTCCTCGATCACCACGCGCTCGTTCACGACCGCATCAGGCAGATCTCGCAGGGTGCTGTCATGGGCGGTGAACCGCCGTCCGCTGAGAATGCCCGCATCTTTCAGCACCAAGGGCGCCGCACAGATGGCGGCCACCTTTTTGCCGGACTCCGCGAAAATCCGAGCGATCGCCGCAGGACGCCCGTCCTCACGCAGCTTTGCCACTCCAGGTCCTCCCGGAAGGAGCAGCAGGTCATAGGCATCCGGTAGTTCATCGGCCAAAAGGACATCCGCTGTCAGATGAATTCCGTTGCGCCCCGTCACCACCATTTGTGCCAGCGATGCCAAGGTGACGTCCACCCCCGCACGGCGGAGCACGTCTACCGGCGCGACTGTTTCGAGTTCTTCGAAGCCATCGACCAACAAACACAGGACACGCGCGTTCATGCCGTGAAACCTGCCACGCAAACGCCATGCGGCAAGACCGGATCAGCGACGGCGACGGATCACGAAACCCAACAGCCCTCCCGCAGCAATCAGCATGCACGAGGGTTCCGGAACTGCCGTGAAGGACGATTGCGTGAGGATGAAGCCGTTTACATTATTGCCGTAGATGACCCATGAAAAAAATGGGCTGTATAGTTCATTCAATTCTGCGGCGGTCGGGAGTTGTCCCAAAGGAACCCCTCCATTCGACGAAAACAATTTGAAGACCATCCCGTTAAAATCCTTGCCAGCCAAAGTCGGGAAATCGGCTCCAGTGACAGATTGGATATGAAAATCTCCATTGCGGGAAACAATATCCCCTCCAGTCGCGGAAAAGGTCGCCCCTCCGGAGAACGTCATGGAAAAGGAAAGAAGGGCACCTGCATAAGTATCGGAAGAACCAACAGTGCTGTCTTCATAAGAGAAGGTCGCCACAAAATGGCCGTTTCCTAGTTCGGGCGGCTGAAGTTGGCCGTTCGCTACACTGAAGTAGCCAGTCCCTGCCACATTGACCACCACCACGGCGGCGGATGCCGATAAAGCCGATAAAACCACCGCCAACAAAGAATAGACGACTGTTTTCATAAGAGACATGTCGTCACTGCTGCAATCCTCCGACAAACACAAGCGGAACCCCACAACGGGCGCTTATTTTCCTAACAGCTCTTCTAGATCTGCAGGACGTTCCCCCTTGGCCTCGCGGGAGAATTTCTGCCACAGTTTGGCGGTCTTGTTTTCAGTATCCCCCCCGGTCTGGAGAAAGAACGCTCCGGCAGGCAAGGTGCCCGCATCCACATTCAGGATCGGAGTACTGTCCCCGGTGAAGCGAGCTTCCAGAAGAGGCTGCCAGTTTCCATCCGTCGGCAGCACCCAGCCGTTGGCATAGTCGGCCTTCCGGATGACCTTGGCCGAATCATAATTGCGGCGGAAATCTTCGATGAACGAGTAGATCCCTTCCAAGGAAGAACTGGTGCCACGGGTGCGGAAAGTGGCGACCAGCCGCCACTTGAGTTGCAGGGGATCAAATACGAGAGCGGACAGATCGGTTCCCTCGGCGGAGGGTTTTGCCTGAAGGAAGAAACGGGTCGCTTTGCCTGTCTCCCAGCGGAACACCAAGCGGGCCTGCCCCGCCAGCCCCAGGCTCCCGAAGCGACTGTCCAGAACGTTGTCACCCTTCTCCACCAATGTCACGGGTTGCTCTTCCGCAGGAGGGGGGGCTTTCGGATCGGAAGGGTCGACAGTCCCCCACACGGAGAAGATGGCGATCCTCCTCCCATCACCAAAATCCTGGATTCCAAAGTAACCGAGATTGAATCCCAAGGCACAAAAACAAGTACCGGGAGACGACTTCTCCGGAGTCACTTCAATGTAAGCAGCCCGGGCTGCCGGAGCAGTATAACCAAGATGGACCGAGCGACACTGGCGCTTCGAAATGTCCGAATCCTTGTGGGGGGATTTCTCTTCGACCTTGGGTTTCTCCGCACCATGATCGGAAGAGTCGTCTTCCGGTTCTTCTTCCGAGGCGAGGGCGAGGGAAACGGCAAAAGCCAGCGGCAGGAGCAGCCACGTTTTCATAGGGGTCGAACTCCGGCACACTACCGCATCCGGGATTCGAGAGCCATCGGATTTGTCACCTCCGGGCCCACCTCAGTTTGGCGGGAGCACTGCGCGGATTGTGATGCCGTTCCTCGGGCCCGGCCGTGATAACACCCTCACTGAGCTCTGCATAAAGGCCGTCCCGAAGGCCCGATTGGAACGCCTTTTTGACCCGGCGATCCTCGCCCGAATGGAAGGTGAGGATGGCAGCTCGACCGCCCGGTTTCAAACATCCGGGCAAGGCACGCAGGAATGCATCCAAGGCCGTGAACTCCTCATTCACCGCGATTCGCACCGCTTGGAAAACACGACGGATCGTGAGATCCACCACGTCTTCCGTGAGCCCCGGGAGATTTGCGCGGATGGCTTCCGCGAATACCCGGGTGCCTTCGAACTTCCGTCCAGCCAGAGCCTCCGCCAGGCGTTCGGCCCTTGGCTCGTCCGAATGATCGACGAGGGCGAAAGCAAGCTTCTCCGGTTTCACGCGCTCCAGCCATTCGGCGGCGGACAATCCGCGTTCCGGATTCATGCGCATGTCCAGCGGACCATCGGTTTTGAAGGAGAAGCCGCGGGATGGATCATCAAACTGCATCGAAGAACAGCCGAGATCGGCATAGATGAAATCGACCGCCTCAAGCCCTTGGCTTGCCAGCACCTTCGCGATGCCGGCGTAATTCGACCTTACCGCTTCAAAGACATCCCGGCCATAGCCAGCGGCACGGATCCGCGCTTCGGTTTTCGGCTGCTCGATCGGATCAACGTCGAGGCCGAACAACCTTCCCCCCGGAGTGATCTGCCCGAGGATGGCCAGCGAATGCCCGCCGTGGCCAAGTGTGGCGTCCACTCCCACCATCCCAACTGAGAGTGCGAGCGCCTCGAGGGATTCGTTTACCAAGATCGGCACATGGGAACCGGCCGGGGTTTTACCGGAAGCCAGCACCTTGGCTATGGTGTCCGGATACTTCTCCGGATTCCGCTCCTTGTATTTATCTTCGAAGCGACGCGGATTCTTACCGGAGTAACGCTTGCGGCGTGGCGGGCGAGGGGGCTCGCCGGAAGGCGGCAGATTGCTCACAGTTCGGAATACTTCAGGTTGTTGCCACGCGCCTTGTCGACCGGGTAGCGGTTCTCATTGTGCGCGATCTTCTGTTCCATCACATCGCCCAGTTTCAGACCGAGATTGTCGGCGAGTTCGAAAAGCAGGATCGCCACGTCAGCGATCTCGGAAGCGATTTCCTCGCGACGCGCTTCGACGCGGGCTTCGATCTGTTCATCCTGCTGCCACACGAAGTGCTGGAGCAATTCCCCGGCCTCGGCGGTGATCGCCACCGTGAGGTCTTTCGGGTTGTGGTAGCGGCGCCATTCCCGGGCATCCACGAAGGATTGGATGCGGGCGGTGAGACCGGAGATCGAGTCGGACATGGCGGATGGGTAGCAGATCGGGGGAGCCGGGAAGAGAAAAATGCCCAACCGATTTGGCCGATGCCTGTTGCGAAAAGCGAGGGCCATCGACCTCATTCACTCCAGAATCCGACAATATGCTTTGGATGGAAGTTCACCTCGTCGTCAGCTTCCAAAATGGAAGTAAATTGCGGCGTGCTATCCAATTTCCCGACCAAGCAATTGACGGCACAATGAGTCACCTCCACCCACATGTGTTCAGCGCTGACAATATTTCCATTCCTGCTGACAGAATCGCGGTATCTGAAGACGAGCTTCACGAGGTCTCCAGATTTGGCCGAGTATCGCTCTTCATCGCTTGGGATCGGGTGACGTAGAAACGGATGTTCAGCGATATCCTTCTGTTCCACCACTTCAAGTTCGTAGCCATGAATTTCGAGCTGTGGGTATGGATAAGAGGATTCTTGTTGGGAATCGGACATGGCCCTAATTAGGTTTGCACAAACACGTGGGAAAACACCGGCCGTTCATCCCGGCAGGTGGCGACGTAGGCACCCCAAGCCGCCAGTTTCGGCAGGTCGCGGGTTTCACCGCGGGCGAGGATACGCTCGCGACGTCGCTCCGGCGGGCACCAGACGAAGTGCACGGTGACGGATTCTCCAAGCCGTGCCTTCAATTGTTCCGGCCAATCCGGATTATTCCCTTCTGAGGTAAATGGTCCGGCAATGACCACTGGAACCCGTGGAAGATTGGAGCGAGCGAGATCGAAGAACGTTTCATACACCGCATCTCGATAGGCCGCCTTGTAGGCGGGAGAATCCCGATCGTTCGGATCAAGCCCTGCCAACGCCAGCCCGGCGCGAACGAGACGCTCCGCTACCTCGTCACTGTCCAGCAGCACCGCACCCAACCGGTCGGCCAGTTGGCGGGCATAGGTGGTCTTGCCTGCGGCCGGCGGACCGCAGACGAGATGGGCACGAGTTTCAGGCATCACAACTCGATCGTCTCCCCGACGGCGGGCAGGAGCAATTCCACCCCACGAGCCTCGAAGGTTTTGCGAGCCGCGTCCTTATCGATCACGATGGGTGGGAAAGTGTCATAGTGGACCCCAATGACCCGCTTCGCACCGACCCATTCCGCAGCGATGGCGGCATCGTCCGGACCCATGGTGAAATTGTCTCCGATGGGCAGCACGGCGAAGTCCAGCTTGTAGCGATCCGCCAGCAGCTTCATGTCATAGGTCAGCGCCGTATCCCCGGAGACATAGAAGGTGCCGTCCGCCGTCTCGATTACGAACCCACCGGCATTGCCGCCATAGGAGCCGTCCGGGAACATGGAGGAGTGCACGGCGTTGACGAACTTCGCGCGGCCGAAGGGGAAATTGAAACCGCCGCCGTGGTTCAACGGGTGGCTGTGATTGATACCACGGTTGCCGTACCACGTGACGATCTCGTAGTTCGAAATGAGCGTGGCACCCGAATATTTGAGAATCGTCTCGGCATCCGCGACGTGATCGCCGTGGGCGTGGGTGAGCAGAACATGGTCCGGGCGCAGGGAGGTGATATCCACGCCGGACGCCAGCGGATTGGGAGTGATGAAGGGATCGAACAGCAGGCGATGGCCAGCGGTTTCGATGAGAACGGAGGAATGACCGAGGTAGGTGAGTTTCATAAATGAAAAAGGCTGCCGGATATCCGGCAGCCTTTCTTGAAAATCATGAAATGACAAGATCACTCGCCCTGCCCGGCTCCCTGCAGGAAACCCGGCAGTCCACCTTCCGGGGCCGGAGGGGCGTCCTTGATATCGACCAACTCAAGTTCGAAAATGAGGAGCTGATTCGGAGCGATCTCGCCACTGCGCCGCTGTTCGCCATACGCCAGGGCACCGGGAATGAAGAGCTTCCACTTCGCACCGATCGGCATGGTGGTGAGTGCTTCCTTGAAACCATCGATCACCTGAAGGGACATCGAGACGGTATCACCTTCCGGAGAGGCATCGAACTGAGTGCCATCGAGGAGGGTGCCCTTGTAGTGGACGAGGAACTCCTTGTTGTCTTCCTTGCCGTCCTTCGGAGCCTGGTACTTCTTGTCGCCGCCCTTGGTGAGGATCTCATATTGGAGACCGCTCTTGGTGGTGATCACGCCGGTGCGCTTGCCGTTTTCCTCAAGGAACTTCTTACCCTCTTCAAGATTCTTGGCAGCGACGTCCTGCTCGCGCTTCTGGAGGAGATCGCCCAGCGCTTTCATGGCGGATTGGAGCTTGTCCTCGCTGAGCTCCGGCTTGCCACCCTTGAGGGCCGCAGTGAAGCCCTTCACGAAATTCTCGGTGTCGATGTCGTTGGAGGTGATGCCGAAGCGGCCGTACTCCTGAGTAAAGCTGGAGCCGGTGCGGAATCCAAGGGCGTAGGAGGAATCCGGCTTCACGGCGGCAGGATCGGCCGGGGCGGGCTCAGCCTTGGCAGCTGGTTTGGCCGGAGCGGCAGGAGCTTCAGCCGCAGCCGGTGTTTCAGCGAAGGCAGCGGAGGCGAGGCCGAGGGCCAGTGCGCCGGGGATCAGGTTACGGATCATGATTCGAAGTAGGGAATGGCGCGGAACCTAGGCCCGCCCATTGGCGGTGTCGAGGTTGGGTTTTGGCGAATGCGGGCTAGGTTGACAGTCGGGACTGGTTCACTACAAACAGGGATGCCCTTGCTGGAGGAACTCGATGCGCGCCTGCCGGTCACGGTGGTGATGGCGTCCGCGCTGGATCTGCTGGATCATTGCGGCTGGAAAATGGAATTCGAGGGTATCGGAGTCATCTCGGTGCCCCGGCGACCCGCTCCCCTGATGGTGTCACGGGCTTTTGTCCGCGAGGATTTCGAGGGCTTTGCCTTCGGGGATCACTACGAAGCTGGAATCGCACTCGATCCTTTGGTTACTCCTGAAGGACTCCAGGCCCGGGCCGGATTCTTGAAGCTGTATTTTGACATGGATGGACAGATGATCGGTGAGGATCGGTTTCCTCCGATCGTGGATTGAGATTCCGTGATCGGAGTTGATGTGGTAGCTGGTGCTCACTATGCCTCTCCCACATGGATGATTTTGGAACGGGTGTCCTCGGCGCGTGGATCGCGCTTTCACCGGTGACCTATGTCGTGCGGATCGCTGTGGCTGGGAGTGCGTTTGCTGCGGCCATGGACGTGGAACGGGTGGTCACACGCGTGATTGGATTGGTGGTCCTGCTACTTTCCGGTGCCGGTCTGTTCATGATCGGAGTCAGCAAGGGCACCATTCTGGATATCCTGTTGGGAACCGGTTTCCTCGGCGCTGCCGGCTACTCGTGGTGGTTCACCCGTCACTGATCGATCATGAGCACGAACCGTCTCAAAAAACTCCCCGTCTGGCTGAAGCGATTGCTGCTGGTGGCCGGGCTGTCACTCGCTTTGGTGATAGTCGGCACTCTGGCTCTGGTCGTCATCGGGCTCCGTGATCGTCCCGGGCGGGCCGATGTGGCTCTCGTTCTTGGCAGCAAGGTGGAGTTGAATGGCCAGCCGTCGCTCCGTCTTCAAAGCCGTTTGAACAAGGCCGTGGAGCTCTACCAGGCCAAGCGGTTTCCCATGATCCTTGTCAGTGGAGGCTTCGGCAAGGAGGGCTACGACGAGGCTACGGTGATGCGCGACTACCTCGTGACCCATGGTGTGCCTGAAGCAAACATCCTTTTGGACAGCGATGGCGTGACCACTTATGCCAGCGCGAAAAACACACGGGCCATCGCCGATGCTCACCATTTCCAGAGCGTCTACGTGATCACCCAATACTTCCACGTACCGCGGTCACGGCTGGCCTTGGAACGCTTCCACTTTCAAGAAATCTATTCCGCCCATGCGGAAGGATTCGAACTCCGGGACATCTACTCCTCGGTGCGGGAGTGCTTTGGCTACCTCAGCTATCGTTTCCGGAAGGTGGAGTAAGAGCATCGGGAGAGCATTCACAACAGCCCTGAATAGCCGGAACCCGGTCCCGGCCAATCCTCCGCTCCGGGAGGGCCTTCGAAGTGGGTGGCGATGAACTCCCGCCAGGTGGCGAGGTCTTCAGGCGAGAGTTTTGCAGCCAGATCCCGGGTGCAGACGTCGCAAAGCAGCAACGGCAGGGGCCCCTCAATGAGGTCCCCGGAGGCATCAAACAAAGCGGAAATACCAAATCCCGCCATGTGCTCGCGTGGCGTGCGGCAGCCGATGCAATGGGCCAGCCTGCCATCCATCGTCCCATCCATCATGAAGTCCTCGATCCGAGCATTCCAGTCGATCCGGGTGGCGAGAAACTCCCTTACGGCGGCCTTCGAGACTTCTGAGAACCCAGCCGAAATGCGGGTCCGGCACGGCTCGCAAACCGCATATTCCAGCATGCATTCCTCCTGTCGGTATTCCTTGGTGACGAGCCAGGGAGCATCGATCTCCAGCAAGGGCAGTCGACAACAGATACAGTGGCTGAACGGGGCTCCCGTTTCCTCTGAAATCAACCAAGGCGACAATCCATGCATCGGTTTATTGAAGCATATTCTTTCGGATTCGTGAAGAAAGTAATGGCCGATTTTGGGCCAATTTCAGGATTGGCACGACTCCATAGTGGATCTTCTCTCTGAATATGATCGATGTGCGGCGGCTGACAGGTGACGAAATCCGGCCTTATTTGGGCGATCTCGCAAGTCTAAGAATCCAGGTATTCCGTGAGTTTCCCTATCTCTACGACGGATCGGAAACCTACGAATCCGAATATCTCGACTCTTACGCCTCCACCTCCGGAGGGGTGATCGTGCTGGCGTTGGACGGAAAGAAAGTCATCGGCGTCTCCACGGGGCTACCCTTGGAGGAAGCGGATGAAGCTTTCCAACGGCCCTTCATCGAAGCAGGCATTCCTGTCACTCAGGTATTTTATCTTGGGGAGTCGGTGCTCTTGAAGGAGTATCGCGGGCAGGGGATCGGCCACCGATTTTTTGATGAACGCGAGGCCCATGCGAAGGAGCTGGGATGTTCCATGACGGCTTTCTGCGCCGTCGAGCGGCCTATGGACCACCCGCTATGCCCGCCCGACTATCATTCGAACGACGGGTTTTGGAGCAAACGTGGCTACACCAAGCGGCCCGAGTTGTTCTCGCAGCTATCGTGGAAGCAGATCGACTCCAGCGAAGAGGTCGAGAATGTCCTCACGTTCCGGACCCGGCCTTTGTAATTCACCGGGATTACGGTGCGGAGGAGCCGAGCCCGAGCTTTTTCTCCAGAGCGAAATCCGGAGCACCGCCAAGCTCAAGCGACTTCAGGTAATAGCGCTTCCCTTCTTCTTTGCGCTTCTCGCCCTTGCTGCAGAAGACCGCGAGGTTGTAATAGGGCTCCCACATGGAGGGATCCGCGATCATGGCGGCACGGCTCTCAGATTCCGACTCCGCCGCGCGGCCTTGTCTCATGTAGACGTTTCCAAGGATCACGTGGCTCATACCGTCATCCGGCGAGACTTCGACCGCTTTGAGCAAAGCCTGTTCGGCACCAGTCACATCACCGAGCACGAGCTGTGAATAGCCCAGCATGCGGTACGCATACGGGTTGGTCTGATCCAATTCGGTGGCGCGGCGGAAGGTATCGGAAGCGGACGGAAAATCCTCCAGTTTCATCTGGAGGAAGCCAAGCTTGCACAATGCCCGGGTATTGCCCGGGTCTTCCTCGACGGACATCTGGTAAAGTTCCTTCGCCGAAAGCAGGCGGCCGGACCCATAGGCTTTTTGGGCGAGCGAATCGTAGGCTTCCAACTCGGGCTGGAGTGCGCCGCGGCTTCTGGCCACCTCTTGAGGATCGTTTGAGAACCGCGAAGCGATGCGGATGTCCGCCTTGGTTTTGGAGAGCACCTCCTGTTCCGCAGGGGTAAGACTGACCGAATCGGTGCCATCGAGCAGTTGCATCGCTCTGGCATAGTTCTCGTCGTTCCCGGCGATGGCTTTTGCTGCCTTCTCCAGCTCCTCCCGCGCTTGGGCGCGGCGTTTCTGGATTTGCAGCTGTTTGTCGATGATTCCACGCAGGGTCGCGACTTCCTCGCTATTCGCAGCACCCGATGCCAGCGCAGCCACCTCGGACTTGAGGCGGGCTTCGAGCTCCTGGAGACGTTTGTCCTGCTCTACACGCTCGGTTTGGAGCCTTCCGATCTGGGATTTGGCGATCGCCAGATCCCGGAGTGCCTCCACATAGAGATCCTTGTCCGCATTGCCTTCGTCGCTGAGCTTCTTGACCCGGTCCTCCGCTTCCCGGAGCTTCCCGGCCAATGTCACATTCTGCGAAATGAGGTCCTTGATACGACCCGCTTCGTTCAGTTTGAGAAGCGCGGACATCTGCTCCCGTTCTTGCAACAACGAGTCGCGTTCCACCTGGAGTTCCTTGAAGGCCTTTTCGCTCTCCTCCAACTGCTTGCCCAGGGTGTCGATGCGCTTGTTGGCGGCGACGATGTCGGCATCCCTTTGTTTGAGCGTGTTCTCGAGCGTTTTAATCTGATCACGGAGGCCATTCACCACCGAATTGGCGGCGTCCTGCTGGCGCTTCAAGTCGCGTTCAAGGTCGGCTTTCTTCTGCTGCATCACGCCAACATCAGCCTGCAAGGTGGTGTTTTTGACCCTCTCGTCAGCCAGTTGGGTTCTGCTCTGGGTCAGAGCCTTGCTCAGGGTATTCCGTTCCTGCTCGATCTTTTCGGCCTGTTGTCGGATGGAATTGATATCGTTCTCCACCGGAGCGGCGGCCATCTGCGCGCGCTGGGCACGGAGTTCGGCCTGAGCCCGATCTAGCTGGCGTTGGGCGTCATCACGCTGGATCTCCAGATCACGGGCACGGGATTCGGCCCGTGCGGTCGAGGAAGCATCGGGATTCCGCTGCTGGAGCTGCTGGGCTTCCTTGAGTTGTTTTTGAAGCCGGAGCACCTCCGCTTCCAATTGGGAAAGACGCTGATCCTGTACCTGGATCAACCGGCCGGATAGGCTGGATGGGAGCTGCCGGCAGGGGCTTGAGCGGAGCAGGGGCCGGATTTCCACCGGAGTTGAGAGGCTTGGGCACGTTCGCCGTTCCCAGTGGCTTGGCGTTTTTGGCCGGGTCCACGATCTCACCGTTCATCTTGGCTCCGCCCTCCAGCTCCGCCACGATCTTCTGCTTCTTCGCCCGCAGTTCGTCCGCTTTCGGGCGGATCTTGGCGATGGTGTCGTCGGTCGTCGCCACGCGGTCTTTCACCATTCCGGGTTTCCAATCCGGGTAATACATCTTCACCGCATCGAACATCTCCTTGGCCCGCTTGAGCTTTTCATCGGCCCCGATGATATCGCCTTCAGCCTCCAGTTTCTCCGCATCACGAGCGGTGAGGTAGCCTTGGAAATAGACGTCAGAGGGATCGAAGGTCCGCTTCGGCGTGGGTTGCTGCGGCTCCAATGCAATCTCCGCACGGACGCCTCCGGCGGGCAGAAGGCCGAAAAGCGCGACTGCCAACAACGGGGGGAGGCGAAAAAAAGATGCTACCCGGCGGATCATGAGTGGCGGAAACTAGGAAACCTGCTCCCCCTTCGCAAGAGGGAAGTCTCGCGGGGACTCTAACGCCTCAGCGAGAGTTTTGGGAGGCTACGGTGGACTCCAGACGTTCGATTTCCTTGGAGGTTATCTCCAGACGGTATTTGACCAGGTCGGGCTTCCAATCCGGTCGCTTGCTGACGATTTCATCAAACATTTCCTTCGATTTCTTCAGCTTTTGGAGGGCCCCGGCCAAATCGTGATGCGCCTCCAGTGTTTGCGCGTCACGAGCCGTGAGATAGCCTTGGAAATAGACCTCCGGGGGATCGAAGGCAGCGGGCTGGGACTCCTCAGAGGCACTGGACAAGAGTATGGGAGAGGCCAGCAGCGGCGTATCGAGAAGAAGAAATCCGCCCAAGCCACAAAGTATACATTTGACCATCAGCGACTTTCTCCGATTTCCAGTTGAGCATCCACAAGCAAAAAACACTTCAGTGATCTCCGTCCACGCTCTCCAGCGCCTTTTCCACCACCTGCGGGGCGATTTCGGTGAGATCATTGTGTCTTCCTCCTGGAACCTCGATCACCCGCACGGCTCCTGGAGCGGCAGCCGCAAGCTCCCTTCCCATCCGGACGGGAATGACCTCGTCATCCGTGCCGTGGACAATCACCACCCGCCCGCCGCCCGCAGACTCGATCTCCCGCAAGCGAGCGACATTGTCGTAGCGGTGCCATAGGATAAAGCCGAGGGGGAGGCCGATGACCTCCCGGGTCATATCCATGGTGCTGGTGAAAGGGGACAGCAGCACGCCTTGCCGGATGTCATACTCTTTCGCCGCCATCAGGCAAACGGCACTTCCCAGACTATGCCCGAAGAAGCGCAGCCGCCCCTGATCCGCAGGAAGTGACCAGTGGAGGGATTCCATGGCAGCGGGCACCACCGCCTTCAAGGAACGCCGGATCGACCACGGGCTGGGGGAGCCGGCACACGCTCCATATCCCGGCATGTCGATGAGCAACCATGCATCATTCTTCGGACCGTGATCGCGGATCCAATCCTCCCAATCCAAAGCAACCGTGCCATTACCGCCGCAGACGATCCAGAGGTGCTCCGGCTTCGGAGAAGTGCTGAGGAGGTAGGCCTGCTGCGGTCCGTCACGGGTCTGGTAGTCGAGCACCTGATGGCCCGGCTGCTTCGCCCATCCCTTCACCAGTGAAGGAGGGTAAGGACGTGGAAAGTAGATGAATTTGCTCTGGCAACCGGCCAATCCGAGCAGGCACAGCAACGCGCCACCGGCCGTACCGATGGCGGATAATTTGAAAGCTTTGAGAAGGAACCGAAGCATGATCGCGCAGATATCTATGGAACGCCGCCGGCTTCTCGAAGAGCCTCCCCAATTTTCATCGGGGCAAACTCCGGAAGATTGTTATGCCGCCCGCCTGGAATTTCCACCAGCTTCACGGTGCCGGGTGCGCATTTCGTCACGGCATCCGGCTGGTGAGGGTGGGGGATATAGATGATCCGGGCTTGGAAAACGACCGCGAGAAGAAGCCCGAGCAGCAGCGAAAGCCCGATGATCTTCAAGATGCGGCGGAGAGGTTTCACCATGGAGGAAGGCGAACCTTAGCCGGAAAGAAGGCGCAGAAGGGAATCGATAGTTTTTAGGAGATCATCGGGAAGAATGATGGTCCCGATGATCAACAATCCGATTCATCTTCACGTCTCTCCGCGTGCGACGAGACCCGAAAGATCCCTTCGAGGCTCTCGAGCGTCGCTTGGTCGTGGACCTGGTGGCCGTCCGCCGTCGTCGAGATAGAGGGTGTCCATGGCGACTCCCTTCTCCGTGAGAATGCGGGCATGCGCGGTATTCAGACCGTGCGAGTTGATCGCATGGAAGAGATCGTGCAACAGGCCGATCCGGTCGAGCGCCTGAATTTCCACCGTGGTGCAGGACGGGTGGAGGTCATTGCTGACATAGGCACGCACGGGGACCTGGATTCCGCTGTCGGTGCGCGGCTTGAGGAAATTCATCTTCCTCTTCAGATACTGCTCCGGCTTGTAGGATTCCGCGCGTATGATCTCCTCGAACACCGTCAGGAAACGTTTGCGAACGTTGAGATCCGAGACGGTTTCGAAGTTGGTGGTGCAGACGCGGAAGAGGTTCACCACCATGCCGTCACCGCGGGTGAAGAAGTCGGCGGAGAGAATGTTGATCTGCTCCGACGCGAGCGCGCAGCAGATCTTCTCCAGCAGCAGCGGCTTGTCCCGGCGTGGCGAGCACCAGTCTCGGTGTAGCCCTTGTCGGTATGATCGAGCCACTTGATGCAGGTTGAGAACGGATCGCCGGTATCCGTCTCTCGCTGCAGGAAATGGCGGACGCGTGCGGACCTGGGTGACGATTTCAGCCGGCTGGCGGAAGCGGAACACGGCCGGAGGCATCAACTCGAAGTGGCGATCGATATCCGGGTAGTAATCCTCGCGCATCAGCGTCCACCACGTCCATCGCGGAGCTCCAGACGGTCACGGTCGAGCGCCTCCTAGTATTTCTCACGACCTTCGGTGAGGAAGCGCCGGGTGGTGGAGTGAAGCTGTAGCATCAGCGTCTCCTTCCATCCGGTCCAGGCATCGGGAGAAGTGCCGTTCGAATCAGCATAAGTGAAAAGGAACAGCGCGTCGAGCCGCGCCGGCGGTCTTCACGATCGAGGCGAACTCGGCGATGACATCCGGATCCTCGATGTTGCGGGTGGTGGCGGTGCGCCAGAAGGTGAGGTGGTTGTCCACCAGGAACATGATCAACGTGCGCCGCGTGCCATGGATCTGCAGGCGGTTGCAGAGGCGGGCCGCCAGCATGGCGGAGCCATCGATGTGCTCGCGGACGTTTTCGGCGCGGCCGGTGTCGTGCAGGATCACGGCGAGGTAGAGCGCGTAGGGGTCTTCAATCTCATGGAAGAGGCGGCGGTAGATCGCGCAGCTTCGGGTTCTCCTCGGACCCGATCAGCGCGTCGAGCTGCTCGACACAGCGCAGCGTGTGTTCGTCCGCCGTGTAGCGGTGGAAAAACTCATGCTGCACGAGGCAATCGAGCGCACCGAACTCGGGCAGATAACGACCGAGGAAACCCACACGATGCATCTGGCGCAAAGTGCGCGCCACGTCGCCCTTGCGCTCCAGGATCGCCTGGAAGGTCTCACGGTTTGCCTTCGAGTAGCGGAACGGGCGATCGATATCGCCCCAATGCTCCTTCACCAGTTTCCGCAGCGGCGGGCTGAGTTCGCAAGCCGCGGACCTGGGTGTGCTGGAACATCCTCATCAGCCGGTTCGGATCATCCTTGAAGATGTCCTGGTTCGCTGGGTAGGCGCGGCCGTCGCGTGCGACGAAACCATCGAACTCCTCGCGCTGCTTCTTCCGGAAGCGTGAGGAAAGAACGTAAACCGCTCGTCTCCGACTGATCTTCCTGCCTCGATCTGGAAGATCTCCATCAGCGAGGTGGTGTGCTGATAGAGGTTTCTCGTATGCCTGTAGTAGTCGCGCATGAACTCCTCCGTACGGCGGAGAATGCTGCGCTGCGGGTAATTGAAATTGGTGGCCACCACGCCCTGGAGCTGCAGCGTGAGCTGGTCGGTGCCCTTGCCGGTGTGCGTAGTGAAGCTCGTTGCGCACGCGGTGCAGGAAATCGTAGGCGTCCTCGATTTCCTGGAAGGCGGTCGCGGTTAGCAGGCGGTCTTCCACCAGCTTCTCGAGATCGAAGGTGCCCCGCTTCACCCGCGAGACCCAATGGATGTTGTGGTAGTCGCGTTGCCGCCGCAGCTCTCCTTCACGTTCGGCTCCTGGAGGAAGACGGTGCGGGAATACTTCTCGTGGCGGGTGCGGAGATCCTGGCGACGTAGTTCGAAGAAAGCGTCCTGACCCTTCTTGATGCATTCCTTGTCGAAACGCTTCTGGAACTCATTGAAGAGCTTTGATGTCACCGGCGATGCAAGCGCGCGTCCATCAGCGCCGTCTTGTTCTCCTGGTCAGCCTTCGGCTTGCTCCAGGCACTCGGCGATCGAGCGGCAGGCGTGGCCGACCTTGAAGCCGACATCCCATAGCAGATAGAGGATCTCCTGGACGGCTTCCTCAGCGGCTTCCGGCAGCTTGGTTCGACGCACGGGGCACGCAGGAACAATAGGTCGATATCCGAGCGCGGATTGAGCGTCCCACGGCCGTAGCCACCGGTGGCGACGAGCGCGAGGAACGTGCGCTGTCACCTGCGTCCTCGCAGCGCCATCTGGAGAACGAGCGTCAGCACCACGTCGATCAGCTCGGCACGAGCTCCGGCGATCTCCATGCCGCCCGCTCCCGGCGCGGTGGTGCAGCAAGATGCGGTGCTCCTCGATCTTGAGGAACCGCTTGTAGAGCGCGATTCGCTCGGCCGGGGGAAAGCTGGCCCTGGAGCGCCGGCTTGAGCGCCTTCTTGGCGTGTTCATGAAGCGTCTTGAGGTGAGGTGGGGAAGGAAACTCCGGCGGCGAGGGAGGATGCGGGATGAAGTGGTGGAGTCGATCTCTTCGTTTGGGATTCAAGCTTCGCAGCCATCACCGTGCCCATGCGGGCGTAGAGTTCCACCTGCCGGGCGGAGTTCTCTAACAAATCCGCCGCCAGTTTCACACGGTTTGGTTCGAAAATCGTGATGGTGGAGGACCCGCCGAAGGCGAAATAGCCCTTCTCAGCCCCTTTCACGACCGGTTGCCCCGGTGTGAAGGTCTGTAGGATGGAACCCACGCAGGTCGCGCCAATTTCCAGCAACAACACGGTGCCAAGATCTTCTGTTTCCAATCGGGTGATCGTCCGCTTGTTCTCCCAGAGGTAGGCGAGGTTTTGCCGCAGGGCGAGGGGAGAGACCGAAAACAGCGGCCCGTTGATCGTTTCCGTGGCGGATGGCGTGCCAGCAGCGGGGAAATGGAAGCGATGGTAATCGACCGGACACAGCCGGGAGAGCACCAGCGGCCCCTCGGCATAGCGGGCAGCCAGTTCGCGCGAGCCGAGCAGCTTGGGAGGTCGAATCGCTGGCCCTTGACGAACACTCCGTCCATGGAGGTGGCGCGTTCAAATCCAAGGTGGCGGCCATCGGCGGGAAAGACCACTGGTGCAGCGTCGATCGGGCGGGCTTCGGGCTTCAGCTTGCGGAAGAAAAACTCATTGAAGCTGCGGAACGACTCCGGGGCATCGGCGAATTCCTCCACCTTCATGCCATAATCCCGGATGAAGGGAGCCACCTTCGCGGCCGAAGCGGGCCGATCCATCCGCCAGCCGTAGAATTTCGAGAAAAACGGCCGTTTCACGAACGCCTCGAGTGACAACCGGCCGAGCGGCGTGCCGTAGGCCCAGCGCAGGAATCCTTCGCCATAGACCTGTTCGGTCTCCATCGCCCCGCTGTGTCGGTTGTAGTATCGGATCGGCTCCACGCGTGCTTTTAAGGGGGAAGGGGGCTGCGGGCAAGAGCGGGAAGGAAACTGAGACGACTACAGAACCCATTTCCCCTTGCACGTCATGGCGTGCGGGTCTATCCCCCGCGGCGATGAAGAACCCGGCGTTTCTCGGATGCATGGCCATTCTCTCCCTTTCCGCCTGCCGCAAACCGCCGGCGGAGGTCACCGTGACCGAAACCCGCGCCGAAACTTCCAACGACACCGCACCGAAGCTCTTCGCCACCAGTGACGAGCGTTTCCGGGACCGCGGGCGAGCCCCGTCCGTGGAACTACCCCGGAAGGCTGGCTCCAGCTCCCGTCCACGCAGTTCCGCCTGCTGAACTACCGCTTCGGCGAGAGTGGGCTGGGTGAGGTCGCGGTGGGCATCTCCACCGGCTCGGTGCTGGACAACGTCAACCGCTGGCTGGCCCAATTCGGCACAACCAAGCTCACCTCCGAGACGCTTGATGAGCGTCGCCGCGTCAACATCGTCGGCACCGCCGGGGTCTGGGTGGAGACCGAGGGCACCTATGGCGGCATGGCCGGAGCGGAAGCCCGCCCGGGCTATGCGCTCGCAGGTGTTGTGGCGGACGTGAACGGCCGCATCATCACCGTCAAAATGACCGGACCGAAGGACGAAGTGGAGGGCGCCAAGCCCGCGCTGGAGGCCTTCTGCAAGTCGCTGGTGCTGGCCGGTGAATGATCCGCTCTCCACGAACCGTAGGCTCGACCGCTGATTTTCTCATGGAAGCCACTTCCACTACACCCAAACGCCGGGACTCCCTGCCGGTGCGGATCTTCAATTTCCTGTCCGGATTCGGATTGGCCACGGTGCTGCTGCTTCTGCTGGGGCTGCTGACATGGCTGGCCACGCTGGAACAGGTTGAGCGCGGCCTGCTGCCGACCCTGAAGAAGTATTTCGACTCCTCTTCGTTCTTCTTCACGCCTGAGCTGAAGATCATGAACGTGCGCGGCGTGCAGCTGAAGTTCCCGCTGCCCGGTGGCTATTGGATCTGCCTGTTGTTGTTCGTGAATCTCTTCCTGGGAGGAGTGATCCGCGCCCGCAAGGGATGGCGCCATCTGGGCAACCTGATTTCCCACACCGGCATTCTCCTGCTGATCGTGGCCGGCGGTGTGGCCCAGTGGAAGGAAGTCCGCGGCAACATGGTTCTCCAGCAGGGACAAACCAGCAACGTGGCCCAGGATTACACCGAATTCGTGGTCGAGGTGTCCGAGATCAAGGAAGGCAAGCCGACGAACATCCACGTGATCCGCGGCGAGTATCTGGATGATCTCCAGCCGCAGGCAATCGGCTCTTGGAAATGGCTGGTCCGGAAGGCCAATGGCATGGACACCACCGGTTCCACGCCCCGCGATTTCAAACTGCCGGATTTCCCCTTCGATCTCCAGATCAACGGATGGATGTCCAATTGCCAGCCTGTTGCGGCGGTCGAGCGAGCCCCTGAGAACCAGGAATTCATTGCGGATGGTTACTATCTGGTCCGCAAGGAAGACGAGAAACAGGCTGAAGCCAATGTCGCCGGTTGCTACGCCCGCATCGTGAATCGTGACGGCACCGCCGGACAGCCGTTCATTCTCGCCGCAGCGAGCTTCCACGGCTATACCGTGAAGTCCGGCGACCGGGTCTTTCTGGTCGACATTCACAAGCGCTACTGGCCGATGCCTTACCAGGTGCGGTTGAACAAATTCACCGCCACCTTTGCGCCCAATACCATGAAGCCGGAGAGCTTCGTCAGCGAGGTAACCCGCATCGATGACGGTCATGAGATGAACGCCACCATCCAGATGAACGAGCCCATGCGCAACAAGGGGCTCACGTTCTACCAGGCGAGCTACGGACCGCAGGGTGAAAGCAATCCGGCGAAAATGTATTCCGTTCTGGAGGTGGTACAGAACCCCTCCGACCAGTGGCCGAAAATCAGCATCGCCATCGTGACCCTCGGTCTCGCCCTCCAGTTCCTCCTGAAACTAGGCACCTACATCCACGCCAGCCTCAAATCGTGAAAACGCCTCCCGCCAATCGCAACGTGGCCGTCCGCTGGGTGGCGCTCGGATTCCTGATCTTCGGAGCAACGCTCTTTGGTGGCATTGCACTTGTCCAAAAATCCGGGGAGCCGAAACCACGGCACCTCGAAGCCTACACGCCTTGGTCGAAGGAAACGCTGGAGGTTGCTGAAACCATTCCCGTTCAGGATGGGGGGCGCATCAAGCCACTCTCCACCTTCGCCGGTTTCACGCTCTATCAGATCCACGGCGAACGTTCGATGAAGATCGATGTGCCGGACAACAGCCCGACCGCAAAGGCGGACAAAGATGGCAAGGCTCCACACAAGGTCATCAAGCTGACTCCGACCGCATGGCTGCTCGATTGCCTGTTCCGCCCGGAAATCGCGGTGGATCTCCCGATGTTCCGCATCGACAACTCCGCGGTGGTGAAGGCGCTCGGTCTCGAAACCGGAGCCAAGCGCGACCGCTACAGCTTCCGCGAGCTCGAGCCCGGCCGCGCCAAACTGGAGGAGCTGGCTAAGACTTACGACGCGATCGAGGCATCAAAGCGCGAGTTGGAGCAGCAACAGACACTCGATCTGGCTGCCAACGTGAAGAAACTGGAAAGCCTGTTCACCTACTTTGCCTTCACCCGCGGCGTCCAGATGGACAACCCCAACGGGCCCAAAGCCGCCGCAATGAGCGTGGTGATGGCTGCCGCCCCGGCGGTGAACCAAGTGCTGAAAGACTCCCAGGCGCAGCATAAGGAAATCCCCGATCATGTGAAGGCCCTTCTCGAGCAGGTCGTGGATCAGGCGAATTACGCCAAGTTCACCCTGCTGCTTTACCCCCCGGACGACAAGAAAGACCGGGAATGGACCGGTGTTGGTAATGAGATCATGACGGTCATGACCGTGAAGTCCGCCGACCCCAAGCGTTCGATCGAGCGAGTCCAAGCGCTGGAAAATCTCGCGGTGGCCGCACGGACAGGCGATTCCGAGTTCCGCGACCAACTCGCGAAATTCCGTGATACCACCGCCGGTCTCGCGGCAGCGCGCGGGGAATATAGCACGATCAAACTGGAGGCTTCCTATTACCGCGCCGACTGGTTCCTGAACGCGCTGGTGTATTTCCTTCTCGGGACGCTGCTGGCCTTCGGCATGTGGGCGGCGGGATGGAACCTCGTTGGGAAGATATTCGCCTGGGCCACCGGCCTTGCCGCCGCAACCGGAGCCATCTACTGCCTGATCGCCATCACCCAGCGCTGCATCATCATGCAGCGACCGCCGATCGGAAACCTTTACGATACCACCATCTGTATCGCCGCCGCCATCGTGCTCCTGTCGCTGCTGGTGGAACTGCTCACCCGCAAGCGCTTCGCCCTGGGTCTGGCCCCTGTCATCGGCGCTGCGCTGATCGCGCTGTCGCGCAAGTATGAGGTGGGGGACGCCAAGGACCACATGGACCCACTGGTCGCCGTGCTGCGCTCCAACTACTGGCTTACCATCCACGTGATCACGATCACCATGGGTTACTGTGCCGGGCTGCTGACGGCACTGCTCTCCCATATTTACATCTTCATGCGCGGCACGGGACTGGACAATGGCGACCGCGTCCTGCGCCGCACGCTGACCCGCGCGGCCTACGGCTGCGTGTGTTTCACGTTGTTCCTTTCACTCGTCGGCACCGTGCTCGGCGGCGTGTGGGCCAATGATTCCTGGGGACGCTTCTGGGGTTGGGACCCGAAGGAAAACGGTGCACTGTTGATCGTGCTCTGGAATCTGGCCATCCTCCATGCCCGCCTCGGCGGCTATCTGAAGGAATGGGCCTTCCACCTCGCCTGCATGTTCGGCTCCTGTGTGGTGATGTTCTCGTGGTGGCACGTGAACTTCTTCAACACCGGCCTTCACAGCTATGGCTTCACCTCCGGTCGCGGCCTGATCTGGCTGTGGTATGGACTGGAAATCTTCCTGATCGTCCTCGGCTTCATCGCATGGGGGATCCAGAACGCCATCGAGCAGGATCGGAAGAACCTGCAACGGGCGCTCGAAGCAGGCAGTCCCGGCAAGTTGGTGACAGAGTGAACGCATCAGGTGACCAATCTGACCGCGTGATCGTCACTAAGAAAATCCTGGCGATCTACGACAGGTATGGTGGCGATTTCGGGATTCTTGACGAACGTGCCGCATGTGAAAGGGATCGCCGTTCGGTGAGTCCTGAGCAGGGCCTTATCCTTGGTGAATTTGTCGACAAACTTCATTTCAGCAAGATCGAAGCTCTTTCCGCCGAGTTAAGAAAAACGACACTGGACCGAATAGCCGAGCTCGAGAAACGCATCGATCCGGATGTGGTTCTGAGCTTGAAGAAAAGGGTGATGGAAGCCTGATTGGGTGTTTGCAAAACGCACCCGATAGAGTGGGGAGCGCATTTCATCACTCGACACGGAACGGAATCCGGCCACAAAGCAACCTCACCATGGCCCGTTCGATTCCAATGGGTTGAGGACAATTTTGCACGCCATTGGGAGCGAAGAAACCTCTTTGGAACGGCTCGTGCGAATCAAGTTCCATGAAGCCGACCCTCCTCGCGATCGCAGGCATCGCTCTTTCGAGCATCGCAGTAGCAACAGCCCGTCCCACCGCGGACGCTCCTACTGTGTATGCAACGAAACCCGCTGACCGTCTGATGAAGGTGGGTGACCGTATGGTGATCGTGCGCGATGGTCGAGCCGTGCCGATGACAGCTGAAACCACGCTCAGCAATGGTAGCCGCGTGACGATCGACGGAACGGTCATTGCGAAAAACGGTGGCCGGGTGAAGCTTCCTGACTGCGCGGTGATCGGTGCGGATGGCAAACGCATCCGCGAAACCACCACCCGGGTGCTGATGATCGATGGACAGTTGATGGTGATGCGAGATGGCATCACGCGACGCGTTGAAACCACCGTCGCGCTCGGCGGTGGCCGTTGGGTGAATCAAGAGGGATACCTGACGGAGCGAAACGGATCACCTCGCGAGATCCCAGAAGGTACGTTGCTGGTGATCGGCGGCGACAAGCCAGCGGGCTCGCTCGGGGAGGTGAAGCGAAATCTAGGCATGCCACGCTGATCCCTGATTTCGACTTTCACTGGAGCAATCCCCGCGCATGTTAGGCATATGACCTCGGGACAGTTTCCAGACGAGCAAGGGGATGACGGCGAATTCGAGCGGCAGGAGGATGCTTTCCGCGAGATCCTCACCGGACGAGCCGAACCCGGACGCTACCACCTCTACGTCTCATTGGCCTGCCCGTGGGCTCACCGCACATTGGTCGTGCGGAAGTGGGTGGGACTGGAGGACAGTGTCAGTGTCGGCATCGTCGATCCGGTCCGTGACGAGCGCGGCTGGGCCTTTCGAGCCGGGGAGGGGCATGGACCGGATGAATTGAATGGCTTCCATTTCCTCAGTGAAGCTTACCGGGCCAGTGATCCTTCATTTCATGGGCGCGTGACCGTACCGGTGCTGTGGGACAAGCAGGAGAAGCGGATCGTGAACAATTCCGAGGATGACATCTGCCGGATGTTCCAGACCTCCTTCGCGGGGCCGGATGCCCCGGATCTCTTCCCCACAGAGCTGGCGGAAGAGCAGACGGCCCTGAGCCAATTCCTTTACGAGCGGGTCAACAACGGCGTCTATCGTGCGGGCTTCGCCACACGACAGCCGGCCTACGAAAGAGCAGTCAGGAAGCTTTTCGCCGCGCTGGATGAACTCGATTCCCGCCTGGCCACCCGCCGCTATCTCTTCGGCGACCGCATCACGGAGAGCGACTGGCGTTTGTTCTGCACGCTGGTGCGTTTCGATGCCGTCTACTACGGCCACTTCAAGTGCAACCTCCGCCGCATCATCGATTATCCGAGTCTCAATGGCTACCTGCGCGATCTCTATCAGCAGCCGGGCATCGCGGAGACTGTGAATCTCGATCACATCAAGCGGCACTACTACATCACCCACGACGACATCAATCCGACCGGCATCGTTCCTCTGGGGCCGATCCTTGATTTCACGGTCCCGCACCATCGCGGGTGACGAGAGGAGACTCTAAACGCGGAACCAACCTGTGATGCTCATCCGCGTTTTGTTGGCGGGAAGCACCTCGTGCCAGAAATCACCGGCCCGGAAGAGCACCAGCGTTCCCATGCGTGGTTCGACCAACTCGAACTCGCCATCCTTGTCACCTGGTGTCGTCCAGATCTTCAGTTCGCCGCCATCTCCAGGTTGCCAGCCGTCATTCAGATAGAGAATGGCCGTGATGATCCGTGCCTGCGTGTTCTCGTGGCGGTCGAGGTGAGGTTTGTAGAAGCCGCCCGCAGGATAGATCGCGAAGTGGCCTTCATATTCGTTCAAGCCAAGGAACAGTCCGCAGTTCATCGCCACGCGGAGCTCCTCGATGATGTCCAGCCACGCCACTTGTGCGCGCCCGGCATGCTCGCGATCCAGCCACAGGACATGATCGCGCCGAACGTCCTCGCGGATCGCCAAGGCGGTGCCACGCCCAACTCCGGCTCGCTGGAATTCACCCTCGTCCCAGCGCACCGCGCATTCGGTGGCCACGGTCCGGGCCATCGTGTCCGGGAGAAAGCCCGGCACGCTGATCCAGCCGGGATCGGCGAGGGCGTCGAGGAGCGGATCAAAGTTCATGGGCCGTAATTGGCTCACGAGCGGGGATTCCGCAAGATCGCGTGCACTCCTTCAGCACGTGGTGAAGGACAGCACGATTTTCCTCACCTCCGGCAGATCGTGCTTCACGAAGTTCTCTCCGACCAGCGACCTCACCAGATTTTCCCAAAACCTTTGGGCCGGTAGATTTCCATAAGTCTGGGAAATTTCCCAACGACCCGGGAACATATCCAGAAGTTTCAAAGAAGCCTGTCGTCCAATTCCTTTGTTTTGATGACTTCTCAAGACAAAGAACTCCGCAATCGCCCGGATCCCGGTGTTGCCCAGATCCGAATAGGCATTGATCAGGGCGAATCCAATGACTTGCCCACGGTGACGGAACAGGAAGGGGTAACGATCCGGTTCCTGCCAGTAGAGATCGAAATAGGGGTAGGGGAACAGACCGCTTGAATCGCAACGAACGTCATCAAATTCGGAGGAGTCGTGCTGATACAGTTGCAGCAGTCGGAACAGCAGCGGCTTGTCGGCCTCTGCTGCAGCCACAATCTCAAGATCACTTGTGGCTCCCTCCATGATCCGGTCCCGGTTGGCCAGGTCAGTCCCTGCGCGTCAGTTCCACGAAGACATCCTCCAAGGTCGCCTCCTTGCGGAACAGCGAACGCATCGGCCAAGCATATTGGCCGACAAGATTGCTGATTCGCTCCCGGGCATCCGTACCGGAATCCACCAGCACCTCGAAATGGGTCCAGCGTTCGTCCCGTGGCTCGAAGGTCACGCGTTTCACATTGTCCAGGCGGGACAGCGCAGCGGCAACGATCTGTGGATCCGCGGCCACCTCCAGATGAACCTTGCCGGCGGCACGCATGCCCGCGACGAGGTTCTTGGGGGTGTCCTGAGCTTTGATTTTGCCGTTGTCGATGATGATGACCCGGTTGCAAGTCATCTCCACCTCATGGAGAATATGCGTGGAAACCAGTACCGTGTGGTTCTCCGCCAGCGTTTTGATCAGCTCGCGGATCTGGCGGATCTGATTGGGATCCAGACCGTTGGTAGGCTCATCGAGAATCAATAGCTCCGGCTGGTGGACGAGGGCATCGGCGAGCCCCACGCGCTGGCGGTAACCCTTCGAACAGACGCGGATCATCTTCTTCTTCACCGCTTCCAGACCGCAGGTCTCGATCACTTCGGAAACGCGGCGCCGGGCGTCGCGACCGGAGAGCCCTTTCAGCTCGGCCCGGAAGCGGAGATACTCGCGTACCCGCATGTCGTCATAGAGGGGGACATTCTCCGGCATGTAGCCGATTTTGCGACGGGCGGCGATGGATTCGCGGAAAATGTCGTGATTCGCGACTTTCGCACTGCCTGAGGTAGGCGGCAAATAGCCGGTGAGCATCCGCAATGTGGTGGTCTTGCCAGCGCCATTCGGCCCGAGGAAACCGACGATTTCCCCTTTGGCTACAGAGAATGAGATACCGCGGACGGCCTCGTGGCGGGGAAAGCGTTTGGTCAGGTTGGAGACTTCGATCATCGTCTGCGGGCAGTGCGGACTTCTTTCAAACACGTTGCAAATTCCGTCCTGTGCGGTTGACGCAACCCGGACGCCCCCTTAACTAAGCGCTGCGCGCGGCGGGCCAAGCGAGAAAATCACGCTTTCCTTCCGGCATTCCCAATACAGCCCATGAACTCATCGGTTTCGGCCCGCCTCAACGCGGATTTGCTCGAGGAAAAATACGCCCAGTGGATGGAAGACCCGCGCTCGGTTGAGCCGACTTGGTCCGCATTCTTCGAAGGATTTGAACTCGGAACCGCGCAATCGCGGAAAGCCGAAGTCGCCGGAGCTACGGCTGCCGCCACTGTGGCGGAGCCTGGTGCCGATCTCGCGTTCTACGGCAAGGTGGTGAGCCTCGTTTACAACTACCGCACGCTCGGCCACACCCAGGCCCGCATCAATCCGCTGGAAGACACCCAGGAGCGCAACCCGCGCCTGCGCCTCGACCAATTCGGCTTCTCCGATGCCGACCTGGAGCGCGAAGCTTCCACCCAGTTCCTGCTCCACGGGGAGAAGATGAAGCTGCGCGACATGGTGGCAGCACTTGAGAACATCTACTCGGGCTTCATCGGCTTCGAGTTCATGCACATCAACAACACGACCATCCGCCACTGGGTGCGTGAGCGCATCGAGCAGCACGCCCGTCGTGAAATCGACCCGGCGGATCGCAAGATCAATTCCCTGCGCTGGTTGCTCGAAGCCGAGTCGTTTGAAAATTTCCTCGGCAAGAAGTTCCTTGGTGAGAAGCGCTTCTCGCTGGAAGGCGGCGAAGGTGCGATGGTGGTGCTCAATGCCATCCTCGAAAAGTGTCCGTCCGCCGGTGTGCAGGAGATCGAGATGGGCATGGCCCACCGCGGCCGCCTCAACGTGCTGGCCAATTTCGTCCGCAAATCGCTCACCACGATTCTCTATGAGTTCACGCCGAACTACATCCCGGATCTCGTGGCCGGCGATGGCGACGTGAAGTATCACCTCGGCTACGAAAGCATCCGCGAGCTGGCCGATGGCAAGGTGCGCGTGAACCTCGCCGCCAACCCGTCCCACCTTGAAGCCGTCAACCCGATCGTCGAAGGCAAGGCCCGTGCCCGCCAGCGCGTGCTTGGGGACGATGGCGTGGCCACCGACCGCAAGCGCGTCCTGCCGGTGCTTCTGCACGGCGATGCCGCATTCGCCGGCCAAGGCTCCGTGGCGGAAGTGCTGAACCTTTCCCAGCTCCCGGGCTACCGCACCGGTGGCACCATCCACCTCATCATCAACAACCAGGTCGGCTTCACCACGCTGCCGGCCGATGCCCGTTCCTCCGCCTACGCGACGGACGTGGCGAAGATGATCGAGGCCCCGATCCTCCACGTGAACGGTGAAGAGCCGATGGAGCTCTATTGGGCCGCCCAGTTCGCCCTCGAGTTCCGCCAGAAGTTCGGTCGCGACATCGTGATCGACATGTATTGCTACCGCCGCCAGGGCCACAACGAGAACGACCAGGCCGCCTTCACCCAGCCGCACATTGCGAAGAAGATCGAGGCCCGCAAGACCTTCGGTCAGATCTACAAGGCTCAGCTCGTCGAAACCGGCGTTCTTTCCCAAGCTGATGCCGATGCCCTTGAGCAGGCGATCTGGGACAAGTTCGAGGAAAGCTATCAGAAGATGGTGAAGGCCACCGAAGCAGGCGACCGCACCGTCTATGGTGGCTCCACCGCTGTCGAGCAGCCTCCTTATTCGCATGCTCCGGTTGCCACCGGCATTGCCAAGGATCGCCTGCAGCACATCGGCAAGGTGCTCACCACGATTCCGGATGGTTTCCATCTCAATCCGACATTAGCCAAGCGCTTCATCCCGCGCCGTATCGAGTCCCTGCACAACGGCGGCCCGATCGACTGGGCCTTCGCCGAATCGCTGGCCTTCGGTTCGCTGCTCATGGAGCAGACTCCGGTCCGCCTCTCCGGCCAGGACTGCCGCCGCGGCACCTTCTCGCAGCGCCACGCGGTGTTCTACGATTACGAGACCCGCGAGCGTCACATCGCCCTCGATCATCTCTCGGCCGATCAAGCGAAGTTCTGCGTCTACAACTCGCTGCTCTCCGAGTTCGCCGTGCTCGGTTTCGACTACGGCTATTCACTCAGCTACCCTCAGATGCTCACGCTCTGGGAAGCCCAGTTCGGTGACTTCTCGAACGGTGCGCAGGTCATCATCGACCAGTTCATCTCCTCCGCCGAGTCGAAATGGCAGACCCCGAGCGACCTCGTGATGCTGCTGCCGCACGCCTATGAAGGCCAGGGACCGGAACACTCCAGCGCACGCTTGGAACGCTTCCTGCAACTGTGCGCGCAGGACAGATCTGATCGTCGGCAACTTCACCACACCGGCCCAGTATTTCCACGCGCTGCGCCGCCAGAAGCGCCGCGAGTTCCGCAAGCCGCTCATCCTGATGACGCCGAAGAGCCTGCTCACCCGCGCCGAGGCCATCTCCAGCGAAGCAGACTTCCTCGAAGGCTCCTGCTTCCAGGAAATCCTCCCGGATCCGAAGGAATTCGCCGATCCACAGTCCGTCAACCGCGTGATCTTCTGCTCCGGCAAGGTCTACTACGATCTCGCCGCGTGGCGCGAAGAGAAGGGCATCGACAACGCCGCCATCCTCCGCGTCGAGCAGCTCTACCCGTTCCACCAGGACATGGTTGTGGCCCTGCTCAGCCAGTATCCGAATGCCACCTCCTTCGTGTGGTGCCAGGAGGAACCGCAGAACATGGGTGCCTACACCTACATCGCACCGCTGCTGGAGGACGTGCTCGGCAAGAAGCCGGTCGTACGCCGGTCGCGATCGCGCCTCCAGTCCGGCCGCCGGTTCGAAGGCCATGCACTACCGCGAGCAAAAGGCGCTTCTCGAAGAGGCGTTCACGCTCTAACAAATCCCTGACTTCCTAGGCCTCCGACTTTTCCCTCAACCATGTCCCTCGACATCAAAGTTCCCGCCGCCGGCGAATCCATCACCTCCGCCAACGTCGCGCGCTGGCACAAGAAGAACGGCGAGACCGTCCGCAAGGGCGATGTTCTCGTAACCCTCGAAACCGACAAGGTCTCCAACGAACTCGAAGCCGATGGCGACGGCACCCTCCAGATCCTCATCGGTGAAGGGGAGGAAGTGAACATCGGCACCGTGATCGGCCGCATCGAAGAAGGTGCTGCGGCACCGGACAGTGCCGCGCCAGCTCCTGCAGCGGCTCCTGCCGAGCACCCCGGCTCCAGCTCCGCGCTGCTGGTGGCACGGTGGAGATCAAGGTTCCCGCCGCCGGTGAATCCATCACCTCGGCCAATGTCGCCGCCTGGCGCAAGAAGGACGGGGACCTGGTCACCAAGGGCGAAGTGCTCGTCACTCTGGAGACGGACAAGGTTTCCAACGAACTGGAAGCAGATGCCTCCGGCAAGCTGAAGATCCTTGTGCCGGAAGGCGAGGAAGTCGCCATCGGTACGGTGATTGCCACCATCGAAGTCGGTGTTGGTGGAGCCGCTCCGGCTCCTGCCGCTGCTGCTCCCGCACCAGCGCCGGTTTCCACCCCGGCTCCTGCGGCCGCAACACCAGCTCCCGCTCCCGGCGCCTCCACCGGCGTCACCGCCCCTCGCTTGAAGCCGGATCTCTCCGTGGTCATCACCCCGGTCGAGAAACGCCTCCACGCCGACCGCCTCCGAAGACGGCCGCACGACCCGCAAGAAGATGAGCATGCTGCGCCGCAAGATCGCGACGCATCTCGTCAACGCGCAGCAGACTGCCGCCATCCTGACCACCTTCAACGAGGTGGACATGAGCGCCATCATGGACCTGCGCAAGCAGGTGCAGGATGACTTCATGAAGAAGCACGGCGTGAAGCTCGGCTTCATGTCCTTCTTCATCAAGGCCGTGACCCAGGCCCTCAAGGACGTGCCGCAGCTCAACGGTCGCATCGAAGGCACTGACATCATCGAGAACCACTTCTACGACATCGGCGTCGCCATCGGCACCGAGAAGGGGCTCATCGTCCCGGTCATCCGCGACGCCGACAAGAAGAGCTTCGCTGAGATCGAGCAGGACATCCTCGACTACGCCAAGAAGGGCAAGGACGGGAAGATCTCGATCGAGGATCTTCAGGGCGGTGTCTTCACCATCTCGAACGGCGGCACCTACGGTTCGCTGCTTTCCACGCCGATCCTCAATCCGCCGCAGAGCGGTATCCTCGGTATGCACACCATCCAGCAGCGCCCCGTCGCCGTGAATGGCCAGGTCGTCATCCGTCCGATGATGTATCTCGCCATGAGCTACGACCACCGCCTCGTCGATGGCAAGGAAGCCGTAACTTTCCTGATCCGCATCAAGGATTGCATCGAAACCCCGACCCGCCTCCTGCTGGAGATGTGATCGTGGCGGCGCTTTCCAAGCGCCAAGCCTCTTAACCCAAAGCCCGGCCCGTTCGCGGTCCGGGCTTTGGGTTGAAAGAATACCTCCTAGGGGGAAACTTCCTTTTTATCTAGGTTTGTAATGGCTGAGCCAGAAACCCCGCAACATCAAAATCTTTTGTCGTTACCCCAGAGAGATGCAAAGCGATTTGTGCTTGGGCGATGGAACGGATTCGTTTATCTTCAATTGACACCAAAAGTTCTTTAGCCATAGCGGCCTGGCTGTCTTTTCTCAATCGATCATACAATTCAGTAGCCCTTTGTCGGGTCTGTTCCGCTTGCCGAAAGAAAAGCACAGCAACAGCATCAATAACCACTCCTGGCAGGATACGAACAATATTAGCCCAATCATTCCCAATCGCCGACGATGCCGAATACAATATATAAGCAAACCCAACGGCGGCAGCAGCTACACTGAACCAAAATTGAACCCTGGCTTGCGAGAGCGCTTGCTGATGATAGCTGTTCACCAACTCCTGAATCAATTGATTCTCGGTCCGAGCAACCTGATTGATTACAATATCGCCAGCAATTCTAAGCTGAGAGGAGAGCTTTTGACCAAGTTCTTCGGCAGATACATCACTCGGGAGTCGCTCCGAAAGCGCCTTTAATAAAATTGCTTTCGCCTCTTCGGCGCGTTTATCGGAGGTTGCTAATAAATCTTCGAACTTCTCCTTTTCGATTTCCTGCGTCTTATTGAGTTTTGTTGCCAATAAATTCGCGAACAATCCGAGAATGGCCGTAATCAGGCCTGAAATTAAAGTTGTGGTAGTAGGGAAATCCAACATGAACGAAAGCGGCAAAATTTGGAAAGCACCAATAAACTTATTAGCAGCGAGAATAGATGCCCGACCAGCTTCAGTCAACAGCATCATCTCCCACAATACAACTCGCGATTCTTACTGAAATCAAGCCATCCGAAGCTTCCGGCTTCCCTCTTTCATCCACTGCACTAACACTTCCGGGCCAACATGCCCGATTGGTCCGAACAAGCCCTGAAATCCGCCGCGAGCTGGAAAGCCTTCAAGGAAGGCAAGTCCCTCCTTGATGCAGGCATGGTGGCCCAATCGAAAGCCACCCCGGACGGTTGGACCGGCAGCGTGCGCCAAGGCTCGAAGCTCATCCGCCTCGGAGTGAAAGTCCCGAAGCCCGGCGACTTCCAAGTGAAATGCTCCTGCCCGGAGAACCAAGCATCCGGAGCCGTCTGCGCCCACGCCGTTGCCACGGGCCTCGCCTTGCTAGGCGCCGCCTCACCAGCTCCCACCACCAAACCCGCGCCGGTAGCCTCCATCTCTCCGTCCCCCAAGTCCGGTCCGCTCGTTCCGCTTATCGTCCGCCTCGCCCCCAACTGGTCGGAAACCTTCGCCCGTGGCAGGCTCACCGTCACCCTAGCTCCTGACCCGTCCGTCACCCCCGATCCCGCCGATGCCTTCCTGACCGCCTGGGTCACCCGCCAGGGCATTCCCGCGATCAAAGGCCCGCTGCCGCTCTCTCTCGATGGCGATCGCCTCGCCGGATTCTTGGAAGCCGCTCTCGATCACCCGCGCGTCTTCGCGGGCAAGGAACCGCTTTCCATTACCAGCGACGCCACGCTTCCACTCAGCGAGCCCATCAGGGAAGGGGATCTCGTTACTCTGTGCGCCCCGACCGCGCCTTTCATCCTCGGCACCCACGCTTGGCACGTCACCTCGGAGGCCATTTCGCGGATCGGCCCTCATGCAATCCCGGACGACCTCCTGTCCGCTTTCACCACCTGGGCCACTGGCAAGCCAGCCCGTATCCCTTTGAAGCAACTCCTGCGCCGCGCCCCGGTCTGGGAGGACTGGCTGGCGCTTCCGGAGGACTCTTGGCTCGGTGACCTGCGGATGGTTCCGGCCGTTCCCGCTTTCCATCTAGCTCTGGAAGGTTCGCTCTCCCGGCTGGAGGCCCGATTGACTGTGCGCTATCCCGACACGCAGTCACTCGTCCCCGGGACGATCGATGACCCGTATTTCCCGCGCGCCGGGGAAGGGGGGCAGTGGGAAGTCCGGCACCTGCAGGCGGAGACTGAGGCCATCGCGACCCTCGCCGGCCTCGGGTTCTTCGGGGACGAGCAGGGTCGGTTCACGCTTGCGGGGGAACCCTCCATCCTCCGCTTCTTCGCCCACGGTCTTCCCGGGCTGCCTGCCGACTGGACCGTCGAGCAGACCTCGCGTCTCCAGTCCGCTTCGTCCACAGTCGAAGTCGTGAGACCACGTTTCGAAGTGCTCGGTTCTGGCGAAGACTGGCTGGCCTTCGACTACGGTTTCGAGACCTCTTCCGGCCAGCTCGTGTCCCGTGCCGAGGTGCTCCAATGGTTGAGATCCGGCCGCGGCCCGCGCCAAGCGAATGGTCGCAAACAAGTGTTGGATGAAGAGTCCGTCCTGATGCTGGAGCCGCTGCTTTCAGAGCTGAATGTCCGGCAGGAACACGGCCATTTCGTCGGCCCCAAGGCCATCGCAGAGCTTGTATCGGAATTTCGTAAAAATAGGAGCAATTCAAAAATATCAAGTAATATTGATATTCTAGAAAGCTCTCTTCCTGCCACTTTGGATTCCTCGGTTCCCGGGATGTTGCGCCCTTACCAGCGAAAGGGAATCGCCTGGCTGGTGGACCGCCTCCAACGCTTCGGTGGAGCCCTCTTGGCGGACGACATGGGCCTCGGCAAAACCCTCCAGACGATCGCCGTTTTAGAACAACTGTTTGCCGAACCAAACCCGGCAGAGGGACCGGCACTGGTGATCGCTCCGACTTCGCTGCTGGGGAATTGGCGGGCGGAGTTCCAGCGCTTCGCACCCGGCCGGACCATCCGCGTCCTACACGGCAGCAACCGGGACGCCGAGCGCGGGAAGGTCACGCCACAGGATGTGGTTGTCACAAGTTATGGAACGCTGGCCCGGGACCTGGCCTGGCACCTCCAGAGGGAGTACAAGGGAATCGCCGTGGACGAGGCCAGCCTGATGCGGAACCCGGATACCGACCATGCCAAGGCCATCGCCAAGCTGCGCGGCCGACACCGGATCGCCCTGTCCGGCACCCCGGTCGAAAACGGCGTCCGCGACCTGTGGTCGATCTTCCGCTTCATCCAGCCCGGTTGGCTGGGCGGTCGCGAGCAATTCAAGGAGCACTACGAGGTGCCGCTGCAGGCCACACCGGTGCCAAAGGCTCCCATGGAGCGACTACGCCTGAAAACCGCTCCGTTCATCCTACGCCGGACCAAGGAGCAGGTGGCGTCCGACCTGCCCTCCAAGCTCATCATCGACGACTACTGCGAGCTCTCTGCCGACCAGCGCCAGATCTACCGCGATCTCATCGGCGAGGGTGGCAAGCGGGTCGATGAGATCCGCGAAAAGGCCGGCACCGGCGCGGCCCGACTCCAGATGCTCACCGCCTTGCTGCGCCTCCGCCAGACCTGTTGCGACCTCGGGTTGCTCAAAAACGAACGTTTGGACAAGCTGCCGATCGAGCGCCGCTCCGCGAAGCTGGAGCGCCTGCTGGAACGCGTTGAAGAAGCCATCTCAGGAAATCACCGAATTTTGGTATTCAGCCAGTTCCAGACACAATTACAAAAAATCCGGGAACAACTCCAAGCGCGCCAAATTGACACCTTGTTGCTCGATGGCCAGACCCGGAACCGTCAGGATCTGGTGGATCGCTTCCAAAAACCGGACGGACCGCCGGTCTTCCTGATCAGCCTGAAGGCAGGGGGCTACGGCCTCAATCTGACTGCGGCCGATACCGTAATCCACTTCGACCCGTGGTGGAATCCCGCCGCCGAAGCCCAGGCCACCGACCGCGCGCACCGCATCGGCCAGACCCGTCCGGTAACCGTCTACCGCTTGCTCACGCGTGGAACCGTCGAGGAAAAGGTCGTCCGGCTCCAAGCCACCAAGCGCGAGCTGGCCCAAGCCGCCTTCGACGAATCCGGCCTCGGCGAAGCCACCGGCTGGAGCGACAAAGAACTCACGGACCTGCTCCGCGGCTGAAATGCCAGTTGCTGCTTTGGCGGTTGACGAAATCCTCGGCAGCCGGATCCTTATCGGCGTTGTCTTCCATGTCTGCGATCACGATTTCCGGCCTCTCATGGGCACTGCCGGAAGGCCGGGAACTCTTTTCAAATCTCACCCTCGGCTTTCAGCCCGAACGTATTGGACTGGTGGGCCGGAATGGTGTCGGCAAAACCACCTTGTTCCGGCTGATCTCCGGTGAACTCGTCCCACAGGCCGGGAAGGTTCTCGTCGACGGTCGAATCGGCCTTCTGCGTCAGGAGGTTCAGATCCGTGAGGATGAAACCGTGGCGGACCTGTTCGGGATTCACGGAGAGCTGGCCAGGCTGCGGCGGATCGAAAGCGGGGATGCCACCGAAGAGGATTGGGAATCCGTGGACTGGTCCCTCGAGGCCCGGCTCGCCGCTGCCCTCGATCGCATGAAACTGGCGGTTCAGCCGGACACCGCTCTGGATTCTCTCTCCGGTGGCCAGCGAACCCGCGCCGGGCTGGCCGCACTGGTCTTCCATGAACCGGATTTCATTCTCCTCGATGAACCAACGAACAATCTGGATCGCGAAGGACGTGCGGCCGTGATCGACATGCTCGCGCGCTGGAATCGCGGAGCGATCGTCATCAGCCATGACCGGGAGCTCCTGGAGCACATGGATGCGATTCTGGAACTGACCAGCCTCGGCGCGACCCGCTACGGTGGCAACTGGGGCACCTACCGTGAAATCAAGGACCAGGAGCTCGCCGCCGCGCGCCACGATCTCGCAAGCGCCGAAACCGCCGTGGCCCGGATTGCCCGCACCGCCCAGCAAGCCGTCGAGCGGAAGACCCGCAAGGATGCCGGCGGCCAACGAAAAAACGCAAAGGATGACACTCCGAGAATCAATCTCGGCAGGCTGAAGGACCGGAGCGAAGCCACCAGTGGTTCGCTCAACCGGCTTTTCGATCAACGCCAGCAAGCTGCCAGACAAGCGGTCTCAGCGGCTCGCGAAACCATCGAGAAGATCGAGCCCATCACGGTAAAGATTGCCCCAACCGGCTTGGCGAGAGGTAAACAGGTCCTGACACTCGACCGGATTACCGCAGGATATCATCCCGGAAAGCCGATTTTTAGCGACCTGTCCCTGTCCATTGATGGTCCGGAGAGAATTGCAGTCACCGGTCCCAATGGCAGCGGCAAATCCACGCTTCTGGCGGTCATTGTAGGAACGCTACAGCCTTGGAAAGGCTCGGTGGGAAGGGGAACGGAGTGGGCTTTCCTGGATCAACGGGTTTCGGCTCTCGATCCGGACATCACCATCCGGGAAAATTTCCTCCGGCTCCATCCGCAATCCGATGAAAACGGCTGCCGGGCCGCCTTGGCGCGATTTTTGTTCCGGGCGGATGCGGCACTCCAGCGCACCGGGGACCTGAGCGGAGGCCAGTTGCTCCGGGCAGGCCTCGCATGCACACTCGGCGGCCCAAATCCGCCGCCATTTCTGATCTTGGACGAGCCCACCAATCATCTCGATATTGAATCGATCGAGGCCGTGGAAGCCGGTCTTAGCAGCTACGATGGAGCACTCTTGGTCGTCAGCCATGACGAGCCATTCCTCAAAGCGATCGGAGTGAGCCGCAGGATCGAACTCCCAGGAATCAGGCCACATTGAAGATCCATTGAGACGATCGCTGACCGAGATAAAACTTGTTACAATGTATGTAATGCTGGATTCAATATTCCCGAATCCAGCTACACCCTGCGCCTACCCGCCAATTCTTCCTCAATACCGGGAAGGTCCCCTCCGCAGGCCGCCGTGGCCGAAAAGGATCATTTTCGGAGGTGGCTCGAGGGGCTCGTTGAACGCCACCATCGGCTCCGACGACACAGACGGCTGCGGATCGCTGTTGGAAGACTCCGTGACAATCGGCGGATGACCCACATCGTTGGCGGGCGGAGCCGGCTTCGATTCAGTGATATTTCGGACCGCTTGCTGGATCACCTTCCGGCTGAGGTCGGAGAGTTCCTGCGGGACTTTGGATGAAAGCGCACCCCATGCCCAAGGCCCGGAAGCGATGGCTCCCACGGCGAGGCAGGCAATCCATATGGAGCTCGGTTTCATCAATGTTCCTAGCGGTTCCCACCACGGTATTTGTCATCGGATTTTCAGATCGGGCGTTTTTTCCAATCCAGCCCCCTATCCTGCATTCGTCCGGCAGGACGGCCACATGTCGCGCGATCCCCCTCGCCTTTTCTCGGATCTTCTTGCGGGCTGCCGAACGGATAGAGCCCGCGATTCCAAGCTCCATTTCCATGCCTTGCCGCAGAGCGAGATGTCCTAACCCCTATTTCATTCAGGATAAGATAAAGGGATTCATGATTCGACAACGTATAGGCAATTCCAAACGCATGCCATTTTCAAACTCGCCTAGGGCAATGTTTTATCTATTCTGCGGCCATCCCAAAGAAAACGATGCGCGCGATCCCCCTTTTCGTGATGGCGTTGGTGCTGGCAGCCGCGAGCCGTTCGTTCGGCCAGGTAGAGTCGTCGGAATTGACATCTCTGAGGGCTGGCAACCAGAAAGAGGTGCAGGCCTTGCGTGAACTCTATCGGACGAAACTTGCGGCCCTGCTGAAGGCAGAAGTAGACAAAGGCAATCTGGAAGGAGCTGCCGCCATCCGGACCGAACTCGCAAAATTCGATCCGTCTGTAGCTCTCAGTCCGGCAGGGCCCATCGGTCCCACGGCCTCCCTAGCGAAGAACATTCTGCTCGCCGTTTCCAGTTGGACGAACGGCAACACCAGAGTGCAATTCAAGCCGGATGGGAGCTGGGTTGAAAACTACAAAGGCCGTATTGCCGAGGGACGTTGGACGCGTGAGCCCAACTCCGAACTGATCCAGATCACGGTAAACGGCACCAGCAAGACGACCTTCCGGGTAAGTGAAGACGGTGGCTCGATGTTCGGCCCGGCCGGCACGCGTTACAAGCCATTCACCGGCGACATCCTCGCAGTTCCCGCACCCGCCCCCTCCACTCCGGACCGCAAGTCCGGCGACGATTCCAATCCCTTCGGCAACCTGACTCAATGAAACTTCAGCGCAGTCTCTTGCTGGCAATGACTGGCATCCTGCTTCAAAATGCAGCCGCACAACAACCCACCGAACCGAAGGGACTGACCGATCTCCGGAAGGTGTATGAGACGCAGTCGAAGTCGATCGCGGAGAAGTATCGTGCGGCACTAGCGGAATTGGAAAAAGCACAGGTCCGCCAGAACAAGGTCACGGAAGCATTGGCCACCCGCAAGGAAATCAAAGCTCTGGAAGATGGTGGCAGCTCCTCCGCACCCGCGCCCCAGGACCTCTCCAAGTCGCCATTGGCCAATACCAAGTGGGTCAATCGCTCCCAAGGTGAATGCATCGTCGAGTTGCTTGGAGACGGCACCTGGATCGAACACTGGGTGCAACACGCAGACAAGCGTGGTAAATGGAAGCTTCAAGCGCCCCCTTCACGCGCCATCACAGTGGAACGCGAAGGAGGCGGAACCACCAACTACCGTCTGGGCGACGATGGCAAATTCATCTATCGCACCGGCGACAATATGCTGTTCGTGAAATCGCCCTGATCCCCCCCGCTTGATCGCTCTCTTTCAGGAATCCGGTTCTGCTAAGGGATGCCTCCCAAGGCGCCGACCGAAGTCATAGGGAGGTTTCCTGGGTGATTGGCCCGCATCTGGCTGAGAAGTCCTCGTGCGGAAGAGCCTGAGATATTTGACCGTTCTGTTTTTTATCGGTGCGGCTGCTTTTTTTACCTGGGGATTGTGGCGTTCGCTGCTTTTACAGGACTTTAATGCGGGCTTGGCCTATCGCGTCGGACATGCGGTGGGGCTGATCAGTATCCTCCTGATGGTGATACTCCTATGGGGCTCATGGCGTTCCACTCCCCCCACGGATGGCCAACGGAAATCTTGATCACGCCACTATTCACCCATAACCAATTGGCAATCAGTATTACAATTTTATCCTCGCCACTTTTTGCGGCGAATTTAGGATGCGTGCCGTGAGAGGTTTGAAGTGGCTGGTAATCTTACTGGTGGGGCTGCTGATCTTGGGATTGATAGCGGCGGCAGTTTACTTCGGTCGGGGTTCCTTTCTCTTCCGCGAGCTGTTTTAGGCAGATGTTGCAAATTGAATGCGCAAGCGGCGATTTGCATGCACCTAGTGGCTTCTTGAGGTCAGCCGCGCCCCGAACAATCCATCAGAGCCGTCTTTGGCGGGTGAAGCCACGAGATTTTCCTCCGCCTGCCAACGAGGATCGCGTTCGAGTAAATTCCCGATTTGCCCCTCATTCTCAGAAGGCAACACCGAACAAGTCGCGTAGACGAAGCAACCGCCCGGACAAACCATCTCCGGATAGTGATCCAAGAGGCGGCGCTGCAAACGACGGGTCTTCTCCAAGGAAGAAGCGGTAAGGCGCCATTTCAGATCCGGTTGGCGGCGCAGGGTGCCGAGCCCGGAGCATGGTGCGTCAATCAGCACCCGGTCCGCCCAGCCGCGCAGTTCGCGGAGGGTCTCATGCTCCCACACCTGGGTACGGATGATGGATGCACCCGCGTGGTTGGCCCGGCGCGTCAGTTCGTGGAGCTTTCTGCCATTCACGTCGAGCGCGATGATTTCACCGCGATTTTCCATCAGGGCTGCGGCATGCAGGGTCTTGCCACCGGCTCCAGCACAGGCATCGATCACCCGCATGCCCGGCTCCAAATTGAGCATCGGCGTGATCCGTTGCGAACCAGCATCCTGAATTTCAATCCGGCCCGTTGTAAGAAGCGGCTTCCCGATTCGTCCTTTCATCACCTGCAGAGCGCCAGGGACATCAGCCAAGGCAACCGTCTCAACCCTTTCCCCGGCAAGCCAGCGGGCGGCCTCCTCCCGATCATTGAGGAGGGTGTTCACGCGCAGCACGATTGGAGCCCGCTGATTCAGGGCGGCAAGTTCGGCCGCCCAGAGCGGACCAAGCTCGGCACTCCCCAGTTCATCCAACCAATCCGGCACCGATTCGCGGATGGCGCGTGGTTGCTCGACCAGCTCCAGTTCGCGATCCGCCATGGTGGCAAGAGAAGCGCCCTCCCATTTCCACCACTCCGGCACGTCCAGTTCCATCCGCCGCCACTGGGCCGCGCACAAGGCTGTCAGGTGGGTTCCGTCCGCCACGAATTCGAGCGCACGCTTCCAGCGGGTGACCTCGAATACGGTCTCCGCCACGAAGGAGCGGTCACGTTTCCCCCAGCGCGGATTCGCGTGGAAAGTGGTGTCCAGCACCCGGTCCAGGACCAGCCCCTCGCCAAGCACGGCATCCAGCACCGCCACGCATCCTTCCGCCAGTACCCGGTGCAACTTCACGGCCGCAGCCTCCCCTTTCCACTCTTGACTATTCAATGAAGAAGTTTCCGCCCATCCTCGCGGCGTGCCGACCGTCACTCTCAAATATCTCTCCTTCCACCCCTCCATCTGGCCCCGCATGATCGGTGAGGTCTCGCGTGATGCCATGCCCGGCTCGCTGGTGGAAGTCTTCGGCACCCAGGGCACCACCTTCGGCTGGGGATTGTGGAATCCCATGGCCCGCATGCCCCTGCGGATGGTCAGCCATCGTCCGGAGCCGATTGATGAATCCTTCTTCCTTGATGCCATCCGGAATGCCGCAGCGCTGCGGAAGGAGGTCTTCCACCTCGATGACGAAACGGACTCCTACCGCTGCATCCATGCCGATGCCGATTTCCTGCCCGGTCTGGTGGCGGACAAGTTCGCCGACGTCATGTCATTGGAAGTCACCACTCTCGCCGCCTGGCAGCGGCTTGATGACTGGCTGCCGGTGATCCACGAGAGCTTCGGCACCAAGCGCACCGTGATCCGGGTGGATGCGCAGCTCGCGAAGATCGAGGGCATCCCCTCCCTCACCCATTCCGCTTCAGAAAACATCCGCACGGTGAAGATCAAGGAACATGGCGTGACCTTCGAAGTGGACTTCCAGGAAGGCCACAAAACCGGCTTCTTCTGCGACCAGCGAGACAACCGCAAACGCTTCGGCGAACTCGCCAAGGGTCGCGACGTACTCGACCTCTGCTGCTACACCGGTGGCTTCTCGGTGAATGCCGCGCTCGCCGGCGCAAAGGAAGTCACGGCCGTGGACCTCGATGAAACCGCCATCGCGATGGCCAAGCGCAATGCCAACCTCAATGGCGCGCGCGTGAAGTTCACCCACGCCGATGCCTTCACCTGGATCCGTACGATGATCGAGAATGGCCGACAGTGGGACCTCGTCATCGCGGACCCGCCGAAGTTCATCTTCGGCCAGGAGGATGAAGCGGGCTTTGGCAAATACAACGATCTCAACAAGCTCGCCGTGCAACTCGTGAAACCGGGCGGGATCTTCGTGACCTGCTCCTGCTCGGGCCAGCTCCATGCGGACGCGTTCGAGAAGATCGTGATCGGCGTTTCCCACCGCCAGAGCAAGCGTCTCCAGATCATCGGCCGCACCGGTGCCGGGCCGGATCATCCGGAACTCTCGAACTATCCGGAATCCCGCTACCTCAAGGTGCTGTGGAGCCGGATCATGTGAAGTGACGGAGTCCCGGCGGAGATCGCTTCACCGGGAATATCCGCTTCAGAACAAGGAACGCGCGCGGGGAATACCTATCGCCCGCGCGCCGTCGAGATCCGCTAATCCGGGATCAGTGAGCGCCGATGTTCGAGATCGTCTGGAAGATCGCGGTGATCATCAGATACGCCATGGTGCCAATAAGGCCGGCCATGATGATGAGGATCGTCGGCATGATCAGTGCCATGATGCGCTGGAGATCCTTGTTCAGCTCCTTGTCGTAACGCTCAGCAGCACGACGCAGGGAGAGGTCCAGTTTACCAGTCTGCTCACCGACTGAAATCATGTCCACGAACAGTGCGGGGAAAGCCCCCGTACGGATCAGGGCGCGGGAGAAAGCACGGCCATCCCCCACCTGATCGATCACGCGGTCCAATTCGGTCCGAAGGGAAAGGTTCTGGGTCGCATCGCGGGAGAGCTCAAGTGCGCGCAGCAACGGCAGACCGTTGCCGACGAGGTTCGCCATGGTTTCCAAGAACTGGACGTAGAAGCGGCTGGCGATGACGGGCCCAATGAGCGGCATCTTCAACTTGGTGCGATCCCAGGTCGGCTTGTTCGCATCATTGTCCTTCCAGGCCTTGAAGAACAGCAACCCTGCCACCAACAGGATCACGTAGACGTACCAGTACTCACCAAGATGGTGACTGATTTCCGTCATCCATTTGATGGGCAGAGGCAACTTGCCGCCGGGCGTGCTCTTGATGAGTTCCGTGAGCTGCGGGATCAGCGTGGTGACGAAGACCACCGACACGCCGATACCAGCCAGCACCAGGAAGGCCGGATAGATCATCGCCAGGATAAGCTTGCTCTGAAGTTCCTGGAGTGTCTTCAGGTAGTGGGCCTGGCGCTTGAGAATGGTGTCCAAGGCACCGGAGGCTTCACCCGCAGCGGCGAGCGAGCAGTAGAGCGGACCAAAGCTGGGGCTGGCACGCTTGAGCGCGGCGGAGAAGTTCATGCCATCCCGAACTTCCTGACGGATGCGGTAGGCGACATTCTTGAGGTTGCCGAGCTCCTGGCGGGCTTCCATCGATTTGAGCGCGGGCTCCAGTTGCAGACCGGCACCGAGCATGTCCGAGAGCTCTTCGGTGAACATCACCACCTCGGCCCGCTTCATCTTCAGCGGCCCTTCAGGGATGGCCTCTTCCTTGGCGGCTTTCGCAGCCTTTGCTGGAGAGGCTGGAGCAGACTTGTCGTATTTTGTTTCCGCCTTCGCCTTGTTCTTGGAAGCGGATGGCACGGTGGCCGCGGCATTTTCCCGGAGGCTGACCGGTTGGAGTCCGCGCTTGTCGAGCAGGCGCAGGGCATCCGGGCGATCCGAGGCATCGATTTCCCCGGTAGTGACGGCACCAGCGGAGTTCAGGGCTTTGAATGCGAAGACGGGCACGGGAGGACCAGATCGGCGGAGGGTTCAGCGGAAAGCCAGGCAGGCTTCAGTGGGCGACGTCGGTGGAGGTCACGGAAATGACTTCTTCGATGGTGGTGAGCCCTGCATCACCTTGTGCCAGCCGTAGCCGCGCATCGGAATGTAGCCGTCCTTGACGGCCTGGGCACGGATCGTTGGCCGGGGCGCTATGCGCCACCAACTCCTGCATGGCGTGAGTGAGAATCGCCACTTCGTAGATGGCGAGACGACCGGCGAAACCGGTGTTGCGGCAGCGGTCGCAGCCCTTGGCGGAGTAGGCCTGGCCTTCGATATTCATCGGGATGCCCAGATCCCGGCGGTCTTCCATGGTCACTTCCCGCGGCACCTTGCAGTGCGGGCACAGGCGGCGGACGAGGCGCTGGGCGAGGAAGGCGCGGACGGCGGCGGAAACGAGGAACGGCTCCACGCCCATGTCCACCAGACGGCTGATACCGCCGAGGGCATCGTTGGTGTGAAGGGTGGAGAACACCAAGTGACCGGTTAGCGAGGCTCGGATGGCGATTTCCGCGGTCTCAAGGTCTCGAATTTCCCCGATCATCACGATGTTCGGGTCGGCACGGAGAATGGAGCGCAGGGCGGCGGCGAAGGTGAGGCCGATTTCCGACTTCACGGCGATCTGCATGACGCCGGTGCAGCTTGTTTTCCACCGGGTCCTCGACGGTGACGATGCGGCGTTCCGGGTGGTTCACTTCGCTGAGGAAGGAGTAGAGGATCGTCGACTTACCCGAACCGGTCGGACCGGTGATCAGGATGATGCCGTTCGGCAGATGCAGCAGGGCTTCGATCTTCTGCCGCACGAAGTGCTCCATGCCCAGCTTCTCCAGATTGAATTTCTGCTGGTTGAGAAGACGCAGCGAGACGCTTTCGCCTTCCACCGTCGGCACGGTGGCGACGCGGACGTCGATGGTCTGGCCTTCGAACTGGAGGTTGATACGACCGTCCTGCGGCAGACGGCGCTCGGCGATGTCGAGGCGGGACATGATCTTCAGACGGGCGATCACCGAGCTTTGCAGCGCCTTGATGTTTTCCGGCACCGTCACCTCCAGAAGGCGACCGTCGATGCGGTAGCGGATGCGGAGATTGTCCGCCAGCGGCTCGACGTGAATATCCGTCGCGTGCTGGTCGAGCGCCTCACGGATGATCTGGTTCACGAACTTCACGACGCTGGCCTCCTCGTCGTCATCCTTGTCGATGACGTTGGCCTCATCGTCGCCATTTCGAGGTTGTCGTAATCGATTTCGCGGCCTTCCAGAATCTGCTCGAACGTATCCGCTCCCACCCCGTAGAGGCGGCGGAGGGATTCGTGGATGCGGCGGCGGGAGGCCATGCACCACTCCACCGGCATCGGAAGTTCCTGGGCCGCGGCCTGACGGGCGACCAGATTGAAAGGATCGAAGGTAGCCAGCTTCAGCACCGCCGCAGGGCCTTCACCCTCAATGGCAACTGGCAACAGACGGTGACGCAGGGCGATTCGCGGACCGCAGGCTTCACGCAATGGAAGCGGAGCATCCGGCGCGGGGATATTGTCCAGCCACTCCATGCCCAATTCGCCCGCCAATTCCCGCAGATACTTCTCCTCATCAAGGAGTCCCGCGTCGAGCACGTCGTCGATCGGAGAACGCTGGCGTTGGGAGGCCCCTTCGAGGACATCCGAGACGGCCTTGAGGTCGTCACATCCGGTGCGGCGGGCAGGTTCGATCAGGAGCTGGGTCATTCGGCTGGCAATCTTCTCCCATTAAAACCGCCGTGGAGGCAACTTTGTCTCTGGAAAATGCCACGTTATTTCGGATTTCCCGCTTCAGCTTCCTTTTCCCGTAGCACCAGGTCCTCCGGCACCTGTTCTCCACGGCTGGTCAGGATATGAGCCGCCTCTTCCCGGATGGAATAAATCCGGATGTTTCCTAGTTCCGAACTGTCGGCATAACGCCGCCCCGGATGATCCAGGAATTTCCTGAAAAGCGCTGTGTCTTCCGCATTCTTCCAACGGTCCAGAACCCGCATGGCTGTAGCAAGCTCCTGCAATCTCGTGTCCTTCAGCAATTCCTCCGGCGATACCAGCAACCGGCCGTCGCCGGCAAAAAGCCGCCCCGCAGCCCCGGAGAACAGCTTCCCGGACGCTTCTTTTTCAAGCATTTCCCGAATCGCGATTCGATAAGGACCGCTCCAATCAGCCTCGCGCTGCGCCCACTCGTTTCTGACCTGCAACGACAAGATCCACCCCACAACACCCGGACCGCGGGACAATGCGGCTTTGAAAACATTAATATCCCCGTCCTCGGGTAATTTGCCGCCGAGACTCTCCCCCCAAAGGTTGCCCAGATGATCCCCCACCTGCCCCTGATGGGCCGCAAGCCAAGCTCTAACCTCGGGTCGATTTTTTCCTTCAGCAAGTCTCCGGACAACGGCCATCCGCCCTATCTGTTCGACCCGATCCAACACCTTCAGCAGCCGGGAACCCGGCACGAGCTTCTTTGGCCATCCGGAAAGAGCTAATACCTGCGCCGCAGCTTCCGCTTCAGCCGCATTTCCCGATCCGATCGAACGATCCGCCGCCTTGCTGATGGCAGCAAGCTGTCCCGCGGTCGCTCCCCACAAGTTGCCCGAACGATGGCGCTCATTCGCGGCCTCCTGTTGTTCCAGCGTAAGATACACTCTCCTCGATCCATTCATCGAAACATACAAGCTACGCCACACCACCGCCCGGCACTTCTCCGGCGTGCCATACGCTGCATCCCCTGTCGCCTCCAGCGCCGCAATGCAGCGTTGGATCATGGAATCCTCGTCCAGAGCGTGTCCCCAATCCGCTGCCAAAATCGCAGTAAGCCGATTCGCACAGTCGGTCAGCTCCACGGACAAATCCTGCTGAATCTGTGCCTTAGCAAGCCACCGGGAGGCAGCATCCCTGCTTCGGTAGGATTGATCGTAAAATCTCTCGATCTCCAAGGCAGCCGCGATCTCTTCTGGAGTCGTTGCGATGGGACCGCTCCAACGCGATGCCTTTAGCAGCAGGCACTGGATGTCTTCTTCTATGCCAGGATTGGAAATAGGATCCAATCGGGTTTGGGCGAGAGCCGTGGATGAGTATCGGCCCCGGAAAACCGGAGAGACGGTCACAGCTTCGCTGCCCCGGCGCAGGCTGAACCTCATTTCAGCCGCTTTGTCGCCGACTGAAACATCCACGCCTCGCAGGATATAAGCACTGCCGGGCGGTAGATCTGCGGATGGTCCAATAGTGCCGCAACCCAGCTCATAAGGTCCACAACGTTCCCACTTTCCATTGATCTTCGCCTCCGCCATCAGCCAGGTATCCTCCGATTTGATCCCCCGGATCGGGCCATGCGTATCGTTGACCAGAAACAGCTGGGAAGAATCCTTCGGATTGATCACCAGCGAACGCTTCCCTTTCGCGTAGGCTATATGAGCAGGAAGTTTCGATAGAACGATCTCACAATGGGTGAGATCATTTGCCTTCAAAAGCTCCGCCGCGGCACGCTTGTCTTCCTCGCTCTCCGAAGACGCGAACGGGTCATCGGCAAAAACCTGTCCTCCCATCGTGATCAGGCCGATGAGCGCTATCACGGAAACCGCCTTCATCGGACAAATCGACACCTTCGAGCCGCGGCGCACAAGTTCATTTCCCGCTGCGAACCCCCTTCAAATTTTCCGTGCCACCCGGCACCCGGCGTGCATCATCCGGGCGTGGCATATTTGGAAATCCGAGATCTTTACAAGCAGTTCACCAAGCGCGCCGGAGGGCTGTTCTCCAGCGGCACGGAAACCATCCGCGCGGTGGACGGTGTCAGTCTGTCGATCGAAAAGGGCGAGATCCTAGGCCTCGTCGGCGAATCCGGCTGCGGAAAGTCCACCCTGTCCCGTACCCTGATGCAGCTTACGCCGCCGACTTCCGGCTCCGTTATTCTGAACGGCGAGGATCTTTCAAGACTGCCGCATCACGAGATCCGGAAGCGCCGCCTCGATTTTCAAATGGTCTTCCAAGACCCCTACGCCTCGCTCAACCCGCGCATGACGGTGTTCTCCACGCTCGCCGAGGCGATCAAGCAGCGCCATCCGAACCTGAAAAAACAAGCCCTTGTCGAGCGCGTTGAGACCTTGATGGCGACCTGCGGTCTCGATGCCGGGACGATGCGCAAATATCCCCACGAGTTTTCCGGCGGTCAGCGCCAGCGCATCGCCATCGCCCGGGCTCTCGCCCCGGAGCCGAAACTCGTCATCGCGGACGAGCCGGTCTCCGCCCTGGATGTTTCCATCCAATCGCAGATCCTCAATCTCCTCAAGAAACTCCAGAAAGACCTGGGACTCACCCTGATCTTCATCTCCCACGATCTGGGCGTGGTCCACTATCTGGCGGATCGGATCGCGGTGATGTACAAGGGCAAAATCGTCGAATCAGGCACCGCCCACGAGGTTTTCCACCACCCCCAGAACGAGTATACCAAGCGCCTTCTGGCCGCGATTCCGAAGCTGGCGGATGCTCCGGCCGCATGATTGGAATTTTCCGCCGGGTTGCGTCTCATACGGACAAGCGTATGATCATCCCCATGTTCCATTCCCGTTGGCTCTCCGCACTCGCCATGCCCCTCATGCTTGGCGCCTGCAAGGCCGAGGACACCCGGAAAACCACCATGGACACCTCCAAGCAAGCCCCGTCCCAGCCCACCGGCAAGGTTGAGAAAACTGATGAGGAGTGGAAGAAGCTCCTCACTCCCGAGCAGTACCGTGTGCTCCGCCAGGCCGGCACCGAGCGCCCGAACGGCGAGATCTACGATCAGTTCAAGAAACAAGGCGGTGGCACTTACTACTGTGCCGGTTGCGGTGCGGAACTCTTCACTTCCAAGGAGAAATTCGATTCTCACTGCGGGTGGCCCAGTTTCTACGATCCATCCAAGGCCAAGAATGTGGTGACCCGCGACGACTACTCCGGCGGCATGGTCCGCACGGAAGTAATGTGCGCCAAATGCGGCGGACACCTCGGCCACGTTTTCAAGGGAGAAGGCTTCAATACCCCGACCGACCAGCGCTATTGCATCAACGGCACGGCCCTCAGGTTCGTGCCTGCCGATGCGAAATCCGAAGAGAAGGGAAAATAAGAGCCACTCGCTATCAGGCACCGGCCAGTCCCCTTCCCTTTCAAGGATCTCCTATACATGACAGCCGCATGGTTTCCCATGCGGCTGTTTTCGGATGAATGCCCCCCTACTTCAGGGAACCACCGTGATACTATCAAACGTGACAGTGCTGGAGACGGTGTTGTTGTGCGAGGTCACCGCCAGGCCGATGTAGATGTTCGCGGCCATGGTAATGGTGGTATCCGTCCCCACCTGCGTCCAGGTGGAGCCGTCCGCGGATTCGTAGGAGCGCAGGATATCACCGGTGCGAGTAAGTCTCACCCAACGCGGAGCCGCGGAGGTGGAGCCCGTAGCACTGCTACTCGAACCACTGGTGGCATTGCGATACTGGAGTGCCACGCCATTCCCCGGAGTGACGGCAAGCATTGCCTGCTTTGATCCGGCGGTGAGGCTCTCGCGGATCATCACCCCCGCCTTCGCCCAGCCATCGGTGTTCTGCTGGGTCGCCACGCGCGCGGTGATCGATCCATCGCCGGTGAGCGCCTGCCAAGTGTAGCGAAAGGCATCCGCCGTGCCCCAAATGTCCGCGCCGGAGCCGGACAGGATCAGCGTGCCCGAGGTCTGCATCGCCGAGCCGGTCACACCGGTGCTTCCGATGTCCTGCGATTGCCACGGCAGGGAAACCGGCGCGGTGGCAATCTGGCCGATCTCGGTGGCAGTCAGCGAGCGCGTGTAAACTTTCACATCATCGATCGTGCCTTTAAAGTGGCGCTCATTCTGGTTGGTATCCCAGCCGAGATACAGTGTAGCGCTGAACGGAGCCTCCGCGTGTGCGGTGGTGTTCACCGCCGTCTGCATCGCGCCGCCATCCGGCATCATGTAGAGCGTGGCCTTGGTCGGTTCCACCACCACCGCGCAATAGGTCCACACCCCATCGGGGATCGTCAGGCCGCTGGAGAAGCCCCATTGACCGCCCGCCCAAGTGTAGCGCAGGTCATTGGAAGGACCCACCATCAGGCCGGAAGCACTGCCATCGCGACTGTAGATGATGCCGCTGTAGCCATACTGGCTGCCATTGCGCTTCACCCATGCACTGAGGGTCACGGTATTGATGCCAAGGTTGAGCGCGGGTGCGGACACCGCCTGCGTGGTGCCATTCAGATCGAGCCCGTTGCCGATGCGGCCGGTGGTCCAGGTCGGTGCGTTCAAGAGCGTGCCAGCCTGGCCGGTTCGCCCCGTGACTTCAGCAGCGGAGGTGCCAGTGGTTTCGTCCAGCTTCCACCAGGCACGCAGCCCGGAGTAGGCGGTGGATGGTTTCGAGGATGCATTGTTCGGATCAGTGCCCAGCGCGGTTTCCAGAGCATTGGAGAAGCCGTCTCCATCGCTGTCCGGTGCGGCATTCGGATCAGTCACGGCAATGGTCAGCGTGGCATCGTCAGTCGCGCCATCCACATCGGTCACACGCACGGTGAAGCTGTTGGTGCCCGCATTGCCGGTCATCGGGGTGCCGCCCAGCGTGCCATCCGCGGCGATGGTCAGCCAGCCAGGGCCGGATACCTTCGAGTAGGTGAGCAGATCGCCGCTGTCCGGATCGGTAGCGGATCCCGCGAGGGTGGAACTGTAGCTGCTGCCGGAGCTCGCGCCGGGCTTGCTGAACGGATCGGCTGTGAACGACGGCGCACCATTGCCCGCGGCGATGGCGGTGATCTCCGTCGAACTCAGCGTGCGGCGGTAGACGCGGAAGTCATCCATCGAACCCTTGTAACGGCGGCCGCTGCTGTTCGTATCCCAACCGAGGTAGAAGTCTCCATCGAAGGGCGATGCATTGAACGTGCCGGTGCATACCGCAGAGGTGAGCGAGCCGCCTTGTGGCTTCATGTAGAGTGTCGCCTTCGTCGGCTCCACCGCCAACGCGCAGAAGGTCCACGTGCCATCCGGTGGCACCAGACCGCTGCTGAAGTTGTAGGACGAATTCGATCCCGAATCCCAGGTGAACCGCAGATCGTTGGATGGACCGAACATCATGCCGCTGGTAAGCGTCCCGCGGGTGAAGGCAATGCCAGCCCATGCGGTTTGCGCGCCGTTGCGCTTTACCCAGCCGGTGAGCGTGACTGTGTTCGTGTTCAGGGAAAGCGGCGGGATCAGCACCGACTGGTTGGTGCCGTTGAAGTCGAGACCGGTTCCGGCCACGCCGGTGACCCAGGGAGCTGCATTCTGGATCACGCCGTTGATCGGATCGGACGTGCTGTCCGCCACACCGGCACCAGTACCTTCATTCATCGCCCAGCGGGCGACGTAGTCCGGCAATGCGGGTGGAGTGGGAATGGTGGTACCGACCGCCACCGAGTCGAACTGCCAGCGGTTCGGATTCGGATTCGTGCTCGGACGCGCCAGCGAGTAAACGCCCACATACATCGACGTGTTGAAGCCTTGGGCGGAAAGATCGCGCGAGCCCACGTTGTCCCACGTGGTGCCGTCCACCGAGAGATAGGCGGTGAAGACATTGCCCGCACGCTGGAGCTTCATCCAGTTGTAGGTCTTCGAGGCGTTCTGGAGGTTGGCAGGCCAGAAGAGGCCGCCTCCGTTCACGTTGGTATTGTCCTGCAGGTAGATTCCATTCGAAGCGGAGGTCAGCAGCGTGACGAACTTGCTCCCGATTTCGCTGCCGGGATAGGCTGTCAGATCCTGGCGGAACATGATGCCGCCGGACCAGCCGCCGTCATAGCCGGTGCCATCGAATTGCGAGACCCACGAGGTGCCGGGTCGGCGCTTGATGCGTGCGACGATGGTGGTATTGCCGCTGATGAGCTGCCAGTTGAAGTTGAGGTTGTCCCCCACCAGAGTATGGACGTTGCTCGCCACGCTCGAGGCAGCTTGGAATACATGCGAGCCGATGGCGGAGAACTGCCATGGTGAAACCGTCGGCTGCGTAGCGGTGATGTCGATCGCCGGAGAATCCAGCGTGTATTGACCGCTGCTGCCATAGACGAGGCGCGCCCGCAGGTGGTTCGCACCCGCACCGAGCAATTCGGAAGAAGCAAAGAGCCGATTCGATCCGGAAGCGGTGGAACTATACGCGGCTCCCCAACAGGTATCCTTGTTGTAAAAGCGAACCGATTGCAGCGTCTGACTCGCGGGATTCACGCTGGCGGTGAGAGCGGCGGAATCCGCCGCCACCGTCGCACCATTGGCCGGAGAAGTGAGTGCCACCGAGGGCTCTCCGCCCGCAGGCGTGCGCGACCAGGCGCTTTCCGGAATCACGGCTTTCGTCACGGAGGGTCCTTCCCAGGTAAGCTGGATCAGGTTCTCCTCATTGCTGCCGGTCGCACCCGGGTCGCTCTTGAAGTATTGCACCTCCACCGCGTGCTTGCCCGCTTTCAGGCCGGTGGCACCGATGACCTCGAAACCGCCGCCATGCACGCCGTCGTTCGTCACCACCGCGGTGCCATCGATCAGCAGCTTGCTGCCATCGGATGATTTGAGAGCGAAGGACCACAGGCCGTCGGATGGGATGTTCACGTATCCCTTATACTGGGCGGCGTATTTCGTGCTCTGTCGGTGAACGGAAATGTCCACACTGTTCACTCCGCCACTCTGCACCAGGCTGGAGGAGTCCAGCGCGGCATCGAAGGTGGGCAGAGCCGTCCAACTGCCTTCATAGTATTTGTAACCCAGTCCCGCCACCGTTCCGGAGGGCGTGCTGGCATTCGCCAGCGTGGCGGTGGAGGCGGTCGCGGTCACCGCCGTCGCGATCTGGTCGAAGATGTCCGTGATGGTCACCTTCACCGTCGGCGTCGATAGACCGCTGGTCGGAATCAGCAGTTCGGTGGTGTCCGGATCGATCTTTGTCACCGTCAGCGAAGGAGTACCGGACGTATTCGTGGTCGGGAAGACCTCGATCTTGTAGGAAAACTGCGGCGAACTGGTCGCGCTCATCGTCCACTTCACATCGAGCTGATTGGTGGTAGTAGTGGCCGTCACGGAACTGACTACCGGCGTATCGAAGGTCGGCGTGGTCGGCATCGTCAGCGTGTACGTCAGCTCCTGCGCACCCGGCCCCATGTTGCCGGTATAGCTGGTTCCGGAGCAGGTCTCGAAGAAGCACGCGGAGTTGCTCTCGATCAGACCGGACGTTCCCTTTTCCGTGGCTTGGCGGGTGGAGGGCTTGAAGGTTTTGCCCGGCGTCCATGTTCCGCTCTTGCGGTAGTAGTAGTTCCGGAAGTCCACCCGGTGTGGATTCACATTACCATTGCTCGGATCCTCGATGAAACCACCGTCACCAGTGAAGCGGGTGGCCACGAAGGGCATCTTGAAGGTGGAAAGGTGATGCCACTTGCCAGTCACGCCGTCCTTGAACCATTGGCCGCACTTCGAGACGTTCGCCGGATTTCCCGTCGGACGCCAGATGCGGACCGCAGTCGGATACCAAACGCCACTGGCCATCGACCAAGCGCCTTCCACCTTGCCGGATGCGCCTTCCCCCACGGAGGGTACGTCACGCATGTTGCCGTGCCACCACTCCGGCGTCACGGAGTCGCCGGCTGTCACCGGATTGTCGATGCCCCAGAAGCTCTGGATGTAGCCGATGCTGCGGGTTCCCGTGTCATAACTGCCACTCCACGCCGGACCGCTGTAGAAGCTGGTGCTGGTGGTGGTCCCTGCGATTCCGGGGAACCAGCGGGCATTGTAGGTGTGCTCTGGCCAAACCGGATACCGGGTCTCCTGATAGAGAATGTCCGAGCCATCGATGCTCGCTCCAGATGGTCCGGTGAAGTTGTAATACTCGGCGTATGCGTGCGGAGAGACCGCCGCCAACAACGCCACGGTGCATAGCATGGGTTTCGGGATTTTCATGGGTACAATGCGTTTGAACAAACGTACAATCGCACCCCATGCCCGAAAGCCTCAGCCACGGGAACCCCGATGGCCCACTGACTGGATCACGCAACGGACCAGTTGGAGATGAATTCCACGTCAGGATTGGGAAATAATGGTATCCAAGCATCCCGCGAAAGCCCTTCACCCCCGACAAACCGCATCAACAAAAGCCCCCGGAACGGTCGCAGGGACCCATCCGAGGGCTGGAATTTGTTGGGATGTTTTGGGCGGCGTCGGCTCGCCTTTTCCTCCGTGTTTCCCGGCGGCGGCCACAAGCAATCCTCCAGTGCCACATGAATTGCAGCACCACCCGAGCTCAACGCTTGAAGCTCTCGCGGATGATCCGGGTGATTTCCAGCGCCACGCCCAGCGCGGCGGTGCCCTGTTGACCGCTGACTTTCGGCGCGGCACCGGCAGCGGCACTGCGGACGAAAGCGTCCAATTCCAGCTTCAAGGGTTCGCCTGGCTCCACTTCCACGGCACCGCGCATGATCTGCATGCCCTCCCGCCAATGGACCTGGCCGGATTGCTCCTGGTAATCGAGTGAGAGATAGCAGTCCTCCTGGAAGACACGGATCTTGCGCATCTTATCCGGACTGATGCGGCTTGCCGTGACGTTCGCCACGCAGCCGTTTTCAAATCGCAGACGGGCGTTCGCGATATCTTCGTTCGGAGTCAGAACGGACACCCCCACGGCATCGATGCTGGCGATCGGAGAATTCACCAGATGCAGGATGATCTCCAGATCGTGAATCATCAGGTCGAGGACCACGCCGATATCGATGCTCCGGTTTGGGAACGGTGAAAGGCGATGGGCTTCGATGAAACGCGGGTGAGTGAGCTTCTTTTCCAGCTCCTGCATCACCGGATTGAAACGCTCGATATGTCCGATCTGCAGCACCTTGCCGGTGCGCTGGGAAGTCTCCACCAACACGCGGGCGTCTTCCACGGTTGGCGCGATGGGCTTCTCCATCAACACGTGCACGCCGAGCTCCATCAGGCGGCAGCCCACATCGCGATGAGCCACGGTCGGAACCGCCACACTGGCCACGTCACACAACGTGGCCAGCTCCTCCAAACTGGAAACCGGTGTGCCGCCGAATTCCGCGGCAATCGCCTCCGCCCGGGCCGCATCCGCGTCATACACCACGGTCAGCTCGACCTCTGGCAACAACGAATAGACCCGGGCGTGGTTACGCCCCATGGCTCCGGCACCGGCGACTCCGGCTCGAATCTTCTGCATGGGCTTTTGCTAGGCTGCCGGATGGCAGCAGGGCAAGCGCCGGGGCGCGATTATTTGAAGGAAGCCACGTCGTCGGAGCCCGCGAGGCCGACCACCTTGGTGGGATCGGAAGCAGGAAGGCCCTTCTTGGTATCTTTGCCGTAGGTCCAAAGCACGTAATCCTGATCACGCGGCTTCGCATCGGTGTAGACGGCGAGATTGCCCGTATCGAGGAAGCGATCCTTGATGCCGCCCGTGCCTTCCACGGACTCATCTTGGAACGGCGGAGCGTTTACCGCGATCATGATCTCCTTGCCCCACGGATCGTAGAGAATGCCATCATCCCCCATCCCGGCCAGTTTCTTGGGAGCAAGGGCGATGTTGGCATATTGCTCAAGTCGCGGATTCACGGTCTTCACCTTGTCGGAGATATCGGTGAAGTGAGTCGTGTCATTCGGCATCAGCGCACCCATGACGAAATTGTTTTTCTCCTCGGACGAAGGTCCGCTGTAGACAGTGTCCTTGCCCTCGGTGCGCGCGGATTCCGGCAGCGGCGGGCGGGAGTAGTCCACGATGAAGGCCTGGATACCGGTCGAAACATCGCGGAATTGGCTCAGAGCCTGGGTCTGCTTGGCGCGCTGAAGGGCCTTGCCAGCGACCACCGAAGCGATGGTGGCGAGCACCGCGATGATCGCGATGACGACAAGCAACTCAACCAACGTGAAGCCCTTGGAACGGAAGGTGGGTTTTTCAGTTCGGGTATTTTTACAATCCATTCCGGAAACCTAGGCGGCGATTCGGCGTTTGTCCATTCCCCGGACCGGCCGGTTTGCCTCCGGTCCACGCAATCAGGGGCGCAATCGGCGAATCCAGCCGGAACGCTGCTGCCCCCCATGAGCGGAACGAATCGCATGCCACTTCTTTTGGGCTCGCCAGAACCGGGGTTTGCCCCTACTTCGGCCCCGCCATGAGCGCTACCCAACTTGATCAACTCAAGGAGTTCACCACCGTCGTCGCCGACACCGGCGATTTCGAATCGATGAAGGCCTACCAGCCGCGCGATGCCACGACGAACCCGTCGCTCATCCTTCAGGCTGCCGCCAAGCCGGAGTACCGCCACCTCGTCGAGCAGGCCGTGTCCGAGCTCAAGGGCGGTTCCCTGACCGGAGAAGCGCTCACCGAGGCCGTCCTCGACCGCATCCTCATCCTCTTCGGCCTTGAGATCCTCAAGATCGTGCCGGGCCGCGTCTCCACCGAGGTGGACGCCCGCCTGTCCTTCGACACCGAGGCCACCGTCGCCAAGGCCCGCGAACTGATCGCCGCCTACGCCAAGGAAGGCATTTCCAAGGACCGCGTGCTCATCAAGATCGCCTCCACCTGGGAAGGCATCAAAGCCGCCGAGATCCTCGAAAAGGAAGGCATCCACTGCAACCTGACCCTGCTGTTCTCCTTTGCCCAGGCCGTGGCCTGCGCCGAAGCCGGAGTCCAGCTCATCTCGCCGTTCGTCGGCCGTATTCTCGACTGGTACAAGGCCTCCACCGGCCAGACCTACGAAGGTGATGCCGATCCGGGCGTGATCTCGGTGAAGCAGATCTATACCTACTACAAGAAGTTCGGCTACAAGACCGAGATCATGGGTGCCTCCTTCCGCAACAAAGGTGAGATCCTCTGCCTCGCCGGTTGCGACTTGCTCACCATCAGCCCCGGCCTTCTCGGTGAACTCCAGGCTTCCACCGAGCCAGTCGAACGCCGTCTGACCGCTGAAGCCGCCGCCGCTGCGGACCTCAAGAAGGTCTCCTTCGACGAGAAGAGCTTCCGCTACGCCTTCAACGAAGATGCCATGGCCACCGAGAAAACGGCCCAGGGCATCCGTGGCTTCGCCGCCGACATCGTGAAACTGGAAAAGCTGGTGAACGACATCATCGGCTGAGCCACCTCCACGGTGTGACTTTCCAAAAGCCGGAATCCCGCGAGGGGTTCCGGCTTTTTACTTGGACCACCTTCCCGGTTCGAACCGGCGTTTTTGCTTCCGGCGCGGAGATTTCCCCGCTCCAATCCTCCGCACACGTATGAACCGCAGATTGTTCTCCATGATCCTGATGGCCGCCTTCGGCTCCCTCTGCATCCCCGCCTGGGCCGGAGGGAAGAAGGAGAACAAGGTCACCGTGACCTTCCACATCGAGGCCGACAACAATGACAATCCGAAGCTGATCTTCCCAGAGCCGGTGGGCGGACGGGTGCGGATCTTCCGCCGCCTCCCTGACATCACGATCCGGGACATCAAGGACTTCGCCGCCTTCCAAGCCAAGGATGGCGTCAGCTACGGGCTACTCATCAGTCTCAAGGATAACGCGGCCACCCGCTTGGCCGCGATCACGGCCACCAATCCCGAACGCTATCTACTGGCGATGGTCAACGGCCGCGCCGTCGACGCCGCCTTGATCGACAAGCAGATCACGGATGGCAAGCTGGTGATCTGGAAGGACGTGACCGCCTTGGAAATCCAGGAACTCGACAAACAGGTGCCCCGTTCCGGCAAGGATAAGGCGAAGGACAAGGACAAGAAACAGTAAGAGCCATGTTTCTCCGACGCCTCGCCACCATCCTGCTTCTTACCACCTCTCTTCTGCGTGCCGGGGGTGAGGATATCCGCCTGCCTACGAACAATGACTATCTGTTCAAGGGCCAGCCGGAGAAGTTCTACATGTACATCGACCGCGAGTTCGAAGGTCAGAAAACCAAGGCCTGGGAAGGCGGCGGATATGGTTTCGTGAGGAATCCCGCCCGCATCAATGGCGAGGTGGTGATGTGCAAGTTCCATGAGGGTATCGACATCTGCCCGATGGAACGGGACAAGGCGGGCAATCCGCTCGACATCGTCAACAGCATCTCGGACGGCACGGTCGCCTATATCAGCCCGGTGGCGGGTGCCAGCAACTACGGCAAATACGTCGTGGTGGAGCACAACTGGGACAATACCGCCGTCTACTCGATCTACGCGCACCTCTCCGAGATCACCTGCAAGCCGGGTGATCCGGTGAAATGCGGCGGCCCGTTGGGCAAGATGGGCTTCACCGGTGCGGGCATCGACAAGACCCGGGCCCACGTCCATCTCGAGATCGTGCTGAAAATTTCCGACCGCTACGATGATTGGAACAAATTCATCGGCGGCGCGAAGAATGCCCACGGAATCTACAACGGACAGAACTTCACCGGCGTCGACGCCGCACGGTTCTTCCTGGAACGACGCGCCAATCCGGGCCTCACTTTCAACGCCTTCGTGGCATCCACCCCGGTCCATTTCAAGGTGACCGTTCCATCCAAGGGCATCATCCCGGAATTCGCCCGCCGCTACAACTGGATGCTGCATGGCGATGCGGACAAGGCCAAGTCATGGGAAATTTCCTTCAGCGCCACCGGCCAGCCCGTGGCGTTCAACGCCAGCGAACGGGTCGTGCCCGGTCCTATCATCACCTACCTCCAGAACTCCACGGTTCCTCACCAGTATCTTACCCGCGGTTTGGTGAAGGGTGACAACGGCACCGGTTCCCTCTCCGCGGGAGGAAAGCAACTCGTCGCCCTCGTAAGCGATGACTTCCCGGCCGCTCCTCCTGAGAAGGCCGAAAAGACGGAGAAGCCTGTGATGGTCAAACCACAGAAGCCGAAGCCGAACTGATCTCCATCCCTTTTTGTAACCATGACCGACAACACCCTCGCCAAGATCGAGTCCCTCGGCCTCAAGCTGCCGTCCGTCCCCGCTCCCATCGCCGCGTATGTGAACTGCGTGCGCACCGGAAATCTGCTGTTCCTTTCCGGTGGCCTGCCGATCGATGGCGACCGCAAGATCATCGGCCAGGTGCCGGGACAGGTCTCGATCGAAGAAGCCTATGAAGGCGCCCGCATCATCATCCTGAACCGCCTCGCCATCATCCGTGATGAGATCGGCTCTTTGGACAAGGTGAAGCGCGTCGTGACCCTCAATGGCTTCGTCAGCTCGGCTCCCGATTTCTACGACCATCCGAAGGTGGTGAACGGCGCGTCCGAGTTGCTGGTTGAGATCTTCGGAGAGCGCGGCAAGCACTCCCGCACCGCCCTCGGCGTGAGCGCTCTACCTCTCAATGTGGCGGTGGAGATCAATCTGATCGTCGAAGTCGAGGACTGATCGTCCTTCCATCTTGAATTCATCGGGCCGGACCATTCGTGGTCCGGCCTTTTTATTGCCAGATTGCTGGTAGAGAACTCCACGCTTGCTCCGGGTTCTCCAGCCCGCTTGAAGATGCCACATGCGATCTGCACGGAAGAGTCCGGCCCTGATTCTGTTCATCCTTGCCGGGCTCGGTGGAGCGGCTTCCGCCGAACCACTGCCATGGGCCAAGCAACCGCAGGGCAGCAACGAATGTGGCCCGTGCAGTTACATCAACAGCCTGATCGCAGGTGGAAAATCGGCGGAACTGGACCAGTTCCCCGGCACCCAACCACTGGAAAAAGCCCGCTCATTCTCCGACCGCTACGGCAAGGTGGACTCCGTGGTGTATGGCAGCCGGCGAACCGCCTATTCGGACAAAAATGGCACCGCGGATCAGGATTTGCTCGGCATGATCAACACCCAACGCCAACACGGGTCAAAGCCCCCGCTCACCGGCAATTACCTCACCAAAAAGGCGGACGAAAGCCGCGAGCTGTTTCTGGAACGAACCGCAGCGAACATCAATCGTTCGATCCAGTCCGGGACACTGCCTCTGCTCAGCGTGCGCAGCGTGAAAGCCACACCCGATGCCGCAGGTGCGTTCAAATGGAACGCGATCACCGGACATTGGGTTTGCGTTCTGAGTGCGGAGCTTCTGCCTACCAAAGATGGTATTTCGCTGCGTATGGCGGACTCCAATTCCGGTACAGTCCTCGGCGGCATGCTTTATTCCGGCATGCCCAGAACCTCCGTGCCGATGTCCTTCGACGTCTCCGCCGATGGAAAGGAAGTTTGGAAGTGGGAAGAGGGCTCCAACTGCCTGTTTCTCACCGCACCCGGCCTCCCGCTGGGCACCGATAAAACCGCATGGCAGGTGCGGACCTACATTGCGGCCCGCTATCTGATCTGCGAAGGTGGCCGGTGATCGATCCACCGGAATGCCTCGCTTCCCACGATGTTCATCGACGCCCATAACCACCTCCACGACCCGCGCCTCGGTGATCCGGCTCCGATCATCACCCGGATGCAGGAGACGGGTATCGATTCCTGCGTCGTAAATGCGACGTGCGAGGAAGATTGGCCATTGGTAGAGGCTCTCGCTGAGAAGTATCCGGGCTTCGTGCTCCCAGCCTACGGGGTGCATCCTTGGAAAGCCCATCTCGTGGAATCGGGATGGGAGGAACGCCTGCACACGCTGCTGGATCGCCACCCGGAGGCATCAATCGGAGAATGCGGATTGGATCGCTGGGTGCAGGAACCCGACATCGCCCTGCAGGCCCCCGTCTTCGAGGCCCAACTTCGGCTGGCCCGGGAATTCGACCGCCCCGTAACGATTCATTGCCTGAAGGCTTGGCAGGCACTGTTCGACTCTTTCGAGCGCATTCCCCCACCCCGCCGGTTCCTGATGCATTCCTTCAACGGCTCGATCGAGACAGCTCGCCGTCTGTTGCCGATAGGAGCCTACTTTTCCTTCTCGGGCTATTTCCTTCATACCCGGAAGGCGGAGGTCCAAGAGGTTTTCCGGCAGCTTCCTCTGGATCGCATTTTAATCGAGACCGATGCTCCGGACATGAAACCACCCGATGACTTCATCGATTTCCCCCATGAGAAGGTCAACCATCCCGCAAATCTCTCCGCAGTTGCCCGCGGATTTGCAGAAGTGATGGGCTTGAGCCCGGAGGAACTCGGAGCCCGGACTTCGGAGAACTTCTCTCGCTTTTTCCACGACCAACTGACGTAAATCACGATACCAAGTTCAGAATTTGACAAATTTCATGCAATTTGGAAAAGGATCGGCCGGTGTAGGCGTATTGCACCCGCTTTCCACGTCTCATCGCATTCTCCGCACATCCATGACCACCCGATTGGTTCTCACCACGCTCCTCGTTCCCACACTCGCGCTCGCCCAGCAGGGCAATCGCAAGGGACACGACAACATGTCTCCGATCATCCCGGCCGATCAGGTGCCCAAGGCGCCGGTCCTGTCGGTTCCGGACTCCTTGAAGGCTTTCCAAATCGCACCCGGGTTCGTGATCGAACCCTTTGCCAGCGAGCCAATGGTCGTCGAGCCGGTCGCCATGGACTTCGATCCGGCCGGCCGGGCATGGATCTGCGAAATGGTGGGCTTCATGCCGGACCTTGATGGCAAGGGCGAGGATGTGCCGCAGGGTCGCCTCGTGGTGCTGGAAGACACCGACCATGACGGCAAGGCGGACAAGCGCACGGTTTTCCTCGATAAGGTCCTGCTGCCGCGTGCGATTGCGGTGTTCCCGGATGGCGTGTTGTTCGTGGACAACTACCGCCTGCTGTGGGTGAAGCGCGACGGTTTGAAAGTCGTGGGCGAGCCTGAAGAAGTCGCCAAGGATTGGATCGCCGGTGGCAAGGGCGGCAACCCCGAGCACAAGTCGAATGGCCTGGTCCGTGGCCTCGACAACTGGCTCTACAACGCCAAGTCGGACAAGCGTATCCGTCGTATCGATGGCAAGTGGGTCGTCGAAAGCACCCAGAACCGCGGTCAATGGGGCATCTGCCGCGACGACTACGGTCGTCTCTATTACAACGACAACTCCACCTTCCTGTGGGGCAACCTCGTCGCACCGAACCTTCTCGACGGCAATCCCGGCGTGAATCTGAAGGTGAAGGATTTCGTGCAAATCGGGCCGAACTCCACCTGGCCGATCCGGGTCACCCCGGGCGTGAACCGCGGTTACATGGCGAAGTCCAATGGATACAACGAGGACACGCTGGATCCAAAGACCTTCAAGCTTATCAACGCCACCGCCGCCTCCGGCCCGATGATCTACCGCGGCATCAACTTCCCTGCGGAATGGTACGGCCGCGGCCTTTCCCCGGAGCCTTCGGTTAATCTCGTGAAGGCGATCCAGATCACTGACTCGAATGGCAAGCTCAGCGGCAGCCATCCTTTCGGAAAGAGCGAGTGGCTTGCATCCACCGATGAACGCTTCCGCCCGGTGAACCTCTACAATGCGCCGGACGGTTCCGTGCTGCTGCTCGACATGCATCACGGCCTGCTCCAGCACAAGACCTACATGACGACCTATCTGCGCGACCAGTACGCCAGCCGCCTGCTGGACAAGCCCGCGGACGGACAGGGTCGCATCTACCGCATCCGCTACAAGACGGGCCCGCTCGAAACAGTGACCGACCTCACCAAGCTGGATGGCGAAGCACTGGTGAAAATGCTCGCCCACAAGAACGGCTGGCAGCGTGACATGGCCCAGCGTTACCTGATCGAGCGCGGTGATGCTTCCGTGGTGCCGCTCCTTGAAAAGCTCGCTGGGGTGGAAGGTTTCCCGCTTGGCAGCATCAATGCCCTCTGGACGCTTGAGGGTCTCGGCAAGCTCACCGCAACTCCGCTAGCCAGCGCTCTCGGATCAAAAGATCCGAAGGTGGTGTGCTCGGCGTTGTGGGTCTCGACCAAGCTGCCGGAAGCCGAGTTCAAGAAACTGGCGGATAAGATCGTGAAGCTGCAACCAGCCAACGACGAGGTGAAGATCTATCTCGCCCGCGCTCTCGGACCGGTAGCCACACCCGAAGCCTTCGCCAAGCTCGCGGATCTCGTTTCGAAGGACGGCAAGGAATCACTGGTGAAAGCCGCAGCCTACTCCGGTCTCAAGGGCCGCATCGCGGAATTCAAGGACGCCACCGCAGGCAAGATCAAGGATGCCGCCTTCCTTGCCTGGCTCGACCAAGGTCTTAAGGGACCGGTTGCCAAGGTTTCCGGCGCCGGCCTGGCTGGCGAGCATCTGGAGTCCTTCAACCGCGGCAAGGCTATGTTCCTCGGGGAGGCCGCCTGCTTCGGCTGCCACGGTGCCGATGGTCAGGGCTTGCCGAATCTTGGCCCACCGTTGGACAAATCCGAGTATGTGACCGGCAGCCCCGAACGCCTCGCCAAGATTCTCCTGCACGGTCTCAGCGGCCCGGTGACGGTGGCGGGTGAAACCTACACTCCGGCAGGAGAAATGCCGGCCCTGTATGTGAACCCGGCGATGACGGATGCGAAACTCGCTGACGTGGCCACCTACGTGCGCCGCGAGTGGACCAACACCGCCGATCAGGTGAAGCCGGAGTTGTTCACCAAGGTGCGTGAAGCGACCAAGGATCAGGCCGGTCGTCCTTACACGGAAGCCACGCTGAAGTGAGGTGGACGCCGTAGTTCAAAATTCCAAAGGCCGTTCTCCCGGATGGGAGAGCGGCCTTTTTCATCAATCAGATCCCGTCGCAGACTGCCTCAGGCAGCCTGCCGGAGCAGCGCCACCAGCACGCCTTGGATGATGAGCTCGCGGGCGGGAATGAGATCAGGGAAGTCGACATTCTCAGCGCGCAGGAAAGGCCGGCCCTTGTCGGTGATGAAGCGCTTGAGGGTCGTCTCACCGTCGATGAGTGCGGCGACGATGTCATTGTTGCGCGGTTCGCGGAATTCCAGAATCACGGTGTCTCCACTGCAAATATGGGCATCGATCATCGAATCTCCGCGGACCTTGAGAGCGAAAGTGCGGGCATTGCGGGGAATGCCAAGCGAGGTGATGTCGATGGACACGCAGCCCCGGCGTTCCGGTTCGGCATCCTGGGACATCCCTGCTGCGATTTCCCCGTAAATTGGAATATCCACGATCTGCTCACGGTCGAGATCCTCTGGGAAGACAACCGCGCGGGCCTTCCCAGGAAGCCGTTGGATGACACCCTTTTTCTCCAACGCGCGGAGGTGGCTCATGGCGGCGGTCTGGCTGGAGAAGCCGAAATAGTGCTGGATCTCGCGCGTGGACGGCATCACGCCGGTCCGGCGCTGGGCGTCCTTGAGATACTCGACGATTTCCCGTTGGCGTGAAGTGAGTCCCTGCGACATGGCGTTGTGAACAGTGTTCAACGGAACAAACCATGGCAAAATTAATTCGGCAAGCGGAAAGACTCCGGATTGAACCTTGAAGCGACGCGCCCAATGAGGCAAATCCCGCCCATGCCGCGCCCGCTTCTTCTTCGCTCTGCCGCGCTCTTCCTTTCCGTGCTTCCGACTGCCTGCGCAGTCGCCCCGCCTCTCCGCTCGAACAACGGAGGCAACTCCGGCAGCCCGCAGACTCCGGCGGTAACCGTCGAACAACCGCGGAGCTTTGGTTCCATTCCTCCGACCGCGCCGCCTGCCGTGGCTGCGGAAAGCGCCATCGTGATCGACGCCGACTCCGGCCGGGTGCTCTACGCGAAGAATGCGGACACGCCACGCCAGGTGGCCAGCACCCAGAAAATCATCACCGCCCTGTGCGTGCTCGACGCCGGCAACATGGACAAGCCGGTCGTGATCGAAAAAATCGACGTCGCCTGCGAACCGACCCGGCTCGACATGAAGCCGGGCGAATCCTATTCCCGCCGCGACCTGCTGAAGGCGCTGATGGTGAAAAGCTGCAATGACGTGGCCCGCGCCCTCGCCCGCGATGTGGGCGGCAGCGTGGACGGCTTCGCCGATGTCATGAACCGCAAGGCCGCCAGCCTGGGCATGCGGAACTCCCATTTCGTCAACCCGAACGGCCTGCCAAGCACCGCTCAATATTCCACCGCCCGCGACATGGCCATCGCCGCGCGCTACGCCTACCGTAGCCCGCTGCTGCGTTCTTATGTGGCGACGAAAGCCTTCGAATTCCAGTTCGCCGACGGCCACACCAAGTTGCTCGAAAACACCAACCGCGTCCTCAAGTCCGTGCCGTATTGCAACGGCATGAAAACCGGCACCACCGATGCCGCCGGACGCTGCCTGGTGTGCACCGGTTCGCTCAACGGCCGCTCCACCATCGTGGTGGTGCTGAAGTCCACCACCCCTTTCATCTGGAAGGACTCGGAAAAGCTGCTGCGATGGTCGCTGGAGCGATAACGGCTGCTTCTTCTCATGGCCGTTGATCCGGAAGTCGAACTCGGAGAGCTGTCGGCCGCAGGATTGCGGCGGGTGCTGCGCCCTCTGGAATCTCCAGCCGGACCAGAAGTGGTCCGGAACGGCCGCACACTGCACAACTTCGCGTCGAACGACTACCTCGGACTCGCCGCACATCCGCGGTTGTCGGAAGCCTTCATCGAGGGAGTGAGACTCTATGGCTCGGGATCCGCAGCCTCGCGCTTGGTGGCGGGCACGCTTCCTCCTCATGCCGCACTGGAAGAGGATCTGGCTGCGGCCAAAGGCACGGAAGCCGCATTGGTATTCTCCTCCGGCTTCGCCACCGCCATCGGTTGCCTGCCGGTGATCGTCGGCAGCGGCGACACGGTCGTTCTCGACAAGCTCTGCCACGCATCGCTGATCGACGCGGCAAAGCTGTCCGGCGCCACGCTGCGGGTATTCCCCCACAATGATGTGGCGAAACTGCGCAAGCTGCTGTCCACAGTCCGGGAAAAGAATGCCAGCGGTCGGATCCTGGTCGTGACCGAATCGGTCTTCAGCATGGATGGAGATCTATGCCCGCTAGAGGAGCTTGTCTCCGCTACGGAGGAGGCCGATGCCCTGCTGTGGTTGGACGAAGCACACGCCTTCGGTGTCCTCGGACCGGAAGGCATGGGGCTTGCCGCACGTTGCGGACTTCAGAGCCGGGTTGCATTCCAGATGGGCACCTTCAGCAAGGCTGCGGGACTATCCGGCGGCTATGTCGCAGCCTCCCGCACTTGGATTGATCTGTTGGTCAACCGCGCGCGGGCATTCATCTACTCCACTGCTCCCCCACCCGCCCTTGCCCATGCCACCCGTGAATCGCTCACACTGATCCGCTCAAGTGAGGGCGATGCTTTGAGAACACGGCTGCATGCGAACATCCGGCTTCTTTCGGGAGATGCGGAGTCCGCCATCATTCCCGTTCTGCTGGGATCCAATGAGGACGCGCTTGCCGCCTCCGCCGGTTTGGAAGCCGGAGGCTTCATGGTGCCGGCCATCCGCTTTCCCACGGTCCCGCGCGGCACGGCACGATTGCGGGTCAGCGTCTCCGCCGCTCATGACGAACGGATCGTCGCCGCGTTGAAAGAGTTGCTCCCGGTTTAGGAAACTTGGACAGGAGCTCGCTCCGGGCTACGCTCGGGATCAGGGTGGGACCCGCCCCACTCCGCCATGACGGAATCGTCCAGAACCCGGCAGCCCGAGTTGTTCCGCATGGAAAACCTCCTCACGCGGCGGTTGGGCGCGGATTTTTTTGCCGCTCTGCCGGAACTTCCGGGCGTCTATTTCCACTTCGATCGGGACGAGCGGCTGCTCTATATCGGGCAGTCATCGAATCTGAAGAACCGGATCGGCAGCTACCGCCATGTCACTCCGGGAGGACACGCCCGGCGGACGGTACGACTCGTGGCGCGCATCCACCGGATCGAGTGGGAGATCTGCGAATCAGCCGTGGCCGCCGTGGAACGGGAGCGCGTGCTCTTGCTCGAATATCGCCCCCCATTCAACCGCACTGGTGTATGGAAAGGCGACCCGTGGTGGCTGGAGGGGCGCATTCACCCCGGATCTCTCATCCTCTCCCTCAATCGTGATCAACGGGGACTCGGCCCGCTTCCTCCATCCTTCCGCTATGCCCTGGGGGGCATGAGCCGTTGTGTCTTTCGGGCGATGATGCCCGGCACTCCCTCCCATCTTTATCCCCTTGGCCTGATGCAAGGCGTGGCGGCACGCCACCTTTCACTCGCCGTGCCGGATCCGGAGGCCGCATGGAACATGCTCCGGGATATCATGAGCGGAAAGATCGGGAGCTTGATGGATCTCGCGACTGCGATACCGGATCCGCCGATATCGCAATGGGATGCATTCTGGACCGAGGAAATCCAACGAATCATCCGGTACATGGACAAGCCGCTCTTCCTCGTTCCGTCCGGGCAGGATGGCTTCGTCCAGAAGAAACCTCCCGCGCTTTTTCAAGAACTGCCTCTGGGCATCGAGTGAATATCTCTCGGATCATGAGCTTGAATGCTCCAAACCCTCGAAAAGGGAATAGGATTACGCTCGCAAAGGGCGAAGCCGTTCGAGCATGTCGCCGGCCCCATGCCCCGGGAATCCTCCGACCTTAAAACCGGGCTCTGAAGCCCTGGCTGAAGCTTCAAAGGAGCGAGGATCAAAAAATGAATATGGCGTGCAATTTATGGATCCCGCCAACGTATAGTGCTCACCTCCGCGAACTCCACTCCATGAAAATCCTACTGACACTCCTCGCCCTGGCCCTGCCCGCCGCCGCCATCGAGCCCGGTTTCACCCCGCTCTACAACGGCAAGGACCTTACCGGCTGGAAAAAGGTCAACGGCAACGGCGAATACAAGGCAGCCGGGCCGGAACTGCTCGGCATCGGAGAGAACGTGAAAAGCAACACGTTCCTGCGCACCGAGAAGACCTACAAGAACTTCGACCTGCGCTTCGACATGAAGTTCGATGATACGGAGGGCAACTCCGGAATCATGATCCGCGGCCTGCAGAAGACCGACAAGGAAGACGGCCGCGTCTACGGCTACCAGTGCGAGCACGATCCCAGCAAGCGCTGCTGGACCGCCGGCCTCTACTGCGAAGGCATGCCGCGCGGCTGGCTGGTGCCGAACAAGGCGGACAAGGCCGAATCCGATGCCTTCACCGCGGCCAACACCAAGCGCTACAAGGTTGGCGAGTGGAACAGCATCCGCGTCCTCTGCGAAGGCAACCACATCCAGATCTGGCTGAATGGCGAGCAGACGGTGAACTACACCGACACCGCTCCGGAGGCGATCTCCGAGGGCTTCTTCGGCCTGCAGGTCCACGCTGGCAAGACCACCCACGTCCGCTGGCGCGACATCCGCATCAAGGAGCTTCCCTGATCCGCAATAGATTCGATTTTTCCAAGGCGCTCCGTTTGCAGACGGAGCGCCTTTTTCATGCCGTGATGCTGCCTCCAGAGAGGATCTCCACCCATTGACTGCGGTCGATCCGATCAAGGGTTCCGGCGAAGATCATGCCTTCCCGTGGGCGATCCGGCACCTCCCCCACTTTGATGACACGCATCTCCGCCGCGAGCGCCGCCTCGACACCATGAATCGTATCTTCAATGGCGAGGCAGCATGCGGGTTCCATGCCGAGCCTGCGGCAGGCGAGCTGGTAGATTTCCGGCGCGGGCTTGCCGCTTTCCACCTCATCTCCGGATGCGATGACTCGGAACCACGGAGCCAATCCCGAGGCCTGAAGGCAGAGATCGATATCGCCCCGGTCGCTGGAACTGGCAATGGCCAGCGGGATACCCGCTTCAGTGAGGAGCTCCAGTGTATCCTGGATTCCAGGCAGAGGTTTGAGCGGCTTCCGCCCGATCAGAGCCTGCCACGCCGCGTGCCAATCGGCGCGGAAACGAGGAACGGAGAAATCCGGGCCGAACCGTTCGGAGAACCGGGCCTCGATCGCGGCATTGGTCGTGCCCGCGTGATGCTGGAAATAGATCGCCTTTTCCAGAACTCCACCCTGGTTCTCCACGGCTCTACGGTATGCCTCGTAGTAAATCCGCTCGGTATCAAAAAGGGTGCCATCCATGTCGAACACCACGGCCTGGATCGCGGTCGCTCCGGATGCAGCAGGGCGATCCCCGAGTGACTCGCGATATTCGGTCGGTCGCTGACCCGTTTCGGTGAGGAAGAAGCGGCTGAGTTCGTGCGCGGAGCCGAAGTTCATATCACGTGCGATGGTAGAAAGGCTGAGATCGGTATGAACCAGCAGATGCTGGAGATGGCGGAGACGCACGCGTTGGATCTCCTGTTTCGGGCCGTGGCCGAGCAGAGCGGAAAAGCGTGCCTTGATCGTGGTCATCGAGAGGGGGCTTCGCTCGGCCAGCTCCGAGACACGCAGGGCATCGTGCGGCGCAGTGAGCCGGATATGGCGGACCAGCTCACGAATTTCCGGATCGGCGATCGCGAGGGTATCACTGGATTCGCGGGCGATGACTTTTCCCACTGGAATTTCCACCCGCCCGCCCAGCGTTTTCTCCCCGTTCATCTGCCTCCACAGCAGTTCCGCTGCCTGGCGCCCGACCTCGCGACCGGGATAAGCGATGCTGCTGAGGGCCGGCCAGGTGGAGAAGCAGCAGACGGCGTCGTCGCCGAATCCGATCACTGCCAGATCCCCCGGCACTTTTCTCCCGAGGCGATCCGCCGCCCGGAGCGCCACCGCGCCTAGCGAATCATCCGCGACGAAAAGACCACAGGGCGACGGTAGGGTATCGAGGAAGGCCATCACCTCGGTCTCGATTTCACGCCAGGTCTGAGCCTTCCACAGCGGACGGCCTTTGAGATAGTGGACCACCGGTTCACAACCGTATTCGGCCAACTTCGTCCGGAAGCCTCCGAGTCGTTCACGCGAGTAGCGACGATGGCCGGGAGCAAACTGCTCCTCACGATAGTAAGTCTCGCCACGGGCGAGAAACGCGAAATCCGGGACCGAGCATTCGATCAGGTGCTCGGCTGCCAAGGCCCCGATCATGGCATTGTCCGTCACCACCCGGGGAAACCCGAGATCCGGACCTTCCGTGCTGGTCAAGACCACCGCCTGCCCGCGCTGGCGAAATGCGGCGAGCTCTTCCTCTGTCGCCCGGAACACGATCAGCCCCTCGCCACGCCAATCGTGATCGAGCTTCACCGCCTCCATTTCCCCGAAAAGATCATTCTCCGTGGCCAGCCGCCACAGCTCGTGCTCGCGCATGAAGTCCACAATCCCGGTGAGAATCTGAGGGGCGTAACACGACCATACCGGATGACGGAAACCGACGCTCCGGCGGGCAGGATGGGATGGCTTCATGAGGGCAGGCCAATCATGCCCAAGGATCTCCGGTGACGAATCCGAAAATGCCATCCGGCGTTATTGGCACCGAGCGTGCCGATTTTGCCCCTATTCCGCAGGGCTCAAAGGAGGATGATGGCACCCGTCCCTCCAACGCCCATCCGATGAAGTCCGCCCTGCTCCTCTCCTCCTCCCTTGGTCTGCTCATCCTGCCAGCGAACGCTTCCACGGTGATCACCTTTGCGGGTGGCACCACCAATGCGGCGATTTCGAACACCTTCGGAGACAATATCCCGAATGCCGGAGGAGTGACGGGCACCACCGTCACCCTGGGACAGGGCACACCGAACATCGATCTCACCTGGTCGGCCACCGGCACGGGGACCAACGTTCGTTGGGAATTCTATACGGACTCGGTCTGGACCGGTGGCGTGGGGCAGCTCAATACGGCAAATACCGGCAATGCCTTCAGCGTGACCTTCACGCCCCAGGCCGGATACGGCGTCTCCATCGAGAGCTTCAATTTCTTCAGCTACTACGCAAGCTCCACGGACGCATCGAGCACCAATGGCGAATTCAGTTTCGACTGGGCGGTGGTCCGGTCCTCGGACAGCGTGACGGTCCTCAACGGCAGCACCGGACTCTTCACAGGCGGCTCGGCGTCACCAGCTATTACCGTGGGCTATGTCGCCCCGGATGCGGGCGCCTACAGCCTGGTGCTGACGAGAACCGGGGGTGCCGGCGGCAATGCCAACATCGCCGTGGACAACATTGCCTTCTCCCAGTTCGCCGTGCCGGAACCCTCCGCCGCCTTGCTCGGATCGGCGGGATTGCTGGGCCTGCTGCGCCGCCGACGGCAAGATGGCATCTAACAAAAATTTCAGGTTTCTCTAACATTTCACCTTTTCCGGCTACGGGCATCCGTGCCATGCTAAATGCAATGGCACCCACCTCCGGCGTTCAGGATCAGGAGCTTTACTCCCGTGCCAAGCGGGCGGCGGAGGAAGGAGATTCCGATCACGCCCGGGTGTTGTACCAAGCAGCGTTGTCCGCCAGCCCGAACGATCCGGCCCTGTTGTCAGACTTCGCGACCCTGCTGTGGATGACCTACGATTTCACCGCAGCAGGCCGCCTGCACGAGCGGCTGGCGAGCCTGCCGATGGAAGATCCCACCCCGCTGCTACGGGCGGCGCGGGCGGAATTCTCGATCGGCCACTTCGATCGCGCAGCCAGACTGCTGGACGTCGCCCTCGCCCGGCATCCGGACAATGCGGATTTACTGGGCATGCTGGCGAGCGTCCACGAGCGTGCCCACCACGGTCAGGAAGCTCGGGAGCTAGCCCTGCGCGCTCTGGCGGCGGACCCCACCCATGCGGAAGCCACCCGTTTGATCGCCCATCTCGATATCGATGCCGGTGACCTCCACGCCGCCCGCAAGCGCTTGGTCAAGCAACTCCAGCAACATCCCGGGGAGGAGGATTGGCGGCTACGCTATGAGCTTGCGGACATTTTCGATCGCATGGGTGAACCGGAGGTCGTGATGCGCGAGCTCACCAAGGCGAAGGCCAGTCTTTCTCCGCAGGCCCTTCCAGCATTGGAGGAATCCTATCGCATCCGTGAACGCCAATGGTCCCTCACCTGCCGTATTACTGCGGACGACTGGCAAGGGTGGCAGACCGGATTCCCTGCGAATGCGCATCGGCACCCGATCGCCCTGATGGGAGGCTTTCCGCGCAGCGGTGCCACGTTGGTTGAACACATTCTCACCAAGCACCCCCGTTGCCTCGGCACGGATGAATCCGGAATCCTGTTTTCCCAGTTCACACGCCCGATGGTCCATCAGGCGGCGACGATGGACGATGCATTCCTGAACTTGAACAATCTCACCACCGCCCTTCTGATCGCCGATCGCGAGCGTTACGTTCGTTGCACGGAAGCCCTCCTTGGGGAATCGCTGAGGGGGCGTGTGCTCCTTGATCGGGAACCCTTCCATACGGCCGACCTGCCATTGCCATTGCGTCTGTTCCCGGAAAGCCGCGTGCTGATGCCCTTGCGGGATCCCCGGGATGCGGTGATCTCCTATTTCCTGACACTGGTGCCCATGGCCCCGGACAGCGCCGCCTCGATCGATCTGGGAGAGACCTGCCGCTTCTACGCGGATACGATGCGCCACTGGCTGCATCTAGAGCCGATCCTCCCCCATCCCACCCTGCGGGTGCGCTACGAGGATCTGATTGCGCGACCCGCTGAAACCGGTCGCAAGCTCACCGCCTTCCTCGGTCTCCCTTGGTCACCGGAATTGATCGCCGGAGAATCGTTCAACACGGACTCCATTGGCCGATGGAAGCTGTATGAACCGTGGTTGGCGCATCACATGCACCACCTCGATCCGTTCATCGAGGCCTTCGGCTACGAGCGCTGAAAATGCCCGCTCGTTCGACGCTTTCGCCACCTCCTCGATTGTGGCGATTCCGTCACACTGGGAGGCATGAAGAACCCCTCATTGCCCGGTCTCTTACGGAGGCTGCTCTTCGCTCTCTGGATTCTCCCCGCATTTTCCCAAGCCATCACGTTCGGGCTGGATAAAACGACCTACGCATCCAGCGACAACATCACGGCCACCTGGACCCGCACCGCCGGCGATACTCCGCAGGCGGCAAAAGACTGGATCGGCATTTACACACCCACCCAAGTCCCCAGCGGCAGCAGCCCGTCGCAACGCTGGTTCTATCTGAATGGCACCAAAACCGCCCCGGGAGCGGCGGTGCAGAGTGGCAGCATCACTTTCACCAGTCCGGCTCTCGCGGCAGGCAATTATGTCGCCCGTTTTCTTTCGAACGACGGTTACACCGAGTTGGCTCCGGCGGTTTCATTCACCGTCCTGCCTGCTCCCCCCACTTTCAGTCTGAGCAAGGCGAGCTATGCCTACGGGGAGAACATCACCGCCACCTTCGGCCGTGCGACGGGCAATACGACCACCACCAAGGATTGGATCGCGATCTACCGCTCCACTCAAACACCGGGAACGGACTATTCCCTCCTCTGGTACTATCTCAATGGCAGCCGCACCGCACCATCCACCGCAGTGCAGAACGGCAGCGTGACGTTCAGCAGTCCGACACTGGCCGCAGGCTCCTATGTAGCTCATTTTTATGCAAACGATGGCTACACGGACATCGCCACCGCAGTTCCATTCACCATCACGGCGGCGGGTGGGCCGGCCGTACCACAGTGGGTGGTGAACGGATTTCCACTGCGGTATGCAATCACCGGAACAGCCTACAGCGGCTGCGTCCGCGGCTATGCGAAGGACGCGGATACCGGCGACACGCTGACCTTCACAAAGGTATCCGGCCCATCCTGGCTGACGATATCAAGCAACGGAACCCTCGGTGGCACTCCGGGCTCCGGAGACACAGGCGTGAACACTTTCACGGTAAAAGCTACCGACATTCCCGGCAACAATGCCACGGCGACCTTCACAGTGGAAGTCTTCGCACCCGGCACCGCCCACGTCAACCGGTTGAAGGTCCTTTCCTACAATCTCTTCCATGGCTGGGGTAAAGTGACCAATGGCGTGAGAAAGGGCATCGACAGCATCCTCCAATCCGGCGCGGATGTGGTGTGCACGGTGGAGAGCACGGACAATGTCACCGGCTCGAACCAGTTCCAACCGCAGGCGGTTGCTGCGGAGATCGGCTGGTACTACACCCGTATTCCCGGTGGCACCGATGTCGGCCTCATCAGCCGCTATCCCATCAACGAAACGTTTTCCGCCAGTGTGGCCGTCGGCGCGCGGGTGACCCTATGTGACAGCCCCCTCCAGGAAGTCATCGTCTATTCGACGCATCTCGACTACCTGCACTACGGCCCCTATGAGGCAGCCCGATCCGGTTCTACGAACGAGAGCACGATGACGGAGGAACTGGCTTCGAATCGCGATGAACAGGCCGCTGCCTTGATGACCGCGATGCAGAGCCAGCTTGCGGCGGCCGATCAGACTCCGGTGATTGTGTGTGGAGATTTCAACTGTCCATCGCACCAGGACTGGACGGCAGCGGCGTCTTCCTTGCACTCGGGCAAGACGATCGCGTGGCCAGCCACCCTGTCTCTCACCAATGCCGGTCTGGTTGACACCTTCCGCCAGATTCATCCCGATCCGGTGGCAACTCCGGGCAACACCTGGTCTCCGATCTACACCGGTGATGAACCGCTTGATCGTATCGACTTCGTCTTCGCCAAGGGCAACCGCCTGACGACGGTTGCTTCAGATGTTTTCCGCACCGCAGTGGAAAACACCTTCAACAACTACTATAGCGACATCACGGCGATCGCGGGCAACACGTGGCCATCCGACCATGCCGCCGTGCTCACGGAGTTCAGCGTGAAGCCCGTGGATGCCAACACCAATGGATTGCCGGATTACTGGGAAAACCAGCGTTTCGGCGGTGGAGCGTCCCAGGGATGGAATGGTGACGACACCGGCAATGGCATCAGCAACGCCCTCAACTACGCTTCCGGAATGCCATCGGGCTTTTCCGATGCAGCACGCCTCTGCCGAACCCACTCGGACAGCAATGGAATGCATGTGACCTATCTGCGCCGCAAGGGTGGCAGCGGTCCCGGCAGCGACTACCGGGCGGGTGGTGTGCGCTATCAACTGCTCCGTTCCGCGGATCTCACAAACTGGCTTCCGGGCATCGATTGGTGCAGTGACGAGGCCGCATCTCCAGCCGGTAGCGACAGCGAGGAAATGTCCGTGAAAATTACGTCACCCATAGGAGTTCAGAAGCAGTTTTTCCGCCTCTCAGTTTCCCCGAACTGAAACGAGCGTCCAGTGACAGATGGTGACGATCCACGCCTCCATCCGGACGAAAATGCACGCTCTTCCGTCGGTTTCCACCATGCGGTTCCGACCGCTCGTTCTCCATAGTCCATGCCACTCATGAATCGCGCCCAATTCCTCCGCCTTTCCGCTCTCGGAACGCTCGGCCTCGCCACGCGCAGCCTTGCATTCCCCGCTGGATACACCGGCATCCCGACCGGCATCCGTCCTTATCTCCAGACACCTCGTCCGGATTCCATGTGGGTGTCCTGGTTCACTGACAATTCGCCCACCGGACTGATCGAATGGGGCAACTCTCCGGAGACGCTGACAAACTCCGTGGCCGCCGGCCTCGATGTACTGGGAACGGGCTACAACTACCACGCCGGGCGCATCACCGGTCTCTCGCCGAACAGCTACTATTACTATCGTGTGAGCAATGGCAGCTCCGTGTCCGATGTATTCCGGTTCCGCACCCCGCCACCTGCAGGCACTAAGACTGGAAAGCTGCGCGTGCTCGTGATGGGCGACAATCAGATCATCTCCGAGAACCGCTACGAGAAGCTGATCGCCTGCGCGAAGAGCAAGATCGAATCGCTCTACAACAAGCCGATCGAGGAAGTGGTGGACTTCATCCTGATGCCCGGCGACCAAGTGGATGTCGGCACGTTGGATCACTACCGGAATCTGCACTTCAAACAATGCGGCCTGATCTCTCCGAACCTTCCGATCATGACCACGATCGGAAACCATGAGACCTACTACGATACCGGCATGGACCTCTACAGCCGGATCTTCAAATACGACGACATCAACTACGGTGGAGTCACCAGTCCCGGCGTGGAGAAATACTACTCCTATCAGATGGCGAACATCGCCTTCGTGCACACCAGCAGCGAGCACACCGGAGCGGAACAGAAGAGCTGGGTGCGCTCTCTCGTGGACGTCCTCAAGACCGACTCCACCACGGACCTGTGCATCAGTGTCTGCCACCGTCCTTACCAGTGCGAGCAATACGTCGGCGACCTCTCCTCCTGGTTCCGTACCGACATCATGCCGATGTTCGCGGAGACGGAAAAGCACGTGCTCAACATCGGCGCCCACCACCACCTGTATGCACGTGGCCAGACGCGCGAGTGGCCGATCTACCACATCATCTCCGGCGGCACGGCATGGGACCAGTATTGGGGCCAGTCCACCGAGATGGACTGGGATGACGTCCAGAAGACCATCGCCCACTGGGCCTGGCAGCTCATGGAGTTCGATCTCCCCACCCGCCGCATGGATGTCACCTGCTATGCGGAAGCGAATGTCCGGCTGCCCGCCGCCACCCGCTGGGACTACAACAGTCGCGTGGTCGACTCCTTCCACCGTCAACTCGGCCTCGCACTTCCATCCCAACCCTCGCTCACCAATACGTTCAGCGGTGCCATCACCCTGCCATTGGCACTGCAAAGCACGGCATTCGCCACCAGCACTGCGGAAACTCTGAACAGCACGTGGTTCCAGATCGCCACCGATGCCGCGTTCACGAGCCTCAAGGTGGACAAGATCCGCGACTTTGAAAACTACTACGGCGATACCGGCGCACCTCTCTATGAACCGGTGGATATCAACGCGGGTCTGAATCTTCTCCAATTCCCGCTCGCCGCGAATTCGCTTCCGAACGGCACCTATTACACCCGCGTCCGCCACCGCGACAGCAACGCCAGTTGGTCGTCCTGGTCCGCGGCAAAGACTTTCGAAATCACCGGCAGCGTGGTGGCCGATCCCAAGATCACGATGGCCAAGAAAGTCTACGCCTCCACTGAAGACTTCTCTGTGGTCTATGAGAACGGTCCCGGAAACGCCAAGGATTGGATCGGAATCTACAAGAAGGGTCAGACCCCGGGATCGAGCACCGCTTCCACCACATGGAAGTATGTCACCGGCAAGAGTGGTTCACTCGCATTCACCACCGACCTGGCCGCAGCCCAGGAATGGTATGCCGCCTTCTTCTCGAATGACAGCTACACCGAGATCGCGCCACGCGTGCCCTTCTACGTAGGCAGTACTCCCCACCCTCACCACCGACAAAACCGCTTACGCCGAGGGAGAGACCGTCAACGCCACCTTCGCAAACGCGCCGGGAAGCACCAAAGACTGGATCGGCATCTACAAGGTCGGACAGACTCCCGGCGGCACCGGAGTCTATTCCACCGCTTATCAATACACCCCGGCCGCTTCCGGCACGAAGGCCTTCACGAGCCTGCCCAAGGGCTATTACTACGCCGTCTATCTGGTGAACGACGGCTACTTCGAGATCAGCCAGCGGGTGGCATTCTCGGTGGGGAGCCAGATCTCCAGTGTTTCGATGGCATCCAACATCGTTCCGAGCGGACAGGACTTCACCGTCACCTTCGCCAACGGTCCGGGCATTCCGAAAGATTACCTGGGTATCTTCAAGCAAGGCCAGACACCCGGTGTGGATGTGCTGACTTCCTACCTCTACTTCGACGGCAAAACCTCCGGCAGCGCCACCTTCCATCTCCCGAGCCTCGAGCCGGGTGACTACTTCGTGGCGATGTACACCAACGATTCCTACACCGAGGTTTCGAACCGCTTCAACTTTACGGTCACCGCACCGACTGCCTTGAAATTGGAACAATCGAGCATCGAGGGAAACCAGATGCGCCTTCGCTTCAGTTCCCAGCCGGGAAAAAATTACACCGTCCAGCGCAGCTACGATCTCCAGACATGGGAGCGGGTGCGCGACGTCGTCCCATCCTCAGCATCGCATGAGGAAATGGTGGATCTCGATCGTTCCATCAATCCGCGCTGCTTCTATCGAATTCTTCTGCAGGAATAACCCCTTGCGGGAGTCATGAAACCTCGCGTCCGCCCCGGTGCTCAGCATCAGGGCGGACGTTTGGTTTTCGAAGTAACGCAGGTGGCCCCTCCCCGCCCTACGTAGGAATCCCCCGTCTAATTTGGGATTTTCGCTTGAGGACAGGCCGGTTCGGCTACACGAATGCAAGCAACCACTTGCATTCATAATGCCCACCCGGACCACTACCCCGGAACGCCGCAAGATCACCGCTGCCGAAAAGCTGGTGGAGGCTGCGGCGCTCGTTTTTGCCCGAGATGGATTGAGCAGCGCCACCACGCGTGAAATCGCCCGCACCGCAGGAGTGAACGAGGTGACCTTGTTCCGGAACTTCCAGACCAAGCAGAACCTGCTCGCAGCGGTCCTTGAAAAGGCATTCGAACGGAAATCCAATCCTCTCGCCGAGAAATTCGACACCCTGCCGGAAGACGCCCCATTGCGGGAGGTCATCACCGCTTTCGCCGAAGCCGACTACGCCAGTCTCAAGCAGAACGTCTCGCTGATGCGCGTGCTGGTCGGTGAGATCCAGAAGTTCGAGGAGTATGAGATGAAGGTCCTGCGCGCAATCTTCCGCCCGCGCCGTGATGAACTCACCAAGCGCCTGCGCGATGCTCAGGATCGCAGGGAAGTGCTCGCCGATATCGATCCGATGATCGTGGTCGATCAACTCGTGGGCATGATTTTCACCCACGTCCTCAAGTCGGACTGTCCCTTCAAGCTGGAATACAACCAGGACCACTACGTCCGCGCCTGCGTCGATCTCATCGTCCGCGGCATCTCTTCTCCCATCAAATGAGCGCGGCCGCCGCCACTCTATACGGTTCCGATCCGGAACAACTCAGCCCGATCGCGACACGCCTGCTTCAGAAAGGCGTCCTCAAATGGGTGATCGCGCTCGCCGCCTCGCTGGGAGCGATCCTGGAAGTGATTGACACCGTCATCACCAACGTCGCCTTGCCGGACATCCGTGGCAACCTGGGTGCGACTCTTTCCGAGGCCGGCTGGATCTCCACCAGCTATGCCTGTGCAAACGTGGTGATCATTCCCCTTTCCGCGTGGCTTGGCCATCGCTTTGGTCGCCGCAATTATTTCGTCTTCTCCTTGATCGGCTTCACTCTCGCATCGCTGCTTTGCGGCGTTTCGAACAGCCTTGGCATGCTGATCTTCGCCCGCGTCCTGCAGGGGATCGCCGGTGGCGGCCTGCTTGCGAAGGCGCAGTCGATCGTCTTCGAAACATTCTCACCGAAAGAACGTCCGCTCGCCCAGGCCATCTTCGGCCTCGGCGTCATTGTCGGGCCCGCCATCGGCCCGGTGCTTGGCGGCTGGCTCACGGACAACATGGGCTGGCGTTGGATCTTCTTCATCAATCTGCCCCTCGGCGTGCTGGCGGTGCTGATGTGCACCACTTTCATGCCCTCCGACCGACCGGAGGAAATCAACCGTACCGGCAAGGTGGACTGGGCCGGCATCGGACTACTCGCCGTAGGTCTCGCCTGCTTCCAGCTCGTTTTGGAGGAAGGCCAGCAGGACGATTGGTTCGAGTCGCGCTTCATCTGCACCGCCGCCGTCGCCAGCGTGATCGGCATCATTGTCTTCATCTGGCGCGAGCTCACCACCGAGCATCCCGCGGTGGACCTGCGCGTGCTACGCTACCGCTCGATGATCGGTGGCAGCCTCTACTCCGCCGTGCTGGGCATGGGCCTCTACGGCATCATGTTTGCAGTGCCGATCTTCGTGCAGGACTACCTGCACTATACCGCGCTCCAGAGCGGCATGATCCTGGTGCCCGGCGCGATCGCTTCCGCCACCATGATGATGATGTATGGCAAGATCGGCAACAAGGTCTCCCCACGCGTGATGATCTTCTTCGGAGCCATTCTCACCAGTCTCACCGGATTCCTGCTCATGGACATCAATCTGGATACCGGCACCAAGCAGCTCTTCTGGCCCTTGATCGCACGCGGCTTCGGCAGCGTCATGATGTTCATGCCGCTGAGTATCGCGACGCTGGGACCGCTCGACAAAAAGGACATCGCCGCAGGCTCGGGCTTCTACAGCCTCACCCGCCAGCTCGGCAGCAGCATCGGCATCGCATTGATCACCACCCTGTTGGCCCGGCGCGAGGCATTGCACCGCTCGGTGCTGGTCGAGCGCATCTCCGAGTATCGCCCCCAGGTTGGAGAACGCATCGATCTGTTGACCAATGCCTTCACCGCACACTCCGGCAGCAAGCAAGTCGCGCACGACCAGGCCCTCGGGTTGCTCGATCGCATCGTCTCGGGCCAAGCCCTGCTCCAGTCCTACGAGGACATCTTCACCTACGTCGCGGCCCTCTTCATCTTCACGCTCCCGCTTCTGATCTTCCTTGGCGGCAAGCCGAACAAAAACGCCGGCGACGCAGCCGCGGCCGCCCACTGAGATCCAACAATTTCAATTCCGCCCACCATGTCCGATCAATCATCCACTCCGTCTGAAGAAACTTGCGGGGAATCCGGCATCCTCTCCGATGATGTTGCCGGGGACTCTTCCGCTCCCACACCAGCACCCCCGAAGAAAAAGCGCGGCATCGTCTCCCGCCTCGTCACCCTCGGCATCCTTGCCGGCGGAGCCGCCTGGCTGGTGCACTTCATTCACGAGTCCATCGCCTACGAAAAGACTGATGATGCTTACATCACCGGCCACATTCACCGTATCAGTCCGGGTGTCGGTGGTCCTGTGACCAAGGTGCTGGTCGATGAGAACGATCAGGTCAAAGCCGGTCAACTGCTCGCTGAGATCGATCCGCTCGAGTTCGACATCATGCGCCAGAAAATCGAGGCGGCGAAAGCCCAGTCGATCGCCCGTGAGGCTCAGGCAAAGGCCGCGCTGGATCAAGCGAAGGCCGAAGTTCTCCAAGCTGGAGCGCAGATCGCCAGCGCCGATGCTCAGATCAAGCAGATCGAAGCGCAACTCGATCTCGCCAACATCAACTACAACCGCAACCGCAACCTCTCACGGGGCGATACCCGTGCCGTGTCGGAAGCGGAACTCGATACCACCCGCGGCATCGTGGCATCCACCACCGCCACGCTCGATGGTGCCAAAGCTGCATTCGCCGCCGCCGAGGCGAAGAAGAAAACCAGCGAAGCCGCAGTGGAAGCTGCTGCTGCGGAGATTGAAGCAGCCAAGGCCAACACCGAAGCCCAGGTGGCCGCCCTGCGCGATGCTCAGCGCCAATACGACTACACCAAGATCATCGCCCCAGCCGATGGCTACGTGGGCAACAAGAACATCGAAACCGGCAACCGGATCCAGGCGTCCCAGCCGGTTTTCGCTCTGGTTGAAAACGACGTGTGGGTGGTTGCCAACTTCAAGGAAACCCAGCTCGCCTCGATGAAGCCTGGGCAGGAAGTCGAGATCGCCGTCGACGCGCTGGATGGCAGAAAGTTCAAAGGCAAGATCGAAAGCGTTGCTCCATCCACCGGTGCTCAATTCGCGCTCCTGCCTCCTGACAACGCCACCGGCAATTTCACCAAGGTGGTGCAGCGCGTTCCGGTGAAGATCGTGTTCGATCAGGATTCCGTGCGCGATTCGCTGGAAAACCTCCGTCCCGGCCTCTCCACCGTGATTCGTGTGAAGGTCAAGTAAGACACTCTCCAACTTCGTTTCTCGTGATGCACGTTTCACCCGGTGGAGCGTGCATCATGCATTTCAAGGAGGACAGAGACCGGCCGCGAATCAATTCACAACATGCTGATTTAGAACCACCAAAACCAAACCCTACAGCGTTGGCATCATGACTGCGAAATGGGTGGTATATGAATCCCGCCACCATTCTCCAAGAGGCCGATGCGCTGCAAGAGGTGCTGACCCGCTATGTCGATTCCCGGGACGGCTACAAGCAGGCCGCCGAAACTGTGACTGATGAAGGCCTCACCCGCACCTTCCGTCATATCGCGGAGCGCCGCGACCACATCGCGGGTCGGGTAGCCGAATTGCTTCACTCGGATGGACGCCAGCCCGACACGAGCGGAAGCCCAGAGGCAGGTATCCACCGTTGGTGGATTCGGTTGCGCGACAAACTTTCCGATCATGACGCAACAACGGTGGTGGAGGAATGTCTGCGCGGAGAGAAGGAACTTTCACGCACTCTCCACTCCGTCATGGAGAGCGGCAATCTCATCCCTGACCATGCCCCGTTGATCGCGGAGGCCATTTCAGAGGTCGACTTGGCGATACGCGCCTTCGAACTCATGGTTGATGACACTTGATTCACCCTCGGACCGGCTGGGATTCGCCGGATCCCGATCGGCCGCAAATGACTCCGGCGGTAGAAAAGAGACGTTATGTTAAGTTGGGCTCTCACATTCCTGGTATTGGCGTTGATCGCCGCGTTCCTTGGCTTTGGTGCTCTGGCCGGTCTGGCCGCCACCATCGCGAAGATCCTGTTCGTGGTGTTCCTCGTTCTGCTGATCGTTTCAGCGCTCAATCGTTCGATGCACGGCAAGGCACCATAGCTTTCCGCTCGTCTGATTGAATCTCCGGCCGAGGGGAACATCCGTTCCTCCGGCCGGATTTTTCTTATCCTTCACGCTCATGGATCTCACGTCCAATCATCCCTACTGGACCCTCCGGAATGGATTGCTCTCCATTCATCCGCCTCTGGAGTCGGACGAGCATTGTGACATGATCGTCCTGGGTGCGGGTATCTCAGGAAGCCTCGTGGCGGAAGCCCTGACTGCGGATGGTCATGATGTGGTGATGCTGGATGCCCGCGAGATCGGTCACGGTAGCACCAGCGCCAGCACCGCATTGCTCCAGTATGAGATCGATACGCACTTGATCGATCTGATTTCCCTTCATGGCGAGCGCTCGGCCCGCCTGGCCTACCAGGCGTGTTATGAGAGCATTGATCTGCTCGATCAGCTCATCCGCAGCACCCCGGGGGACGACTGCGGTTTTGTCCGTAAAGACAGTGTTTACCTGGCTTCACGCCAGCGGGATGCTTCGATCCTCGCCGCGGAGTGCGAGGCTAGGAAAGCTGCGGGTATCGAGGTAGAGCTTTGGAACGAGGCGGATGTCAGAAGCCATTTCGATTTCGCCCGCCCTGCTGCCCTTCATTCGCCCCAGGCCGCCGAGGTGGATCCTTACCGGCTGACGAATCGTCTTCTACATACCATCGTGTCGAGAGGTGGCCGGATCTACGACCGCACCTGCGCCGTTCGTGTCGACACAAACCGGGACGGTCTGATCGTGCGAACCAACCGCCGGACCAACGTCTACGGCAAGCGTTTGATCGTGGCGACCGGCTACGAAACCGAATCACTGTTCGACACCGGCGATCTCGTGGATCTCCGCAGCTCTTTCGCACTTGCTTCAGAACCTCTGGCGCAAGGCTCCAGATGGTGGCGCGACTGTCTGCTGTGGGAAACCGCACGGCCCTACTTCTATCTCCGCACGGATGCCGATGGCCGCGCACTTCTGGGTGGAGAGGATATCCCTTTCAGGAATCCCGCGCTGCGCGACAAGCTGATCGGAAGGAAAACCGCCCGGCTGGAAAAGCGGTGGCAGGAACTTTTCCCACAAGCTCCGATGGAGCCAGCCTACCGTTGGGCGGGCACCTTTGGCGAAACCCGGGACGGCCTGGCGTACATCGGTCGGCATCGTGGGCATCCCTTGTGCCATTTTGCCCTCGGATTCGGGGGCAACGGGATCACTTACAGCGCAATCGCCGCGGAGATTCTTCGCAGGCAGGTGCGAGGCCTGCCGCATCCGTGGGAACCGGTTTTCCGCTTCGACCGGGATTGATCCGGCTGGATGGTTGAAAAGGCCGGCCCGGTTCGCCAGTATCGACTGCGTCGCATGAGATTCCGGTTTTCTTTCACAGTCTGGGCGCTTTCCACGGCAGCTCCCTCCTTGTTACTTGCCGCAGATACCACGCCAACTGGAGCGGTTCCGATCACCCTGACAAGCTCCCCCGCTCTGTCCCCGGATGGTGCGTCTGTCGTGTTTGAATGGCAGGACGATCTGTGGTCGGTGGCTACTACCGGAGGGCTCGCACAACGGCTCACCCGCCATCCTGCACGCGACGCCTACCCGTGTTTTTCCCCGGATGGCAAGACGCTCTATTTCTCCAGCGGGCGGGCCGGAGGACTGAAGCTCTTCTCAATGCCTGCCGGAGGGGGACCCGCGACCCAGCTCAGTTTTCATTCGGAAGGTGGAATTCTGGAGACCATCACTCCGGATGGAAAGACCGCCATCTTACGTGGCCCACGGGATCTGGATGACGTGAAGCCCGAGCGGTTGATCGCCGTGGACCTCACAAAGGACGCTCCCGAGAAGATCCTCTTCGATGTGCCGGCACAATGGGCCCGCGTCTCTCCAGACGGTGGCAAACTGCTGTTCACGCTGGATGGGGACTCCCCTTACCGGAAAGGCTATCATGGCTCCCGTGCCTCCTCGATTTGGAGTTACGACTTCAAAAGCGGAGCTTTCGACAAGCAGGCGAAATCGGAAATCGAAGACCGCTATCCGCTGTGGCGATCGGATGGATCGGGCTTCTTCCATGTTTCGGAACGGGATGACACCTTCAATCTGTGGTCGCAGGATGCGAAGAATGGCAAGGATGAACAACTCACCCATTTCCAGGATGATGGTCTGATGTTTCCGACGGTGTCACGGGATGGGAAGACCTTCGTCTTCCGCCGCGGTTTCGACCTGTGGCGTTGGTCGCCAGGCGGCGAACCGCAGGTGATCCCGATCTACGCGATTGAGGACATGCCGGATCTCGATCATGAAACCCGCAAGGTCTCCGGCGCCACCGATGCCGACTTCTCACCCAGTGGGCTTGAAATCGCATTCTCCGCCGAAGGTGAGCTGTGGGCGATGGACACCGTGCTCAAGGAACCCCACCGCCTCACCGAAACCTCCGCATGGGAAAGTGACCCTACTTTTTCGAAGGACGGAAGCTGGCTCTATTTCCGCAAGGACGATGGGGTTGACTCGAATTACTTCCGCATGAAGCGGAACAAGCCCGCGGACTTCTGGTGGCGCGCTACCGGCCTGGAGGAACAACCGGTCACAAAGGGCAAGGAGCCGAAGACCAAGCTGACTCCATCTCCGGATGGCAAGTCCATCGCTTACCTCGCGGGACGCAGCATGCTGTGCGTCGCGAATGCCGATGGTTCCGGAGAACGGGTGATCTACAAGGATGGCAATGTCGGAACCTTTGATTGGGCTCCGGACAGCCGTTGGCTGGTCTTCGATGCGGAGGATGAGAATTTCAACAGGGATGTGTTCATCGTCGCAGCAGATGGCGCGAAGCCCGCCTACGATCTCTCGCGGCATCCTGACAACGAAGGCTCACCGAAATGGTCCCCGGATGGCCGGATGATCGCCTTCACCGGTCGCCGCCTCGCAAACAAGACCGGTCTCTTTTATGTCCACCTCCGTCTTGAAGACGAAGCGAAATCCCCACGGGACAAGAAGACCAAGGAAGCGGAGTCGGCGATGAAGGATGATCCGCTCTACAAGGCGGCTGCACCGACGGAAGAACCCGCCGAGCCGGAAGCGGCTCCTGATACCGCCAAAAAGGATGCTCCGACGAAGAAGCCCGCACCCAAAGCAACGGAAGCGGTGAAGATCGATTTCGACGAGCTCAGTGAGCGCATCCACAAGCTGGACACCGGCACCGTGGAACCCACCCAGATTATCTGGTCGCATGATTCGAAGGCCGTATTCTACCTGAACGCCGAGACAAAAATCAAAGGTCTGCATCGGATTGAAGTCAGCGATACCGCCAAGCCCGAGTTGTTCGACTCCAACCGCGGCACCCCCATCCGGGTCGACGACAAGGACGGTCTTTTTTGGATCGTGGACAATACGCCTGCCGTTCTGCGGAAGGGCAAGCTGACAAGTTATGCTATTGATGCTCGCTTCGAATCCAATCGTTCCGACCGCCAGAGAATCTACTTCCGTCAGATCTGGCGAACCTTGCGCGATTGGTTCTACGACAGCCGGATGAATGGCCGGGATTGGGAAGCCATGCGTCTGAAATACGAAGACACGGCAGCGACAGCCACCGATTCGCGTGCGTTCGACCGTGTGGTGGCGATGCTGCTGGGCGAACTCAATGCCTCGCACCTTTCCTTCATTTCGACACCATGGCCCAAGCCCTGGGTGGACGACGCGGCGGAGTTTCATTCCACCCGCCACGTTGGTATCCGCTTCGATCATGGCACCGGATCAGGCCCGCTGAAGGTAGGATCGGTGATCCCCGAATCCCCGGCCGCCCTGTGCAGCCCGCCGGTGAAGACGGGAGAGACCATCACAGCCGTGGATGGCCGCCCGGTGGATGCTTCCATGCCGGACACCCGGTTCATGAACGGCCGCATGGATCGGGATGTCACGCTCACCATCCAAGGAGGCGATGGCAAAACCCGTGACGTTATCCTCAAGGCGATTCCATGGTTGCGAGCCCGTGAGCTGGCGGGCGATGCCATCGTGAAAGAGCGACGCCATCGTGTGGAAGAATCCTCCGGCGGAAAGCTCGGCTACATCCACATCTCGAAAATGCAATGGGATCAGTTCGAAGAATTCGAACGCCAGATTCATGCCGCCGGGCATGATAAAGACGGCTTGGTCATCGACGTGCGCGACAACCCCGGCGGCTTCACCACCGACCACCTGCTCACCATCCTCTGCCAGCCGCATCATGCCACCACCATCGGCCGCGATGGAGCACCCGGCTATCCACAGGACCGCATGGTCTATGCGTCCTGGAACAAACCCATCACGGTGCTTTGCAACCAGCAGTCGTTCTCAAATGCCGAGTATTCTCACACGCGATCAAAACACTGAAACGTGGGCCGCTGGTTGGCACCACCACCGCCGGCGGTGTGATCTCCACCGGCACGGTGCCGGTTCTGGATGCGGGCAACCTACGACTCCCCTTCCGCGGATGGTTTATCCCGGATGGCGATCAGGACATGGAGCTGAATGGCGCGGTGCCCGACTACCCAGTAGAGGAAACCCCGGCAGACCAAGCATCCGGGAAAGATCCGCAACTTTCCAAGGCGGTGGAGGTTCTAACGAAGGCACTGCGGGATTCCGCCGCCACGGCCAAGCCGTTCGAGCCGCACTACCGCTACCAGCCGGAGTCAGGTCGATAAAAGCCGCCATGGGAGTAATACCCCTCCCCCACGGCATCATTCATCCCTGCCCTTTTTCATTTTCCATGAAATTCATCGTCGCCCTGCTATGCCTCGCCACATCAGCATTCGCTGCAGAAAGGCAGCCCAACATCGTGCTCATCTTCGCGGATGACATGGGTTGGCATGACGCGGGTTACAATAATTCCAACGGCTTTTTCGAGACTCCGAACATCGACAAGCTGGCGAAGGACGGCATGACCTTCACCGCCGCCTATGCGGGAGCCGCCAACTGCGCACCGAGCCGCGGCTGCCTCATGTCCGGCCAATATACCCCCCGCCATGGGATCTATGCGGTGGGCAGCACCTCACGGGGCCCGAAAGCCCAGTTCCGCATGGAGCCGGTTCCGAACACCAGCGATCTGCGCCCTTCCATCGTTACAATGGCAGAAGCTCTGAAAGCCCATGGATACGCAACCGGACATTTCGGCAAATGGCATCTCGGCTCCGCGAAGGACGGCACCGGACCTCTCCAGCAGGGATTCGATACCAGCGATCCTTCTTTGATTCCTCCGCCGGATCGCGAAAACAATCCAGCGGATCCCAAACGAGCCTTCTCCATCACGCGCGAAGCCTGCGAGTTCATCGAGAAGAACAAGGATCGTCCCTTCTTTGCCTACGTCGCTCACCACGCCGTTCATGCCGCCCAGCAGGCGCGACCGGAGACGCTGGAGAAATTCCGCAAGAAGGCCCAGACGCTCAAAGCGGACGCCAAACCGCTCTACGCTGCCTGCACCTATGATCTCGATGACAGTGTTGGCATCCTGCTCAAGAAACTCTCGGATCTGGGCCTGGACAAGAACACCATCGTGATCTTCACCAGTGACAATGGAGGCACGCCACAGTCTCCTAACGAGCCCCTCCGCGGTGCCAAGGGAGCCTATTATGAAGGAGGCATACGTGAACCGTTTGTCGTGCGCTGGCCCGGCAACGTGAAGCCGGGAACAAAGTGTGACGTGCCAGTGATCAATGAGGATCTCTATCCGACTTTCGTCACTGCCGCGGGTGGCGTACCTGCCTCAAATCTGGATGGGGTGAGCTTGGTGTCTCTTTTCAAAGGAGCTGCCACCCTGCCCCGTGAATCGATCTTCTGGCACTTCCCCGGCTATCTCGATGTCCCCGTACCCCGCGGCCGGGACAAGGTCTTCCGCACGCGTCCAGTGACCACCATCCGCAAGGGCGATTGGAAATTGCTGTGCTATCACGAAGAATGGCTGCTGGATGGAGGACAGGCCAAGCTCGACACGAACCACGCCGTCGAGCTCTACAATCTCAAGGATGATCCCGGAGAGCACCATGATCTGGCCGGTGAGAATCACGCGAAACGTGACGAGCTGATGGCGGACATCGTTGCCTGGTGGAAAAAGACCGATGCCAAACTGCCGACTCCACTCGGCAAGGATGGCCCCAAGGCGGACAAGGAAGAGAAGAGCGACGAGGAGTGAGACTCGATGAGAGCGAGCAGCCCTCATTCTCCATCTCCTGATCCGGCGTGAAACAATCGCAGTCCGGAGCACGTTCGATTCCTGGATCTTATGAAACGTGCTCTGTTCATTTTGCTGGCAACCCTCGGCTCTCTTCACGCCGCACCACCCAACATCATCGTCCTGCTTACCGATGACATGGCGCAACAGGATCTGGGTGTTTTCGGCCAGAAAGAATACACCACTCCGCATCTCGATAAACTCGCCCGCGAGGGTCGCATTCTGAGCAATGCCTACGCTGGCGCGCCGGTTTGTGCTCCCTCCCGGGCTACCCTGATGACCGGTTTGCACACCGGTCACGCACGGGTGAGAGCACTGGGAACACGTCTAAAAGGACAGAATGCCATCCTCCTCAAGCAGGACACCACTATTGCAAAGGTGCTCCACGATGCGGGCTATCGCACGGGGATCGTGGGGAAATGGGGCCTCGGCGCGGGAAATGAAGAAGGACAACCGCTCAATCTCGGATTCGATTCATTCTACGGGTTCGAAACCCACGAGCAGGCCCATGATTTTTTCCCACCTTTCCTCACACGCGATCGCAATCGTGAACCTATTCCGGGCAACGATGGTTTCGACATGAAGCGACTGTATCGCTACGACAGTGATCGAGCCCTGCCCCAAGTGGCGAAAGACTCCTGGCCGCACTACAATTCAGATGGCACGCTCGACCTCGCCGATCTCGGAGTCAAGCAGCCCGACAAGGCCTGCTATTCACAAGATCTGATTCAGGAAGCGGCGCTCCAATTCGTGAACCGACCGGATCCCCGCCCGTTTTTCCTCTATTACGCCACCCAGATCCCGCACGGCCCGACTATTACGAAGAATCTGGGTGAGTTCAAAGACAAGCCCTGGGACATCAAACACAGGGTCTGGGCGGCCATGATGAAAACGCTGGATGACGATGTCGGTGAACTCGTCGCCGCTTTGGAGAAAGCCGGCAAGCGGGACAATACGGTGATCTGGTTCGCCTCTGACAACGGCTGTGAGCCCGGTTACCTGGCTGCTCATCTCGACAAGGACAAGCGGGGTGACGATCCCGTGTTCCACAACTTCGGGCCGGGCCAAGGAATGAAATACACCCACTATGAACGCGGCATCCGCGTTTCCTCCTTCATCAACGCGCCGGGCCTTATCAAGGCAGGCACCTGCGACCAACCGATGGCAAACTACGATCTGCTTCCGACTTTCGCCGCAATGGCCGGAGTGAAATTGTCCGGCAGCACGGATGGGATCGATCTCATGCCCTTCCTACGAGGAGGAGCCTCCAACGACCGCATCCTCTACTGGGAGGATGGGGCGAACGCCAATGGCACCCAGGCAGCCAGGACCGGCAAATGGTTCGCCTTCCGCAAGGAAGCGTCCGCCGCCCTCCAACTCTATGATCTCGATGCAGACCGCGCCTGCACCCGGGACCTTTCATCAGAACAGCCGGAGGTGGTTGAACGAATCAACCGGTTTCTCAAGGAGCAGCATACTCCCAGCACGTGGTATCCTTCGAAGCTGGATGCCGCTCCCTGATCTCGCGTTTTGGAGCAGCGTCTGCTCCCAGGAGCAGACGCTGCCTGAAGCGTTCACTTCAGTGACATGAGGTAGGAGAAGAGGTCGGCCGCTTTCTGCTCATCCATGCCATCAAGAAGGCCTTCCGGCATCAGGGAACGCTTGGAGATCACATGTGATGCGATCTTCTTGCGCTCCACCACCCGAGGCTCCGCACCGATCGGACGGATGGTGACAGCGTCCGGGGTCTCCTGCACAAGGAATCCACTGACCACCGTTCCATCCGTGAGAGTGAGATCGTGACGGTAGTAACCACTCTCGAGCTGCGCGTTCGGATCAAGCACATTGCGAAGCACACCTTCCAATCCCATCGCACCGACTCCGCTGAGATCCGGACCGATCTGGGCCCCTTCCCCACGGGCTTGGTGGCAGATCATACAGGTGTTCTGGAAGGTGGAGCGCCCGGCTGCTGGATCGCCCTTACGAGAAACGATCGTCTTGTATTTCTCGAACTTCGCGGCCTTCGCCGCCGCTTGCTCGGCTGTCAGAAGCGGGGGAAAATCCCGCGTCATCATCGTAGCCGCAGGTGCAATCAGTTTCCCGGGATCGTCTCCGGACAACCGCACTACCAGACCTGAGGGCTTCAGGCCCGCCATATTGGTCTGGTAGTTTGAGCGGATTTCGTCGGCGGAACGGACGGTGTTCCAAACCCGGAATTCATAGTAGTCCGCACCACTGGACGGGGTCAAACTGGTACCACCGATCCGCATTCCTTTGAGCGGCTCCTTGAGCGGTCGTCCTTTGTCCTGATCCAGTTCTCCATCCAAATAGATCCTCACGTGTCCATCCGCATCACGCGTGACGGCGCAGTGAGTCCACAGGTTCGACTCCATTCGCCGGTTGGCAATGGCGACATCACCACCCGCGAACACGCGCAAACGGGCATCGAAGAAATTCATGCCGGGACCATTGATCGCCCCCAGCAATCCATCCTTGTTGTCAATGCCCGGAGCCAAGCGGATCCAGGTTTCCACGGTGAATGGACCTTCCAGATCCACAACCCGATCGATTTGCCCACCGGGTGCGCCAGTGAGGTGAATCACACGGGCAAGCTGCGTGCCCGACTTCGCCAACAATCCAGCCACCGCTGGATCCTGATCCCCCAGCACGAGAATCAGGCGTTCGAACGCACTGCCGTCCAGCTCTCCGAACTTGCCTGCAGCGGCGGCAGAGGCAAACGCGGCAGCCTTGCTTTTGGTGGAGGTAAGCCCGTCGATTGCAATCGTCCGCAGAGCTCCAGGGAACCCGCTCCACTTCTCTGACAGCAAAGTAACTGCCTTGGGATCATCCCCACCTGAAATGGCTCCCACCGCAGCGCGGCGAACCGCTTCATCCGCATGATCCAGGAAGCCTGCAAACAAGTCGATCCGCGTGGAGCCCATCTCCCGCAGCGCGGACAGGGTTGCCACCAGACCGGCAGGCGACTTTTCAGTATTCAGCCAAGCGGCAACATCCGGCTCCAGTTCCTTCAGACGCAGCAGTCGTGCAAGCTGGAGCACCAGCGCACGGTCTTCGGGTTTTGGCTGCCCCTGTAGAATCGCACGGCACGCCTTGGTTACTACGGCTCCGAGCGAAGGCTTTGTCAGCACCGCCGGCTCCAATCGGGTCAATCCCTGAAGCAGCGGCACCCGCTTGGCCGGATCGGCGAGCAAGCGGTCGATCGCCGAAAGCACCTCCGGTTGATCGATCTGCCCACCGAGCAGTGAGAGTTCATCGGCACTCAGAGACCGTGTGATATTGGGAAGCTCCGCCACCAGCAATGGAGCAGCCTGCACGGGCGGCAGAGAGAGGACCGCCAGAAGGCGGGCTTCAGAAGCCAGATCGTGGTTGGAAGCCAGCATCTCGCGGGTTTCCTCGGGATGCAATTCCATCACCCAGCGGGTGAGATAACGCTCGAACTGACGGTCATACGCATCCCAAACGGGAGCCTCCAGAGGTTCACGGCCAAGACGTGCAACCAGGGCAACCATGGGTGCCGCAACTGCCGGATGATGGCGGACTGCGTTGGCCAGCATGGCGCGGACACGATAGTTGGGATCCTCCGGGATCTTCCCGAAGATGGAAACGAAATCTCCGGAGGGCAGCCCCTTCTCCCCAGCGATTCGCAAGGCCTCATATCGGACGGAAGGCAGTCGATCGGACGCGAGCTTGCGGAACACCGCGGCGTCCGGCAGCCCGTAGGCTTCGAGAGCATGAAGGGCATCAAGACGACGCGCGAGTGGTGCCTGGGGATCAACAGCCAGAGCAACCAACTTTTCTTTTGCCGCCGGGGGCTTGGTCTCCTCAAGTCGCTGCCATGCCATCGCTGCATTCAACTGGCTGGGACCGCCGAGCTGGGATACCAGCTGCTCCGCATTCATCGCTGCCACATCCACCGGCTTCATCGGGCGGGCGTCAGTCGGGCGGATTCTCCAGATACGGCCGTGCGTCTTATCACGATCCGGGTGATTCCGGGGCACCTCGTTGTGGGAGATGATCTTGTTGTACCAGTCCGTAATGTAGAGGAAACCATCCGGCCCAAACTTCACCGAGACGGGACGGAACCATGGATCGTCCGAAACGAGGAAATCGCGACGCTTGTAGTACTCGGGATGGCGATCCGTTCCGTCGCGATTCAACGAGACCACCTGGATGCGGTTCGTGATCGGATTCGCGACATACATCGCATCATCGCCACCGTACAGGGAAGCAAAGCGGCTTCCTTCATCGCCTGCGGCGGCAAGCCCGCTGAGTCCCGTCCCTCCCATTGGAACGCCGGGAGTGGAGTCGGGAATGTACGGAGCATAGGCTCTCAGCTTTTCCCGTGAGCCTCCCTTGTAGTGGCCACCCGGTTCAAACTCCGCCACCGGTATGCCCGTGTCATTCGCTTCCTGAATGAAGGTTTCGCCGGAGCGGGTCTGCGCAAGCCCCCAGATATTGTTCGGCCCTGCCGTCACGGCTTCGAACTCGGATCCATCGGCGCGGAAACGTCCCAGTTTGCAGGCATTGAAACTCTTCTCCAGCGCCCCATCGGCAAAAGGTTTGGAATCCGGCCTGCGAACCTTCGAAGCATTGAAGAGCCCTTGCGCCACATAGATCCAACCACCGGGAGCACGTTCGAACTGGTGCGGCATCAGGTGCGAGTCCTGAATGCCGAATCCATCCAACACGACATCAAACTTGTCCGCCTTCCCGTCGCCATTCGTATCGACGTAGTGGCGGATCTGGTTGCCATGATGGACAAACGCGCCATTGCCATCCAGATCCGGCAATAGGCCCAAAGGAATGGCCAAACCATCCGCGAACACCCGCGGTGTCTGTGGCAGCGGAGCCGAGAGGTCATCGAATACCAGCACCTTGTCCTTACCCGCCCGGGCGTAGAGAGCTTCGGCATTCGCTTTGTTCTCGTTTCCATCCACCGGATACTCGAAGGCTGTCATCGTCCACATCCGTCCCTTGGCGTCCCAGGCCACGGTGATCGGTTTGCCAACTCCCTGCTCCTCCGATGCCACCAATTCGGCGGTGAAACCTTCGGGCAAATGGAACTTGTTCAACTCCTCCGCTGGAGAAAGAACCGTGGAACCTGCGGCCACGGGTGCGGGCCGTTCGGCGGGGAGAGGCTTCCATGAGGGAGCTCCCGGCGTGTCCGGCAATTCATCCACCGTCACCTCCTTGCACTGCACTAGACATTTGCCTCCCGAGTGCACCTGAATGCCAATCACTCCATCGAGCGGGATCGTCCCCGTGCGCTCCGTGTAGTCAAGAGCTGGAACGCCATTGATCCACGAGCGGATCCTGCGGCCTTCACAGACGATCCGGTAATCATTCCACTCCCAGTCCTTGACCACGGCCTTGAGCGCCTGTGGATCGACCGCCGAGGACAGCTTGGCATCGCGCCGGGCCTCATCATAGAGATCGCCCCAGTAGCCGATGCCCGCATCCACCTGGTATCCCCTCATGGCAGACTTTCCCGGCTCGCGGATGCTTCTCACCTGCATCCCGGAGTTGATGAACCCTTCGCCCTTGATCAGGCGGATTTTGAATTTCAGCTCGAAATTATGGTATTCCTTCTTGGTCGAAAGAAACAGGTTGGTGGAGGTCTTTTCGTCCATCAGGCCGCCGGTGATCGCGCCGTCCTGTACGCGCCACCACTTCTCCTCCCCCTTTGGCATTTCCCAGCCATCGAGGGTCTTGCCATCGAAAATGGCGACAGGGGCGGCATGGACCGCTCCGACCAGAGACAAACAGATAGCGGTGATCGTTCCTGCTTTCATGGTGGCGATCATGGGACTTCGAAATCGAATACGATGACACGGGCGAGACGCGGCACGACGATCAGCTTCACCCGTTCATGTTCCTCATGGGGCAGGTAGGCGTCACGCGCTTCACCAGAAGAGAAGGTCATGATGAAACCGTGGGTGAAGCCATCGTTCAGACCCTCGGTGCTTTCGTAAGACCCGTGCTCCATCTCGAGGAGGCCGGGAATCTTCCCGATCATGCCACGCATTTCTGAGAAGCATTCATCAATCTGCTCCGGAGTGATCTCCGGGTGGAATTGGAACATACCGTAGTGTCTGACCATGGATAACGTCGTGTTGGCAGTGAGGATACGCCTGATCCTACGTGTGATCCCATGGGATCGATCATCCCCAGCATATTCAGAATCCACCTTATCCGGCTGCGACCATCAGCTCCAGCAGCTTTTCGGCGCAGGCCCGGGCGAAAACCGGACTGTTGATCGTCTCCTCGTATTCCAGCACCGGTTTGTGCGAATTGGCACGAATCGCAGAGAACAATGCCTCATCCGCCACCGGATCGTAAAAAGGCCCGCCTTCGGCACTGATCACGCTCACTCCCTTCCGGGGCAGAAGGATGGCGGTGGGGGCGGTATAGCTGTTTACCTTTTCCGCAATGATCCGGCCGAGCTCGGCGCACTCCGCCGGCGAAGTCCGCATGAGGGTGACCTGCGGGTTATGTATGTAGAAATTGCGCCCCGAGTAACGCTCCGGCACGGTGGAAGGTTCGCCGAAGTTGGCCATATCCACGCAGCCGGGCACGACGATCGAGGGCACCTTGGCCGCTGCTGTCGCGTCGAGTCGTTCGGGGCCAGCACTGAGCGTCGCTCCGGTGATTTCATCCGCCCATTCGGTCGTCGTGATATCCAACACCCCCGCGACCATACCACTGGCGATCAAGGATTCCATGGCCCTGCCGCCGGTACCGGTGGCGTGGAAAACCAGCACCTCGTAGCCCGCTTCCTCCAGAATCCGCTTCGCCTCGTTCACACAGTCGGTGCTGTTTCCAAACATGCTGGCGACCACCAGTGGTTTCGAACCCTCGTCTTCCACCTTCGCCTCCACCATCCCACAGATGGCACCTGCCGCGCGGGCGAAGACCATGCGTGAGACACGATTCAGACCCGCCGACGTCCACGATCGCCGGCATCATGGCAATATCCTTGGTGCCAAGGTAATGCGCTGTATTGCCGCTAGCCAACGTGGACACCATCAGCTTTGGAAATCCAAGTGGTAATGCCCGCATGGCAGCTGTCGCCAAGGCAGTCCCACCACCACCGCCCAGAGACACCACTCCGTGGATGCGTCCCTCGCGGGCGAGCTTTTCCAACAGCACTGGAGCGGCCCTGGCCATCGCCACCACGCATTCACCGCGATCGTGACGAGCCAAAAGCTCCGAAAGATCGAGCCCGGCAGCGGCGGCAACCTCTTCGCGGGTAAAGTCCGGATTCACCACCGGCGGCGCCCCGGTACCCACATCGATCAAGAGCGCCTCATGTCCGCGCGCACGAATCAGCTCCGCGACATAGGCGTGTTCCTCCCCCTTCGAATCCAGTGTCCCAAGAACAGCGATGGTGGCCATGGCGATGGATCAACGGATTCGCTTCACGGGGATTGCCTTGAACTCACGCGTCAACGCGGTGAGGGAGTATTCCACCGCCATTCGTTCAAGGCTGGAGGCACCCACGAAGCCGACACAATCGGTATGCTCGTTGATGTAGGCAGCATCGGACGGAGTATTGATCGGACCACCGTGACTCAGGAAAATGATATCGTCGCGAACGGTCTTGGCCGCATCGATGATCGATTGGGTGCGTTTCGCTGCATCGTCCAACGAGATGGTCGCATCCACGACGCCGATCGAACCACCAATGGTGGTGCCGACATGGGCGATGATCACATCCGCCCCCGCCTCGGCCATCGACTTCGCCTCCTCGGGCGAGTCCACGTACACGATGCTGAAGAGATCCATGCGGCGGGCCAGCGCCACCATTTCAAACTCCTTCTCCACCCCCATGCCGGTCTCCTCGAGGATCTGACGGAACTTGCCATCCACGATGCAGTGGGTCGGGAAGTTGTTCACGCCGCTGAATCCCATGTCCTTCACCTTCCCCAGCCAGTGCCACATCCGGCGGCGCGGGTCGGTGGCATGCACACCGCAGATGACAGGGATTTCGTCCACGACCGGCAGCACTTCGTATTCTCCGATCTCCATCGCCACGGCATTGGCGTCACCGTATGCCATCAACCCGGCGGTAGAGCCATGCCCCGCCATCCGGAAGCGGCCGCTGTTGTAGACGATGATGAGATCGGCTCCCCCTTTCTCGATGAATTTCGCACTGATACCTGTTCCTGCTCCGGCTGCGATAATGGGCTGCCCCTTGGAGAGGGTATCATGGAGGCGCTCAAGCACCTCGGTACGGGTGTAGGGGTTTCCGGTTCCGGTCCAGGGATTTGGCATGATGATAAGAAGCTTTTGTCGGCCACAACATTCGCAGCCAGCAAGCAGGTTTTAGCATGAATCGTTTCCCAATGCCGCACATTTGGATATTGGAAATCAACTTTTTCCCCTTGAGGCGTCTCTCACCTGTTAATACTCCTTTCAGAATCGTCTTTTCCTACCCTCATTCTCAACCATGGCGTCCGCTGATCCAAATTTCGAAGGGACCTCCCGTGACATCCAGATCCTCGGAGACAAGACGCGCTACCTGGTGATACGTGCCGACCCGAGCGATATGCGAGGCTGGCTGCAGAAAGGTGTCGTTTGCGATCTGCTCACACAGCACCACATCTCACACGCCGGGATCATGCTGGCGGAACCACCTTTCCAAGTCACCCGCTTCGAGCAATCCGGCACCTTTCTTTTGTCCTGCTTCGAGGGAGAAGGAGAAGTCCTTGCCGACGGTGCATGGAAACGGATCAAAGCCGGGCAGACCTGTTTGCAGCCTCCGTTCGTCATGAACTCCCTGCGATGCGTGAAGGGAAAGCACTGGCACTTCGGATGGGTACGCTACCGGGAATCCCGTGAAGCTGCCCCCATCGTCTCATCGGTTTCACCGCTCACCGGTTCCCAGGACCCGCGCACCCTCAAGGCAGCGGTGGAAGGTCTGCACGCAGAGGCCGAAGGCGAACGCAGCCTCGCCGCACTCCACCATTGGACCGAACTGATCCATCACCACGTCATCCGCTTCGCCCAACCTCACCAGCCGGACAGCCGGCTATGGAGGTTGTGGCAACGAGTCGAGGCGGATCTCAGCCGTCCATGGACGCTCGGCGAGCTGAGTGCCATCGCCTGCGTCAGCGAGGAACACCTGCGCCGGATCTGCCGCAAGGAAATCGGTCGCAGTCCGATGCAGCATCTCACCTTCCTACGCCTGCAACGCGCACGCCTGCTGCTATGTGCGACCGATGACAAAGTCGAAACGATCGCTCATGCAGTGGGATTCGAGAGTTCGTTCAGCTTCTCGAATACCTTCAAGAAATGGATCGGCTGGAGACCCTCGGAATACCGGATCTCCCAACGTCCCTGACCGGGATCAACCGAAACCGCCGCTGATGTAGGTCTCCGTGCGAGGCACCTTCGGCGTCTGGAAGATCTGGCGCGTCTCTCCTGTACTCGATCAGCTCTCCCAAGTAGAAGAAGGCGGTCTTATCCGAACAACGGCTGGCCTGGGCCAGGTTGTGGGTCACGATCACGATCGTGTAGTCCTTCTTCATCTCCATCAGGAGTTCCTCCACCTTCAAGGTGGAAAGCGGGTCGAGCGCCGAGCATGGCTCATCCATGAGGATGATATCCGGCTTCACCGCAACCGTGCGCGCGATGCAGAGCCGCTGCTGCTGACCACCGGAGAGACCGAAGGCGCTCTGCTTCAAGCGGTCCTTCACGTCATCCCACAAGGCGACCACCTTCAGGCAGTGCTCGACCGTATCGTCCAGCGTGCTGCGGCTCTTCTCGCCGTGGATGCGCAGGCCGTAGGCGATATTGTCATAGATCGATTTCGGGAAGGGATTCCACTTCTGGAACACCATGCCGACCTTGCGACGCAGCATCTGGAGATCGAGATCGGGGCGGGAGATATCAATGCCGCCAACGCGGATCGAACCACCCGTAACCGCCGCAGAGGGAATACGGTCGTTGATCCGGTTCAGGCAACGCAGGAGCGTGGACTTGCCGCAACCGGAAGGCCCGATGAAGGCGGTGATCTGACCGGCCGGGATCGTGAGATTGATATCGTGCAGAACCTCCTTCGTGCCGTAGCTGAAGCGGAGGTTCTCGATCTCGATGGCGGGGACCGCCACGGTCGGGTCTGGAGATAGATCGCTTACCATTTGAGTTTCGAACGGACGCGGTTGCGGAGCACGACGGAAGCCGCCGAGAACAAGAAGATCATCAGGAGGAACACGAATACCGAGCCGAACTGGGCGCGTTCGGTGTATTCCGATGTAGGGATGCGGGCGGCGAGCGTATAGATGTGGTAAGGCAACGCCTGAACCTGCCCGGAGAAGATCGCCAGCGGGCTCTTGATTCCTTCCCATGGCAGATCGTCCTTTGCCGCCACCGCCGCCGTGAACATGATCGGAGCGGTCTCTCCGGCGGCACGCGCCAGCGAAAGCACGGAGGAGGTCAGGATACCCGGCAAGGCGTATGGGAGCACGCACTTGCGGATGGTATGCCAACGTGTTGCGCCCAGTGCCAGCGAGGCTTCCCGGAAACCCTGTGGCACGGCCTTCAGGGACTCCTCGGATGCGGTGATGATCACCGGCAGGATCATGCAAGCCAGTGTCGCCGCACCCGCGATGAGCGAGGAACCCCAGCCTTCAAAACTGAGATGCGTGAAGCCCAACGGGATCGACAACAGGGTGCGCTCGGATGGAGCATCGGTGAAGATCGGAGCCGCCAGCACGAATACCGCGAAACCGAACAGGCCGAACACGATGGATGGCACGCCCGCGAGATTCAGAATTGCAAGTCTCACCCAGCCGATGAACCGGCCCTGCTTCGCATACTCGCTGAGATAGATCGCCGCGCACACCCCGAAGAACAGCGCAAGCACCACGCTCAGCAGGGTCAACAACGCGGTGCCGACAATCGGGCCTGCGATGCCGCCGCCGGAGTAGGCGAAGGTTTGCTCGTTGAACACCGCGCCTTCTCCCTTCTCCGCAGTCCAGCGATGGAACTCGGAGGCCGGAAGTTGATGGCGGTTGCCTTCCGCATCATCGAAGACGTGCAACGTCTCGGTCTTGTGGGTGAGGAAGGCGATGTCGACGAAAGGAGCCTCCTTTTTGAAGAACACCGGTGCGCCATCGACAATCATACGACCGAAGATCAGCAGCGCGATCGCGATGATCGCCCAGGTGATGCCGCCGAGGAATGCCTTTACGACTCCTTCTGCGATGCCGTTGCGATGAACGCCGCGGCGGATGAGTTGTTCGGGATTTTTCATCTGGGGATCAGTGATGGCCGATACGGAAGCGCTTCAGAAGACGCTGCGCGCTCCAGTTGATCAGGAGGACGATCAGGAAGAGGAGAATGCCCACCACGAAGAGCGCGCGGTAGTGGACGCTGCCGAAGGGCACTTCGCCGAGTTCCTGGGCGATGATGCCGGTGAGCGTGTGAGCGGGCTGGAAGAAAGAGCCGAGCCCCTCAGTGAAGTCCGGAATCTGGATGCGGTTGCCCGCCACCAGCAGCACCACCATCGTCTCACCGATCACGCGGCCAAGACCGAGCAGCACCGCAGCAAGAATGCCGGAGATCGCCGCAGGAACGGTAACACGGAAGATGGTCTGAAGCTTGGAAGCCCCCAGTGCATCGGAAGCCTCGGAGAAAGCCGATGGCACGTTGTTGATCGCGTCCTCGGAGAGGGTGAAGATAGTCGGAATCGCCATCAGTCCCAGCAGGCAACCGGCGGTGAACATGTTCAGTCGCTGCTGGATCGGAAAGCCTGGGATCCACGAAAGCGAATCGTGCATCGAGGTTTCCTGCAGCCAAGTGCCGAGCACCGCAATCCCCACAAAGCCGAGCACCACTGAAGGGATCGCCTGGAGGAACTCGATGGTCGGTTTCACGAAGCGCTGCTGGCGCGGTCCGGCAAGCTGGTTTGTGTAAATCGCCGCACCCACTCCAAGAGGAATGGCCAGCGCAAGGGCGATCATGGAAATCATCAGCGAGCCGACGAACAGCGGCACGATGCCATAGAAGTCCTGCCAGCCGCCACCAGTGATCCAATCGCGACCGGTGACGAAGCCCCAGATGGTCGAACCCATCCCGACTTTCTCTTCGCCGTTCCAAGCCTGGAGCTTCGGTATCGTGTCCGCCGTCTCCTTTGCCAGCTCCGGAGCCGCTTTGCGGAAGGTGGAGATGTAGTGGGCGGCCTTGTCATCGGAGAGTTGCTGCGGAAGCTTTTGCAACACTTCGTTCAACCCGTTGATCATGGCCGCATTCGCCTCCTTGAACTCCGGCATGCGGGCCAGCACCGGTTCCAGTGAACTCTTGAAATCAACCGGCGGGGTCGTGACCGCTGCCGCTGCTTCGCTCTCGAGTTGTGCCTTGGCAGCAGCATCCTTGGTACGTGCTGCGGCGGCAATCAGCGTATCGCGTTTTTCGGTCTCGATCTCGTTCAGCACCGCAGCATCGCGAGTCGCCTTTACCGTATCGGAAAGCTCGGAAACCAAGGTATCCATCGCAGCGGAAGAATCCTGGAAGGCATTGATATTTTCCCGGAATTCCGCGTAGGGCGTGGCGGACTCAGCCTGCTTCGCGGCCAGAACCGCCTGGAGATCCACCACGAACTGAGGATCATCCTTGGAGAGAGGATCGCGACTCTTGAGTTGCTCCAACAATTGGGAGATCTCCGTGGAGCTCAGATGCGGAGTCTTCGGCATGCCTTCACCGGCTTTCCCGGCAAGTGCGTCCTGAAGCTGGGATTGATACTTGGCGGTGAGTTTCGCCAGCAGTTCGGGCGGAGGAGTTGCTTTGGCAGGGGCCTTCCCCTCCCCGCCCTCTCCTTCCGGAGCGGCTTCACCATCCGCCGGAGCGGTGATGCGCAGCAGGGCATCACGGGCAGGGGTCACGGCTTCACCGATGTAATTCGCAATGGCGGCCGCTTCCTGGGAGCGAAGCATCTCCTTGCGGCAGGCGGAGTTCACCTGTGCGTAATAGGCCCGGTTGAGCAGGGAAACCATCTGCTCCTGGGCGGTCAGGTCCTTGCGGGCGATATCGACGAATTCGAGGCCCGAATGGCGGTAGACCTGGAGTTCCTGGCGGTATTTCGGGAAGAACCCGACTCCTTCGCGCAGGAGGAAAACAATGATGAGAATCAGAATGATGATCGTCAGCGCCGCATTGCCGCCGAAAAACGCCTTGATCAGGCCTTCGGTGCTACGCCCCTTGAAACGGAAGGGATGACCGGCGGGAACTTGATTTGGCTTGGACTCCGACATGCTCAGGCAGGGCAGGCAAACGTGGCTAACGGAAGTGGAAAAGGCAATCCCGGCGGATCATGCTCCGCCGGGATTGGGAATTGGACGGGAGCGGATGCTCCGGATCAATGAGCTGGCACGAAACCAACGCGGGTGGCGATGCTCTGGCCTTCCTTGCTGGTGGCGAACTCGACGAACTCCTTGGTCAGGGCGTCGGCGTTCTCCGGAACGTAGAGGTAGCACACGCGGGAGTAGGCATACTTGGTGGCGTTCGCCGCGACCGGCTGCACACCTTCGATGGTGATGTCGTTCACGCCAGCGGCCTTGGAATAGGCGAGACCGACGTAGCCGATGCCGTTCTTGTTCTTGGCGACTTCCTGGGCGATCTGCTCGTTACCGGCCATCTTCTGGGAGCTGGCGGGATAGTTGCGGCCACCCATGGCAAGCGTCTGCCAATCCTTGTAGGTACCGGAAGAGGTGTTGCGGGTATAGACCGAGATCGGGCCGGGAGCACCGCCGACTTCGCTCCAATCCTTCACCTGACCGGTGAAGATCTTGGCAACCTGGTCCTTGGTAAGAGCCTTGATCGGATTGGCCTTGTTGGTGATCACGACGATCATGTCGTGGCAGGCTTCCACTTCATTGAGCTTGATGCCCTTGGAACGGGCTGCGGTGATTTCATCCGGCTTGGCCTTGCGGGAGGACATGCCGATCTGGGCGGTGCCGTTGGCAAGCGCAGGGAAAGCGGTGGAGGAACCTTCAGCAGCGATTTCGAACTTCACGCCGGAGTGCTTGGACTTGAAGCTTTCCGCCCACTGCGGGACGAGCTTGGCACCGAGGGTGTCGGAGCCCTTCAGGCTGATGGTCTGCGCGCCAGCGGTCGCGGAGAGGATGGCGCCGGCAAGGAGGCCGATGGTGGTGCGAATGGTCGTTCTCATGAATAGATGTGTGGATTGGATACGCCGCGGACGGCGCACGTCGGATGGATGCCCGTTCAACCGTCAAAACGTCGATGGATGGCGTGTGACAAAGTTGTCACTTTGGGTTCTCCCGTCTCATTCGACATGCTGGAGCGACTTGCCCGGATTCCCTGTAGCAACAATGGCTGGCGGGAATTTCATGCGGATCTTTCGAATGTGACGGCATCGTCACAATAGGGGACTCCCCATGTGACGGGTTCGTCGCGTGAACTCCGCCCGTCTCCGGCGCTTCATCCCGCCGGAGGCAGACCGACCATCCATGAAACAACACTCCAAGACCCTGAAGACCGCCGCCCTGCTTTGCGGACTCTCTTCCGCAACCGCCTTCGCCGGCGAGCCGCCCGCCCAGACGGCTCCAGCCTCCAGCGGAGACTCCATGTTCTCCGATTTCAACTTCTGCTCCTGGCTCTCCAGCAAGCCCGGAACAGTCTACAAGAACCCCGGAAACCCCTGGTTGAGTGAAGTCAACTTCTTCGGCCGCTTCCACTACAATGCCGCCTACGTGGACGGTTCCGGCACCAACGGCAAGGACTGGAATGAGGCCTATACGGATGTCCGCCGCTTCCGCCTCGGCACCAAGATCAGCTTCCTGGACTACTTCACCCTCAAGGCGGCGGCGAATTTCGTGGACGACCAGCGGGTCAACGGCAGCGCCCTTCCCGGTGCCCGCGAACTCGAGTGGGGATACTACGATTTCGACGAAGCGACCCTCTCCTTTGACGCTAAACGCGCGTTTGAAATCGATCAACTCGACAAGCTCGACCTCATCTATGGCCGCTTCAAGTGGCACGGCGGCTTGGAAGCCCGCACTTCCTCGAACGAGATCCTCACCGTCGAGCGTTCCGCTCTTTCCAACAAACTCTACGATAGCGCCCGACCGACCGGCTTCGCTGTCAACGCCGTCAAAGGCCCTTGGAACGCCACCGTCGGCATCTACAGCTCGGACGGCCGCGAGGTCGATCTCGATGTGGGTGACTCCGTCGCCAACCGGTACAACAACGAGTTCCTCGGCGGCTGGGGTGACGCGCTGATGTACAATACGGAGGTCATCTACTCCGCCACCGACGACCTCCGCTTCGGTTTCGAGTTCCTCTACAACGACGCCAACAAGGCCAAGAACTCGATCGCCGGGATGGATGACAACCTCCTCCCCTACAAGTGGGCCACCACCCTGTCCGCCGAATACACCTTCGCGGCCAACGCCGGCATCAACGTGGAAGGCTTCTACGGTGACAACGGCAACATCGACCAGCACAAGACCGCCGGTCAGTATGACCGCCAGGGCAACTTCGGCGGCGTGGTGATCACGCCTTACTACTGGATCGTTCCGGCCAAGCTCCAGGCCGTGGTGCAGTACATGTATGCCGCTTCCGAGCAGGCCCAGGGCATGCGCTCCAACAGCCGCTATTTCCGCGCGTCCGACGGCGGCTCCGTCAACAGCGGCCGCGGCGATGAGCTTCAGTCCATCTACGGCGGCCTCAACTGGCTCGTCTGCGGTGACAACCTGAAGTTCCAAGCCGGTGTGCAGTATGAAACGCTGAACACCAATGCGGGCGACGGTTCCGCAGATGCGGTGACCTACCTCTTCGGGTTCCGCTCCTTCTTCTGATCGCTGGTTTCTGTTTTCAATTCGGTTGAGCATCATGGGAGCGCCGGTCCGCAAGGTCCGGCGCTCTTCTTTTATGCTCTGACACAGACATATAACCCAGCAAAGGGGCGGAGGTCATACCAAAGCAAGGAGAGCCCCCTGTAAAATTTGCCCGCCAAAGGCGCATACGCGCCTCCTCAGCATCGGGCAGGAACGGGAAATAGACTTGTGCTCCCCGAAGCTCAGGCAGCCTCCACCTCTTCTTCGATCTCCGGAGAGCTACCCAGATTCGCAAGGAAGGAACTGTATTCCACCAGTTCCATTCGGCCGTCCGTATGCTCGATGATGGCAGTCAAGCTCTCCACCCAATCTCCGGAGTTCAAGTAGTGGATCTCCCCGACCTGCTTGTCTTCCGGTGTGTGGATGTGGCCGCAGATGATCCCATCGCACTTCTTGTGACGGGCCAGCTCTTGAAGCTGCTGCTCATAGCGGTCCACGAAGCTCACCGCACTCTTCACCTTCGCTTTGATCTTCTTGCTCAGGGAGAAATATTCCTTCCCACGCCAGGAACGCCAGCGGTTGTAGAGGCGGTTGATATTGAGCAATGCGTCGTAGCCGACCGAGCCCAGTACCGCCAGCCACTTGTGGTTGGTGGAGACGCTGTCGAAGCCATCTCCATGCACGACCAGATAGCGTTTCCCATTAAGAGCGGAATGCAGGTGCTCCTTGACCACCTTCAGGCGGCCGAAAGCCAGTGGTAGGAAGCGCTCGAGGATGTCATCATGGTTGCCCCGCAGGTAAATCACCTCGGTTTTCTCCTTCTCCATCATCTTGAGCACCTTGCGGATGAAGCGGCTGTGGCGGCCACGCCAGCGGCCACCACGGCGCAATGCCCAACCGTCGATGATGTCTCCGTTGAGGACCAATTTCTCACAGCGCAGGTGCTTCAGAAAATGAACAACCTCGGCCGCTTTGCTGTCCGGCGTGCCGAGGTGGATATCGGAAAGGAACACCGTCCGGCAAGCGAGCTTCGGACGCTTCTTGGGAGTCAGATGAGGCAGCAGAATATCCCTCGACTGCCCGGCAAGAGCGGAGATCCGCTCTTCGAAAGAAACGATCACCTGGTCCCAGCCGAGAGCTTCGGCGGTTCGGCGGGCGGAGATCCGCAGTGATTCGTGCCTGAGGACATCCATTGCCTCCAGAGCCACTTGGGTGAATCCCTGGGCATCCCCCTTGACCGCTTTGAGGCCATTCTCACCGTGGCTCACATGGCGAGCTGGTGCAGCGTAATCGTAACTGACGGTCACCAAGCCGCTCGCTAGGCCCTCGAGGACCACATTGCCGAAAGTTTCCGTCTCACTGGGAAACAGCAGGACATCGGCAGAAGCATAATGAACCGCGAGATCCTCCCCGGTCTTCACCCCGGCAAAATGCACCTGCGGATGAGCCTCCTGAAGCCGGGACCGGATCGGACCGTCTCCCACGACCACACAACGGACACCCGGCTGGACAGCTTCCATTTTTCGGAAGACTTCCATCGCCAGATCCAGATTCTTTTCCGGAGCGACGCGTCCCACAATCAGGACTACCGGTGCATCGTTTTCTGCTCCCCATTCCCGGCGGAGTTCCATGGAACGCTTTTCCGGGTGAAATAGGGCCGTATCGACCCCCCGCCCCAGCAAGTGCACCTCCGGAAATCCCTCTGCACGAAGCGCTTCCACCACTTCGGGAGAAGGTGCCAGCGTGCAATCCGCGCGGCTGTGGAACCGCTTCAGGTAGAACTTGGCAGCCGGTTGGAGCCCACCGAGCCGGTATTGCTCCATGTATTCGTGGAAATTGGTATGGAAACCGGTAATCACTGGAATACCGAGCGTCTTCGCCGCCTTCACGGCGGAATCTCCGAGCGGGCTCTCGGTAGCCACGTAAATCGCATCCGGACGCTTCTTGAGCCAGCGCTTGCGCAGCTTGAACGGCCCAGGCAGACCGACCCGGACTTCCTTGTAGCCCGGCAGGGCGACGGAGGCCGCGATGGTTTCGCCGGGCTTTCCATCCCCCGTGCGGATCACATGCACCCGATGGCCGCGCCTCCGGAGTCCGTCGGTGAGTCTTCCCAGCGTCATCGAAACGCCATTCACGTCCGGTGGGAAGGTATCCGTGACAAAGTCGATTCTCATGCGGAGACGACGGACAGAACTCGTTCCGTCGGGTGACAGGAAACCAGACCTGTCGTCACATTCTCAGCACCTTTCCAGTGTCGGTTCCGTCACATGGAGAAAGCCGGATCGGAAGCCCCCGGCTATCAGGGAGGGAAAACCCAACAACTGGTAGCCTCCATTCGCTCTTGGCGGGCTGGTTTCCGGCTCCTAACCTCTCCCCATGTCGTCCAGCTTCGGCCAACTTTTCCGCATCAGCACCTTCGGCGAGTCGCATGGCGGCGGCGTCGGGGTCATCATCGACGGCTGCCCGCCGCGCATTCCCCTCTCCGAAGCCGATATCCAGCGCGAACTCGACCGCCGCCGCCCCGGCCAGAGCGAGATCGTCACCCCGCGCAAGGAGGCCGACACCGCTGAAATCCTTTCCGGCACCCATGAAGGCGTCACTCTAGGCACCCCGATCGCGGTTGTCGTCCGCAACACCGACCAACGCCCCTCCGCCTACGATGAAATGGCGGTGAAGTACCGTCCTTCCCACGCCGACTACACCTATGATGCCAAATACGGCATTCGCGCCCCTTCCGGTGGTGGTCGGGCATCCGCCCGTGAAACCATTGGCCGTGTCGCCGCCGCCGCCGTGGCTACCCAGGTCTTGAAAGCCCTCCATCCCGGCATCGAGGTGCTGGCTTGGGTCAAATCGATCCATGACCTGAATGCAAACGTCGATCCGGAAACCGTCGCATTTGAGACGATCGAAGGAAACATCGTTCGCACCGGCGATCCGGCCATGGTGGAGCCGATGATCGAGCGCATCAAGGAAGTGCGTGCGGATGGCAATTCCGTGGGAGGTGTGGTCGAGTGCGTGATCCGCGGATGCCCTCCGGGACTCGGCGAGCCGGTGTTCGACAAACTGGAAGCAGACCTCGCGAAGGCGATGCTATCCCTGCCCGCCACCAAGGGATTTGAAGTCGGTTCGGGATTCGCAGGCACTCTTCTCACCGGCCGTGAACACAACGACCCATTCCGGATGATCGATGGCAAGGTCCGCACCACCAGCAACCGCTCCGGCGGCATCCAGGGTGGCATTTCCAATGGGGAAAACATCGTCTTCCGCGTGGCCTTCAAGCCGACCGCGACGATCATGACCTCCCAGGAAACGGTGACCTCCTCCGGCGAGAACACCGAACTCCAGGGTCGAGGCCGCCACGATGCCTGCGTCCTGCCCCGCGCAGTTCCGATGGTGGAAGCGATGGCCACGCTGGTGCTCATGGATCACCTGCTGCGCCAGCGCGCCCAAAATGGATTCCCCGCACCGGAGGAAAAAAGCCACGAGGACGATTTCGACCCGAACGAGACCTCTGCTCCGGCTGATCTTGGTTAAACCCACGGATACGCAACCGTTCCCACCGCCATGGACTTCCAGCACTTCATTGACTCGATCCGCAACAGCGGCGTGCCCCAGCTCAGCCTGGGAACCGCCGCGCTGGTGATCTTCTGCATTTGCGCGATCATGGCGGCGGTCCGTGGCATCTTCCGTATCCTGCTGGGCGCGATCACTCTGGCGACAGCCGTCTGTGTCGGTCTATGGGCGTGGCGGGAATCCCCCGCCATCGCAATCCGCTATACCGGCAAGCCGATTCCCTGGCTGGACATCGCGTGGCCCATCGCCGCCGGCCTCATTACCTTCATCATCCTGCGCCTGATCACCAACTTCCTCACCAAGCCCTTCGGCGGTGGTGAGGGACCGAAGCGCTCGCTTCTCACCCGGGTGATAGCCATTCCCTTGTCGCTGATCCCTACCTCGTTGATCTGCGCGGCCGGAGTGATGTTGGTCAATCATGTGGGCAATCTCGGCGAGCTGCGTTCCTTCGCAGATCGCGGCAATGCGACCAAACGCCCTGAATGGGCGAAGATCGCGGAAGATCTCAAGAAGACCATCGCCGCGAACATCCCCGCCGATTGGATGACGAAGCTCGACGAATTCACACAGGATCGCATGCGTTTGACCTTGGCCAAACTGATCACGGCAAAAGCCGAGAATGAAGTACCACCCAAGGCCATTCCGGTCGTGGAAGGTCCGGTGCTGAAGGCCATCGCCGTGGATGAGAAGCGCCTCGAATCCCTTGCCAAGGACAAGCACTACGGAGCCCTTCTCAATCACCCGGCCGTTAACAAGGCCTTGAGCGACCCCCAGGTTCGTCAGGCACTCAAGAACGTCGACCTCTGAGGTTTGCTCCTATCGCGTTCCACCTTTTCTCCTACGATTCATTCTCCCAGATGCCCTACCTCGTCACCATCGGCCTTGAAGTCCACTGCCAGGTCAAGACACAGACCAAGATGTTCTGCGCCTGCCGCACCTCGTTCGCGGAAGACCCGAATACCAACACCTGCCCCGTGTGCCTCGGCCTGCCGGGCGCGCTACCGGTGCTGAACCGCGAGGCGATCGAGAAGACCCTGCTCACCGGCCTGCTGCTCGGCTGCGGTTCGCCGGAAATATCGTTCTGGGATCGGAAGAACTATTTCTACCCGGACATGCCGAAGAACTACCAGACGACGCAGATGGACAAGCCGCTCTGCATCGGTGGCGGTGTGCCTCTCTACGATCACTGCTATCCGACCGACGTCCGGAAGAACATCAAGAACCCGGGCAAGGTGGTGCGCCTCAACCGCATTCACCTGGAAGAAGACGTGGCGAAATCCACCCACCTGGGGACCACCTCGGTGATCGACTTCAACCGCGCCGGCACTCCGCTGATGGAGATCGTCAGCGAGGCCGATCTGGAGTCCGCCGAAGAGGTGTGCTCCTACCTTCGGTCACTCCAGATGATTCTCGTCCAAGGCGGCGTCTCCGATGCCGACATGGAGAAGGGCCAGATGCGCTGCGATGTGAACATCTCGTTGCGCGAGAAAGAGACCGATCCTCTCGGCACAAAGATCGAATTGAAAAACCTCAATTCCGTCTCGGCTATCCGCCGTGCGATCCACTTCGAGGTCGAGCGCCAGAGCGAGGAACTCGACATGGGCATCCCGCAGGTGCAATCGACACGCCGCTGGGACGACGACCGCGGTGAAACCTCTGTTCTCCGCACCAAGGAGAATGCCGACGATTATCGCTACTTCCCCTGCCCGGATCTGCTGCCGGTGCGTACCGCCCCATTGCTGGAGAAGGTCCGCCCGCTGGTGCCGGAACTGCCCCATCAGAAAGCCGCCCGGTTCGAAAGCGAATACGGTGTCACCAACTACGATGCCTCCGTACTCTCTTCCGACAAGGATCTGGCCACGTTCTTTGAAACGGTGAGCGGCCACGGTGCTGGAGCAATCGCCGGCAAAAAGGTCGCGAACTTCATCATCAACAACCTGCTCGGGTTGCTCAACGAACAAGGAATCTCCATCGCCGACTGCCCGGTATCCACAGCGAAAATTCATTCACTTCTCGCTTTGGTGGAGGATGGCACGCTCGCATCCAGCCAGGCCAAGGAAGTTTTCACGGTCCTGTTCGACAGCCCGGAAAAAGATCCTGCGGTCATCGCCAAGGAACTCGGCTTCGAGCCGACGGATGCAGGTGAACTCGACGCGCTCTGCGATCAGGTCATCGCCGCCAATCCCGACAAAGTCGCCGAGATCAAGGGGGGCAATGACAAGCTGCTCAACTGGCTCACCGGCCAGGTGATGAAGGCGGCCTCCACCAAGCCGAACCCGAAGCAGGTCACCGATCTGCTGAAAGCGAAGCTCAATCTCGTATAGGCCGACGACTCGTCAGAAACTTTCCTTCTCTCGTATGGCGAAAAGAAAAGGGAATAGACTTATTCTTTGCGCATACTGTCGCGAGATTTTTCCGGAAAAGAGGACGACCCGTGATCATGTTCCGCCGAAGGGAATCTTTGGCAAGGCTCGCCCCCCAAATATGGAACTCATTCAGGTTCCATGCTGCGAAGATTGCAGGACAGGAACCTCGTTAGGCGACGAAGCCCTCAAAGTGATGGTGGGCATGGGAGTACTGCGAACGGAAACGGCAATCGAAGTATCTAATGACGTTCTCGTAGCTCTTCAAAAGCCTAGTTGGTGGAAGAAAGAACTCCAAAAATCAGTAATTGATCCAACCTCTAATCAGGCCACCTCAATCCACGGTGTCCTAGGCCACAAGATTCGTTTAACACCGAAATTTTCCGAAAGTGTAGATCAAGCAGTTCGGAGAACTGCTATCGGAGTTATTTTCCGCTACCTACCCGATTGGAACAATTTAAATTACGACTTCAAAATCGTTGGGAAAAGCGAAGACGAGCTACAAGTAGTAGCAGATGCATTGACCCAGCTGGGCGAACCTCAACACAAAGTGGAAGTCGGAAACGGCGCCTTCATCGCCGGATGGAGTTTTACCACCGACGGATCCAACGCCGGCATGATGTTCATGTCCTTTCACGGAGGGTTGAATTTTTTCATATTCATCAAGCCCAAAGGCAGTGACATATTGAGGTGATTGCCCAAGTGAAACAAGAAAGCCCCCGTTCTCGCGAACGAGGGCTTTTTTAGTCGCTAAGCTTGGAGTATTACTGGCCGTTGCGCTGCTTCTGGCGATCCTCCTGTTGCTTGCGGAGCTGCTCTTGTTGTTGTTGAGCTCGCTCCTGTGCGGCTTGACGGGCTTGCTCCATCTGGCGCTGGCGTTCTTCCTGCTGCTGACGAGCCTGCTCCTGTTGCTGCTGAGCCCGCTGTTGGGCGGCCTGGCGCTGTTCTTCCATCTGGCGCTGACGTTCCTGCTGCTGTTGCCGAGCCTGTTCTTGTTGCTGCTGGCGGGCCTGTTCCTGGGCAGCCTGACGCGCCTGCTCTTGCTGTTGTTGAGCCCGCTCCTGCTGTTGCTGGCGCATTTGCTCCTGCTGCTGCTTCAGACGCTCTTGTTGCTGCTGGCGCTGGTCTTCCTGTTGTTTCTGGCGCTCTTCCTGTTGCTGCTTGAGACGCTCCTGCTGCTGTTGCATCTGCTGCTGGCGGTCATTCTGCTCCTGCTGGCGCTGCTGTTGCTGCTGGCGATCGGCCATTTCCTGACGACGTTTCTCCGCGTCGGCCTTGGCTTGCTCCTGTTGCTGGCGCATCTCTTCCTGGCGCTTCGCCAATTCGGCCTGACGCTGCTCCTGCTGCTGCTTCAAGCGTTCCTGCATGGAGTTGCCCTGGTCCTGGCCACCGCCATCATTACGACCCTGCTGCTGACCACCTTGTTGGCGCTGTTGCTGCTGTTCCTTCAATCTGTCAGCAGCTTCCTGGCGGCGTTTCTCCTGATCATTTTGAGCCTGCTCCTGCTTTTGACGAAGCTCCTCCTGGCGTTCCGCCTGTTGCTTCTTGAGACGCTCCTGCATCGACAGGTTCTGATCATCGCCATTGCCATCGTTGCGTCCTTGCTGGCGGTTCTGCTGCTGGTCCTTGAGACGATCGGCAGCCTCCTGGCGGTGCTTGTCGGCATCGTCTTTAGTCTGCTGCTGACGGTCGCGCAGCTCCTGCTGCCGCTTGGCGAGGTCATCCTTGGACTGCCCTTGCTTGTCGCGGAGATCCTGCTGCTTCTTGAGCATCTCCTCCTTCGCTTGTTGCTGGCGATCCTGGATCTCCTTCTGGCGCTCCTGGAAGACCACCTTGGACTTCTCCTGAGCGTCCTTGCGGTTTTGCTCAAGCACCGCCAGACGTTCTTTTTGGAGAGCCTGCTGGCCACCGAGTTTCTGGATCGCTTCCTGAGCCTTGCGCTGACGATCTTCACGAGCCTCGCGGAATTTGTCCGCGACGTCCTGCTTGAGTGCGACTTCGCGATCGATCTGGACGTCGTTCCAACGTTCCTTCACCCGATTCGGGCGCAGTCCGTCGTTCCAATTCGCGTTGACCGTAGGCGCGAAGATGTTGAGACGGTTGCCATTGACCTGGCTGTTGAAGTTGCCACGGCGTGAAGGATCGTAACGATCCAGGTTCAGTTCATAGAAGGGCAGCGGACGGCCGACACGACGGTTGATGTCACGATAGCTTGGTCCACCGATGTTGAACTGGTTGTTGACGAAAGTGATGTTGGTGCAGTTGCGGCTGCGGTTCCACCACTGCTGGTTCTGGGTCATCGGATAGCAGCGGGAGCGAAGCGGACCGCCGAAATCCCGCATGGCGCAGAAGGTGAACCAACCCACTCCGATGCTCAGATCCACCTCCACGGAGGTGCCCCAGCCGCGGCGGCGGTAACCCATGCTTTCCGGAGGAAGTGGAGCCCAGCCCATGCAATCGTCTCCCGAGCGCCAGCAGACCCACGACGGTGCCCATTCGTCACCCGGCACCCACACCCAGCCGCGGCCACGGCAATGCGCCCAGCGGCCATAGTGGTAACATGCCCAGCCGAAAGGCTCGTCCGAAACCCAGGTCCAGCCACGGTTGCTGCAGGCCCAGCGACCCCGCGTATAAGGCCTCCAGGAGGAATCCTGGATCACCACCGTCGGCTGGTAAACGTATCCGTAGTCCGGAGTTTCGAACCATGAACCGTCATTATTCGAGCCAAGCTGGTCGTAAAACACGTTGTAGTCGGAAACCGGCGCTTCGTTGGGAAGATCCGGAGTCGGATCCAGTTCAGGAATCGGCTCACGGCCGGCGAGATCCATCTCCCGATCGTTCAAGATCTGCTCGCGGCTGCCGAGATCCGACTCCCGGGAATCCAAATCGGATTCCTTTTTAGCAAGGTCGTCTTCGCGCTGTTTCAGACGTTTGGCTTCCGCCGACTGGGCGTCGAGATTGCGGCGTTCCAAGTCAGCTTTGGCATCTTCGATACGCTGACGCTCCGCATCCAAGGCCGCTCGCTCGGAATCGATTTTCTGCATCTCGAGCTGGCTCCGCAGATCCGCCTCACGATCACGAGCCTCCTGGAGCTGGCGGTCCACATCGGCCCGCCCCTGATCACCTTGGGAGGATTTGTCGCATCCGGTAACCGTCAGAACGGCGAGGGTGGCGAAGGAAAGAAAGCGTTTCGGTTTCATGGGGATTTTTGGCACTGTGCCGTCTTGGACGAATGACACGGGTTCCCGTATTCATCAAACTTTTCACGTTGCAATCTATCGCGGTGATGCAGCGGGGTTTTCAGCTCCGGAGCGCATGAATTCGGTTGCCAGCCCGTTGATGGGCGGTAGCATTCCTCCAACTGCTGTGTGCGTCCGCTCTGGCAAGCGTGCCCGAACCTATGCTATATACACGGGGGCATTACTCCGGCCAATCAGGTCACGCCTTTACAGGACGACCAACATCATCCGGACGCCCCCACCTAGTGGGCTCATGGAACGTGGCTCACCTCGCCTGGACGGCACAGCGGTTATTTTCTTTTCTCCCCACGGTCGCCGCCACTGGCTGAATCGAGGCATTCAAGCAATGAGGCTGCATCTTCACCGCCGGCCTCGGTCATCCGATCGCCATCCATCTTTGGATTGAACCACACGGACATCACTCCTACGGCGAGTCCTTTCTCATCCACAATCGGAGCTCCGCTGAATCCACGGAGATCGACCGGGGGTGAAATATCATATTTGAAACGTCCGCCAGGCGCGCGACCGGTGACTCTTCCTGAGTAAACTTTCTGCGCCACTTCCGGCTCTGAATAGGCGACGCCAACCAGATGCACCAACTCCCCCAATTCCACCGGTTTCGCACGCAACCGCAATGGGGTTGCCGGAAGATCGCCAGAAGCCTCTTTGAGCCGTAGTGCCAGCCAATCGTAATGCTTCTGGCCGGAAGAGCAAACGCACAGCCCGCCAACATCCAAACCCGCCTGTGGCTTGGTCCGGGCATAAAGCTTCCATCTCTTCAAAACTTGATCCAGATCCGCAGGATCGACTCTGGGCTCCACACCTCCGTTTTCCCCCAAAAGATGAAGAGCCGTCGCCGCTATGACACCATGCTTCTCATCTTGAACGAGAAATGCGCTGGCCCCTCTTAGGGGTGTATGTCCCAAGAATACTGCTTCGTTCGTGAGAACCAACTGGGGCCAATCCTTCTTGGGACGTGATGCCCAATCCGCGGCAGGAATGGACTCCACCACCGCCCCGGAATCAGATTCAATCGCCCGTGAACGCTCGCATGCTCCAAGAGCTGCCACTATTAGAACTAAAGTGGCAGATTGCGATATTCGCCTCCAATTCATTCCAATCTCGGCAATTAAAAGGAATACAGGACGCCAAGCGACAAGACGAAGGCCGAGTCGAATGACAGCTCGGCCTTGGAGCCACCGGCATTCAGATCGAATGACTCCATGTACTGGTAGCGCCCGGAACCTTGCAGCGCCCAGCGTTCATTGAGCTGATAGACTCCACTCAGGCCGACATACACGCCGGGCAGGAAATCTGTCTCAGAGGCGCTTCCCGCGCTCACCTGGGTGCCCAACGCCGTGACCGTGGTGGAAGAGAAATAATCATAGGAACCGGAGGCGGCGGCCAGGCTTACCCCCGCTTCCAGCAAAAGATCGAAGTGCTCGTTAACCGGGATCTGGAGATAGGGACCGAAATTCGCGATGAACAAGTCCGTCTGGAGGTCACGCGTGCCGGTCACCAAAGCCGATCCACCATTGGTGATGACGCGGGTGGGATTGTCATCCAAAAGCGTGCCCGGACCATTGAACGATCCCGAGTAAGGAGCACCCGCCGGAATCTGACCACCAAGGCCGAAAGTATCGGTAAGCGTCGTGAGACCGGAGGCCAACAGGTCATGGTTGCTCATGTCCACCCGACCGTATTGCAACCCACCGCGCAAACCCCAAGTGGCCTTGCGACCGCCCATGCCCGCCCACTCCACCGGCCCGAGATCGCGATAAGCCGTGAGCTCGAATCCCTGTCCCCCGCCCTTCTCCTCCGCGCTGGCATTGGAAAGGCTGTTGGTGATCGAAAAGCTGATCGAGCCGTCGCCTGCCGGATTATACTGGCTGTTGTTGTTATAACCCCAGTTCCAAGTCGAACCACTGGCTGGCCCGGCGGAGTCCACATGCACGAACCCATCGTCATAGTCCCGCTCCTGACCACCTCCAAGCGGTTGGGGTGTGAACGGACTATTGAAACGTCCGAGACCTGAGAACGTGGTCTTCAAGCCGATGAACGGCGCATAGCTGGCTCCGAACCTCCATGGTGAAGGGTCGGTGGACGATACAATATTCGAAGCAGCTTTGGAATCATCCGGCGCGGGGGCACGGAGATCGCCACCATAGGCGGCCGTGGAGGCGCATACGGCGGCGAGCGACATCAGGGAAAAACGGGCGTTCATGAGGGTGCCGGAAATCGGGTTCAACGTTCAGAGGGTGCCAGCCGTTCAGGGGGCTGCAATTTCGTTCACGATATAGAAGCGGCTCGTAACGGAAGGATCCGCAGGCGAGATGCTCGTGAACGGCGCACCACTATCGATCCACTGGGTCTTGCTGCCTCCAGCCTGGAGAGGCACGGGAGAATCAAACCAGTTGGTCATATCGGAACTGTATCGGACCCGATACCAATGCCCCGCCACCGACGGGAACTCGATGAGCACCGTGCCATCCGTCAGCTTTCTCGCACTTGCTTGGACACCAGCTCCGTTGGTATCCGAGACCTGCGAGGTTGGGAGCTTCTCTACGGTCAGAATCGGATTGAACTGAGCCGGGAAGGTTCGGGTGCTGGTGTAGAAGACGAGCTTCACGTTCACCACCCCATCGATCTGCACCGGATACGGATAGTCGATGTAAGGAGACGGACTCAGGCCGCTGGCATTCCACAAGCGCAGGCTCGGGTAGGCCCCCAGATAAGCGCTGTAGTCCACATGCAGTCGGAAACCGTTGATAGCGTGCGGAGTCGTGTTCGTGATTTTCACGTTCAGCTCGAACAGACCATTCTGACGGTTGAGCGTGCCGGTCGCGGCGAGCTGGAGCGGGGTCGGCTCGACCGTTCCCACTTCCACCGACTTCATGGCGCTGTTATTACCCGGAGTTGGATCGGTGTCGCTTCCACCGCTGGCGACAGCCGTCGCGGAGATGGTGCTACCGTTGGCAACATTGCTGTTCACCTTCGCCACCACCGTGAGCGTGGCTGATGCTCCTTGGGCGATCGTTCCGTTTGAGAAAATGACCGTTCCGGTATTGCTCACACCCGGGTTCAAAATCGACCATCCGGCGCCGGTTGCGGACATGAAGGTGGTGGAAGAGGACAGCGGCAGACTGACCGAGGCTGCCGTGGCATCGCTCGGACCATTGTTTGCCACCGTGATGGTGTAGGTCAGTTCGCCATTCGCCAACACCGGATCGGGAGTTGCCGTCATGGTCACCGCCAGATCAGCACGGGTCGTCACCGTGGAATCAAGACTGGCGCTGCTGTTCAGCGGGAAGATGTCCAGGGTGGAGGATGCCGCCGCGATGACGTTGTGAAGCGCCGTGCTGGAGGTGATGTTCGCATTGATGTGGGCGACGACCGTGAAGTCCGCCGTGGCACCATTCGCGAACAACGGACGGGTGAAGGTCACCGTGCCATTCGAACCCGCCACCGGAGAGGACGCATCAAGCGTCCAACCGGAAGGTGTCACTGCGGACACGAAAGTCGTCCCCACCGGCAGCACGCTGGTCACCACCGCGCTGTCCGCATCAAGCGGACCATTGTTGGTCGCCGTGAAGGTGTAGGTGATGTCGGAGCCCGCGACCGCCGGAGTGGACGCATTTCCGGTGATCGCCAGATCCGCGCCGCTCTTCACCAGCGGGCTTGGAGTGGCCAAGTTGTTGCCGCTGGTCGGATCAGTCGTCGAGGAACTGATCGTGATGGTGTTGTTGAGATGCGAGTTGTTCGGTGCCGTGGCATTCACCTTGAGCACAATCACGAACTGGGACGTGGCGGAAGCGGCGAACGAGGACGCGGAGTAGGTCACCGTGCCGGTGCCATCGCCCACGTTGTTGGTCGAAGTCTTCGTCCAGCCTGGCGGAGTCGTAGCGGACACGAAGGTCACATTCGCCGGGAACGGGAAGGTCACAAGGGCGCTGGATGCATCGCTGGGGCCGTTATTGACCACATCGATCGTGTAGGTCGCGTTCTGCGTGGCATTCACCGGATCCGGCGTGGCCGTAGCGGTAATGGCTAGATCCGCAGAGCGGTTCACCGTAGTGGTCGCCGTGGCGCTGTTGTTACCGGAATTCGTATCGTTGGCCGCCGAACCAATCGTCGCGATGTTGGAGATCACGGCGCCTGAAGCCGTGCTGGCAGCCACGTTCACCACGATGGTGAACGAACCGGAGCCGCCGGGGGAGATGCTCTGCGAGGTGAAGGTCACCGTGCCCCCACTTCCCACCGCCGGAGTCGTGGCCGACCATCCATCTGGAGAAGAAGCGGACACAAAGGTCGTGCCTGCCGGAAGCGTGTCATTCACCGTGACACTGGCAGCGTCGCTGGGCCCCGCGTTCCCATAGGTCACCGTGTAGGTGAGATTCTGTCCTGCGGTGACCGGATCCGGAGAGTCCGTAACCGTCACAGCAAGATCCGCGAAGGTCGAAACCGTCGTGGTCGCCGTTGCGGTGTTGTCTCCTGTATTCAGCTCGACGGTGGAGGTCGAAACCGCCGCCGTATTGCTGACGACGTTGCCATTCGCCACGGAGGAGCCGACCTTGACCACCAAAGTGAAGCTCGCGCTTTCCGCCGGGGCTACGGTGGATTTGGTCGCGGTCACCGTGCCGGTGCCATTCACAGCCGGGGTCGAGGGCGTCCATCCGCCCGGAGCGGTGAAGGACACGAAGGTCGCTCCCACCGGCACTGTGTCGGATAGCGAGACGGAAGCCGCCGCGCTCGGACCGTTGTTCACGACATTGATCGTGTAGGTGAGCTGGTTTCCAGCAAGCACCGGGTCCGGGGAATCCGTCACTGTAACGACGAGATCCGAGCGTGGGTCGACACTGACGTTGCCGCTGGTGCCGGTGATGCCCGAGCTCACAGTATCGGTCGCCGTCACCGTCTGATTACCCGCAGTTCTGAGCGTCACATTGAAGGTGTTCTTGCCACTGATCAAGGTGCCATCTGATGCCAGGGTGGCGGCAGAATCACTGCTGGTGAGATGAACCGTGCCGGTATAACCCGACGCGGTGTTGTTGAACTGGTCGAGCGCAGTCACCGTTACCGTGAACGACACACCTGCAGTGGCGGTCGCCGGAGCCGACACCGAGTAATGGGTCGCCGCCGCCGGCGCCACCGTGATCGAACCGGACGTGCCGGTGATAGCGCTGGCCACCTGATCGGTCGCCGTGATCGTTTTGGCAGCAGCAGTCTTCAGAGTCGCACTGAAGGTTCCCACACCGCTCGACAATGTGCTGGAAAGAGGCAGCACCGCCGAACCGTCCGTGCTGGTGAAGCCTACCGTTCCACTATAGCCCGTCGCGGTGTTGTTGAACTGGTCGAGAGCCGTCACCGTGAAGTTGAACGCGGTGCCTGCTGTGGCGTTCGCTGGAGCGGACACCGAGTAGTGGGTCGCCGCCGAAGGAGCCACTGTAACCGAACTGCTCGTGCCGGTGATGGAACCGGTGACCGTGTCGGTCGCCGTGATCGTTTTGGCTCCTGCTGTCTTCAATATTGCGCTGAACGTGCCCACACCATTGGTCAACGTGCTATTCGCAGGCAGAACCGCCGAACTATCGGAACTGGTGAAGTGGACTGTGCCCGCGTAGCCGGTGGCCGTGTTGTTGAACTGGTCGAGCGCCGTCACCGTCACGTTGAAGGCCGTGCCTGCCGTCGCACTGCCCGGAGCGGTCACTGTATAGTGAGTGGCCGCCGCAGGGGTGATCGTGAAGCTGTTGCTCGTCGCACCGGTCAGGACACCCGAGCTGGCACCCAGATTGTAGGTGGTGCCGACCTTGTCGACACTCAGGTTGTTGAACGTCGCCACACCGCCTACAGCCGCCTGTGTCAGCGTGCCGGAAAGCGTGGCGCTGCCCGCGTTGCCGAGAGCCACCGTGACGTTCGCCGTGCTGGTGGTCGGGTTGCCATAGGCATCCTTGATCTGAACGGTAACAGCCGGAGTGATCGCAACACCCGCAACCGCAGTCGAGGGATGTTGGACAAAGGCGAGAACCGCATCCGCACCGGCACCCACCGTGATACCCGCGGAGGTGCCCGTGATGGAACCGGTGACCGTATCGGTCGCCGTGAGCGTTTTAGCTCCCGCAGTCTTCAAGGTGGCGCTGAACGTGCCCACACCATTGGTCAACGTGCTATTCGCAGGCAGAACCGCCGAACTGTCCGAGCTGGTGAAATGGACCGTGCCTGCGTAGCCGGTGGCCGTGTTGTTGAACTGGTCAAGCGCCGTCACCGTCACATTGAAGGCCGTCCCTGCCGTGGCATTCGCTGGAGCGGAGACCGTGTAGTGGTTTGCTGCCGCAGGAGTGATCGTGAAGCTGTTGCTCGTCGCGCTGGTCAGGACACCCGAGCTGGCACCGAGATTGTAGGTGGTGCCCACCTTGTCCACGCTCAGGTTGTTGAACGTCGCCACACCGCCTGCGGCCGCCTGCGTCAGCGTGCCGGAAAGCGTGGCGCTGCCCGCATTGCCGAGAGCCACCGTGACGTTCGCCGTGCTGGTGGTCGGATTACCATAGGCATCCTTGATCTGAACGGTAACAGCCGGAGTGATCGCAACGCCCGCAACCGCAGTCGAGGGATGTTGGACAAAGGCGAGAACCGCATCCGCACCGGCACCCACCGTGACACCGCTGCTGGTTCCCGTTGCGCTGGTCGTGATCAAGTCACTGACTGAAACCGTCTGCGAACCTGCGGTCTTCAGCGTGACGCTGAAGGTATGCACCCCATTGTCACCGGCCACGAAGGTGTAGTTGGAGGGTAATCCCGCCTGAGCATCGGAGCTGGTGAAATGAACCGTGCCCTGATAATTGCTCACGACCGCATTGGATGCATCGAGAGCAGTCACCGTGACATTGACGGCGGTACCTGCGGTGGCATTGGCCGGAGCCGACACCGTGAAGTGATCGACCGGAGGCTTCACCACCAGCGAGAAGCTCTGGCTCGCCTGGGTTCCCACGCCATTGTTCGCGGTGATCGTCAGCGGATAATTGCCAGCGGAAATATTGGACGGAGTGCCGGAGAGAGTCGCGGTGCCATTGCCGTTATCCACGAACGTGACACCGCCTGGCAGCGATCCGCTTTCCGAGATCACCATCGTCGCCCCGCTCGGGAAACCGGTGGTGGTCACAGTGAAGGAGCCTGCGACCGTGGCGGTGAAGGTTGTGGTATTCGCCGAGGTAATCGCCGGAGCCTGATTCACCGTCAAGGTGAAGCTCTGGCTGGCAGCGGTCCCGACGCCATTGGAAGCGCCGATCGTGATCGGATAGGAGCCTCCGGTGGTCGCTCCCGGAGAGCCGGAAAGCGTGGCGGTGCCATTGCCGTTATCCACGAACGAGACACCGCCTGGCAGCAAACCACTTTCCGAGATCACCATGGTGGCTCCGCTCGGGAAACCGGTGGTGGTCACGGTGAACAAACCGGCAGATCCGGTGGTGAAGGTCGTGGCGTTCACCGAAGTGATGGCGGGAGCCTGGTTGACCGTCAGAGTGAAGCTCTGGGTGGCATTCGGTACGGTGCTATTGCTCGCGGTGATCGTGAACGGATAGGAGCCTCCGGTAGCCGCAGCCGGTGTGCCCGCAAGCGTTGCCGTGCCATTGCCGTTATCCACGAACGTGACACCGCTTGGCAGCGAGCCGGTTTTCGATAGGGCTGCATTCGGGAAGCCAGTGGTTGTCACCGAGAACGATCCAGCGGTGCCTACCGTGAAGGTTGTCGAATTGCCACTCGTGATGGCCGGAGCCTGGTTCACGACCAGCGTGAAGCTCTGGCTGGCGTTCGGCGTGATGCCATTGTTCGCCGTGATCGTCAGCGGATAGCTGCCACCTGCGGCTGCTGCAGGGGTGCCCGCAAAGGCCGCGGTTCCATCGCCATTGTCC
>JASGJM010000002.1:0-407258 GCA_049840755.1 Luteolibacter sp. | reverse complement strand
CGGAGACGGTATCCTCAGTGCGCTCCAGGTGCTGCGCATGATGCGTGACAAGAACGCCACCCTCGCCACGCTGGCCTCCATCATGCAGGAGTATCCGAACCAGCTCGCGAACATCCCCGTGCCCGCCAAGCCGGACCTTGAGACCTTGCCGAAGCTCAAGAAGCTGATGAAGCAGGCGACCAAGGAGTTCGGCGAGGAAGGCCGCCACCTGATCCGCTACTCCGGCACGGAGAAGAAGCTGCGCGTGCTCGTCGAGCACCGCGAGATCGAGACCGCCCGCCTGTGGGTCAGCAAGTTCGCCGCCGCGGTCCGGGATGAAATCGGCACCGGTACGCGAAAGATCAACGGCGAGTGAACGGTAGGCGGAGGGCATCGCTCATCGGTCCACCCATGTTCAAGCAAACCCTCCTCCGCATCATCGGTGCCGCCCTCCTCGCGGCACCGGCCCTCGTCTCCGCGCAGACCGCCAAGCTGCCGCAGGGCGTGAAGCGTGTCGTCTTTCTGGGCGATAGCATCACTTACGCCGGACGGTCCACGGCGGATGTGGAGGCCTACTTCATCACCCGCGACAAGGCGGCGAACTACGAGTTCCTCAATCTCGGCCTGCCCAGCGAAACCGTCTCCGGCCTCTCCGAGCCCGGCCACGCCGGTGGCAAGTTCCCGCGACCGGACCTCCATGAACGCCTCGCGCGCGTGTTGGAGAAGACCAAGCCGGACCTCGTTTTCGCCTGCTATGGGATGAACGACGGGATCTATCTGCCCTTCGATGAAACCCGGCTGAAAGCCTATCAGGACGGTTGCACCTGGTTGCGCGAAGAGGTCACGAAAACCGGCGCGAAGATCGCCTTCATCACCCCGCCCGTCTTCGATTCCCTGAAGGGAGGCAAGCCCGGCTACAATGATGTGCTCGGCCGCTACAGCGATTGGCTGCTGTCGATGAAGAAGTCCGGCTGGGTCGTCGCCGATCTCCACGGTCCCATGACCGCCTATCTGGAGGAGCATCGGAAGGAGGCTCCGAATTTCTTTCTCGCTGGAGACGGCATCCATCCCGGTCCGGAAGGCCACTGGGTCATGGCGCGTGAAGTGTTGAAATTTCTCGGTGCCACCGACGTCGCCCAAGCGAAGAGCGCGGAAGAAATGGTCGCCGCTCCCACCCACGGGCAGGAGATCCTGAAGCTCGTCACCCTGCGGGAAAACCTGCTCAAGGATGCGTGGCTCACCGCCACCGGCCACAAGCGCCCCGGCATGGCCACGGGCGTGCCTCTTGAACAGGCCACGGTGAAGGCTGGCGAGATCGGCAAGCAGATCGAGGGCCTGCTCAAGTAGGAGCAGATCTCGGCTGGTAAGCATCCAGAGGGGGCTCTGGATTTGGAGTGCGGCGAGGCATCGCCGCTTTGGGTGCCGGAGAGAATCGACGGGATTGGCGGTGGAATTGTAAAAGAGGAGCGGGAACCAGAGTGGTGGGGATTCTGGAATGAGGGAGCGGGTTGGCGAACGGAGGTCTTGCCTCGGCGATGTCTCGCCTCTGCTCAAAGCGGCGATGCCTCGCTGCACTCCACACCAGAGGCATCCCGTGGAATGATCTTCGCCCGAATTTTTGGGAATCGGGCCAGATGGGTCAATGAATGCCCAGAAAGTCCAAGAATCTTCAGGAAGAAATCTGGAGCACCACCGTAATCACGGTTTCATTTTGTCCCGTTCATCCATGTATCCATTCCACCGTCGTTCCTTTGTTTGTGGCCTTGCCGTTGCCGCGTTGGTTGCTCCTGTTCAGGCCGATGAAACCGTCACCAGTGCCGAGCGTCGGGATGACATCCTCGGCCCGGACTCGTTGACCCTTCCCGCGCCGGTGGATCAATGGGACAATGCGATTCCGCTGGGCAATGGTGCGACCGGCGGCCTGCTGTGGGGCGCGGGCAACAAGCTGAACCTGTCGCTCGATCGTGGCGACTTGTGGGACGAGCGGGCGCCGGACGAAGTGCGCGATCCCAAGTTCACCTACAAGACACTGCTGGAAAGCATCGCGAAGAAGGACCGCGGCACCTACGGGAAGTACTTCGACGGGATCTACAACAAGGGCAAGTGGACGAAGATCCCCGGCGGCCGCCTGGTGATCGAGCTGCCTGCCGAGAAGCAGGCGAAGTCCTTCGGTCTCGATTTCGAGAAGGCGCTGGGCTCCGTGGCTTTCACGGACGGCACGCAGGCCGATGCGTTCTTTGCCGCCGTCTCACCGGTTGGCGAAGGGCAGGGAGGGAGCGTAAAGGATGGGACAGCAGGAGGCACCTTTCGGTCCTTCAAGATCAGTCCGCCGGTGGCGTTGCTAAGGCTGCCGTGCGCGGCGAAGTTCGATCTGGTGCGCCCGGCCTCCATCGACAAGCTCGGCTATCCGGCACCCGAGTTCACGCGGAAGGACAATGAGGTGTCCTACCTGCAGAAGGCGGCGGAGGGGTTGAGCTATGCCTTCTGTGTGCGCTGGAAGAGTGCTCCGGATGGCCGGACGCTGGTGGCGATCGCGATGACTTCCAGTTACGAAGGGGGTGACCCCTTGGCGTTGGCACGCGACCGCGCTGCGAAGACCTTGGAGAAGGGCTGGGAGCAGCCGCTGGCGGCCCACACCGCCTGGTGGAAGGATTTCTACAATACCTCTTCGGTCTCGCTGCCGGAGCCCCGCCTCCAGCATCACTACGATTTGGTGAAGTACTACTATGGCGCTTCGTCCCGCTCTCATGCCGATCCGATGCCGCTGCAGGGTGTATGGACGGCGGACAGCGGTGGCCTGCCACCGTGGAAGGGCGACTACCACAACGACCTCAACACCCAGATGACCTACGTGGCCTGGCAGACCGCCGGACTGACGGATGCGGGGATGTCGTATCTGAACTACTATTGGGATCGTATGCCGGAGTTCCGCGACTACGGCCGCAAGTTCTTCGGCATGGACACCGCGATGGTGCCGGGAGTGATGACCCGCGGCGGACGGCCGATGGGTGGCTGGCCTCCGTATGCGATGAGCCTCACCGCCGGATTGTGGAACGGCCACGCCTTCTATCGCTATTGGAAGACCACCGGTGACGACCGGTTCATGAAGGAACGTGCCTATCCGTGGCTCGGCGAGATCGCCACCTCGGTCTTCTCGCTGTGCACCGAGCAGGATGGCAAGCTGGTGCTGCCGGCAACCTCCAGTCCGGAGTGGAACGATGGTGGCTTCGGCGCGTATCTGAAGCCGAACACCAACTTCGACGAAGCGTTGCTGCTGTGGTCCGCCGGTGCGCTGGAGGAGATGGCACGCGCACTCGGCAAGAAGGACGACGCGGCGAAGTGGGCGGGCATCAAGGCGAAACTCGCTCCGCTGAAGACGGATGCGGCCACAGGCGCGCTGCTGGTGGCGGATGGCATTCCCTTCCAACATTCGCACCGCCACTTCTCCCATGCCATGGCGATCTATCCGCTCGGCTTGCTCGATGCCGCCGCATCTCCGGATACCCAGAAGACGGTGCAGACCACGGTGAAGCAACTCATTGGAAACGGCTCACAGGCCTGGGTGGGCTATTCCTTCACCTGGGGCGCGGCGCTCGCCGCCCGCGCCGGGATGCCGGAGGAGTCTGCCAAGCTGTTGCGTGATTTCGAGCGCGCATTCGTGACCCGCAATGGCTTCCACGTGAATGGCGATCAGACGAAGAGCGGACTCAGCGGCTTCACCTACCGGCCGTTCACCTTGGAGGGGAACTTCCTGTTCATGGATGCCGTCCATGAAATGCTGATGCAGAGCCACACCGGTGTGATCCGGTTGTTCCCGGCAGTGCCGGATACGTGGAAGGATGCGGCGTTCACCGACCTGCGCGCGGAAGGCGGATTCAAGATCACCGCCGCCCGCAAGGCCGGAGCCACCGCTTCCTTCACGATCACCGCCTCCAAGGACTCGACGGCTGTCCTCGCCGACCCCTTTGCTGGTGTAGATGTCGCGCTGCCAGCCGGGGCGAAACGGGAGAACGGCAAGCTGATCTTGCCCCTCAAGGCAGGTACGGCGGTCATCATAGCAAAATCCCGCGGCTGACCCGGTTGAGTCGATATTCAGCGCTCTTGTCGGGCGGGACGGACCTTCCGGAAGATTCCAAGCCCCACCGGGGCGTGATGGGATAGCCCAAGGCAACGCCTTGGGTTGCGGGCGGGAAAAGGACCAAGCCCTGAAGGGGCGTCATGCCGGGATGGGGACTGTTTCCCTTCTTTCATCCCGCCCTTTCAGGGCTCATTGCGATTGGCCGTCATCCCCGGGGCGTTGCCTCGGGCTATCTCATGACGCCCCTTCAGGGCTATTCTGAATGTCGATTTCACCTAATCGAAGACCACGCGGAAGCCCTGGTTGGGGAGCGAGGCGGTTTTGAACATGCTGCCCACATCGAGGAGGTTGTGGAAATTGCAGCAGCGGTCGGAGCACCACCACGAGCCGCCGCGCGCGCAGATTTTCCGTTCCACCGCCTCCGGGGTCATCCATGAGGGATGGCCCTCGCAGTATTCAAAGACATTCCCGATCACATCGTGGAGCCCCCACGCATTGGCCGGATAGGAGCCGACGGGCGCGGTGAGCACGTAGCCGTCTTCACGGGTGTTCTTCAGGTGGCTCAGGCCGTTCCAGGTATTGGCGCCTTTGAGGTTGTAGGTCGCGCCCCATGGATAGCGGGTTTTGGCGCCAGCCCGCGCCGCAGTCTCCCACTCATCGAGCGTGGGCAGGCGTCCGCCGACCCAGCGACAATAGGCACGTGCGTCTTCTCCACTGATCTGTGTTACGGGATGATCGGGCAGAGTGGCGGCATCGGCTCCATTCGGTCCGAAGGGATGACGCCAGTTCGCACCATCGCAGTGGCTCCACTCCCACTCCGCGCTGCCCTCGCCACCGATGAGACTCCATCCCAGCTTCTCGGCATTCGTGACATAGCCGGTGGCGGCCACGAAGCGGGCGAACTGCCCATTGGTGGTCTCGCACGTGGCGATGCGGAAGCCCTCGGTCTTGAACGTGTGGGGCGGGTTGGTCTTGTGCCCTTTCTCTCCCAGCTGCCAGGTGCCGGCCGCCACTCGGACGAGGGTGTGGCCGTTCGGCTTCGAGGCATCATTCTTCACCTCCTCCGCACCGGCGATGGCGAGAAGAGCGGAGAACAACAGCAGGCCCCGGATCATCGGAAGAGAATCCTCAAGGATGTTCAGCGATCCACTTCTCTGCTGCGGCAAGGACCTCATCGCGGGATTCGCGGGTGTAGGGCATGGACACGGTCTGATGGCTCAGCTTCGGCACGTTCAGGATCGGATCCATGACGACCTCCATGCCCTCCAGTTTCTTCGGCAGCGGTTCGCCGGGTTTGTAGGAGGAAAGGCCGTCCTTCGCCACCCGTGCCTTGATCCCCTTCGCATACGCGGCTTCGAGCTGGCTGGACAAATAGGGGGCGTAAGCACGATTCCGCATCAACTCCGCCATCAGGATGACCAGATCACGCTGCGCCACGCGGGCTTGGAATAGATTGATGCGGCGGTCGAGCTTGAGCCCTTCCGGGATTTCCTTTTCCGGTCCCTGGCTGCCGACCGACCAGCCGCTCACCACCGGCACCGGAGCACTGGCGTCGTCCTTGGCTTTGGCGATGCCGTCCACCAGTTTGCCTTCGATGACGAGAAGTTCCGGCAGGGCTTCGATGGCATCCAGGTCCTCGATGAGTTCCAGCAGCAGGGGATTGAGCGACTGCGGATCACAGCCGAAGTTGTCGCCATCGAAGGATTCTTCCGGAGTCTTGTCGATGCCGGGAGCCACCGCCTTGCGGGACAGGTCGATCGCCGCGAGGCGGGTGCGGATCGCTTTGACAATTGCCGGACGGTCGGCCTTGACGGCGGCCAGATTGGCCTTTGAGAACCACGCGCCGCTGAAGCCGCTGAGTGAATAGGCGCGGTAGGGAAGGTCCGCGGGTGCCATCATCACGTCACAAACCTGGGAATAGGAGCCGGGTGCGGAGATCACCTTGTCCAGCAGCTTCGAGGCCTCGGTAGGTTCCCCGGCGTGGAGAGGAGTGGTAGCCAGCAGCAGCGCGGCGAGGACGGCAGGTTTCATCGTCCTAAACAGGCCACAGAATCCGCGTGGACGCAATGTAGCTCTATGAAAACTCAAGGGTGCTCGCTGATCCACTTCGTCGCAGCGGCACGGATCTCATCGCGAGCTTCACGCGAGTAGGAAACCGTCACGGTGTTATATCGGAACTTGGGCACTTTCACGATCGGATCGATGTCGATCTCCACGCCTTCTAGTTTCTTCGGTAGTGGTTCGCCGGGCTTGTAGGAAGTCAGTCCATTTTTCGCCACCTGAGCCCTGATTCCCTTCGCGTAGGCGGCTTCAAGGCGGGAGGTCAGGTAGGGAGCGTAGGCACGATTCCGCATCAGCTGCGCCATCAGCATGAGTAGATCCCGTTGTGCGACTCGGGCTTGGAACAGACTGTCGTGGAGATCGGAGATGTTGGAGCCAGCGGAACCGATTCTCTGGGGGCGCAAGTTGAGAACCGACCAGCCGCTCACCACCGGCACCGGGGCATTGGCATCCTCCTTGGCCTTTTCGATGCCTTGGGTCAGCTTGTCTTCAAGGGAGAGCAACTCCGGCAGGGTTTCGATCGCATCCAGGTTCTTGATGAGTTGCAGCAGCAGGGGATTGAGCGTCTGTGGATCGCAGCCGAAGCCATCACCGCCCAGGGATGTTTCGGGAGTTTGGTCGATGGGTGGCGATACCGCCTGACGGGAGAGATCGATGGCCGCGAGCCGGGGCCGGATCGCTTGGACCAGGGCCGGTCCATTGTCCTTGATGGCGGCCAGATTGGCTTTCGAGAACCAAGCGCCTCTGGGGCCGTTGAGTGAGTAGGCGCGGAAGGGGAGATCCTGCGGAGCACTCGAGGGATTGCAAACCTGGGAATAGGCGCCGGGTGCGGAGATCAGCTTGTCTAGCAGCGTCGTGCCATCTGCGGATTCCCCGGCATGGAGAGACGAGGTGACGAGTAAAAGCGCGACCATGGCGGATTTCATGAGTCTATCTGGTCAGAGAACCCTCACGGGTGCAATGCCGTGCTGGCGGTGGAAAGAACGCGCGGGATTCCCATAGGCTGGAGGGCCGATTGAGGAGTATGCAGTGGGCGTGGAGATGAAGGATGAGCCCGGGTTTCCCACCAACCGGCTGCTCCGGTTCGTGTGGTGGATCGGAGTGCCGCTCGTGATCGGAGTAGCGGCGCTGCTCTATTTCTCCGGCTGCGAGGTGGCGGAGGTCGGAAGCTTCTTCTGGATCTCCTTGGCGAAGCTCGCGTTCTTCACCGTCGTCCTTTTCATCCTCTGCAAACGGGCTGAGAAAAAGGAAGCGGCACTGCGGAAACTCAAGGATGCTCGCTGCCCCACTGGGTCGCCGCAGCCCGGATCTCGTCACGAATCTCCGGTGAGTAGGGAATGAGCACCGGCTTGAAGGCAAGCATGGGCACGTGGAGGATGGGATCGATTGTCACATAGGACGGTTTCGAATCGGGCGCATCCGGCTTGTAGCGGGTGAGATCATCTTTCTTCACACGGGCTCTCATCTCCTTCGCATACGCGGCCTCGAAGCGCGTGGCGAGATACGGAGTGTAAGCACGCTTTCGCATCATGTGCGCCATCAGAACCAGGAGATCGCGCTGCGCCACGCGGGCTAAAAACAGTTCCATTGAACGCTCGCTGGTCCCGCTGTGGGTGAGAATGCCATAACTATATCCCTCCGGATACATCCACCAGCCGCTGACCACCGGCACCGGAGCCGCGGAATCACGGCTTGCGCGGGTGATGGCATCCGCAAGGCGGCCCTCGATATCCAGCAGGCCGGGCATGGTCTCGTGCGCGTCCAGAAGAAGTATGATCTGGAGCAGAAGCGGATTGAGGGACTGAGGATCATAGCCGAATTCCGCGCCGTCGGCTTGCGCGGTTTTTGGCGGTGGGGTGGCCTTGCGAAAAAGATCGATCCCGGTCAGGCGCGCTTGGATGACCGGAACAAGTAATCTACGGCTGGCCTTGATTTCCTCGAATTGTTTGTTGGTGAAGAAGCTGCCGGCGTAGTCCCTCAAGAGAAACGCTTGGAAGGGGACGGATCGGGGAATAGTAATGGTCTTGCAGGATTGTTCGTAGACTCCGGGTCGGAGGATGAACGAGTCGAGCTGCTTGGCGGCATCCACCGGCTCCTCCGCGTGGAGGGAAGCGATGGAGAAAAAGACGCGCGGCCAAGGCGACAGATCTCATGCCATCATGCAATCACCGGAACACCGCCGGAGCAACGCAAAGCTAGGTGGACAGGCTGAGCCGCTCTCTCCAAGAACGCCCTATTCGCTCAGAAGCGATCATCTTTCCAACCCTCCGGCAGGAACTCGAAGAACGATCCGCGCTCGGCGATCTCTTTCCCGAATGCGGTGCTCATGTAATAGGGATCCGGGATCATTCCCACGCGTCCCAGATCGAGCCGGTCCGCATCCCAGCAGGTGCCGACCGTCGGGTCCGGATGATGCAGCTCATCCGTGTGCCCGATGCACGCGAGCGTGAGCAGCTCGAATCGCGCGTCATCGAGATCAAAGGCCGTGCCACGTAGATCAGCAGCGTATGCCGCACCGCGAGCGCCATGATCGGGATCATGACCGTCATTCTCCCGGCAGCTGTCGTGAAAGAGCGCGAATAACCGCACGACCTCGGGATCGGCTCCCGTGCGACCTGCCAGTAACAAACCATTCCGCTCCACCCGTTTCCAGTGATCCGGACCGTGAACCGAATAACCCCATGGCGGACAGTGGGCTGCGGAGGAGACACGCTGCCAGAGGGAGGGGAAGTCGATGGACGGGTTCATGAATGCCACGGTGACTTTGCTTTCATGTCCCCTGCGCGCAACTGCCGCGATTCGTGGCAGGATCGCCCGAAAGAATTTCGTGCAAATTCCGTTTCAGGCGTTGGAATCCGCTTTTCTCATCATGGCTCCTTTTTGCAAACCCATCGTCGCGGGCCTGTTCTGGTCCGCATCAGCCTTCGCCGCGTTCGCGATCACCGGCCCGCTCAACCCCAAGGATTACAAAACCGCCGTGCGCGTCGCCTGCGTGGGGGACAGCATCACCCAGGGCTCCGGCGCGGAGCGCGGTATGGCCTATCCGGACCAGCTCCAGGAGCTGTTGGGCGAGCGCTGGGCGGTGAAGAACTTCGGTGTCAGCGGCCGGACCTTGCTCAAGCAGGGGAATGCTCCGTATTGGAAGGAAGGCGCGTTCAAGAACGCCCAGGCCTATCAGCCGGATGTGGTGGTCATCATGCTGGGCACCAATGACACCAAGCCGCAGAACTGGACGCACAAGAGCGAGTTCCGCAGCGACTATGCGGAGATGGTGAAGATCTTCCGTGATCTGCCCTCGAAGCCGCGCATCTTCGTCTGCCGCCCCTGTCCGGTGCCGGAGCCCGGCAACTATGGCATCAATGAAGCGGGAGTGAAGGAGGAGATCGTCATTCTCGATGACCTTGCGAAGGATCTCGATCTCGGCGTGATCGACATCCATGCCGCGCTGGAGAAGACGCCCGAGTTGCTTCCGGACCGCGTCCATCCGAACAACCAGGGCGCGGGGGTGATGGCTGCCACCGTCTATGCCTCGCTCACCGGCAGCAAGGCTCCCGATCCGACACTCCTGATGAAGCCGAACAGCTACTTCCGCTCCGGTGCCGTCCTGCAGCGGGGCGTGGCAATCCCGGTGTGGGGCACCGCGCCGGAGGGCAAGGCCATCACCGTGGAGTTCGCGGGGCAGAAGCTGTCCACCACGACGAAGGGCGGTCATTGGCAGGTTTCTCTGAAGCCGCTGGAAGCGAGCACGCAGCCGCGCACGATGACCATCACCGGCCCGGACAATACGGTGGTGGCGGAGAATATTCTCGTCGGGGATGTGTGGGTGGCGAGCGGCCAGTCGAACATGGAGCGCCAGCTCGGACCGCGCGGCGGCCAGAAGGAGATCCTCAATTGGAAGCAGGAAGTCGCCTCTGCGGATCATCCGCTCATCCGCCAGTTCTACGTGCCGCTGGCGAATTCGCTGACACCGGTGGAGGAGCCTCGCGGTCGCTGGAGCATCTGCTCGCCGGATACGGCACCGGACTTCTCGGCGGTCGGCTACTTCTTCGCCCGCGATCTCCAGCCTGCCATCAAGGTGCCGGTGGGTCTGGTCTTCTCCGCATGGGGTGGCACCGTGGCGGAAGCATGGACCAGCCCGGAGAAACTGCGGACGCTCCCGGAATTCGCGGAGCCTCTGAAGAAGCTCGCGGAGCCCGGGTTCAAGTTCAACCAGAACACCCCGACCGCCCTCTACCAAGCCATGGTCTCGCCACTGCTCCAGGTGCCGGTCAAGGGCGTGATCTGGTATCAAGGGGAGGCGAACCGCCGCGATCCGAAGCTCTATCGGAAGATCCTGCCCGCGTTGATCGCGGATTGGCGGGAACGTTGGAAGCAGCCGAACCTGCCGTTCCTCTTCGTCCAGATCGCCCCGTTCAAGGACATGCCGCCGGAAGTACGGGAATCCCAGTTTCTGACATGGAAGTCCGTGCCCGGCACCGCGATGGTGGTGACCACGGACGTGGGTGATGCGGGGGATATCCACCCGCAGAACAAGGCACCGGTCGGCAGCCGTCTCGCCCTCGCCGCGAAGGCCCTCGCTTACGGAGAGAAGCTCGAATACGCCGGTCCCGCCTATCGCGAGATGAAGGTGCAGGGCAAGGAGGCCTGGCTGGCCTTCGATCACGTGGGCAAAGGCCTGGAAGCAAAAGAAGGACCGCTCAAGGGCTTCACCATCGCGGGTGCGGATAAGAATTTCGTTCCTGCCACCGCGGAGATCAAAGGAGACAAGGTGGTGGTCCGGGCCGAGGGCGTGGAGGCTCCGGTGGCCGTCCGCTACGGTTGGGCGAATGTCCCGGAGGTGAACCTTTTCAACAAGGACGGCCTGCCCGCATCTCCATTCCGCACCGACGTGGAGCCCTGAAAGCGCCCGCGGTTTTCGATTCCATCGACCCCGCTCCGGTTCTCCGGCGCGGGGTTTTTGTTGCTTGTGTCGTGTTATGTCTATTCATGACCTGTTGGGTGATTGCGACTATTTGAATATGATAAATAGGATGCAATTTGCGAAATGTCATGTTGTGTCGAAATGCCTTGATATTGTGATCTGTGGTTTTATGAGTCGCCCGTGATGAAGTGTTTGTTTGTATCCGTATCATGTGTGGCGGTTTTGAGTGGTGGAGCGGCTTTGGGGGCGGACTATTATGTCAGCACTTCCGGAGTGGACACCGATCCCGGAACGCTTTCCCAGCCGTGGCGAACGATCCAGAAGGCCGCCGGAACGGTGGTCGCCGGAGACACGGTCTACATCCGTGGCAATGGCGGGGTGTTCACCGAACGGGTGCTGGTCTCCGGCCGTGATGGAACGGCGGCAGCGCCGATCGTTTTCAAAACCTATCCGGGAGATCCCACAGCGGTGATTGAGACCACCATCACCGCGACGGAGTCGGGCATCATCTCGCTGTTCTCGATCGAAAACAGTGACTACATCACGGTGCAGAATCTGGAGCTGCGCAACTGCAAGACCACGGGCACCAACGCCCAGCAGAAGAACCAGCAGCCGATGGGCATCCAGATCACCGGAGATGGCAAGGGGATCGTCATCTCCGGCTGCAAGGTCCACGATATCTGGCAGAGCAGCACCAAGAAGTACGACATGGATGCGAATGGCTTCGGCATCGGCGTGTTCGGCACCAGCTCCACCGCCATCGATGGTCTGGTGCTGGATGGAAACGAGGTCTACAACCTGCGCACCGGAGCGAGCGAATCCGTGGTGCTGAATGGCAATGTCACCAGCTTCACCGTCACCGGCAACCGGGTTCATGATTGCAACAACATCGGGATCGATTTCATCGGCTTCGAGGGAGTGAACTCCAACTCCGCGCTGGATCAGGCGCGCTCGGGCGTGTGCTCCGGAAACGAGGTCTACAACATCGACTCGAAGTTCAATCCGGCCTACGGTGGCAATTTTTCACCGGGCGGCGGCAATGCCACCCGCTCCGCGCCGGGCCTGTATGTGGACGGCGGCACGGATATCATTCTGGAGCGCAACCACGTGTATCTCTGCAACTTCGCGGTATCCGTGGCCAGCGAGCATCAGGGCCATGTGACCTCCTATGTCGCCGTGCGGGACAATATCCTGCACCATTGCCACGTGGGCGGGATCGTGATGGGCGGCTCCGGCGCCACGAACGGAGGGGTGGAGCATTGCTCGTTCACGAACAACACGCTCTATGACAATGACACCACCGGCTACGGCGGCGGGCAGATCTCGATCCAGGAGTATGTGAGCGATGTCGTAATCCAGCGCAACCTGCTGGCCTGCACCGCGAACTTCGCCCAATACATCCTGAAGACCAGCACCACCGGCAGCTTCTCCGCCGGAGCGATCGATTGGAATTACTTCAAGGGCAAGGCCAGCGGCTCGATCGAGTTCTACTGGGATGGCGTGGCCTATTCGACCTTCGCCGGTTGGAAGAGCGCGGCGTCCTTGTCCAAGGATGCGAACTCCACCTACAGCACCGGTGCGCTGGGCCTGGCGAACTCCGCCCCCACCAACGCATCGCCCGCGTCGGACTTCGCGCTGACCTCGACGTCGCCGCTGATCAATATCGGAGACAGCGCGGGATCTCCCTTCGTGCCCGCGACCGGAGAAACCGACTACTTCGGCAAGAACCGCGTGACAAACACCCGCGTGGACATCGGTGCGGACGAATACGTCTCGCCCTGAGCTCCCGCCTCACACCGCCTCGACAAAGTGCTTCAGCATCAGTGTCCGCTCGCCCTGCCAACGGTAGGCAGCGAGCGGACCACCGACCGAGGCCCCATGGTCGAGGCAGACCACGTTGTCGCGTTCCGGTGCGGGCTTCTGGCCCACGGGTTTGAAATAGTGGCCGAAGAAGACCGGCGGCGCATCGTCCGGATAGCCGGGGATCACGCCCAGTGCGGCGGGGTTCACCGGCAGTTCGGGAATCCGTCCGTCGGCCGGGAAAACCAGCGCCGCGCAGGTCACTCCCGGTTGGGGATTCTCCCACCAGCGGGCACGGAAAAACTTCCGCGGAATGCCGCTGTTGTCGTGATAGCTGTAGCCGGGAGGCAGGGGGATATCGATGCCTTTGAGAACAGCCTCGATCGCTTCGCCTTCGGGGTTCTCCTTGCTGGATGCAGCCAGCAGGAAGGCATCGTCCTCCAGCGATCTGCCCGCGAGGAAGGCCAGATGATCGGGATGCCAGCAGGCATGGACGGCGCGCAGGTAGCCCAGGTCCAGTGCCAGCGGCACGCGCTTCAACCACGGCATCCATAGTACCCGCCATTCACCCTGCGGGTCTTCATGATCAGGGAAGTCATCCAGCGTGCCCTGGTGGGTGCGGACATTGCGGCTGCCGTGGTGCCGCAGCGGCCTGCCATCCGGTCCCAGAGTGTGGAAGCACAGGGCATTCAGTTCGTGGTTGCCCAGGATCACATCGGCATGGCCGCGGTCCACCATCGTCTTCACGGCATGCAGCGTGGCCCTCACACCACCGGCCTGGTAATGGCCCGGCTTGGGATCGATCAAGTCACCGAGGAAGAGCGCGCGGTGCCCGGCAGGTGGAATGAAGGATGAGCCGTCATGGGTGTAACCCAGCAGCCGCATCAGGGATTCCAATCTGTCATAGCGGCCGTGGATATCGCCGATGATGTCGTGGAAAACCTCTGCCTTGCCGCTCATGCATGGCCAACATGGAGCCCGTCCGTGCGGGCCTCAACCCCGGATCGAGGGAAAAGTTCAGCGGCCTCCGGTGATCGGGGGCAGATCGGGATCGGTCTTCTCATCCCGGACGATTTCCAGATGATGACCGTGCCGGTCCGGATGATCCTCCAGGTGGCAGGGGATGCCTTTGCGGCGCAGCGAGGTGATCTTCTCCGCGGCTTGTTCATGGGCCGTGAGATTCTCGACAGAAGGGATGCTTTTCGATTTCATGACCAATCCGCCAGCTTCGCCCCATCCTCCCGGAAGCGCAAGACGGCAGCGCGTGATTTCGGGATCGTACTCGGAATATCGAAATCGCGCTTACGGCGCAGATCGCACGATGCGAGGTGCATTTGCAATCGCCGGTGCCTTGACCGTGCGAAATTCCCCGTTGAAACCGTGGGGTTTACGCCGTGCTGCATCGGGCACGGTTCACGCTGGTCTGTCATCGCATGAAACTTCCCGTGATCGCCGAGCCGTCCTCCACGGCTTCCCCCGCCGATGCTGCCGAACCCGCCACCCAGCCCGGACTGGGGGCAATCCCTGCCGGAGAGGGTGTGGTGTTCCGGGTCTGGGCCCCGAATGCCACGCAGGTGCATGTCACCGGTTGTTTCAATGATTGGGCCGATCCCGGCATCCCGATGGCACGTGAGGATGGCGGCACATGGAGCACTCTCTGCGCGAAGGCGAAGGCGGGGGATCAATACAAGTTCCGCATCACGAATGGGGAGGCTTCCTTTCTGAAGATCGATCCCCGCGTCCGCCTCACCGATCCGGAAACCGGCAATGGCGTGATCTATCGCGATGCTTTCGATTGGCAGGACGTCGAATTCGAAACACCGGTGCTCAATGAGGTCGTCCTCTACGAGCTGCATGTCGGCACCTTCGGCGTGCGCCGTGGCGAGAAGACACCCTGCGGCACCTTCAAGCGAGTGATCGAGCGGCTGCCGTATCTCAAGGATCTCGGCGTGAACACGATCGAGCTGATGCCGCCCACCGAGTTTCCCGGTGAAACCTCGTGGGGCTACAATCCCTGCAATCCCTTTTCCATCGAGGCCAGCTACGGCGGACCGGATGGCTTGAAGGAACTCATCCGCGAAGCCCACCGCCACGGCATCGCGGTGATTCTGGATGTCGTCTACAATCACTTCGGACCCGATTCGCTCGACCTGTGGCAATTCGACGGTTGGTCGGAGAACGAGAAAGGCGGCATCTATTTTTACAATGATTGGCGCTCCGAGACGCCGTGGGGGGATACCCGCCCGGACTACGGGCGCGAGGAGGTGCGCCAGTATCTGCGCGACAATGCGCTGATGTGGATCGAGGAATTCCGGGCCGATGGCCTGCGGCTCGATGCGGTGAGCTACATCCGCCGCTCGAAAGGCGTGGACAATCCCGAGTCGGTGGACATCGCGGAGGGTTGGCAGGTGCTCCAGTGGATCAACAAGGACCTGAAGCTGCATTCACCGCGCGTGATCTCCATCGCGGAGGATCTGGGGTGCAATGCCGCGCTCACCGCGTGGGTGGAGGATGGGGGAGCTGGCTTCGATACCCAGTGGGACGCCGGTTTCGTCCATCCCGTGCGCGCGGTGCTGGAGAACCCGGTCGATGACGCCCGCGATCTGGGGGCGATGGTGGCCGCTGTGTTGCCGGGAGATGCGTCCGATCCCTTCCGCCGCGTGATTTACACCGAGTCCCATGATGAGGTGGCGAACGGCCGCCGCCGGATGGTCTCCGAGATCGATCCGAAACACCCCGACAGCCTGTGGGCCCGGCGCCGCGCGCTCCAGGGGGCGGGTGTCATGTTGACCGCTCCGGGTGTGCCGATGCTTTTCCAAGGGCAGGAGTTTCTGGAAGACGGCTGGTTCGATGACCACGATCCGCTCGATTGGGAGAAGGCGCGGCGTTTCCGTGGCATCCGTCTCGCGTTCCATGATCTCATCCGACTGCGCCGGAATCTCGATGGCTTCACCCGCGGGCTCACCGGCGCGCATGTGGACGTCTTCCACCAGAATCACGAGGCAAAGGTGATCGCCTGGAACCGCTGGTATGATGGCGGCCCTCGTGACAGCACCGTGGTGGTGATCAATCTCACCGCCACCGCACACGAATTCTACGAGATCACCCTGCCCGCCGCAGGCGAGTGGAAGGTGCGCTTCAATGCGGACTGGTGCGGCTACTCGGATGACTTCGATGACACGGAGGTGATTACCGTGGAGGGCCGCACCGGTGTGGTCGGCCATCCTGCGCCGCTCGGAGGCCTCGCGCTGCCGCCTTACGCCTTCATCATCCTGAGTCAGGATTAAAGGCGTGGGGGGCAGGGGAGCCGCGCTCCGGAGTCTGAGCCCATGCTCCGGAAAGTCGGGGGCTGATCTTCTTCGTCCTGAAGGGACGACTCATACCAGCCTAGGGTCGAAGACCCTAGGTGGGCGCCTCTCAGATTCTCCGCATGCTGAAGGCATGCCCCATGCAGGGGAAACGTTTCATTCCATCCCAAGCCGCTCTCCACATGGGGCACCCATTCTGAGTGCATCTCACTCCCCGGACCCGACCCGGGGTCGTGGACCCCGGGCTGGTATGGGTCGTCCCGTTGGGACGAAGAGGTTGCCCCAGGAGTTTCGGTACACCCTCTTAGAAGCCGTCTGAATATTCACAGTCCCTCAAAATCGGCGATGATTTCATACAGGATTCACAGGATTTTTCAGGATTCGCAGAGAGGAAGATCCTGCGGTGTGAGGAATGCCCAAGGTTTCCAATCCTGAAAAATCCTGTGAATCCTGTATGAATTGGCTGAAGCAGCAGGTGCGGATGTTTTTCAGGCTGCTTCTTAGGGCGCTTCGACCCTGACCGCTTCCAACAGCGGTCCACGCAGCGTCCAGAAGTCGAGATTGGTATCCAGCCCGTTTGCCATCAGTGCGAAGACCCGCCGGTGTCCGCCCGGAGTCTCCATGAAACCGACCTCCGTCTTCACGCCGGACATCGCCCCGCGCTTCGATCGCATCGGCCCGGAGCCGGTGAGGCTCTGCACGTAGCGTGAGCCGGTGGCCGCCCGTGAGGCCGCCAGATTCACGCGCGCCAGATCCAGTGGTCGGATCATTGTGGCACGTGCCAGGCCGTTGCCATCCACCATCCGCAGTCCCTCGAATGAAACACCGGCATCTTCCCAGAATTTCCGCACCACCTTCGCCGGGTCCTCGTGCTTCAGGTTCCCCATCGTCAGGAAGAATGCCTGCGACTCTAGGTTGTCACTCACGCGGTGCAGATGGTCGATGATCTCCGGCAGCGCTGCTGATGCATGGGTGGCCAGCACCACGCGTGTCTCCGCGCGCCGTGAGGTGGCCGCACCGATCTTCACTCCCGCCTTCACCAGACGTGCGCGCAGCACCTCCGCCGCATACGCTACCGGATCAGGGATCGCCGCATTCACCGTAAAGCCTTTTTCTCCCAGTGGCACGCTGCCCCGCACCGTGATCTCCCGACCGTAGGGCTCGGAGAAGACCGTCACCTGATCGCCGCTTCCTGTCGGACCGGTCGTCACCACGCTGTCCCATTTCACTCCTACGAGTGAAGGATCGCTGCCCAGCAGCTTCGCGGCGCCACCTTCCTTCTCCGCAGGATCGAATGCCACCGTCATCCGGTTGCGATCCAGATTCACGCCATAGGTGCCCGCGCCATAGGCGTTGCCGATGTCGCCCCAGTTCCAATGCTCGCTCACCGGTTCCGCGCTGAACACCCGCGCGTTCACCACGATGCCGCCGTTGATCTTCTTCAGCCCCTTCGCGACCACTTCATCCGCCAGAGCCACCAGCTCCTCGCGGGAGAGCGTGGGATCGCCGCCGCCGGTCAACTCAAGATCGCCATCCAGCACTCCGGCCGCGTCGATCTTCGCGCCACCCGTCAGCTTCGTCTCGAACCGGAACTCCGGCCCCAGCAATCCGAACGCCGCACCCGTGGTGAGAGTCTTCATGGAGGACGCCGGGCACAGGGCCGTCTCCGCCAGCTCGGAGGAGAATACCGTGCGGCCCTCCTCATCGAGCACACAAAGCGCCACCAGCGCGCCTTTCAGCTCCGGTTGTGCCGACCATTCACGGTAGGTCCGGGCCAACGCATTCTCAACCGCCTCGTCCGGTGGCTCCGTAGGCGCTATCGCCGTGGTGGGTTCCACGGGTTTCGGGCGCTCCACTCGTTTCGCCATCTCCGTCTTGAGCTCGGCGGGCCGGGCCGTGCGTTTCAGGACCACGCCGGAGTCCCGCCACCACAAGATCCCAAACGCCCCGGCCGCAGCCCAACCGGCTGCCAACAAGATCACCAGGCCCGTCTTCGATCGTCGTGCGTTCACCACGCGCCGACCTTACCGCCGCCGCCGCTCGCGAAGAAAGCCCGAACCGAAAACCCCGGGAGCCATCACTCCATGTCCTTGCACATCGCCACCACCATCTTCACGTGGCGCAGGTAGTTCACATCGCTCGCCTCGTTGTCGTAGTTCATGCCATACGGCCAGAAGTGCATCCGGTCCGCGTGCAGCACCGCATCCGGTCCATCGAATTCCTTCACCTGTGCCAGACCGTGCTTCCCGATCCACAGGCCGTCCTTGATGTTCTTCTGCCAGTTCGGGCTCGTCCCGATTCCCAGCGTGTGGCCCATCTCGTGCAGTGTGACGCGGAATCCGATCTGCCCGCCGAAGTTGATCCAGCCGCTGATGTTCCCATCCGCCGTCGGCGTGCCCGGGCTGTTGTTCGCGGTCAGCGTCTTCTTGAAGTTCGAGTGGTCGTTGTAATACGCCACCGCCTTGTCCATCGCCTCCACGATCCGCTTCTTCCGCTCCGGGTCCCATTTGTCCGAGCCATCGGAGAGCTTGTAGGTGATGTGCCCCTGCGACTTCTTCCCGGACTTCTCCGCTGAGGAATCGGTCGCAGCCTCCTGCTCGGCCATCTGCTTCCCCACATACGAGCGGTCTTCTTCGCTCAGGCGGTCCAGCGGGATGTCCACCGCACGTCCTTCCACCTTCCTGACGGTCACCGATTTGGTGTCGGAGCGCAGGAACACTCCTTGGAGGGTCTTGCCATCCGTGGAGGTCCACAGCCGGGATTCCGGAGCGGCTTCGACAGTGAGGCAGCACAAACAAAAGGCCAGAATCGTGCGTGGGTTCATCAGGAGGGGAAGGGGAGTCTTTCCCGCCATGCTAGAGGGCGTCCGCGTCCCCCGCTTGTATCAAACCTCCCGCGATCGGTAGGAATCCGACACGCAGATGCGGAAAGGCGATCGTGTTACCACGATCACGTACTATCATCGTGGCCGAAAATGTGGCACTCTCTTCCACGTCAGCGCGAGGTTCCCCCGACCGGACGCCGGCCTTCTCCCCCGGAAGAAAATCAAGACTCCCCCCGACCAGCTTTGATCGGCGGATGACGGAATCCCCCAGTTCCTCATCCGCCGATTGCTTTTTCAATCATATCGCAATGTGAACCCTTCTTCTTTTGGAGTGCGGTGAGCCATCACCGCTTTGGGTGCCGGAGAGTCATCGACGGGAACGGTCGCTGATGACGAATAGGAGCTCGGATTAAAGTCGAAGCCTCTCGAATCTTGAGAGGAATTGGCGCGAAAGTAGGCTCATTTCCCGGCGATTGCTCGCCCAGGCTCAAAGCGGTGATGGCTCACCGCACTCCAAATTCAGAGCTATCCTCCGATCCGCGTATGGGCATCCACCACTAGCTTCCCGGTGTCGAATCCCTGGCTCCGCGCCACCTTCTTCATCCGCTCGAAGTCCTTCTTCGCGATCTGCGGCGAGCGCGACAGGAACCACAAGGTCCGCCGGTCCGGCGTCCCTACGATCGCCTGCCGGTAGTCACCGGTGAGATCGATCACCCAGTAGTTCCCTTCCTTTGGCACTGGAATCGCGGCCGTGTACCACTTCTCAGGGAACCGCACCCTGAGGCGGCTGTTGGTGCCATCCGCCGGTTCCGCGCGACCCTCCACCGAGCGCTGCGTCCCATCCGCTTTGATGCAGGTGTTCACGACCCGAATCGAGCCGTCCGGATTCAGCGAATACTCCGCCGTTGCCGAGGCGCAGTCCCTCTGGAACCACTGCGGATACCGCGCCACCTCATACCATTTCCCCGCATAGCGCTTCACATCCACTTGCCGGGCGGTCTTGAGCTGCGGGTAGCGGGTGGTCGGCGGCGGGTCCGGCGGCACCGTGCAGGAAGCGAGCGCGAACACCGATAACAAGGCCGGGATTGTTAGAAAATGTTTCACCCGGCAAGATACTCCCGAACCGCAGATCGCAACAGGATTTCCGGCCCTTCATCAGCGGGCCACAGCCCGCAGGATCTCACAGAACTTTTCACCAGCGGGCGTTACATCACCCTTCATCGCCCGCGCGATGCCGACGGCATGGGATTCGTTGCAGTCCGCGATCGGTTTGAAGACCAACCGCTTTCCGGCGACATGTCGGAACTGGGCGCTGACCACCGCGATCGCACGACCGGCTTCCAGAGCGGTGAGCAGCGAGATCGAGCCATCGCATTCCTGGATCAGCCGTGGTCCCTGCTTCATCTTGGGAAACATCCGTCCCAGGAGCCGGTGATACTCCGGATAGTCGCGCCGGTGGAAGCCGATCAACGGTTGCGCCGCGATCTCCTCCAGCTTCAGCGCTTTCTTCTTCGCCAGCGCATGGCCGGGCGACATCGCGACGAGAAACGGAACACGGAGCAGCTCCTCGAATTCGATGCCCGGGGACGATTGCTCGGGATGCTCCACGGTGATCGCCAGCTCCAGCGTGCCCTCCACCAGCCGCGCCACCATGTCGTCCTCCGTGAGATCGTGCAGTGTCACCTGCACTCCCGGTGCGGCCTTATGAAAAGCGGTCAGCGCCTGCGGCAGGAAAGACGACGATGGGGCGGGAGCGTAACCCACTTGCAGCTCGCCGTATTCACCGCGTGCGAGCGCCCGCACCTTCTCCACGGCCTCCTCCGACCGTTTCAGGATCTCCCGCGCCTCCTCCAGATAGAGCCTGCCCTCGGCTGTTAGAGTCACGCCGCGCGGGCTGCGCTTCAGCAGATCCACGCCGATCTCGTCCTCCAGATCCTGCACCTGGCGGCTCAGCGCGGGTTGTGCCACCCGCAGACGCGCCGCCGCGCGCGTGAAATTCATCGCCTCGGCCACCGCCACGAAGTATCGCAAATGCCGCAGTTCCATCGTCGGCGGCCATCATGCCTGAAAAGCATCGCTGTGCAAGGAACGTGGTATTGGGCGGATCGGGGATTTCCGGTTAGAACGTTCATCAGATGAACGAAGCGCCACTCCGGCCACTCTTCTTCTGACTCTCAACTCTCAACCCAACAACATCATGAGCACTCGCACACTTGCAGGAAAGTCCGCCCTCGTCACCGGTGCCTCCCGTGGCATCGGCGCCGCCATCGCCAAGCGCCTCGCCGCCGAGGGCGCATCCGTCGCCATCACCTACAGCAGCACTTCTGCCGAAAAAGCGGATGAAGTCGTCCGCGAAATCGAAGCCGCCGGTGGCAAGGCCATCGCCATCCGCGCCGATGCAGCCGATGCCGACGCCGTCCGTGCCTCCGTCAAGCAGACCGTCTCCACCTTCGGCGGCATCGACATCCTCGTGAACAATGCCGGCATCGCCACCATGGCCCCGATCGAGGAATACCCGCTCGATGCCTTCGACAAGCTGCTCGCCATCAATGTCCGCGGCCTCTTCGTCGCCAGCCAGGAAGCCTCCCGCCACATGAAGGAAGGCGGCCGCATCATCCACATCGGCAGCACCAACAGCGATCGCATGCCCTTCGCCGGCGGCTCCGTCTATGCCCTCAGCAAGGCCGCCGTGGCCGGCTTCACCAAGGGCCTCGCCCGCGACCTCGGCCCGCGCGGCATCACCGTGAACAACGTCCAGCCCGGTCCGGTCGATACCGACCTCAATCCCGCCAACGGCGAATTCGCCGATTCCCTCGTCAAGCTGCTCGCCCTCCAGCGTTACGCCCACGTCGATGAAATCGCCGCCTTCGTCGCCTGGCTCGCCGAGCCCTGAATCCAGCTACCTCACCGGTGGCAATCTCCTCGCCGACGGTGGCTTCGCCGCCTGAATGGCAGCCGTAGCCTCCGGCTTCGGAGGGTTGGAGCACCGGTCTCCGGTGCTCCTTCGCATTGCCCTCCGCCGACATCCTGTTAGCGTCCCCTCATGGAAAAGAACCGCCTCGAAGCTTTCAGCGACGGTGTCATGGCCATCATCATCACCATCATGGTGCTGGAGATGAAGGTCCCGCACGTGGAGACCCTCGCGGAGCTGAAGCCGTTGCTGCCCGTGTTCCTCAGCTACGTTCTCAGCTACATTTACGTCGGCATCTACTGGAACAACCACCACCACATGTTCCACGCTGATCCGACGCGTCACCGGCGGAATCCTGTGGGCGAATCTTCATCTGCTCTTCTGGCTCTCGCTGTTGCCCTTCGTCACCAGTTGGATGGGGGAGAACCACTTTGTCCGCCGCGCCACCTGGCGCTCTACGGCTTCGTCCTGCTCATGGCCGCGATCGCCTATATCATCACTTCAGAATGCCATCATCGCGCCAGCAGGGGCCGGATTCGCCGCTGGCCACAGCAGTGGGTGGGGATTGGAAGGGCAAGGTCTCACCCATCTTCTACTGCTCCGGCATTCCGCTCGCGTTCTATGTCCCCGGGCTTTCCATCGCCTTCTACGTGATCGTCGCCCTCATCTGGCTGGTGCCGGACAAGCGCATCGAGAGCTTCCTCGCCAAGCGGGAAGGGGAGTAGGATCCGAGGGGCCGTTGCCCTGTCATGACTCCACTTACTGCGGCTTGGACTCGATCTGGTGGATGATGCCCTGCACCTGGTTGCGCTGCTCCTGTGCCAGCCCGGATTTTTCCGCCAGTTCCCGCAGGGCATCCAGCTGGCTGCGGCCCGCGTAGCGCTGCATCAGCTTCCAGGAGTAGTCGAGCATGGGACCGGAGGCGCGGGATTCCACCACCTGGATCGCTGCATCCGCCACGGGACGGCATTCTCCGGGAGCGACCCCCTGTGCAATCCCCAGGCCGCCCGTTGTGCATCGGATCCCGTCGAGCTGAAGGTTTCCAGCAGCCGTGCGATCGTCTGCGGACTCTTGTTTGCCTGGGTATCGAGAGCGAAGTAGATCGTATCGTGTTCGAATCCGGGCTCCCGGCTCAGCTCGATGAGATCCGATTCCAGAGCGGAGGAAAGTTTCCCTCCCCAGATGCCGCGCATCGCCTCGCGCGTAGCTCTGGTCCGCGGTATCCAGCAGGCCCCGCACGATCTCTCCGGACTCACCGGAAAGATCGCCATCATTGAAGCGGAGCAGGAGGATGGAGGTGATGTCTCCCAAGGCTCCGCTCCATGCGATCTGTTGGAGGCGATCGAGATCGCCCGGTTGCTTGCCGAGCATGGCGGCGGCGCTCCAGGCCGGTCCGGCGATGGCTGGATCGGTTGAATCGAGATGCTTTTCCAGCGCCTTGCGGAACGCCTGCTTGTCGATCGCCAACTCACCAATCGAGTTCAATGCGATCAAGCTGGCTCTCACCACTTCCGGATCGTTGCTGCCTAGACCGGCGAGGATCTTGCCGATGGCTTGTTCGCGCAAGGCGGTGTCACCCAGTTGCATGGCGTCCTTCACCACGTCACCCAGCGGGCCGGGTTGTGCGGGTGTTCCCTTGGGTGGATCGGGCTTGGCGAGTGCGGGCACACGTCGGGAGCGAACGGGACTTTTGCTGCCTTCCGAGCGTGATGTTGTAGAGATCCTGCGGGCTTTGGTGGCCTCCGGCGGTGTGGCTCCGGAAGAACCTGTCACCTCCCGCTGTCCCGGTCTGCGGGCCAGACCGGCTCCCAAGCCCACCAACAAACAGGCCGCGAACGCGAGATATTTCATCGGGATAAGAGGTTCATCTGTTATCTCATTCACAAGGCCGTCCCCGGACAAGCACATTCGGGAGCCCGCGGATTACCCGGTTCCAACGTGAGGCATTTGTCACATCGGCTTTTTGTGTGACCTGTTAGTTCGGGCTGTTCAGGGGAGGGCACCCGTGCTCCCGTGGCGCCCCCCTATGAAAAAATTGACTCCGTTCATCGGTGCCGCGCTTCTCCTCCTCGCCCACACCGCCTCCGCCCAGGCGACCCGTACCTGGGTCTCGGGCGTGGGTGACGATGCGAATCCGTGCAGCCGCACCGCCCCCGGCAAGACCTTCGCCGGTGCCATCTCCAAGACCGCAGCCAAGGGCGTGATCAATGTCCTCGATCCCGCTGGCTACGGTGCCGTCACCATCACCAAGTCCATCACGCTCGACGGGGGTGGCACGGAAGCCAACATCAGCGCCCCCAACACCACCGCGATCATCATCAATGCCGCACCGACCGATGTGGTGATCCTGCGTAATCTCCAGCTCCAGGGCATGGGCACCGGTCTCGTGGGCGTGAAGATCCTCTGCGCCGGAGCCGTCTATATCGAGAACTGCCGCATCGAGCGCTTCGAGACCGGCATTCTGGAGAACAGCACCGCCAGCGGCGGCACCCAGGTCTTCGTGAAGAACTGCATGATCCAGGAATGCAGCACCGCCGGCATCGTGTCCGCTCCGGACGTGGCGGTGAATGTCGAGTGGAGCATCGAAAGCACCAACATCCACGGTTGCGGCCTCGGTCTTTCCGTCGCCCAGCGCTCCACCGCCGTCATCAGCGAGTGCACTATCAGCAACAACATCGGTGACGGCCTGCTGAAGACCGGCACCGGTCCGACCAAGGGTGCCATCAAGTCCTTCCGCAACAACCGCATCTTCGGCAACAGCCCGGACGGCACCCCGACCACCCTGCTGATCCTCAAGTAAGAGGTTCCGCGTTTTCTCAAGCTTCAAAGCAACGCCCGCCGGTCCCTGTGGCCTGCGGGCGTTCGTTTTTCCAAGCGGAACTACGGCTTCGTCGGTTCCACGAAGTCCCACCAGGCTGCGGCACATCAGCGTGCTGCTGCCAGCCGGTGTGGTTCCGGGGTAAAAGAACATCGTCATCCGCTTGGTGGGGCGGTTGATCGCCATGGAGGAGAACAAGGTCTGAGGCACACCATCCTGGCCCATCACCGTGCCGGTGATCCGCACCCGCTCGTCTTCCTTGGGAGAGCGGTTCAGGATCTTGTCGCCGTTCGGTGGCAGGGTCACGCGGGTGTCATTCACCGCCGCCAGCACCGGAATCGGGCTCAGGTTCACGAAGCGATAAGCACCGGCAGGGAAGCCGGAGGGGTCGAGCTCATACACCCGTGGCACCATCTGCTTCTCCTTGCCCGGGACCATCAGCACCAGCGGCACCTTGATTTCCGGGGGCACCGCCACGTGATACTTCGGCGTGTAGACCGGCTCCTTGCTGTCCTTCGACTCGGTCTTCTCGAACAGGGTGATGCCATCTTCACGCTTGAAGGGCATTGCTTCCGAGAGGGACATGTCAGCGATCTGGAGCTGAGTGTATTTCTTTTCCTCGACCTTCGCGAAAACCGGCGGCGCGGTCCAGTCTCCCACGGAGGAGACCTGGAACTTCGGACCCTTGGTCTTGGTCTCCTCGGTGGCGGCCGCACCGGGTGCCGGTGCGGGCGGTTGGGCCACCTGGGCGTGGAGGAGCATCGGCAGCAGGGCGGCGGTGAGGCCGGGGATCAAATGGCGGCGCATGGGGATTGTCAGAGAGGAATCGGGATTGGATGGGCGGGGGAGGGGAGGATCAGACTTCGCTCTGCTTCAGCCAGCGGAAGGATACCACCTTGAACACACGGCCGTATTTCTGGTCGGCGGCGGGAAGGTTGGCGTTCGCCTGCCAGCGGGTGAGCAGGGGAGTGCCATTGTTCGAGGAGGAGGGATAGCTGGTGGCCTGCTTGTAGGGCTTTTCGGTCGTGGGAACCGTCCATTCCGGTGTGCGCTGCACCACCGCCTCGCACCATGCGCTGGCGGTGACATTGCCATCCGGGTCCACCGCCTGGCCCTGGGCCCGGATGGTGAAGGTGTCCGAGCGGGCGGTGATCTTCGCGCCGATCTGGCTGAGGATATCCGCCTGCATCAGATACTGCGGAGCACCGGTGGCGGTGGATGCCGTCATCGTGCTGGTGCCCACGTTGATCGTGCGGTGTTCCATGGCGCCGAAGGAGACGTTCTTGCCCGCCTTGACGTTGGAATTGAGTCCGGCGGATTCGATCGCCATCTGCATGGCACCCAGGCCGCCGACTTCGAAGCCGTTCTTCGAGCCGCTGCTGAGGCGGCGGTTCACGAAGTCACCCAGACCCATGAACGGGCCGCGAGCTTTCACCTGCTCCACCATGGCGGTGGCGAGCTTGTCGATCTCGTCATCGTTCAGGGAACGGAAGCCGCTCCAAATGCCGCTGTCCGCGCTTTCCGGCAGCGCATAGCGACCGGTCGCGGACGGCTGGCTGGTGCGGCTGTAGGTGACATTGCCACTGGCCTGCGAAGGGATTTCCTGGTTGCGCAGCGAGCCCAGCATCGCCTTCCAGGCACGGGTGGAGGTGGAGTTGATATTGAATCCGCCCTTGATCGCCAGATGCATCGCGATGGTGGAGTAGTCCTTCATCTCGGTGATCCGGGTGGTACGGTCGCGATGATCCCAGTCCAAATAGGTCATGGCGGGATTGAAGAACGGGCTGTCCTGGCCGGACTTGCCATCCACCGCAGCTTGCACGGCGGAGTCCAGCGAGGTGTAGCGCGGACTGGTGCCGGCCATGGCGGTGGTGCCGTAGTTCAGGCTGCTGAAGAAGTAGCGGTCCCAGATGGCTTCGTTGCCCGCCCAGCTCGCATCGGCCAGGGCCTGGGTGCCTGCGGTGGTGAAGTTGGAGGTGAGCCCGCGCTTGCCCTGGATGTCCGTGGCTGCGGCGATGCCTGCGGAGGGGAAGGAATTGCCGAGATGGCGGGAGCCGCCGGAAGAGGTCACCGAGGTATCGGCGTGCTGGAATTGGGCGGGCGAGGTCATCGGCACGCGTGGCACTTCATACAGCACCACCTTGCTGTCTCCGTTCGGAGCCACCACGCCACCGCCCCACATGCCGTGGCCCGCCATATCGGTCGCGAGCTGGAGTTGGGAGATGTCGGTGATGGAGTTCAGCTTCAGATCCCAGCCCGGTCCCACGCGGTCGCCGCCGCTGTAGTCGCGTGGATCGACCGCCGCCGAGCGCGGGTTGAAGGCGGTGAACACCGGCACGTCGTCCGAGGTGTTCTTCATGCGGATGTCCAGCGCGCCCACGTAGAGGCCCACCTGGCCCGCGTTCGGCACCTGCGAGTAGTTCACCGTGCGTGTGACGAAGAGATTGCCGGCGTTGGTGTTGTCCTGGGTGGCGAAGCTCACCTTGGTCACGAACGGATCGTCGAAGATATCGGTGTCCGCGAAGATGTTGCTGGTCGGAGGAACCTCGGTATCGAGATTGCGGGTGACTCCGGTGTGGCTCTTGCCGTAGTAGAGCGAGAAGATCATGTGATCCAGCTCGGTGTCTCCGGAGGTGCGGCCGCGGATATCCAGCGTGACCTGGGTGCCGGGCTTCACCTTGATCGGAGTCTGGCCGGTGGCGACGATGCCGGAGCCCTCGTTGTAGTCGAAGGTGCCGTGGATCGGCGTGATGCCGGAATACTTGATCACCTGGTCCACCGTGGTCTTGTCCACGCGCTCGGGGCTGATCGTCTTCACCTCACCCGCCTGCAGGATGTAGGGCGAGTTCTTCGGCTGCATCCGCATCGAGAGCGAACCCTGGGTGTAGTAGTTCACGGACAGGACGACGTTCGTGGTCGTCTGGTTGTTGGTGGTGGCGTCCGTGTAGGTCACGGCCAGGCGCACCGGGTTCATCTTGCTGATGAACATGCCGAACGAATCGAACGCGATCGGCATGTTGTAGGGATTGACGATGGTAATGTAGGGGTCGAAGGAAACGCCCAGTTCCTCCACTCCGTTGTTGTTGCGCTTCACCAGGCCCAGCGCGAGGGCGAAGCGGACCACCGATGGAGCGATGCGCTCGGCCGTCGCACGGTTGATCGGACCGGTGGTCGAGGCCGTCGCGTTGTAGGTCTGATCCAGCAGGTCGATGCTCTGGTAGCCTCCCTTGCTCGCCTTGCTGTAGAGCAGTCCGGGGCTCGCACGCCACGCGTAGTTGCCGGTGGTCTGGTTCACTCCGGAGGAGTAGCTCATAGGCATCTCACCACGGGCGGCGAGGGTATCGGACGGCACGTTGACCTTGCGCGGCCAGGACATCGATTCGTGGTCGCGCTTGTAGAGGCGGTAGTGGTTGCGCAGCAGGTCCCAGGTGGGACCACGCATGCGGCCGCCACTGCTGGTGGGGATTTCGTAGAGGTAGCCCAGCTTCGCGTTGTTGTAGAACTCGGCAGCGTTGTAGACCGCGCCAAACGTGCTGTAGAAGCTGGTGTTGTTGGTCTCGCCCGAGTTGTGGAATTCGTTGATGCCGTTGAAATCGGCGATCGGCAGCTCGAACGCGGAGGAGAGGTCGGACCGCATGCCGCCGTTGCGAACGTCCGTGAACAGGGAGAGCGTGCCCGCCGCGCCGTCGTGGAAGGTCGCGCGTGGAACCAGATTGTCCGCGCCGGGGAACGCCGCGCCGCTGGTATTGCGGGTCACGAGGGTGGCGGTGGACTTCGAAGCGGCTTTTTCCAGCTCGGCCAGACCGTAGAGGTCGATCGCAGCGCGTGGAGCGGCGGAAAGGCGGCTCAGCTTGGCCATGGTGTCATCCGGTACCGAACCACCGGTGGCGAAGTCGGCCTTCACGTTGTCGTCGAAGGTGATGTAGGAATAACGACCGGCCACCTTGCCATTGGAGCGGATGTCCACCAGCCGCGCCTTCACCTGGTCATCCGTGGAGGAGACCGAGCCGTTGCCGACCATCGTCGTCACGTTCTTGTCGCTGCCCAGTTGGCTCGAGGCGAACTCGAGAGCCGTCGGATCGGCCGCTCCGGGGTCGGAGGACACCAGCCATTCCACGAAGTTCTTGGTGTCCGGCTTGGTCGGGTCCCATTTCGAGCTGTCCCAAACCCCGGTCATGAACCGGCGGCTCTTGTCGATCTTGGTGGTTTTCTCGAGAATGTCCGCCCGTGCCGTGACCCGTTGGTCCGGACCGGCGGTGCGCTGGAGCTGGCCGAGCGCCATCGAGAGTGCCAATCGGGCATTGGCCCGGGCGATCGCCATGTTGCTGCCAGCCTGACTGGTTCGCAAGGTCACCGTGCTCAGCGACAACAGGCCGAGCGCGAGAATCGACAGCAGCACCATCATCAGGAGCGTGATGACGAGCGAGAAGCCGGGCTTGCCTTTGGCAATTTTAGGAGTCCTCAGGCCACGGAGGTATAGGCCCGGAAATGGGCAGTATGTGGGTTTCATACGACAATAGAGCAGAGACAAACAATCCGTTGGGACGGAAACACTCTACTCCCACCACCGTCAATCCCAAAAAGTATTTACGTTGTGGTTATGAAAAAATGTTCATTTTGGGTGTAATACTTGTCTTAATTGGGTCATTTTAGGGATTTGAGATGAATTTCCATGTTTTTGGCCAAGAGATCAGAATTATCCTGCTAAGGGCCAATTCATTATGGATTTTCGTCTCAATGCCCGTTTGCGAATCTTTGCGATTGTGGGAGAATGTCTAAATTTGACTGCAATATTGGCAGGCGCGGCTGTTCAAAAATTGCCAGCTCGGGCCTTGGTAACGGGTGAGGGAGGCTTCAGCCCAGCTCCAAAACGTCGTCTTCTCGCAAAACCAGTCCTTTGATCGTCGCGGGTTTTCCATTGAGGGTGGCGGCGGGCTGGCGGCCTTGGAAAAGACCCAGCCGGAGCTCCTGGAGCGACAGCGTGCCATGCGTCAGACGGAGGGTCGCCTTGCCCGCCCGCTGTTCGTAGGTGCCCCAGGCGGCGGAGGTGGTGAAGGGGGCTTTGAAGTGGTCCTTTCCGATCACCGGATCGAATGCCAGCAGCCCTTTCGACTGGTCGAACTGGAAACCACACAGCGCGAGGAAGACGGCGTAGGAGGCACCGGCACGGGCGTAGTGGTCGGAACACTCGATCTCATTGTAGGGGTTCCGGCCACGGCGGGCGGAGTAGCGGTCATGGACCGAGCGGGCGATGGAAAGGCCGTTGAGAACAAGATCGGTGTCCCGCTCCGCCACCATGTGGGCCGCCGCTTCATATTCGAAGCCGGTCATGAACTCATTGAAGTAGCCGGTACTGCCAGTGCTTCTTGAAGTCTTCGCGCAGCCCGCCCTTCGGCCAGGTGCACATGAGCAGGCCGTAGTCGCCGTCCGTGCCGTAGAAGCGGCCGTTCGGGAAGCCCTTGCGGAAGGTCCAGTAGTCGGTGATGAAGTTGTATTTCCACAGTGCCCGCAGCGCGGACTTCTGGTGATCCGCCTGGTAGAGGCGGCCGAGTCCGGTCTGGTTCGCCCAGAACTGGCCCATCACCTGGTCGATGTAGCAGCCGGTGCCCACGCCGATCGCCTCCGGATGGGCCGGGTCCTCAATCTGGACGTAGTATTCGCCGTTGAAGAGCTTCGCGATGTTCTTACTGCCCATCTCGTAGATGGAGCGGCATTGCGCGGAGAATTCCGCATCACCCGCGGCCCGCGCCAGTTCCTCGCCCGCCCGCAACGCGCCGAGATACATCGAGCAGAGCACGTGTACCTTGCCGAACCAGTTCGCATCCAGGGTATTGTGCTGGCTGCCATCGAGCAGGCCGTCCAATCCGCCGCGCGGGTCCCTGCGGTCGAATTCGATGAGATACTCCATCGCCTTCTTCGCGCCGGGCCACACCCGCTTCAGGAACTCCGGGGCATTGGAAAGCTGGTGGTCGCGCAGGGTGCGCAGCACGTAGCCGCATTGCGCATCGATCGCGATGCCCGCGCCGACACCGCGGAAGTCGATCCCGCCGTCCGGCTTCTGGGCGAATGCGAAGTCGGTTTTCTCGCGCAGGTTGCGCTCTATCTCCGGGAACAACCGCGCGTGTCCCTGGGCATATTCCCAGACGTGGCCGCAGGTGCCGGCGCAGGCTCCCACACCTTCCCAGGCCCAGAAGCGGCCGTCATCGAGAATCAGGCTGGTCTGCGTTTGCAGGGTGTTGGCGGTGAGGATCGTGCGGTCCAGCAGCCACTGCGGCAGCGTGCTGTCATTCCACGTCTCCACCCACTTGCGGGTTTCCGCAGCGAGGCGTGACGCGTGCTTGGAAACATGCGCCATGACATCCAGAGCGGTGGCGAATTCCGACGCGTAATGCCGCTTGCGGTCCTTCATGCCGATCGCGGGATTGAGATTCGGCACGTGCCAGGTGATGGCGAAGGTGAAGGTCTTCGACTCGCCCGCCGCGAGTTCCGCCGAGACGGACAGTTCGTCGGGTGCAGGGTTCGCCACGGCTTCCGCACCGAGGCAGGCGAGCGCCATCGAGCCATAGTCGAGCTTGTCCGTGAAATCGCCCGCCGCCTGAGGAACATCGGTCAGCACGAACTGGTCCGCGCCGATGTTCCCCCATGGTCCGGTGGCGGCATCGACGATCTCGATCCGTGCCACCTTGCCTTCATGTGAGCTCACGTCGAACCACTCGGCGTGCATGGCGTTGTTATCCTCGCCGCTCGCCGAGGCGACCATCTTGCCATCCACGATCAGACGCACCGCCGTGGTCTCCGGATTGCGTCCGCCACCGATCAGGAAGGTGAGAAAACGGCGATCGATGGTGAACTCCGGAGAGAGCATGCGGCCGACCGCTCCGTCCTTTTCATCGACCGATGAACCGGGTGCGGTCACGTGCGAGTTCACGTAGCCCTCGCCCTCCAGCTTGGTGTCGCCTTGATAAGCGGGTGTCGTCTGGCGGGTGGCCGGATGTTGGCCGAAGGCGGTGCCCTCCACCTTCCAGCCTTCATAGGTCTGGCCTTCGAAATCGAACAGGACATGTTCCGGTCGCTGCGGTTCGGTCTTGGTTTCCGGTGTCCCGAGCGTGTGATGGATTGCCGTGAAGCCTTCACCCGCAGCCTTCGCTGAGCGACGGAACTTCGCCAGGTTCGAGAACTGCCCGAGCGCATTGCCGAGTTGTCCGGCCAGGGTGAATGTCCGCGGCGCGGTGCCGGTGTTCCTGACCGTGTATTCCAGGATCGTCACCGGCAGCGAGGAGTCCCGGAGATTGAGCGGGATGAAGGGCGAGAAGGCCTCCAATCGTACGATGAATGGCGTAGATGGATCGGCGTAGTCCACCCGGCCGATGGGCCAGCGTCCGGTGAAGCGGATGTCCTTCCATGCGGTGCCATTCATGGGCAGCTCGCGGCCGCCATCGCGCAGGGTGAAGCCCTGGCTGACACCTCCCAGATGCTCCGTGGCTTTCGGCGGCTCCAGGAAGTTCGCACCGGAGCGCTCGTTGATCCGCTTGGAGTCTCCGATGTTCACCATGCCCTCCGGGCCCTTCGCGCTTTTCTTCACCACGCCCTCGTGGTGTTGGTTGAAGATGTCCCACACCCACAGCCGCCCGTCTCCGGAGAGGTAGACCGTGCCGCAGCCGATGCCGCCCACGGTCATGCCGATCACCCCGAGATCTACGTCCTTCTTGTCGTAGCGGATCGGCGCATCGAGCTTGTGTCCACGCTGGGTGAGCGAGGCCAGCCAATCGGTGGACAGCCGCTTGTCCTTGGGAACGAATTTCGCGTAGAGCGCGGCGGCGTCATCACCGGCCAGAGCGGGACGGGCCCCGAGGCCGTAGAACAGACCGGAGGCGGCGGACAACTGGAGAAACTTGCGGCGTTGCATCATCGGAATGGAAAGATCGGCAGGGGAGGGCGGTGGTTTACTTCGCTGGATCGGCCTTCATCGCCTCGCGGAGATCCTTCTCCGCCTCCGCGCTCCAGTAGCCGCAATCGAGGGTGAAGAAGACGCTGGAGTAGGGGATGGCGCAGGTGGTCTTGAAGACGACCACGGAGTATTCCCCGGCGGTCTGGTTCACCTCCTTGAGCAGCGTTTCGTGCAGTTCCTCGCGCGGTGCCTCCTTGCCTTTCAATACCGCCAGCAGTGACTCGCGCAGCTTGGCCGCTCCGGGCGCGTGCTTCTCCGGCACGTAGCGGAACTCACGATCGAGAGCGATCTTCGCGCGGATGCCGGGTGAGGCGGCGATGCTCTTCGCCACGAAGGCGACGACTTCCTGATGCGGCGCATCGGTGGCGATCACCTTGATGCCGCTGCCGGTCTGGATCGGGTAGGCGGAGTCCGCCACGATGATCATGTTGCGATGGCCCAGCAGGTGCGTTTGGGCAGTGACCTCCTGCTTCCAATCTGCGGCATGGAGGAGCGGGGTGGAGCAGGCGAGGAGGGTGGCGAGCAGGAAGGCCTTCATGACGGAGTTGGAGAGGGTGTGAGGCGGAGTGTAGCTCATGGAACGCCCCCGGCGGGGAACGTCTTTCGATGTGGGCAAGGCTCCGCTATCGCGCTGGAAGCCCGTGGTTGCAAGGATTCGAGGGCGCCGGGTGGATTCGTGATATGCGGTTGGCCGCTGGGGAAAGGGTGGGGGAGGAGATGGCCTGCGAAGCCCCCTTGCACGGATGGCGACCGCCGTTATTTTCCCGGATGTCCCTTCCTCCGGAACGCCGCCGCACCAGTCCTGACGAATGCTCTCCCGGAGACTATGTGCGGCAGGAGGATCATCCCGATTGGCAGGGCGAGTTGGAATCCGTGACCTATCAACCCGGCCATGAGCCCGGAGCGGCCGATCCCTTCGATGGTGCCACCTACAAGCTGGAGGTGCCGGAGGATTGGTTGTTCGAACCCCGGCTCGTGACCGATGCCTCCGGCACCCACCGCGTGTGGGCACGGGTGAGATGAGGCAAGGGCTCCATCCGGGAACGAAAAAGCCGCGGAGGAAATCCCCCGCGGCTTTCTTGAATGGGTTGTGATGATCGGACCTTACGGCACCGTCACGCGCAGGCGGGCGAAGAGCTTGCCCGCGACCTGCCAGGTGGCTTTCGGGATGTAGACCTCCACCTTGTCCACGCCCGTGCCGAAGCCGTCCGTGGTCACATTCTGCACCACGCCCGTGGCACCCACGGCGGTGGTCCAGGTGCCGGTGAGATCGGCATCGAACTCACAAGCAGCGGTCGTGCCCCCGGCCACCGAGGCCGCCGTGCGGCGGAAGGTGAACAGGACGTAGTCACCCGCCGTGGCAGGGCCCGCACCATCCGGATCGGTGTTCACGAGGCTGATGGTCGGCAGTTTGGAGGAGTCCGTGCCAGTGGCGGGATTGCCACCGAGCACGTATTCCACGGCGTTCACGATGCCATCGTGATCCGGGTCGGCTCCGGCGGCGGCATCGCCACCGGTCAGGCCGAAGCCCGCGACCCAGCCGCTGAAGCCGGATTGCACGAGGCGGATCTGGCCGGCGGTGCTGTAGTCCACCGTGAAGCCGCTTGGCAGGCCGGTCACCGTGGTGAAGGCCGGGGCGGTGCCGGTGTAGGTCGCGATGGTGTAGGTGGTCAGGGTCGGGGCGGCCACGGTGGTGATCGCCAGCGTGGATCCCGGGCTGAGGGTCAGCGCGCCGGTCACGGCCAGCTTGTCGGCGTTCGCACCGTTGATCTCGCAGGCGTAGGTGCCCGCGATGGTGGCGCTGCCGGCGGTGAGCGTGCCCACGGCTCCACTACCCGGAGCCACCGTGCCGGTCACGGTGAGCGATCCGGAGAAGGTGCCGGTGCCCTGGAGGGTGGCTCCCGTGGAGACGGTGGTGGCGCTGGAGGCGTTCGCCGCATTGACGACCAGCGTGCCCCCGACGACGGCGGTGGCTCCGCTGTAGGTGCTGGCACCTCCGAGGGTGAGGGTGCCGACTCCCGACTTCACCAGCGAGAGCAGGTTGCCGTTCGCGGTGGTGGTGGCGGTGCCGTCACCGATCGTGCCGGTGAAGCTGTTGGCAGTGGCGTTGTTCACCGTCAGCGTGCGGGCGGTGGCATCGGCGTTGATGACCTTGGGTCCGATCGCAGTGCCCTTCAGGCCGGCCACGACCACGTTCGGCGTGGTGTTGGTGGCGGCCACCTGAACCACGCTGGCGGTCGAGGCACCGGCGTCGATGGTGGCGAACTGGAGCGTGTTGTTGTCCTTCAGGACCACGTTCACACTGTCATTGACCGCCACGGTGCCGGAGTAGGTGTTGGCTCCGTTGGTGAAGGCCACCCAGGCGCCGTTGCCGCCGTTCGTGATGTTGAGCTTGGCGGAGCCGGAGACCACACCGTCGAACCAGATCGACTTGGGATTCCACTTGCCGGTCACGGTGCTGTCCGCGGTGACCGAGACGGTGCCGAGGAAGTGCTGGTAACCGTCTTCCTCGTGGAGGGTGCCGCCGTTCAGCACGATGGCGTTCGGGATGTTGAACGTGGTGGTCGAGCTGCCGGGGTAGAAGCCCAGCTTGCCACCGGCGTTGATGGTCACGGGGCCGGTGCCGAGCGCGTTGGCATTCTCGTTGGCATTGTTGCCCACGCCGAGAATACCGGCGCTGATGACGGTGCCGCCGGAGTAGGTGTTCGCACCGTTGGTCAGGTAGGTGGTGCCGGTGCCGGTCTGCGCGAGCGAGGCGGTGCCGCTGATCGAGCCGGTGCCGCTGAACGTGTAGGCATTGGCGCCGGTGTTGCTGAACGTCACCTGCGCAGGCTGCAGGACACCAGTGAGGGTGACCGCCTTGCTGGTGGCGGCATCGGTGAAGGCCACCGAGTCACCGTTGTAGAAGAGCAGGTCCGCGCCGCTCCAGTCCGAGGAAACCGCGAGGTCCCACGTGGTGTTGCCCGCCACGCCGTTCCAGATCTTCGCGTCGGACGTGTAGTTCAACTTGAGGATCTTGTTCGTGGTGTCATCGCTGACCGAGGCGGAACGGTAGGCGGCGACATTGAAGTTCGTGGTGCCTCCGGTCTGGGTGCCGTATTTGATGAGCGGCACGGACTGCGCACCCACCGTGGTGGGGGCATTCTGGAGCTGCACGGTCACACCGGTGGTCGTCTTGTTCACCGCCACCGCGCCGGTGGTGGTGAGCTGGTTGGTGGTGGTGGCCGCATTGGCAAGCAGCGTGGTGCCTTCGTTGAGCGTGATCGCGGCGGTGGAGAGACCTTCGCCTCCCACCGTGGTGCCGGTGGCGGCGGTGATGGCGGAGGTCGTGCTGCCACCGAGGATCAACGTGCCCGCGCTGAGGGTGGTCGCGCCGGTGTAGTTGTTCGCGCCGTTCAGGGCGAGCGTGCCAGCTCCGAGCTTGGTCAGGGAAGCGGTGGTGGCTCCACCGATGCCGCTGCCGAAAGCCACGCTGTTGGTTCCGACATCGAGCGTGGCGGCGACTCCGGTCACCATGACGAGGCGGGAGGAGATGTCCTGGCCGTTGGTGCCGTTCCAGATCAGCGTGCCACCGTTCATGGTGACATTACCGGTGCTGCCGAGCGCGCCACTGTTGAAGGCGAGCGAGCCGGAGGTGATGGTGGTGCCGCCAGAGTAAGTGTTCGCGCTGTTGGTCAGGTAGGCCGTCTGCGCGCCGGTGCGGGTCAGGCTGCCGGTGCCGGAGATCACACCGCTGAGGGTGCCGTTGCCGTAACCACCCGCGAAGCTGATGATGTTCGCACCGTTGAGCGTGATCGGGCTGGCGATGGTGGCGTTGTTCGGACCGGGCCAGTCGCTGGTGAGTTCACCGCTGTTGAGCACGATCGGCATGGTCACGGTCAGACCGGAAGCCCAGCGCTGGGTGGCCAGCTTGGCTCCGGCATTGATCGTCAGGGTGCCGGTGCCGGTGAGGCTCACCGCCTGCTGGTTGTTGTTGTAGTCCTTCGTCAGCATCAGGCGTCCGGCATTGACGGTGATGCTACCGCTGCTGACAGTGATGCCGTTCAGGATGAGGTCGCCCGTGCCGTTCTTGGTGAGCGTGCTGGAGCCGAGGTTGAGCGTGCCGCTGGTGCCGGTGCCGTTCGCGCCGATGAGCAGCGGGTTGGCATTGGTGATGGTGGCGTTGCCGCCGAGCGTCAGGTTGTTGACCGCGGCACGGGTGGTGCTGCTGTTGATGAGCGCGCCGTTTCCTCCCACCCCGGTGCCGGTGATGGTGATGGCCTCGGCGATCGCGCCGAGGTCCTGGCCGTTCATGTCGAGCGTGGCACCGGAGGCGATTGTGGTGCCTGCGGTGGCGGCACCGAGCGCGGAGGCATTGCCGAGCTTGACCGTGCCGTTGCTGACCAGGGTGGTGCCGGTGTAGGTGTTCGCGCCGGACAGGGTGACGATGTCACCGCTGCCGCCGATGCGGGTCAGGTTGCCCGGACCGGAGATCACACCGCTGAAGGTCACGCTGCTCAGGCCCGCGGAGTAGCCGCCGGCGTTGAAGTCGAAGGTGCTGTTCGCGGCCAGCGTGATCGGGCTGGCGATGGTGGCACCGTTCGGCCCCGGGCCGAAGCCTTGGATCGTGCCGCCATTGAGCGTGATCGGGGTGGTCAGCGTGAGGCCTGCCGCGTAGCGGTTGGTCGAGAGCTTCGCGCCGGAGTTGATGGTGATCATTCCGGGGCTGGTGATCGACACCGCCTGCTGGAAGTTGCTGTTACCGCTCAGGTAGGTGTTCAGCAACTGCACGGCGCCCTGGTTGATGACGATGTTGCCATTCGGAATGGACACCGAGTTGAGGATCAACGTGCCGGTGCCGTTCTTGGTCAGCGTGTTCGAGGCGAGATCCAGATTGCCGGTCGCGGTGGCGGAGCTCGGTCCCAGGGTGAGGGTGTTCGAGCCTGCGATGTTGAAGGTGGAGTCGGCGGACAGCGTCACGTTCGGCAGGGTGCCGCCGGTGACGCTGGTATTGACGACCGCACCGTTTCCACCCACGCCGGTGCCACCGACGGTGACAGGCTCCGGGCTGCTGGTGAGGTTCTGGCCGTTCACATCCAGTGTGGCACCGGAGGCAATGGTGGTGCCCGCTGCGGTGGAGCCCAGCGCGGTGCTGGATCCGAGCTGGAGCGTGCCGGCGGTGACGCTGGTCGCGCCGGTGTAGCTATTGGCGGTTCCCAGCGTGAGTGTGCTGGTGCCCGACTTCGAAAGGGTGGCGGAGCCGCCGATCGAGCCGGTGCCGGTGAGGGCGTAGTTGTTCGTGCTGCTGCCCACCGCGATGGACGCCGGGGTGAGCGAACCGGTGAGGGTGACGGCTGCGGTCACACCGGTGTCATCGAAGGTCACCGCATCACCCGTGTAGAAGCGATCGGTTTCACCCGGATTCCAGCGCGGGCTGGTGCCGGCATCCCACTCGCTGCCGCTCGCGCCATTCCAGACCAGCGCCTGGCTGGTGAAGGAAAGCGTGACGGAGCTGCCGGTATCCGTGACGACCGGATTGCGAAGCGCGGGGAAGGTGAGATCACCCACCGAACCCACGATGCCGCCGGTGTAGTTGAACAGCGTGATCGGCATCTGCGCGGTGAGCGGCGTGGACGAGAACGAGACGCCGACGGGACCGGTGATGGCCGCGTAGTGGACCGTGGCCGCACCTGCGGTGGCGGGTTCCACCACCAGGCCGGATCCGGAGTTGAAATACACGTCACCGTTGAAGGTGCCCTCGCCACCCAGGGTGGCGCTGGAGTTGACCGTCACCGTGGAGGCGAGCGAGCCGGTGTTGTCCAGGCGTCCGGCCTCGACCGTGACGGTGCCGCTGTGGCTGGACGTGCCGCTGAGGATCGTGGTGCCGGTGCCGGTCTTGCGGATCGGCAGCGTGTCCGCGAAGCCCGCGCTGATGGTCTGTGTGCCGGTGCTGTTGAGGATCAGCGATCCGCTGCCGGCGGGCAGGCTGATCTCGCCACTGCCGGAGATGTTTCCAGGCAGCGTGACGTTGAAGTTGTTCGTGTCGATGTAGGACGTGGTCGAGGCGTTGGTGCTCATCGCCGCGGTCCACGTGGTGTCCACCGTCGTGCGGAGCGTGCCGCCGTTGAGAATCACGCGGTCGTTGACGGAGGCTCCCGCCAGACCGAGCGAACCGAGTTCGACCGTGCCGTTCCCGGACACCGTCAGCGTGTCGTTGAAGGCGCTGTCACCATTCGCATCGAGCTGGATACCCGGTGCCTTGAGCAGCGCGGCATTCAATCCGCCACCCACGACCATGTCGGCCTGGCCGTCCCAGCCGATGTTGATCACGGCGGCGGTGCCGGTGTTGGCAGACAGGGCGCTGGCATCGAGCGTGCCGCCCTCGAGGTTGTAGATGTTTCCGGGATTGCTGCCGTTGGTCCAGTGGCCGAGACGGAAACCGTTGCCACCGGCCTGCACGGTCACGGTGGAACCGTACTCGCTGCGTGATCACGCCCGAGTTGTTGGTGGTCTCACCGATGTTGAAGAAACGGGTGGTCAGCGTGGAGCCGTAGAGCAGCTCCAGGCGGCCCTGGTTGGTGGCCGATTGCAGACCCATCGAAACGGTGTTCGCCACGACGTCGGTATTCGCCTCCAACGTGAGCGTGCCGCCGCTGACGCGGAAGTAGCCCTTTGCGGCGTCCGAGCCGAAATCCTGGTCGAAGGAGAGCTGGGCGATCTGCGAGGTCGGGTTGTATTCGAACTTCGAGTTCGCACCCGCGAGATTGATCGTGGCGGGCAGGATGCCTGCGGCATTCACCACGTCGCTGCGGCGCACGTAGAGCGAGGTGTTGTCCGCGAGGTTGACCACTGATCCGGCGGCGAGCGCGCCGCTGGTGCCGTTGTTGCCCACGGTAATCGAGCCGCCATTGACGTTGTAGGTGGTGGCGGCGTTGTTACCGGTGAAGATCGTCGAGCAGCTGCTGTTGCTGGTGAAGGTACCGGTGTAGCTGTTGCTCCCTGCCAGGATCAGCGTGCCGCCATCGGTGCGACCGAAGGCACCCGAGCCACTCAGCGCGCCGGTGACGGTGGCGGTGGCAGCTCCGTAGGTGCGGAAGATGCCGCCGCCTGCGGCGACGTTGATGTCGCGGTTGATCGTGAGATTGACGCCGCTGTCGAGCAGGCCGCCGCCGTTGAGTGTGATCGTGTTCGAGACATCGCCCAGCGCTGCGTCGGAGGCGTAGCTCAGAAGACCCGAGGTCACGGTGATGGCACCGAAGAAGGTGTTCGTGCCGGAGAGCTTCACGCCGAGTCCGGATGCGCCGCCGCCGGTGGGGCTCATGTCACCGCTCGCGGCGATGGTGAGGCCTCCCACGAGCATGCCCGTGATCGGGGCGCTGATGGTGGTGGTGCCGGAGGTGGCCAGCGTGGAGTTCGTGATGGTGGCGCTGGTACCGCCGAAGGTCAGCGCGTTCGTGCCGGCGAGCGTGTAGCCGCTGGAGGTGAACGTCAGGTTGCCGGTGGTGACGGGAGCGGTCAGCGTGACCGTTGCACCGGTGCCGGCGAAGAACGCGTCATCGATGGAAGCATTGTTCCAGGCCACGTGGGCCAGGCCGCTGCCTTGGTCCCAGTTCGTGATCGTGGTGTCCCAGTTGCCGGCGGTGCCGCCGGAGGCTCCATCACCATTGGCGGCGATGTTGGTGGTGCCGCCATCCCAGTAACGGTTCGCGCCGTGAGCGGCGCTTCCCAGGAAGGTGATGACGATCGCGGGGGCGACCAGGAGGGAGGAGAAACGACGAAGAAAGCCATTAAGGCGATTGGGTCTCATGGGGGTATCTATGCAATGTTGGAAAAGGCCTAAAAAAGACCGCTATCGGTGGGCTTTTTTAAACCGGGGCGTAAAGGCAGAATTCGGGGTGAAATTACGCGAATCCAAGCCACCTGCTTATTTTGAGTGAATTAATTGTATTTGCATGAAATTGGTAATCATGAACATATGAGTTGAATGTGGAGGGATTGGGTAAAAAAGAATGAGGCTTTTCGATATTCGAATGTGCATAAGTTTACATTCGCTTAACCCGTTGTATTTCATGCAATAATGACGAAAATTGGACGCAATTTACCGTATTCTACTGAAAATCTAGTAGATCTGCCTGCGCGGGTCCCGGTTTGTGGCCTCCATTTGCTGAGTTTCTTCCAGGCCTTGCCGGACTCATCCCTCGCAAGCCTCCGCTCCTAACAAAAAAGCCGGAGCAAGAGGCTCCGGCCATAGCTGCGGGGCGGCTCTCCGGCCACGCCCTGGTTTTCCTCCATCTGCGGTCCCGTCGCGTGGCGGCCTGATTGCCGCCACTTGTCAGGGCAGATGCCAATGCGGCCTCAGTTGGCCTGGGGCTTGTCGTCTTCCAGCGCAGCGCCTTCCAGCTTCGAGAAGTCGATCGACGGCTTCTTCGAGGCGGTGGATTCGCGGGTGAACTTGAGGTCCGGCTTCACGTTGTCGGCGAAGAAGCCGCCATTGCGCATGAAGAACTGCTGGCCCTTCGATCCGCCCGCGTAGTCCATGCGGAACAGGCTGCGGCCGATCGGGTCGGTGGTGAAGCGGGCGTTGGTCACCTCGTGCCATTCACCCTTCACGTCACGGCACCACTGGTTGCCATAGAGCGCGCCGCGGGACAGGAAGCCCTGGCGGTCCGCGAAGTTCTCCAGGAACGAATGCGCGCCGGTGTAGTGCTTGTCCGTCTTCGGGCGCTTGAAGCTGGCGATGAGCTGCCAGCTCTTCTTCTCCGGCACGAAGAACCACGCGGTGTAGACCGTGGAGCCCTTGCCATCCGGATGCACGCGGTTGAGGAAGCGGTAGGTATTGCCCGCCTTCCACGGATACAGCCAGTAGCTCTGGCCGCCGGAACCCTCGCCGCCGAATTCGCCGCCGTGCACACCCTCGCCCTTCTTGAGCAGGGTGATCTTCTGGTCCTCCGGGATCTCACCCGGACGGTCGGTCTTGAAGGGGCTCCACACGGAGAACAGCACGCGGCGCTCGGTGTCGCTGTTCACCTGCATGCCGAAATAGCCTTCGCCGAATCCGTTCGACATGAAGTAGGAACCGACCGGGTCGCTGCCCACCGGCACCGTGACTTCATTGTAGAACCACTCGATGGGCTCGCCCTTCGGCAGTTCATAGCCGAGGTGGATCGAGGGACCACGGCGGCCCCAGTAGAAATTGTTGCTCTTGTTGTCCTTCACGTAGTTCAGGACCACGGCACCGGCGTCCTTGCCGGTGGGAGTTACCTCCAGCGCGTTCATTTCCGCGAGGGAACCGTTGCTCTTGCCGAGCCCCTGGATGTCCACGCGCACGTAACCGGCTTCCTTCACCGTGACATGGCCCAGCGGCACATCCACGGCTTCGCCTTCCTTCAGTTCCTTCTCCACGGACTTGCCCGCGAGCGTGGCGCGGATGCGGGAACCGCCCTGCGGCCCCTTCGCACGCAGCGCGATATCGAGATCGGCGGCGCGGTCCACGCGGAACCAGGCGGACACTACGGTATCGGCGTTGTCGAGGGTGACGGTGGCGCTGTCACCGCGGCCACGGCGGCTGCCCGGGCCCTTGGTGTCGTAGGAATTTCCGGCCATCGGCACGTCCCAGGTCTTCGGTGCGGCGGCAGCATCCTGCGCCCGAACGGCGGGAACGAGCGCGAACGCACTGAGCATCAACGAGGCTGCCACGCCGAGACGGCTGGGCACGGCGGGACGGAAACTACGGCGGGCAGACCCAGAAGCGGCCCCCACCGGCAGGCGGTTCGACAAAAACATCGGCCATTAAACGCCGCCAGATCCCGGATTTATCAGTAAAATATGCGCAGGAGTCCCATCGGGAAAGTGGCCGGGAGGCTTCCGCCACAGCAGCCAGAACGATGCGTCGGATTTTCACCCATCCTTCATTCCCTTGCGCTGCGATGAGATTCAGGCGCTATTGCGATGTTGGACGAACTCGATTTTGGTCCGCAAAAAATCATTCTGCGTCGAGAGTTGGCCGTTCTTCGCTGCTGCTTCTATCACCTCCTCCAAAATCGCATCGGGACCTAGGAAAACATGCATTTGCCAAAATACGTCGAATTGAGACGTAGTCGGTGCTGAATCGATTCCCAGTTTACGGGCTTGCTGGTCTGACAGGTATGCCACCCGCAGTTGATGCAGAAAGGCGATTTTGACGCCCTCCTCCACTTCCGATTTTGTCCAAGGGCTTCGGTCAATCCAATCGCAGTTCCACAACACCGGCTCGGTTGCAAAGGGGGCGTCGGCCAACTCCGTTTCCTTCAGCTGTTCCGCCAGAGCCGGCTTTGGGAAAATCACAAATGAAGCGGTGAATTTCATCGTCTACTTCCGTTTCAGGCAGTTCGCCAGAATCAGCCAGCCGATGCTGAAAAGAGCGAGCAGGGACATGGCCGCCGCGGCTTGTTCGCCGAGACCTTTCGGGGTGGTGTCATCCAGCGGCACGCCGATCCCCAGTGCAAAGACGATGCCGGTGGCCACGGTGACAGCGGTGGCGATCCAGAAGGCAACTCGCCCCGGCAGGCGGTAGCGCGGATCGAGCGCCACGCACAGCGGCACGGCGGCCGTGACCAGCGTAGCGCCGCAGATCATCGCCGGGGCGGAGTGCAGCCACGCACCCATTCCCAGGGTGAGACATCCGGCCACCAGACTGCCGCCCACCGAGACGGCTTCCACGATTTCATGACGCTCAAGTGAAGGACGCACCATGCGATCCAACCACACGACGAGATTCGCCAGTGCCCGTGGCCACCAGAGTGCGGTCGCCACCAAATACCACAGCAGGGAAAGCGCGAGCACCACACCGGGTAGACCGGAATCCTCCAGCGTGGAGATGGAGGCGAAGCCGATGATGATCACGAACACCATCGCGCGGCCACGCAGCCAATCCGGCATCGCGAACACCGCCTTCTGCAGACGCGACGCCATCCGGTAGAGCAGCGAGCGCATGCGGTAGGCCTCCTTCAGCCCCACGCGCGAATGCTTCAAAGTCGGATCGATCCGCAGCGCTTCGCGGAAATGTTCCTCCGCTTCCCGGCCGCGATGATGGGCGAGCGCGGTCCAGCCCAAGTTCGAATGCGCGTAGGCGCTCTCCGGATCCAATTCCAACCGGCGGCGGGATTCCGCCAGCGATTCCTGGAAGCGGTTCTGGAACCGCAGCGCCTGCGCCAGCAGGTTCGAGCCGGAGGGGTTGCCAGGGTCGATGGAAAGCACCTCGCGCGCGCTGCGTTCGGATGCCGGCCAATCGTCCAGTCCGGCTTCCGCCAGCGATTTCGCGATCCAGCCGGGTTCCTCACCCGGTGCGAGCGCGATCGCGGCATTCGCCGCCGCCAGCGCCTCGTGGCAACGGTCCAGGCGGGTGAGAATGTCGGAGCGGATCGCCAGCGGATAGCCTTCCTCCGGCAGGAGTCCGCAGCAGATGGTGATGTCCGCGAGCGCGGCCTCCATCTGGCCTGGCATGTTTTTTCGGTTCAGCGCCAGTTCCACATAGGCATCCGGATCATCCGGTTGCGCGGAGAGGTGCTGGACCAGCGCGGCCACCGCCTCCTCGTGGCGGTGATGCTCCCGCAGGAGGCGGGCCCGCTGGAGATGCGCGGACATGTCAGGCCACGGCTCGCTTGCGTCGGAGTGCGGGGACCATGCTCAGCCACGTGCAGCCCATGGTGACGAGGAAGGCGAAGATCATGCCCGGCATCGCCTTGCTTTCGGTGAAGGGTTCGGCATCGGCATGCAGGACAGCCTTGCTGGCCGTCAGGCCGAAGAGGGCGACCAGCGCGGTGGCCGCGGAGAATGCCACGCGGCCCGGCAGGGCGAGGTTGTTGAAGAGCATCGAACCCGGCACTCCGATCAGCAGGAAGGTCAGTCCGGCGGCGATGGTCGCGTTCGAGTTCATGACGATGCCGGTGACGAGCGTGACCAGTCCGATGACGAAACTTCCGCCGATGAGCAATCCTTCCAGCTTCTCCGAGCGGTCCAGCGAAAGCCGTGCCACCGGATCGCGCAGCACCAGCAGGTTTGCGATCCCATCCGCCAGCCAGGTGCCGAAGATGATGAAGCCGTAGACCGCGCTCAATCCCATGGCCAGTCCCACGTTCACGCTCTCCGCGAGATAACGCAGCACGCGGAAGCCGAAGTAGATGCCGATCAAAAGGCCCACCCGGTTCTGCTTGGAAAACCGCTGGAGGAACAGCGACCACTTCAGGAAGATGCGGTAGAACCACGCGCGGGAACGGTAGGCGGTCTTCAGTCCCTCACGCGCGTGCTTGAGATTCGGGTCGATGCGGAGCGCTTCCTTGAAATAGCCTTCCGCTTCCCGCACATTGCCGCGTTGCAGAGAGGACCAGCCGGTGGTGGCGAAGGCAAAGGCATTCTCCGGATCACGTGCGAGGCGGCGGCGGTTTTCCGCTTCCGATTCATCCAGACGACCCTGCACGCGCAAGGCGTGGGCGAGCATGTTGGAGGCTCCCGCATCATCCGGGTCCAGGGCGAGAGCTTTGCGGACGCTGGCTTCGGATTCCTTCCAACGGGACAGTCCGCCCTCCGCCATCGCTCTCACCTTCCAGGCCGGTACGTAGTCCGGGTCGATCGCCAGGGCGCGGTTCGCGATTGCCAGAGATTCTTCATCGCGGTCCAGGCGGGTGAGGATCTCTGCTTCCAGGATCAGCGGGAAGGGGTGGCCGGGCTGCAATCCCACGGCCGTGCGGGCGTTCGACAGCGCTTCGTTCATCATGCCGGGGATGTCCATCCGGCATAGGGCGAGCTCCTGGAATGCCGAAGGATCTTCCGGAAAGGCGGCGAGATGTTGGAGGAGCATCGCCACGGCTTCCTCGTAGCGGCGGTGCAGGCGCAGCTGGCGCGCGCGGGTCAGCAGGGAAGTCATGGTTTCTTCAGGCCCAGGTAAACGAGGACATCATCATAGAAGCCGCTCTGGTTCGCATACAGCGCGTGGTTCTTCGCGCTCTCGAACCACTTGCGGGTGGACGGCTTCACTTCCTTGGCGGCCTTCGCGAGCATCTTGCCGCTCACCGGTACGATCGAGCCCTTGCGCATCGCTTCCGTAAGCGCGCCCTCGGTGGCGAGATCGAACACGGCCTTGAGGTCCGCGCCGGAGAAGCCCTCGGTGCGCTTCGCCAGATCCTCCGCATCGAAGTCCACCAGCGGCTTGCCCTTGGCATGGATGCGGATGATTTCCGCGCGCGCGCCGGTATCCGGCGGTGGCACGAACACCACGCGGTCGAAGCGGCCGGGACGCAGGAAGGCTCCGTCCACGTGCCACGGCGCATTGGTCGCGCCCAGCACCAGCACGCCTTCATTGGCAGCCTGCGCGCCATCGAGCTCCGCGAGGAACTGGTTGATCAGATTGCGTCCGGCGGACTGGCGCAGGTCGCGGCGATCCGCGGCGAGCGCGTCGGTTTCATCGAAGAACAGCACGGACGGCGCGGCCTTGCGTGCCAGTTCGAAAATCTGGTGCAGCTTCTGTTCCGAGGCACCGAGATACATGTCCAGCACCTGGTGCAGGCCCACGGAGAAGAACGAGGCATTGATCTCGCCTGCGGTGGCGCGCGCCATCAGCGTCTTGCCGCAGCCGGGAGGCCCGTAGAGCAGCACGCCGCCGCCGGGCTTCTTGCCATACGCGGCGAAGAGCTCGGGATTCTTCAGCGGGTGGATGATCTTCATGCGGATGTCATCCTTCACCTTGTCCATCCCGCCCACGTCGGCGAAGTGGATGTCCGCTTTCACGCGGAATTCCAGATCCAGATCCCGCGCCACCACCGCGTCCATGCCTTCGAAGGGGAAGCCGTCGTCCTCGTCCTGCTCGTCTTCCACGGTCTCACCGGAAGCGGTCACGGCCATCTTGCGGTTGCCTCCGGCCTTCAGGATTTCCTCCAGCAGCGCATCATCCGCCAGCGTGCGGTCGATATCCACGGCGATGTCGTAGTAACGCCGTGCCTGTCCGCCTTCTCCCTCCTCCAGGGCGATCCGGGAGCGCAGCAGCCATGCCGCCGCCAGCTTCGGCTGCTGCGAGCACAGCGCCTCCAGACGAACCATCGCCTGCGAGCTCTCTCCAGCCAGATCGAGCAGCCGCGCGATGCCCAGCAGCGCGCCACCGTGGTCCGGCTCCAGCGCCAGTACGCGCTCCATGCAATCGCGCGCATCCTTCAGCTCGTATTGATCCTCATGGGCCTGTGCCACGAGCATCAACAGCGGGATATTGTCCGGGGAGGCCGCCAGCGCGGCCTTCAGAGCGTCCAGATTCATGCAGGGGAGCAAAGCCGATCCCGGGAATGAAGCAAGTCCCGGGAGTCAGGTGATCGACTTGACTCCGAGGGGCATACGGCGGGATGGGTGAGGGGTGGACCCGCAGGACTTGTTGTTGAAATCATCATCCATCCGCGCGGGGGTGGTGGCGGCGTGGCGCGGAGCTTTCCGGGAACCGCCTTCTTTCCGCACCGATGATTGGCTGGACGGAGACACGTTGGAGTTCCTGTTGGGAAAGGATTTCGAGGAGATCCTGCCGCTGATCGATACACCCCTGGAGCATACTCCGGTGCTGTCGCTGCTGCCGTTGGAGGCGGCGTGTTATTATGCGGGTTCCCATCTGCTGGACGCCCTGGAAACCTGGGAGAGGTTTTTGAGAAAGGAGTGGTGCCTCGTGTGGCACGTGGTGTCCTACTGGGCCCTGCTTTCCCATGTGAAGGTGCCGGAGAATCGTGAGTGGTACAGGCGGACTCCGGAGTGTGAACGAATGGTCGGAGAGGTGTTCGCGTTCATCACCGGGCCGCTGAGGGAGGCATTTCCAGAGGAGATGTCCGAGGAGGATTTGGATGAGCTCCGGGAGATCGCGCGGGAGTATGGAGCATCGTAGCCGCAGCCTCCGGCTTCGGAGAGTTGCCGTGGACGTCCCGGCCATGGCTATGGGGGGAAGAGGGCTTTTCTCCGGCAGAGGAGCACCGGGGACCGGCGCTCCAACCATCCGACGCCGGAGGCTTCGGCTACTTTGTGACAACTTTTACCGTTGGAGCCTCGGTCTGCTTATGAAAGGACTTTGCCCGGAGTCATGACGTCGAACCCGGATGCCATCCTGTCGCCCGCAGCCGAAGTCGGTACGGACGAGCGCCTTCACCAACTGTGGGACCAGCTTGCCGACTTCGAGGCCGCACGCACTGAGGAGGCGCAGCTTTTCCTCATGCGGGAGCTGAAAGCACTGGCCGGTGCCGATGATGCGGTCTGGGTGGATGTGGTCCGCATGGCCCACGGCGAGGCCGCGCTGGACGATCACCAGCTCGGCTGGCGTGGGCGGGCGGTGGTGCATCTGGAATGGACCGATCTGAAACACAAGGTGGTCGCGGGGGCGAGGAAGGCGCAGGAGATCGATGGTGGCGTGCCGAGCTCCATCGAGATGGCGAAGCGCGCCGGAAACTTCCGCGCGCTCACGCTGCGGGAGCTGCATGACATGGACAGCTTCACCCGCACCGAGCACTACAAGAGCTGCTTCATCCCCTTTGATATCACGGATCGCATGTGGTGCGTGTTTCCAGTGAATGAAGACTGCGAGGTCGCCTACATCCTCGATCGGATGGGGGACCGCCCGCACTTCACCGAGCAGGACAAACAGCTCGTGGCCGCGGCCCTGCGGCCGATCAAGTGGTTCCACCGCCAGACCTGTCTCTTCCATGGCGTCCTTCTCGGGGACAAGCGGCTCTCACCCCGCGAGCGCTCGCTGTGCCAGCACCTGCTGGGCAGCCAGACGGAGAAAGAAATCGCCTCCGCACTCGGGCTCACGTTGACCACCGTCCGCAGTTATACCAAGGCGCTCTACAAGAAATTCGGCGTGCAGGGGCGGACCGGCCTGATGGCGCTGTGGCTCGGCACGCCGCCTTAGCCGCAGCCGAAAGGCTTGGGCGAGCGGTGGCGGAACACGGGGCTCCGGCTACCTGCGCGGCAACAATGATCGGGGATTCATCGCTGGAAAGCTTCACGGACGCTCCCAGATGAGTGCTTCAACCGTGAGTACTTCTGGACGATGACCTAAGCGCATGTGGTCATAGGCGATCACCGTGACGGATACAACCGGCTACGACATCACGGTGGCCTGCGCTACCTGAGGGCCGCCGAGTTCGTTGCCACCCACGAGGAGAATCGGCAAGGCGCCATTCCCCATTAGACCCCAACCAAATCCTCCGGGACCAACACTCCATCTGGTACCAATCCGTGGGTCTGATCAAAGGAACCATTTTTGAGTCGATCCATCTGGGCTCCCCTTTTCTAAAGAACTTCAGTAGGTCGCCATGAAAAGCGTCTTCCAAACCCTCCAACAGAACGTCGCTCCCAACACCTTCGTAATTGACTTGTCCGGTCGATCTTCGACAGATTGGCCTTCTCTGGAGGCATCCCGCACAAGCTTGAAGACCCGCAATCCAATTCGCTTTCTAGAATAGTGGCCCATAGTTTCATTCTAGGAAAAGGGGCGAGGTTTCAGGTCCGGGACTTGATTTTTGAAGCGATCCTAGAACGCCTGAAAGATGATTTGGCGAACAAGGACGCTCATTCATCATCCACAAGAATTGCCACGGAATGGTTCAACTATTGGTACGAAACACCACCCGGCTGCAAAAGACTGACCATTGAAATACCCGAGCAGGATGTTCGCGAGCGAATAAACGAAGTTCTTGTTGCGATCATTGATACGCTACCTTCTGGAGGAGAATTGCTGATAGCAGCTGAACAATTTCGAACCATATTGGCCTCCAAGTAAGAATTGGGGGCCCCGCGGAAAGTTCGACGAACCGATTGCCACTTTTTATTGCCAGCACTCCCCGTCGGCTGGCGCAAATCGTAACGAATGCTCCAGCTTTCCAATCGATGCCTTCAATATCCATTCTTCTGCCAGACCGTAAGTGCCCTACATGTCCCTGGTTCCCAAACCTACTACGATAGAGGTGATACATTGGCATGAATGACATCTATCTTAGGGTCCGGAGGTAGGCCCGATTTGATCCGTTGGGATTCCATGGCTGCACGCTGATCGACCGGAACCGACGCGAGGCGCAGTTCGACGCCTTCATGCTGCTCATCTCCCCCCGGGATCCGCCCCCGGGTGCTCATGCTCCCCACCCGCATTTGAGGGGATATTCATGCGCCGTTCTAACAGTCAGGATCCGGGGCTCCCCAGTCCCCGTATCCCCGCATGAAAGCCTCCCTTGTCCCCGCGTTTCTCCTCCTCGCCGCCCCCTTGCTCCGTGCGCAATCGGTCACTGTGTCCGGCAATGTCATCCCCGGCACCGCCGCCTCTCCGAACTGGGTGATCAATGGCACGCTCTCGCTCGGAGAAACCGGCACCGGCACCGTGACCATCTCCAATGGCGGCACGGTCTCGAATACCACCGGCTACCTCGGCACCCGCTCCAGCCGCTACGGCTACATGTATGTCGATGGAGCGGGCTCGCTGTGGAGCAACTCGCTGGACATCGCGGTGGGCAATGACGGCTACGGCACCCTGATCATCACCAATGGTGGCAAGGTCACCAACCGCACCGGCTACATCGGCATCAACAGTTGGAGCGGTGGCTGGGTGAACGTCTCCGGCGCGGGCTCGCTGTGGGAAAACACCGCGGATCTCATCGTGGGCAATGCCGAGTATTCCTCCTCCGGCTCGGTGGACATCCGCTCCGGCGGCACCGTCACCGCCGTGCAGACCACCCTCGGCATGAACTACGGAGCCGTCGGCACCGTGGCGATCAGCGGCGCGGGTTCCTCCCTGCAGAGTTCGTCCAGCGTCTACGTCGGCTACATGGGCAGCGGCACTCTCACCGTCTCCTCCGGCGGCAATCTCTATGCCGGCAGTGGCAGCGGCACCGTGTATCTGGCGTCGATCGGTCGCGGCACCGGTGTGGTGAACATCGGTGCCTATGATCTATCGAACGCCACCACGGCGGGCGGCATCCAGGCATCCAAGATCATCTTCGGCAGCGGCTCCGGCGGGGCCACTCTCAACTTCAACCAGACGGACACCACCACTCTCAGCGCCGCAATCTCCGGCGGTGGCACCGTGAACCAGCGAGGCACCGGCAAGACCATCCTCACCGGCACGAATACCTACAGCGGTGCCACCACCGTCAGTGCGGGCACCCTGGTGGTGAACGGTTCCCTCACCAACAGTGCCGTTACCGTAACAAGCGGTGGCACCTTGGCTGGAAACGGCAGCCTCACGAACGTCGTCCTGCAGTCCGGTTCCTATCTCTCACCCGGCAATTCCATCGGCATCCTGAACGCCACCCTCGTGACTTGGAACGCCGGAGCCACCTTGGCGTTCGATCTTGGAGATGGTGCCAGCGATCAGCTCAATCTCAGCGGCGCTCTGACGAAGGGCGGCAGCGGTGCATATACCTTCAACTTTGCGGATGCCGGATGGCAGACGGGGGAGACCTATACGCTGGCCCACTTCAGCAGCACCGATTTCTCCGCCAGCGATTTCAGCTACAGCAATGGCGATGGCTTCGCCGGCATCTTCGCCCTGAGCGGGAACGATCTTACCTTCCAACTCACCGCCGTTCCCGAGCCCTCCGCCTGGGCGCTGGCTGCTTGCGGTGCAGGTGCGCTCGCCCTGCGTCGTCGTCGCCAGAGGTAAGGCGGAACCATCTTCATGAGGATGAGCTTTGCGATTGGTCAAGCGGCGGTGGGGTCGTCTAGGAATGGGGGAAGCTATGGAATATGTGATCCGCCGGTTGGTTCAGGGTGAAGGAGAGTTGTACCGAAAGGTGCGGCTGGAGGCACTGCGGGAATCACCGGAAGCGTTTGCGACCACGTATGAGTCTGCCCTTGGCCGGACCCCGGAAAGTTGGGCGGCGCAGGCGGATGGTTCGGCCAGCGGACCGGACCGCGCCACGTTCATCGTGTTGGAGGGAGAGGCGGTGGCAGGCTTGGCGGCCCTGTATCGGGATGAGAAGATAGCGGAGGAAGGGGAGCTGATCCAGGTATGGGTGGCTCCCGGATTGCGAGGCCATGGCACGGCGGAGAAGTTGATGGATGGGGTGCTGGAGTGGGCGGGAGAGAATGGCTTTGCACGGGTGAAAGCGGAGGTGACGGGCGCGAATGGCCGGGCGCTGCGGTTTTATGAGCGGTATGGATTCGCTAGAGCGGAAGCGGAGGTTGGCAGGGTGGTCTTGATAAAGTGCGTTGGTTGACCGATCGGGCTTCAAGATCGTAGCCGACGCCTCCGGCGTCGGAGAGTTGCCGTGGACGTCCCGGCCATGGCTGGGGCGAGGTGATCGGCTGCAGGTCGCTGACAAGTGTTCGGGGACATCGTTTACACTTCGGCTTCATGATTTGAATTGACGGTGTGAATACATTGGCATACGTAAGTGCATTCATTGCATCCCCGGTCTTGGGGACGCCCGACGGTCACGGCGCGGGGATCACTCCGCGCCCGGGTACGCGACAATCCGTGACCGCGGGCGTTCTCCGGACTTGCCGGACGCGGGGATTGTCGGCATCGGTTGGCATGATGAAAACGACCGTCCTCGCGTCCGTCCTGGGGTTGCTCGCCGTGCCGTGCTTCGCTGCGGACAAGCAGCCGGAGACCAAACCGGCCACCGAGAAAAAGGAGCAGCCCGCCACCAAGGAAGCGGTGAAGCCTTACCCGCTGGACACCTGCATCGTCTCCGGGGAGAAGCTGAAGGAAGAGGGCAAAGACCCGGTGACGTTCGTTTACAAGGGCCAGGAGATCAAACTCTGCTGCAACGACTGCCGCGAGGATTTCGACAAGGACCCGGCCAAGTACCTCAAGAAGCTGGAGAAGAAGTGAACCGGAAGCGCTGAGGGGCGCGGTTCAAATAACAGCTTTTATTTTGGCTAAAAGGTATCATGATGCCTTTTGTGGCCAAAATACCAACCCTTGCTCCCAGTCCCGCCAACCTCTTGCGAGGCTTGGGAGAGCGGCTCCGCGATCATCGGATGGCCCGCGGCTGGACACAGGCGGAGCTGGCAGAACGTTCGGGCGTCGCGCTCTCCACCCTGAAGCTCCTGGAGGCGCGCGGCCATGGCTCGCTGCAGCGCCTCGCCCGTGTCGCCGTCGCCCTAGGGATCGCGGAGGAAATCCGTGGCTGGTTCACCCGGCCCGCGGCGATGGAGTCGATCGAGGCGGTGAAACGCACGGAGCGGCTGCGGGCCCCGCGCCGGAAACGGAAGGAGGCGGGCGATGGAGCTGACGGTTGAATACGCCGGCAAGAGCGGGCCGCTGCCCGTCGGGCGGCTCTATCAGGACGCCCGCGGCACGGTTTACTTCGAGTATGACGCCGCTTGGCGGGGTGGGGGGCGCGAGCTGTCGCCGCTGCACCTGCCGAATGCCACCACCGGCGCCGTCGTCTCGCCCACGCCGATGTTTAGCGAACTCCACGGCCTCTTCGAGGATGTGCTGCCGGATTGGTGGGGGCGGCGGATGATGCGCCAGCGGTTCACCGAGGCGGGCATCCCGTGGCACAAGGTGACCGCCTTGCAAAAACTCGCCTGCCAGGGAGATCGCAAGATGGGCGCGCTGGTATTCCGGCCGGTGCTGGATGACAGGAATTTCAATGATCATCTCTTGGTCGAACTCTCCTCGCTGGTGGAGTCCGCACGGCAGGCGATGACGAGCGACACGGCGGACCTGCTCCGTGAGCTCGTGCGCTCCGGCATGTCGCCCGGTGGTGCTCGTCCAAAGGCGCTGTTGGCGTTCTCCGCTGACTTCCGCCAGGTCCACATCGATGAACCTCCGCCCGCAGGCTATGAACCGTGGTTGGTGAAGTTCGATTTGGAGCCGGATCTGCACGAGGGCCGGATCGAACACGCCTACGCGCTCATGGCCCGTGCCGCCGGGATCCAGGTGGGGGAGACACGGCTCATCGAGAGTGACGGTGCCTGCCATTTTGCCACCCGCCGCTTTGATCGTACGATGGATGGCGTACGTCTCCACCTCCACTCCTTCTCCGGCCTCACCCACACACCGGTCCGGGATGGCTTGGAATACGGGGACCTGATGGAACTCGCCCGCGGTCTCACTGCCGACCACCGCGTGGTGGAGGAGGTCTTCCGGCGTGCGGTCTTCAATGTGGCGGCGGGCAATGAAGACGATCACGGTCGCAACCACGCCTTCCTCATGGAGGACGATGGCACCTGGCGGCTCTCACCCGCCTACGATCTCACCTGCGTGAGCAATGCGCTCGCCTCCGGCTTCCGCGCCGCCCGCGTGAACGGCCGCGCCGCGGACATCCGCCGCGCGGACCTCATCAAACTCGGCGAGGCCCACGATGTCCGGCGCGTCCCGGAAACCATCGACCGCGTGCTCGCCGCCATCGCCGACTGGCCCACCCACGCCCGCGATGCCGGAATCCCCCAACCAACCATCGATTACACCGCAGGCAACATGCCGGGGGTGAAGTAGTAGCGCAAGTTTCCAACTTGCGAGTGGGTCAAGCGGCGGAGTTCCCGGCGTTATCGATGTTTGTACGACTCCCATCGTACTTTATCGGCCACCTGAAGGTGGACTGGATCTGCACAGGCATCCGCGGATCCTCCCACACGCAAGTTGAAAACTTGCGCTACTTCACGGCTCCAGCGATTTCAGCTCGATGTTCCGGAACCACACCGGCTGGGCCTCGGCCTGGAGGGCGATGTGGCCGTAGGCGAGTTGCAACGGGGCTCCGGCGGCCAGCAAGGGGGTGGCGGGGATCACGCGGTTCTGCGGATCGAGCTGCGGGCGCTGGTAGCGCAGCACTTCCTTGCCATTGATGCGGTGGATCACCTCGTCATTGCCGTGGACTTCCACCTCGACCTTCACCCACTCCTCAGCGGGGAAGGTGGGGGCGCTGGATTCCACGATGTGCTGGGTGATGAGCTTGCCATCCATCTCCAGATTCGTGCCCGGCGTGCAGACATTGCCGGTGGCGCGGGCGCCCTTGCCTTCATCGGCCAGGAACTGCACCTCCATGCTGGCGGGGAAGCCCTGGCGCAGGCCCATGCTCTGCGGCGGCTGGGCGTGGATCATCACGCCGCTGTTCAGATTGCAGTAGCCGGGGGCGTCCGCCATCATCTTCCCCTCGAAGCGGTATTCCATCCGCAGGATGTAGTGCGAGTAGGCGAGGTTGGTGAAGAGGTGGCCGTATTGCTCGTCGAACTTGGCATAGCCGTCGTATGAAACCTTGATGATGCCGTCCTCGACGCGGAAGGTGTTGAAGGGATTCTCACCGCACGGGTGGCCGGAGACTTTCGGCGTCCAGCCATCGAGATCCTTGCCATTGAAGAGCTTCACCCACGGGTGATCCTCCGCAGCGGCGGGCAGGATGAGAGCGGCGAGCAAAGGCAGGAGACGGCGGGTTATGGCGGAGCGAACGATCATCCGCGATGTAAATGCAGGCCGGAGGGGACGGGTCAAGGGCGGGCGCGCGGACGGGCAGCTCATTCCCGGAGGTGGGAGGAAAACGGAAGCCGTTTCCCCATCGCCTCCGGACGAAGGATCTGTCAGGGTGTTGGCATGAGTTTCCTTCGTCGATCGTCCCGGATGCTGCTGGTGGCAGTGATCGGGCTGTGCGCGTGCGGGTGGCTGCGGGCGGATGAAGTTCCCGCCGCCAAATCGCCACCGGCGAAAACCGAGCGACTGCCGGGCGTGGATCTCAGCCAGGGGATCACGGAGGTGACGGGGGTGGCGATCTCGCCCCTGCTGGGCGTGTCCGGGGTAGGGGCGTGGCGGTATTTTCACACGGATGCGACGCTGCGGGGCAAGCTGCCGTGGTTCTGCCATCCGGTGGCGTGGGGCTGTGGCTTCGCGGTGCTGCTGGTGTGCTTTCTCAAGGACAGCTTCGGAACGGCGGTGCCGGGCGTGCTGAAGAAGCCGCTCGATATGGTGGAGCTGTTCGAGAACAAGGCCAGCGCGCTGGTGGCCAGCACCGCCTTCGTGCCCTTCATCGCCCGGGAGATGGCGGATCATTTCCAGGCGACGGGTCATGGCACCACCGCGATGCTGTTGCCAATCGCCTCCGTGACCGGGACATCCGTGGTCGCGGTCTCGACGGTGGTGGTGATGACGCTCGCTTCCGTGGTGGCCTTCCTCGCGGTGTGGCTCACCGGCCATGCGATCAATGTGTTGATCATCCTCTCGCCGTTCTCGTTGGTGGATGCGTTCCTGAAACTCTGCCGCACGGCGGTGATCAGCCTGATCGTGCTGTGCTATTTCCTCGCGCCATGGTTGGCGGCGGCGTTGTGCGGTGGGATCATCGTGCTGGCGCTGTGGCTTGCTCCGGCGACGTTGCGGTTGTCTTCCTTCGGCACCCGCTATGCCACGGATGTATTGCTGCCATGGCTCGCGCGCCGCCGCGCGGATCACCAGCGGCCCCATGCGTTCACGCTGGGGCGCTTCGGCGGACTACCGGTGCGAACCGCGGGACGGCTGGCCTCGAATGGCGAGGGGGTGCTGGAATTCCGCCACCGCCCATGGGGCGTGATGGCGGAGCGGGCGGTGCCGCTGCCGATGGGCGAGGCGATTCTGGCGAAGGGCCTGCTCTCACCCGCCTTGCTCGTCCGCACCGCGGACCAACAGGATGGCGCGAAGTTCCTGCTGCTGCTGCCGCGCTATCGCGGGCGTGAAGAGGAAATCTCCGGGCACTTCGGCATCGGTGAAGTGCGGGATCACGCGCTGGCCCGCAGCTTTGCAGCGATGAAGGCGTGGTGGAAGGAACAGGTGCGGCGCAGGGATCTGAAGTCTCCGGTCTGAGAGGTTAGCGCGACCTCGTTGAGAGCGCCGGGCGGTGATTTTCGCCATCATGGACGGGTTAGCTCTTTGAGGAGCAAGTGATCGGGGGCTGGGGGCGAGGTTGAATCGAGATTCTGAAGGCGACCCGAAAATGCGGACATCATCACCTTCATCCCCGGAGCGTTGCCCTGATCTTTGTCCCCATCTCGGAACGCAGCGCGTCTTTGCCCCGGCAGGGGCATGAGATGTTAGCCGGTGGCGGAGGAGCCTTGGCGACGACCCCACCGGACAGGCATGACAAAAAGATGGCGCCCCGGCAGGGGCGCGGGAGGGGGCGTTCGCATCGGAAACGATCGAGTTCCCTCCGGCATCGCACGCCTCCCGCATACCTCCGGCATGTGAATCCATCACGGACGTTGACCGGTGAGGGCGTCGCTACGCGACTTGGCACCGGCTACCGTCTGATGCCCCTCCGGGGCAAAGAAAGAAGACCACCCTGACCAGCCGATAAATGTGTATAAAGATCAGGGCGTTGCCCCGGGCCATCCCATGACGCCCCTTCAAGAGCTGTTCTGAAGGTCGATTCATTCAGGAGGCCGAGCGAAGAGCGCCCTACCTTCAGACCTACCTTGAAGAACTCACCAGTTCACGCGGTTGATCCAGTCCATCACCTCGGCGTCGCGGGTGGCTTCCACTTCCACGCGATACCAACCGCTGCGGCCGTCCGGGCCGGTGGCTTGGAAGTCGACGGTCTTGTAGCGCGGGAAGTCCGCGCCGGTGCCACCATCCACCTGATACCATCTCACCTGCTGGCCCAGGATGATGGAGGAGCGCCACTTCTGAGAATGGCTGGGGGTGCCCGGGCTCATCGGATCGCCGGTGGCCTCATCCCATTGTGGCGGCACCACGGGTGCGCGCTCGCCGCTGCTCATGCTGCAGATCGTGACGAAGTTGAGCGTGTTCCCCTTGCGGTAGCGCAGTTTCCATCCGCCATCCGTCATCTTCTGGATCACGGGGGCACCCCAGGCTTGCTCGAAATACGTCGAGCGTAGTATTGGAATCTTCGCGCCTGTGAGATCCGTGGTCGTGGATGTCCCGCCGTCCAGCGAGGCCAGACGCGGCACGAAATTTTCCGGAGGACTGCTACAGGAGGCGAGTAGACAGAAGGCAAGTGCGGGCGGCAGGAACTTCATCTCCCATGAACGTGACCGGGAAAGCGGGAGCGCGGCGAGTTCTTTCTGTCGGAGATCAATACGTGCCGTAGTGGATGTAGGCGCAGGTGTGGTCCGGATTCAGATACACACTCAGGTAGCCGAGATGAGGCGCTGCGGGATCACGCGTCCATTCCTTGAACGACCACCAGTCCGGGATGCGGGCGGTGATGTGGGGATCAGGCGTGGCCAGGATCAACCTGCCGCCGCGATCGGCGGACATGAGGTTCAATCCGGAGATCATGGCGTTCATCTCGTCCGCCGGGGCCTGGATGATCCAGATATCCCGGATGTCCCCTATGAACGCCCCGTCGATGCGGAGGTAATCTCTCCGCGCATGGGGCGGCAGCGGTGTTCCGGTGAGGCGCTCGAAACGGGCTTCCGGCTGCAGATGATCCATCAGCAACCGCACCGGCCCGTAGAGGGCGACCAGCAATGGCAGCATCAGCGAGATCCGGATCCGCCATGGGAGAAGCCGGGGCTCGAGCCAATCCCCAGTCCGATCGCCCACAGTGGCAGCATGGCTAGCAGGAGAAGCAGACCAGTGGCTCCGCAATACATGAAAAACCGGGGAGCACTGGCGAAGCTGAGCTCATCTGCGACCGCTGGATATTCCTCGCAGAAGACACTTGCCGCCGCCGCCATCCACAGACTGAGAAAGAGCACGAAGAACAGCCAACCTGTCAGGCGGATGACGCGTCGTGACCCGGGTGACGGTGGTTCTTCCATGGAGGGAGAGGTTGCTCAATCCGACAGCTTTGCACCGGCCGGATGAAGGATGAAGAGGGAGGGATTGATCATGGCCCGTGTCGGCTTTCCATCCTTCACTACGGTGAGCACTTTCCATTTCTCCTTCTCGATGCAATCCGGGTCCGAGAGCAGGTCCGCGCGCATCACCGGATCCTTGAACCGGACGCGCAGGGTGCGGCCATAGGTGAAGTTCAGGATCTCCATCTCGGAGGCATGGAACACGCCCATCGGCTTGCAGGCGGCCAGATCGAGCAGGACCATTCTCGTCCACGGGTGCCGCCCGACGCCCACCGGCAGCAGCGCGAGATCCGGAGCGATGCCGAGCGGTGTGCCGGTCCGCATCACGTCGAAAGGTTCGGTGAAGTTGAAGCTCCCGGCACCGATAGAGACATCGCCTTTCTCATTCCGGCGGAAGAGGTGGAAAGTCTGCGTGGGAATCGTGCCGTGGCCGGTATCGATCTGCGGATCGGCCAGCGTTTCACCCAGTTCGATCCAGCCGCTGCTCCCATGCAGCAGCGCGGTTCCCCGGACGGCTGCGCCATCGATGCGGCGCATCTGGAGAAGCGAGTCCACCACCATCGGTTCGCTGCCGCGCCAGGCGCGGTGATACCACTCGACGAAGTCCTTGCGATCGAAATCCGGTGCGTCCGCAGCCGCGAGCGGGATCGGCTCGGCGGCGTTGTAGACCTGGTAGGCTGGCTTCGACCCATCGTCCTTCCGAACCATGGATTCCGCCACCAGCCGGAAACCGTCCGTGTCGGCGGAGGCGATGCCGATGCAAAAAAAGAGGCCGGTCAACCAAGGCGGAAGTGTCACAGCCCCTGTATGAGCTTCCGCCCCTCTTCCCGCAAGATGACCTGTTGGGAAAACCATACATGGCAATGATTTCACCCACACCGCCGATAAGGATCGGTTCTATCAAGAATGTGAAACGCTGTTCGAGTGAGTTGTAGAAAGCGATCTCTAACATTGCAAAACGCTAACAGCACATTGCGATATGCGACCCAATGAAATCTTGATGAGTTGTGTGGATCTGAGCACGATGGCGATTGAGTGGGAAAAGGTTACGCGTGTACGTGGCCTTGTGCCCATGTCTTCTATCCCCTTGTAAGAAAGCCATGAAATCAAAGTTCCACCGTTTCTTCCCCGCGGTGTTTCCCGCACTCATCGTGCTCCCGGCCGTGATTCATACCGCGGCCGCAGCCACCATCGCCCCCGATGGATTTGGCAATGTCACCGCCAATCCCGTCGACAGCGGGGCCAATAGCATCAAGACCGGATTCGGCTTCGGGCCGGTCATTCCACCTGGTGCGCACAACATCCTCATCAATCCCGGCGTCACCCTGAATCCCACCGGGACGGACGTCATCGAGATCCAGGTCTTCGACTCTATCGGAGCCACCTACACGATCACCAACAACGGTGTCCTCAAGAGTGACAATGGCGGCGGCAACCACGGCATCGACACCATCGACATCGCTGGTTCGGCCACGCCCTCCATCACCGTCATCAACAACAACTACATCAGCGGTGCCAGCGCGATCCGTGCGAACAACATGCTGGTGCTGACCAACAACAACGGTGCCACGCTCCAAGGATTCGGCGCGGCGGATGGTGCGGTCTTCGCCAAGAAGGGCGGAAACCTCACGAACAACGCGGGCGGCACCATCACCGGCCTCGCCTACGGCGTCCGTGGCGAGAGCGGCACTTTGGTCGTCGGGAACACCGGCTTGATCGAAGGCACCGCCGGGACCGGCATCGGCATCTCCACGGATGGCACGCTGACCCTGACGAACGGCGTGAATTCCATCGGCACCGGCACCATCCAGGGCGGAGCGGGCGGCGTGAAGGCGGGTGCGAATTCCTCCATCACCAACAACCTCTCCGGCTCCATCTTCGGTGGTGTCACCGTGGTGCAGATCGGGGCGAACTCCTCGGTCAACAACAACGGCAACATCATCGCGAGCGCTCCCGGAGCCACCGCCATCCTTGGTGACAACGGCGTGCAGGTCATCAACAACTTCGGCTCCATCTACGGCGGCGTGGGTGGCAAGGCGATGGACCTGCAGGGCGGCAGCGACATTGTGAACCTGGGAGAAGGCTCGGTCGTCAGCGCCAGCATTATGGGCGGCACCGGCACCAATATCCTGAACTTCAGCGGTGGTCTGACCGGCATCTACGGCACCCAGGACACCACCCACAACATCGTCTATGGCGATGTGAAGGAGTTCTCCATCATCAACAAGGCCACCGATGGCACCGCCTTCATCGGCGACTACTCGGAGTTCCGCTCCGTCACCGCGGATACCATCAATGTCAGCTCCGGCGGTCTCATCATCAATGGCGACCTCGCCGGGAATACGGGGCCCACCGCCACCGTCAACGCGGCCGCCAGTGACTTCGGCGGGCGCGGCACTTGGGCGGCGAACCTCAACATCACCGCCGGAGCCTTCAGCGCCGGGGGCACCACCATCGCGCTGAACTCGAATCCGATCAACGCCATCGGGCAGGTCACCGTGAATGGCAACGTGACCCACAGTGGCGCGTCGTACATCCGCTTCGATGTGGCACCGCAGACCGCGATCAACAACGGGGTGAACAGCGACCTGATCAGCCAGACCGGGGCCGCCACCTACAACCTCGGCGGGACCAGCCTGCATGTGTCTCCCACCAATGCGAACCTCACGATCACCAACGGCACCTACACGGTGGTGGACAGTGCGACCGCGATCAGCGGCTTCAGCGCCGGGCCGGTGAGTGTGGAGTTGAATGCGACCAATCCCGCAGCCGCGGACTCCGGTCCGTTCTATGCCAGCGAGAGCGGCACCAGCGCGAATACGGTGCTCGGCAACTTCTTTGCCACCACCCAGCTCGCGGATGGCGGCACGAACCTGCAACTGGTGGTGCAGCACAACTTCGCAGGCCTGCCCGGGCTCACGGCGAACCAAGCCTCACTGGGAGCCGCGCTCGATGCGTCCGTGGGCACGGCCAATCCGCTGATGCAGGACTTCATCGCCGCGCTCGATTACTCGAATCTGCCGACCGTGCAGGCCACCCTGGCCGGGCTCGATCCCTCGGCCTATCTGGCGCTCACGGCCTCGGTGGTGAGCAGCAACTACGCGCTGCACCGCCAGATCAGCGACCGCCTCTCCGATCTGCGGGATGCGGGGGATGGCAGCGGCGTCTACCGTACCCAGGTCAGTGCGAAGGGTGGCATGGCTCCGGGACCGTCGATGTCCTCGTCCGGCCCTTACAATGTCTGGGGCTCCGTGTCCTATGACTGGCAGGACTACAGTGGCCCGACCGCCTTGTCGGACTTCGATGGCACGGTGGCATCGTTCACCGCGGGCATCGACTACCGCGTGTCACCGGAGTTCGTGGTCGGCATCCTCATCAACGGGTCGAAGAGCGATCTGGACTACACGGGTGGCAGCTCGGACATCGACAGCCTGCGCGGCGCGATCTACGCCACCTATGGTAGGTCCACCGGCTGGTCCTCGGATGCCCTCATCGGCTACGGCAGCCACACCATCGATGCCTCCCGCGCCTTCGGTGGGGTGGTGCTGGGCGGCGGCGGAGCGAGCGTGGATGCCACCAGCTTCCAGGCACTCTGGACGGTGGGCTACACCTTCGACTCCGGCTCCTTCAAGCACGGTCCGTTCATCGGTCTGGAATACCAGAACGTGGATGCGGATGGCTTCACCATCGGCGGTGGTTTTCCGATCGGGGTGGGGGACTACAGCGTGGACTCGCTGCGCGGGCTCATCGGCTATCGCATCAAGGGCGATTGCGGGCGCTTCCGTCCGTATGCGTCGATCGCGTATGCCTATGAGTTCGAGGATGGCGGCAACAGCGCGGTGGCCCTGCTGCCGAATGGTGCGCCCTTCTCGGTGGTGGTGTCCGGAGTTGAACTCCGCCATCCTGCTGACCGCCGGAACGGGCATCGAGCTCGCGCCGAACCTGATGCTGGACATCGGCTACCGTGGGGAGATCTCCACGGACAGCGAGGGCCTCGACAGCCACGGCGGTTCTATCGGCCTGAACTACAACTTCTGACGGAATCCGTTTTCCCGGAATCATGACTCCTGCCGCCGTCCCGGGAAACCGGGGCGGCGGTTTGGTTTCAGGGCGGGGTGGGGGATTTTTCTCCACTTTCTAACATTGCGTTGAATAATCCCAACGATCGTTTGGTCGAATCGGGCTCCATGACCTCCCCACTTCCCATCCCCGAACCTATCTCCGAGTCCAAACTCTACTTCCAACCACGGGGCCGCCTGTGGCTGGCGAGGGGAGTCTTGGTCCTCGGCATTCTTTTGCTGATCGCAGCCCAGGTGCTGCCCTGCCGGATGAAGTTTGATAAACCCTACAGTACGGTCCCCGTAACTTTCAAACTCGAGCCGGAGTATGTGTGGAAGGACTTGGCCATGCCCTTTCTCAAGGGCGTGTTTGGTTCGTTGTCGAATTTGCTGCGCTATCCGAAGTGGTTTTTGCGGGCCTTGGTTCCGATCCTGGTGGGCTTGCTCGTGCTGGCGTTTTTCTACGCTGCTCCGTGGCTGACTTGGTTTCTGGGGCGCATCGGCGCGATGCGGTGGGTGTTGGGAATCATGATCATCGGCCTGGGAGGCCTGCTCGCCCACTATTCGGTTCTTGCGCCAGTACACCCATCCGAAGCGGGACCATCCTTACGCGATCGGTGCCTGGTGTGGCGTCGCGGCGTTCCTCGTCGAGGGCATCGGCGTGTTGATGATCCCCTCGGTGAGGAGGCGCTGGGAGCAGCCGCTGGAGGCCGTGATTGCGGAGTAAAGCGGGTTACAATCGCCGTCCGTGAGACTCACCACCGCATCACTCCGGACACATGCGGTGAGTTCGAATGAGCCATTCGGGTTGATCTTGAATCTTGATGCTTGGAAGGTCGTTTTATCCGTCTTGCTCTCCGACTTCCGGGGAATCACCCGGACCGTGATGCTGGTGATCTTTTTCGTCTTCTTGGAGACATGGATCCCCAGATGGCAGCCGCTTCGGATCTTGTAGGTTTTCAGGTCGATGCCTTCCGCGATCTCCAGCTCCATTATCCACGGAGCCTGCAGAGTTCTGAGTCCATCGCTTTTCTCATGGCCGTGTCGGGAAGCGATCTCAAAAGAGCATTGGCTGCTACCAAGGCTAGGCCCGTCGTGCTTTTGAGGCAACGTTGCAGAAGGATCTTGTGAGGAGCCAGGGAAAGGCTCAGTTCTACGGAATGCAGCGAAGGCGTCTCTTGTATGGCGGTGTCGCCCTTCTCATACTGGCGGTCGCATTGATATGGCTTGGTCAGCGCGCCTCCCGGAGCGGTACCGCAGACACCGTCGGCAAGATCGGATCCGCCGGTGAAGATCCAATGACAGGTGGGAAAGGATCCACCGGGATGACGACCACCAGGGTTGGCGATCGACCGACGCGCGGTGATTCACATGTCTCTCCTGATGCCGCCGTCAAGTTCCGCCGCTTCTTTCTGCCTCCCATTCAGATGGAGAACCTGACCATTGCCCAGGCGGTGGAGAAAGTGCTGCTTACCTATCGTCAGGTCTGTGAAGACACCCGTGAGGAGGCCTTGCCGCTCCAAGTCGGTCTTCAAGAGGCAGCCACCGCCCGGACCATCAACGTCACCACGCCCCGCGCCCCGGTCGGCACTGTGCTCCGCTTCATCGCCAGCCTTTCCACCAACAAGCTGAATGGCAAACTACCGGATTTCCATCTCCGTGGCTTGTCCATCGAGCCCGACCGCCGTGGGACACTGGATGTCCCTCCCGATCTCTTCGCTCTGCTCTCCAATCGGGCACAGCGTGACCCTTTCGAGACCGCTGAAGCCACCGGTACCCACGAGGAAAACTTGCAGGATTTTCTCGTTCAGGCGGGTTTCAGTCCCAGCCTCACCTGCTCCGTGAAAGGGGCTACATTGACCTACCAGAATTTCAGCGAGGCGGATCTGGAGCGCCTCAAAGCCATGATGGAAGTGTCCGATGGTGGCGGGTTCGGCCCGTTGCAGGTGCAATCCGGTATCCGGGTGTTGGAGATATCCTCCAAAGATCTGGCTGAAAAGTGGACCCAAAATGCCACTCTCACCACCGCCGACATCGATCTCCTGATGCTGGCAAGTCTCAAGACCCAGGATGCGGACCTGCTGACCCTGCCGTCCTTTACCGCTAGGAATGGACAGAGCGCCTCCGCCGAGGTCGTGCAGGATGCTCAGGACCATCAGGGGGCTGCCACCTGGACCGGCGTCCGTGTCTCGGCTATTACGGAACCCTACGGTCCGGGCAGCACCACCAGTTTCCATTCCCAGCACAAGGCAAAGCCGGACGATGAACCGGTTTCCGTCCAGCTCCAGTCGCGATACGTCCCCGATGGCGGCGGTGCCATCGGCTACAGCCGCACTGCGGATGGTAAGACCATCGTCACCATCCAGACGGTGAATCAGATCGATGCCACCGGGCGGCGGCTTCCGATCACCGCCCAAGAGGCAGAGAACTAAACGGATACATCATTCCGTCAGAAGGACCCGGCGCCCTCCTCCGAGAACACCGGGCCTTCGTGCCCCCCTAGGGCGAGGGTTTCCCCTCGGAAAGTCAATGCGGGTTTATCTGTTGTGAACCGACTGCGGTCGGTTCCTGCGGGTGAAGGCAAACCCGACACCGAGACCTGTCAACAGCAGCGAAGAAGGCTCGGGCACCTGCACGACGGAGAAGCCGTCGATGGCGTAGCTGGAGTTCTGAGTGACGCTTCCCGTATCGCCCGTTGTGGGTGCCGGCGGGTCTAGAGTCCTTACGTTTCCATCCGCATCCACAACAGGAATCTCGCCGATCGAGATGGAGTCATCAGGCGTATAGATCCCCATCATGAAAGTGACGGAGGAGGGGCCATCTCCGATCTGTCCCGGAGCCGTGAAGGTGAACTGGACGTGCTGCCATCCGCCCTCGTCCAGATCGTACGGTTGATAGACCAGGAGATTCCCGGGGGTGTTTTGAAAGGGCTGGTAGATTTCCAGACCATTGGAGTTCCACGCGCTGAAACCGAGAGTCCGCGTTCCCATCGTTTCGACGTCGATCATCCGCCAGAGGGAGACCTGATAGGTTTCTCCGGCCTCGAGGGTCTCGGTGCGGTAGAAATGCCCCAAGGAGGATTCCCAAGGATTCGTGGTGATCCATGTGGATTCATTAGTACCTGAGATTTCCGGCCCAGGTGGAAGTGGTGGTCTGGAAGCTCAGGTAATTTCCCCCTACCGGAGAGGGATCGTCCGTGCCGATGTTCAGTGAGCTCACCGTTCGGGAGGGAATCACGCCATGGCTGACCATGTCCGCATCCGCGTAGGCGAACTGCCAGGCACCGGAGTAGGTTCCCGTGCCGGGAGTGTAATTTTCATAGTCCTCGGTCAGCACCTGCGCGTGGCAGGTCATGGGGAAGACGATAGTTGCCACGGCGGCAAGGCGGAGGTGGTTAGGTGTATTCAGGATGTTCATAGAGGTATGCAAGGGTTAAAGGCGTTAAACATAAGTCGGAATTTAGTACACGACTCCACCTTGAGCCGGATGGCCTATCCGAATCGGATCGCATTGCGAGGTCGTTATCCTGCCTTCAAGAGTCGACCTCTTCGCGCAGCGACAGAGTAGTGTTTTTCATGGTGGCTTGGGTGCTTATCTCCACACCGCCAAGATAGCGGTGGGCACAGTCCTTCCTTGAAAAATTCCAGATGGCTCTGGCTAGTTGCCTGTCCAAAAAGCGTGAGGTGTTTCTCCCACGCATCCAAAGTGAATCTAAGTATTTCTACGAATACAAGTCATTTCTAGCAAATTCTGCACAAATCGCATCATTTGTTGCATGCGTTGCAAGATGCTGATCATCAATGCAATAGTTCTCGAAATTCGAGGAAATTGCATGCAGTGAGAGTTGCCGCTCGGCTGACTTGATTCATTTCTTCCAAATCATCGGGGGATGACTTGTTGTTTTATAAGAGTCTGTTTTTCGGGTGTGACTGCAGTGGTATGACGCTTTGATGTCATTGTCCACTAGCGCTTTTCACATGTGAATAGATTCATTCATGGAGATGAATGATGATTTTATGAAATCAGTGATAGGGGTGTAACGAACATGGATCTGGACTATTGGGGGTGAGTTCGATCATTCCGAACTTCAAAGATAATAGTGGGAATGCATTCTTCATAGCGTTTCAGAGCGCCCGCTTCCGGCGTGCCGGATTGCGGTTGGCTCTGGGCGCCTTGTAGGGCGGCAGAGACCGATGTCAAATTACGTACCGAAAATGGGTAATGGTAGTTTTACGCACTGTGTCAATTGATGCGGATTATTAGTCAAAAAATAGGTGGTTTTATATCTAACAAAAATGAATCCGCTCTGAAAGCGGATTCATCATGGGCAGAAAAGGAGAGTCGAGCCCGCCGGGAGGGCCAGTTATTCCGATCGGAAGTTTGTGGCAACTCCGCTCGTTCCTCCGATCAGGACTCCGGACAGAGCCGGAACCGGGCCGTCTGGTGTGGTGACGAAACGCACGCGGAAATAATCGAGGTCTTTCCCGAATTCCCTCTCCGCCATGCGGCGCAGGGCAGTGCTGATGCCGGTGACCGTGGAGTAGAGCCTGATCTTTCTGCACATTGATCCCGCTGGTAGGGGGCTTCTTTCTTTGCCCCGGCAAGGGCATCGGATGTTAGCCGGTGGCAAGTCGCGCAGCGACGCCCCCACCGGTGAGGATGGAATGGAGAATTCGCATGCCGGAGGCATGCGGGAGGGAACTCGATCATTTCTGACGCGAACATACCCCTCCCGCGCCCCTGCCGGGGCGCCATCTTTTCGTCATGCCTGTCCGGTGGGGTCGTCGCCTAGGCTCCTCCGCCACCGGCTACCGTCCGATGCCCCTGCCGGGGCAAAGATGCTCCTCGTTCCGGAATGTGTATAGGGTCAGGCGGAGAGCGGGGGATATCTCCCCATTTACTCCGGAACCGCATTCGCCGTGAGTTCGAATGAACCATCCTGGTTCATTTTGAATCTCGAGGCTCCGAAGGTGGTCTTGTCCATCTTGTTGACGGGGGCCTTGGGGATTACCCAGACCGTGATGCTGGTGATCTTTTTCGTCTCCTTGGAGGCGCAGACACTCAGGTAGCAACCGGGTTTGATCTTATAGAATTTGAGATAGGTGCCTTCCGGAGGCTCCACTTCGAGGCACAATGGTTCCTCGGTGAGGCGGCTGTGTGCCGCCTTGGGGACGAGTGTTTCCATGTCTGATCCCAAGGCGAATTCCACCTCCGCCGGGGCCGCTTGGCAGAGGTTCATCATGAGGATGGGGACGATCCAAAGAATCCATTTCATCGGGTGGCGCGGTGGGTTTTTGGGAAGCCGCCTCATAGTCCCTTGCCGCAGGCTTCGCCAATGCGAAAGAACCGGTGGGAAGGCTTTATTGGGTAAGGATATTCTTTCCGACTGCTTGTTGAGTAACCCGTGAGTTTTCTTGTTTGATATTTGTTTTGTTGGTTTTTAAATTGGGTTATTTTGGGATTTGTCTGGAAAAGTGCTCAGTATTTTTGGGCAAGGTGGTTATAAATACATTACAATGAGGGGGCATGCGAAATGCCCGCCGAGGTGGTGCATTTGGCCCACTTGGCTTTTCTGGGTTGCATGCATGTGTGTTTCATGCAAGCTGCGAAGTGAATCTTTGCATCCAATAAGACCCAAAAATGAAACCCCGCCGTCTCTCTTTTCTCCCCTCGATCTTTGTGTTTTCGTTAGCCATCGCCGCTACCCAGACCGCCACTGCCACCGATTGGTATTGGGATGCGGATGGTGATACCACGGCCACCACCGGTGGCACGGGAGCGTGGGCTCCGGCCAGCAGCCAGTGGCGGAGCGGCTCCGCGACCGGCACGCTTTCCACCTACACCGCCGGTCCGCAGGCGGATACCGCGGCAAATCTCGTGCTGGCAGGCGCGGATGGCGCGACGATGACCGCCACCGCCTCGACCACCTACAACCTGAACAAGGTGACGAGCACGAACAGCTACACGCTCGCCACCAACACCGCCATCGCCGGATTCGTCGGCACCACGCCGACCATTGATGTGGCCTCCGGCAAGACCCTCACCTGGGCCATCGACCTTTCCGCTGCTTCCGCCACCGTGGCGAAGACCAGCGCGGGTATCCTGACCTTCAACAACACCGGCGGTCAGATCGTTTCCAACAGCACCACCTTGGACATCCAGGCGGGCACGTTCCGCTATGACACCGCACTGGCCACCTCGAGCCTCTTCACCGGCACCGGCGGCATCGTGAAGGTCGGCAGCGGAGCGACCCTGAGCATCCAACAGACGCAATCGAGCGGCTATGTCGCCGTGCGTGATTGGACACTTGGCACCAAGGTGATCCTCAATGGCGGCACCTTCACCGGTGGATCGACCAATGGTGGCCAGTTCCAGCGCGTGCCGAGCGGCACGGCGATCCAGGTGGACGCGGCGAGCACGATTTCCCAAGGGTCCGGCAACTTCAGCCAGAACTTCACTTTTGACGGAGCCTTCACCGGGTACCGGAGCCCTGACGCTGGGACGCGCTGCTTCGAATGTCCGCTACCTGGTGTTGAAAGGCTCCATGTCCGGGTATTCCGGCAACGTCACGGTCGGTACTTCCACCGCCACCGGCTACGTGTTGTTCGGAAACTCGACCGGCTGGGGCACCGGCACGCTGAGCCTCACCGGCGCGGGTTCCAACGTGGTGCTCGGCGATGAAGTGGCGACTCTCTATCAATCGCCATGGACCGGCGGCTCGGCCACCGCCTTCACCACCGGTACGATGTCCGCCACCGGCGCGGTCACGGTAGGTGCGGGTGCCAATCTGAGCGTGAACAACCGTGCGAGCTACGCAGTGCTCTTCGAGCCGCGCGGCGGCATGACGGTCAATGGCGGCACGCTTGGCGTGAACAGCACCGGCGGCACCTCGGCCTTCGTTCCTTATACCTCCACCACCTGGAGCTTCGGTGGCACGGCGCTGTCCACCGTCTCCGCTCCGGTCCAACTGAACTACGCGGGCGCGACCTTCGATGTGGCGGATGCCGTCACCACCGGCACCGGCGTGGATGCGGTGATTTCCGGTGCGGTCACCGGCACCAACGGCTTCACCAAGAGCGGTGTCGGCACACTGCAGTTCACTGGTTCCGCGAACATCGGCGGAGCGATCAATGCGAATGGCGGCACGCTGGAGTTCTCCGGCACCAACACCACGCTCGGCGGCCTGCTCACCGTAGGCTCCGGCACGGTGCTGTTTGATTCCGTCAATCCGATGACGGTGAACGGCGGTCTCGCGGGTGCGGGTGCCATCACCGTGGCGAGCACCTCGGCGATCACCACCATCAATGGCGCTTCCGGCGGCTACACCGGCACGGTCACCGTGTCGGATGGCGGCAAGTTCGCGGGCTCCGCGACCACCGCCGGTCCGCTGGTGCTGGGCACGACCAACGGCGCGGGCATCTATCCAAACCAGGCGTCCCCGAGCTCCGCGTACACGGCCACGAACGTGACGCTCAATGGAACCAACCAGATCCTCTTCGCGACCAATCCGGTTCCGGGCACCTACACCATTCTCAAATACACCGGCACGCTCAGTGGCTCGGCTTCGAACCTGCACTCCAACTATCGCGGTTCCGTCCTCCACATGGGCACCGGCACCAATGATGCCATCACCCTCGAGGTCGGTGCGCCGATCTCCATCACCTGGCTGAATGGTTCGGCGGACAGCACGTGGAACGTGGGCACCTCGCAGAACTGGTACGAAATCGGAGCGCTCGACTACACCGGCTTCTACACGGCGGACAATGTGGTGTTCGATGACAACGCCGTGGGCGCCCAGATCATCAACATCTCGGAGGCGGTTTTCCCCGGTGCGATCAGCGTGGCGAACAACTCGACCTCCTATGAGTTCACCGGCAGCCCGATCAGCGGCAGCACCGGCCTGACCAAGAGTGGTTTCGGTTCGCTGGTGCTCAATTCGACCAACGCCTACACCGGCACCACCACCCTGGGAGGTGGCTATGTCCGCGTCGGCTCGACCAACGCGCTTGGCACCGGCACGGTGATCTACAACAGCGGCGCGCTCTCCGCCGCGACCGGTCTGCCCGCCAGCCTCGGCAATGCGATCACCTACAACAGCACGACTCCGCTGCTGGGTGACTCCTCGGTTCCCGGTGCGCTCACCCTTGCCGGCACGCAGACACTGACCGGCGCGACGAATTTCGACATCGAATCGCCGGTCACCATCAGCGGTACGATCAACGGAGCCTTCCAGCTCACCAAGAGCGGCCCGTCCACGCTGGCGCTTGCCGGCACCGGTACCTATACCTCGGTGGTGGTCTCGGATGGCACCTTGCAGGTGGGTGCGGGCGGCACGACCGGTGCCCTGCCCTCCACCGCCGCCATCAATGGTGGCACGACCCTGCGTTACTTCCGCAGCGACTCCTCCACGATCGCGAACGTCTTCTCCGGCGCAGGCACGCTGGCCTTCAAGGGCACCGGCACTTCCGGACAATCCGCTTACACCTTGACCGGTGCGAACACCGTCAGCGTCTCCGTGGCAGCCGAGGCGGGCGCACGTGTCCAGGCCACCAACACCGCTACCGAAAGTCGCTTCGGCACCGCCGACGTGACGGTTTCCTCCGGCGGCCAAGTTTACCTGACCGGCGGCAACTTCGCGAACAACTTCACCTTGAATGGCAGCGGTTGGGTGGAAACCGCCGGGGCACTCGGTGCGATCCGCATCGAGGGTGGTTCGAATGTCACCGGCTCGGTGACCCTCGCTTCGGACTCCCGCATCGCTTCCTACACCACTTCCGCGGGCACCATCAGTGGTCCGCTGATCGGCACCTCCGCGCTGGAGATCAATGGCACCAGCGCATCCTTCACCGGCACGATCAACTACACCGGCAATGGTTCCGGCTACACCGGTCTCGTCACGGTCAGCCAGGGCACGCTGAATCTCAGCGGCTCGCTCGGCGGTGACGTGCTGGTTTCCTCCACCACCAGCGGCACTCTGGCGGGCGAGGGCTCCATCACCGGTGGACTGACCCTCGGCAGCTTGACCAACGGAGGGACGCTGTCGATCAATCCCGCCACCGCTGGCGCCATCACCGCGGGTGGCATGCTCACGGTGAACAATACCGCCACCGTGGCATTCTCCCCGCAGCCGACCGCCGCAGGCACCTTCGGCGTGGTCCAGCACGGTGGCACCACCGCCACGGCGTCGAACTTCACCCTGGCGAATGCGGCCACCTACCGCAGCCCGGTCTTCGACACCACCACCAACCCGAACCTCGTCACCGTCCACATCGATTCGAAGAACCTCACCTGGACCGGCTCGACCTCCGCGGTGTGGGATGTGGCCACCACGGCGAACTTCATCAGCCCCGGTCCGGTGGCGGAGATGTTCTACTCGGTGGACTCGGTGACCTTCGATGACACGGCCACCAACTTCAGCCCGACGCTGGCGGTCACCACGCTGCCGGGTTCCACCACCTTCAACAACAGCACGAACGCCTACACCCTCACCGGTGCGGGCGCGATCGGCGGTGGCGGCACCCTGACGAAGAGCGGCACTGGCACGGTGACCCTGTCCACGGCCAATACCTTCAGCGGTGGCAGCCAGCTCAATGCAGGCCGCGTCCGCGCGGGCAGCGCCAGCCCGCTGGGCACCGGCACCATCACCTTCAGCGGTGGCACCTTGTCCAGTGACAGCACCACCGCACGCACGCTCACGAATGCATGGTCCAGCGGCGGACTCGGCGGACTCGGTGATGCCACCGATACCGGCGCGCTGACCATTTCCGGCGCGGGCACCCTGACCGGGAATGCGACCTTCAACGTGCTCAGCACCAGTGCGAGCACCCAGGTCCTCAGCGGCGTGATCACGGATGGCGCGAATTCCTATTCGCTCACCAAGACCGGGGCCACCGGCTCGATGCAGCTGAGCGCGGCGAATACCTACGATGGTGGCACCTTCATCAATGAAGGCCGCCTCACCGCGAGCAACATCGCCTCCTACGGTACCGGTGCGGTCACCATCGCCTCCACCGGCCAGGCCTATCTGACCGCCAGCGGCACGTTCACCAATCCGATGAGCATCGCAGGAACCGGTTACGTGGAGAGCGCGGGCAACCTCGGTGCCATCCGGTTCACCGCGAATACGGTGTCCAGTGCGATCACCCTCACTGCGGATGCCCGGATCACCGCCTACGGTTCCAGCGGCACGCTGTCCGGTGTGATCGGGGAGTCCGGCGGCGCACGTGTGCTTGAGCTCGGCGGCACCTTCGCAGGAGCCACCACCGGCGGCACGCTCACGGTATCCGGTGCGAATACCTACACCGGCGGCACTCTCGTGACCAACGCCCTGATCAACATGAACAACAGCGCCGCCTTCGGTACCGGCCCGGTGACACTCACCGGCGCGGCTACCACCGGCCGTATCACTTTGGCCAATGGCGTCACCCTCTCGAATGCCCTCACCCTCGGAACCAACGTTGGCACGAGCGGCCGTGGTTCGATCGAGCTGGCCGCCACCAGCGCCACTGCCACGCTCAGCGGACCCATCACGGTGAATGCCGGAGTGACAGCGGGCGGCCATCTGCTCACGGATGCATCCTCCACGCTGACCATTTCCGGTGCGATCACCTCCGCCTCCACGCCGATCGTGCAGCGTGCGGGTAATGTGATCCTGTCCGGCGGCGGCAGCTACACCAGCTACCAGATCACCGGCTTGACCAAGATCGGTGCGGTCAACGGCATGGCCACCAACGCCACTCCGAGCATCGGGGTGTCCGCGGCGGGCACGCTCGACCTGAATGGTTTCAACCAGACGCTGGGTGGACTCGCGAAGAGCACCAATGGTGCCACTGTGACCAACAACGGTGCCAATCCCTCGGTCCTCACGATCAGCTACACCGGCACCACCAACACCTACGACGGCACGGTGGTCAATGGCACCTCCGCCATCTCGCTGGTGAAGACCGGCACCGGTACCTTCGCCGTGACGGGAGCCAATACCTTCACCGGCGGCACCACCATCAGCGCGGGTGTCGTGCAGGTCGGCGGTGCGGCGGGTGCGCTCGGCACGGGTGCGGTGGTGAACAACTCCAGCCTCATCCTCGCCCGCACTGCGGCCGGCTCCTTTGCCAATGCCATCAGCGGCACCGGCAGCGTGACCCAGTCCGGCACCGGCATCACCACGCTCACCGGCGCGCTCAGCTACACCGGAGACACCATCGTCACCAGCGGCACGCTCTCCATCAGCGCGGATACCCTCGCGGATGGTGCGGATGTCCGCATCGCCACCGGTGCGGTGCTGGATCTGAACCACTCGCTGACCGATACCGTGCGCGCCCTCTACATCAATGGAGTCGCTCAACCGGCCGGCACCTACGGTTCCCTGACCTCCACCGCCACCAACAAGCTCGCTTCCTTCACCGGCAGCGGCGTGCTGAATGTGGGCGGCGTGGCCGGCTACGCTGGCTGGGCTGCCACGAATGCGGGCGGCCAGGCGGCGAACCTGGACTACGACAATGACGGCATCCAGAACGGCGTGGAATACCTGATGGGCCAGACCGGCTCCGGCTTCACGGCCAACCCGGCGATCGTCAATGGCAAGATCACCTGGCCGAAGGATCCGTCCGCCGTGGCGACGTGGGTGGTGGAAATTTCCTCCAACCTGACCAGCTGGACCACGGCGACGAGCGGCGTGGTGGATCTGGGCACCTCGATCGAATACACGGTGCCGACGGGTGATCCGAAGCGCTTCGCCCGCCTGCGCGTGACCGCCCCGTAAGGGAGGTATCCGTTGGAGACTGTCATTCCGAACCGCCCCGTTTCGTCAGCCGATGGAACGGGGCGTTGTTTATAGTAGTCGAAGCCTCCGGCTTCGGAATATTGCCGTGAACGTCCCGGCCATGGCTCTGGCGGCGTGGTTCTAGGGAAGCACCGGGGACCGGCGCTTCAACTCTCCGAAGCCGGAGGCTTCGGCTACTTTGGTGCAGGGGGCTGCCCCATCCGGCGACCGGGGAAGTGGCCGAAAATGAGGCCGGTTGAATTTTTTTTCGGGAAGTGGAGGGTCATCGGGGCCGCGAGGAGAGGGGGGTTTCCCAAAAAGTAACTTTAAAATACCCAATTTTACCCAATTGAGTGATCCGGGGTTTGCGTGGTTTTGTGTCGGCTGTATATGGGTTTTGATGGGATTTGGGTTTGGTATTTCTGTGTTAAGGCCGAAAATGAGTAACAGTGTGGAAATCTGGTAGCTACAAGAGCGTTACACTGCGGGGGCATTAGCGTTCTAACTGTGAGGGATTTCTGGGGTTTTGGCTCTTTGCTGGTTGCATGCATGTAAATTACATGCAAGGTCCGCTCGATTCGTTTGCATCCAACTATTCTCCAATGAAACCCCGCCGTTTCTCTTTTCTCCCCTCCGTCGTCCTTCTCGGACTCTCTCTCATCTCCGGTTCCCGCGCTCTCGCTACGGATATCGTATGGGGCACCAATCTCGGTGCCGGTCCTTGGGTATGGAACACCGGTACCAACTGGACCGGCAGCACCGCTCCGGTCACCAATGCCGACCGTGGTGATCTCCGCAAGGATTGGACCGCCGCTCCCACCATCAACTTGAATGCCGCGACCACAACCAATGGCGTGTTGTGGGATGACACCGGTGCCTCGGGCGACGTGGCGGGTATCCTCGGCAATGGTGGCATCGCTGCCAATACCCTGACTCTGGCTGGCACCACCCCGACGGTGGATGTCACCGGCACGCTCACGATCTCCGCGGCCATCGATGGCTCCACGGGCTTCAACAAACTCAGCGCGGGCACCTTGGTCCTGACGGGTGCGAACCCGGCCACCTTCACCGGTCCGATCACCCTCACCGCCGGTATCATTCAGCCCGGAGCTCTCACCGGTACGGGCACCGTTTCGACGAAGCTCGGCGGTGGCCTGACCGTGAAGACCGGCACCACGCTGGACTACACCCTGCTGCACGCCAGCACCACCCAGACCGGCACCTTCAGTGATACCGCCCTGATCACCGTGGAAAGCGGTGGCAAGATCCGCTTCCGCGCTTCCACCGGCTCCAGTGTCTTCAACATCGCTGCTCCGATCACCGTCTCGGGAACCACCACCTTTGACGACAACGGCGGCGGCTATGACAACGATGCCAACCTCACCGGCAAGCTGAGCGGTTCCGGCACCATCACCTATCAGGCGAGCACGAACTCCGGCAACCAGACGGCCGCTTACCGTACGCTGAAGCTCAGCAACGCCACGACCAACTACACCGGCAACTGGATCGTCAACTACACCACGACCTCCACCGACGACTTCGCGGAGCTTTCCTCCGGAGCCGTCGGTGCTCTGGGCACCGGTACGGTTACGCTGAACGACCGTGCTGTCCTCACCAATACCATTGCCAGCGGCCTGAACAGCATCACCGGCGTCACGGTGACGAAGAGCACCGCCACGCTGAATCTCGCCAGCTTCCCATGGGTCAATGCCGCTGCCTCTCTCTCGCTTACCGCGGGCAATGTGGAGCTTGGCACCGGTGCCTCCACGGTGAGCTCGCTGACTCTCGGCGGTGACTCCGTGATCAATGCCGGTACCGGCGGTACGCTCACCCTCACCGCCGCCAATCTCAATGCCGGCAACCTCACGGGCACCGGCTCGCTGGTTACGCAGGGTTCCTCGACCTTTACCAACGCCACCGCCACGGCGGTTTCCACGGTGGGCACGGCGGTCAACTTCGCCACCGCCACCACCCTCTCGGTGGCGGACTTCACCACCACCACGGCGGCGGATGTGACCTTCTCCGGAGCGCTTTCCGGCTCCGGTGCGATCACCAAGACCGGCGCGGGCAATCTGGTCATCAGCGGCTCCGGCACGCTCGGCGGTTTGTTCACCCTCTCGGCGGGCACGCTCGACTTCACCGGTTCCTCGGCAGTCGGCCTGACCGGCGGCCTTTCCGGCTCCGGGCCGATCGCCCTCAAGGGCACCGGCATCGTGACCCTCAGTGGTGCTTCCAGCGGCTACACCGGCACGGTCACCGTGGCGGACGGCGCGAAGCTCTCGGGCACCGCCACCACCGCCGGTCCTCTGCTCCTGGGCAACACCACCGGCGCGACCATTTACGGCAACAACGCGGCTCCGTCCTCCGCCTACACCGCGACGAATGTGACGCTGGGTGGCAACAGCGAGATCCTCTTCGCCACCCCGCCGGCGGCAGGCACCTACACCATTCTCAAATACACCGGCACGCTCTCCGGTTCCGCGTCGAACCTGCACGCCAACTACCGCAATTCCGTCATCCACATGGGCTCTGGCACCAATGATGCCATCACCTTGGATGTCGCCTCACCGGTCGCCATCACCTGGCTCAATGGTTCCTCGGACAGCACCTGGAACGTGGCCACCTCGCAGAACTGGTATCAGACGGGTGCTCTCGACTACACCGGCTTCTACATCGGTGACAACGTGGTGTTTGATGACAATGCCGTCGGCAACCAGATCATCAATATCACCCAGGCGGTTTTCCCGTCCGCGATGAGTGTGGCGAACAGCGCCACCGCCTACGAGTTCAGCGGCAGCCCGATCAGCGGTGCCACCAGCTTGAGCAAGACCGGCTTCGGCTCGCTCGTCCTGAACTCCGCGAATGCCTACACCGGTGGCACCTCCCTTGGCGGTGGCTACCTGCGTGTCGGTGCGGCCGGCGCGCTCGGCACCGGTACCCTGAACTTCACCAGCGGTGCGCTCACCGCGGCCGCCAGCACGGCCGTCACCGTGGGCAATGCGATCACCTACACCTCGACGAGCCCGATGCTCGGCGATTCCTCGGTGCCCGGTGCTCTCACGCTTTCCGGAGCCCAGACGCTCACGGCGGCCACCAACTTCGACGTTGAATCTCCGGTCACCATCAGCGGTGCACTCACCGGTGCCTTCCAGCTTACGAAGAGCGGCCCGTCCACGCTGACCTTCACCGGCAGCCCGGTTCACGGCTCCACCGTCGTTTCGGCCGGCACCTTGCAGGTCGGAAGCGGCAGCACCACCGGTGTGCTGCCCTCCACCGCCTCCATCAGTGGTGGTGCGACCCTGCGCTACTTCCGCAGTGATACGCCCACGATCGCGAACGTCTTCTCCGGTGCGGGCACGCTGGCCTTCAAGGGCACCGGCACCTCCGCTCAGTCCAGCTACACCCTGACCGGTGCGAATACCGTCAGCGGCTTCGTTTCTGTGGAGACCGCACGTGTCCAGGCTACGAACACCACAACCGACAGCCGCTTCGGTACCGCCGAGGTGCAGGTCCAGTCCGGTGGTCAGGTCTATGCCACCGGTGGCACCTTCACCAACAACTTCACGCTGAATGGCAACGGCTGGGTTGAAGGGGCAGGCTCGCTCGGCGCGCTTCGCCTGGATGGCGGTTCGGTGGTGAGCGGCTCGGTCACGCTGGGTTCCGCTTCCCGCATCGTGTCCTACGCAGGTGGTACCGGCGGCATCATCAGCGGCGCTCTGATCGGCACGGCTGCTCTTGAAATCAATGCCAGCAGCTCCGCGAGCTTCACCGGCGCGGTCAACTACACCGGCAATGGCTCCGGCTTCACCGGTCTCACGACTGTCAGCCAGGGCACGCTGAATCTCGGCGGCTCGCTGGGTGGTGATGTGGCGGTTTCCTCCACCACTGTCGGGTCCTCTGGGTGGTGAGGGCACCATTGCGGGTGGACTTACTCTGGGCGCGGGATTGATCGCATCGAATCTCGCTACCGATCCCACCACTCCGGGTACGCTCACGGTTGGCGGCATGTTGACGGTGAACAACACCGCCAACGTTTCCTTCACCTCGGCTCCGACAGCGGCTGGCACCTATGCGGTGATCAAACATGGTGGCACCACCGCCACGCCGACGAACTTCGCGCTGCCAAACTACCGCAACCCGGTGTTCGACACCACCACGGACCCCACCACCGTCACCGTCCACTTCGATACGAAGAACATCACCTGGACCGGCTCGACCTCCGCGGTGTGGGACCTCGCGACCACCTCGAACTTCGTCAGCCCTGGTCCGGTGGCGGAGAAGTTCTACTCGGTGGACGCTGTGACCTTCGATGACACGGCCACCAACTTCAATCCGACGCTGGCCGTCACCGTGCTGCCGTCGTCCGTTACCTTCAACAACACCACCGCCTACACCCTGACCGGTGCGGGCGTGATTGGCGGCAATGGCCCGTTGACGAAGAGCGGCACCGGTTCGGTCACGCTTTCCACCCCGAATACCTTCACCGGAAACATCGCCATCAACGGCGGCAAGCTGGTGACCGGGAATGCGGCATCGCTCGGTGCCGTAGGTGCGAAGACCATCACCATCGCCAGCGGTGCGCAGCTTGACTTCGCGGGCATTTCACCCGGCACCACCCGCCTCTACACCTACAAGGTGGCCGGCACGGGGGATGGCACCGGCGCTTTGGTCAACAGCAGCACCACTTCCCTCGGTGGCAACTCCGGGGTGGTCAATCTGGAGCTGACCGCGGATGCCAGCATCGGCGGCGCGGGCCGCTTCGATGTGGGTAATGCCGGCACCGGCATCACCACTGGCAATGGCCACGTCCTCACCAAGGTCGGCGCGGGTCAGGTCCAGCTCCGTGGCGATGCCTCCGGCTCTGCCATCACCATCCAAGTCCAGGGCGGCACGCTCGGCGCGGAAAACGTGGACACCGCCTTCGGTGGGGCAAGCGGGTCGGTCAGCGTGGCCAATGGTGCCACGGTGGCTACCTACGGCGTGCGTTCCATCGCCACTCCGGTCACCCTTGCTGCAGGTGCGACGCTCTCGAACCTCGGCGGCGGCGCAGGCGCCTGGACCGGAAGCCTGACCGTCAACGGTGATGCGAGCATCAGCCCAGCCGGCCAGACCATCAACCTCAACGGTGTGATCTCGGGCACCAGCTCCCTGTCCGTCCTGCCCACCGGCGGCACCCTCAATCTGAACAACACGGCGAACACCATCACCGGTGGCTGGTTGATCGGTGCGAACGCGCCGACCGGAGATTCCGCCACCACGGTGAATGTTCCGACCGGTGTCGCACTCTCGGTGGCGAGCGGAAAGCTGGTCCAGATCGGCAACAATGTCGGATCTGGTGGCACCAGCACCAAGACGCTTTCCGTGACAGGAACGGTCAACAATGCCGGTTCGCTTTTCGCAGGCCGCTCCGGCACGCTGACCATCAATTCCGGTGGCGCATGGAACCAGTCCGGCCCGATGGCCATCAACTCGCAGGGCGGCTACCTGGCCAACCTGAATGTCAACGCCGGCTCCACCTTCACCTACAGCGGTTCCTCGTCCGTGAAGGTGAATGGCGGTAGCACGGGAGTAGGCACCATTACTATCAGCGGCTTGTTTGTCACCAGCGCCGGCTTCGAGCAGGACATTGTTCCCGCCACGACCTACGGAACTGTGAACCTCGTTGGTGGCACCATCAAGCTGACCGCGGATGTGGCCCAGCTCACCGCTGTGAACCGCCTCACTCTGGGCACCGGCGGCGGCACCATTGACACCAATGGTTTCAACGCCAGCGCCAGCTACGCCGTCACCGGCACCACCGCCTTTACCAAGGCCGGTGCCGGACGCCTCACCCTCACCGGCGCAAGCACCTACTCCGGTGCCACCACGGTGACCGGCGGCACGCTGGCGGGCGCGGGCTCCACCGCCTCTGCGGTCACCGCGAACAGCGGCACGCACATCGCCCCTGGAAACGTGGTCGGCAACTTCAACTGCGCCGGCCTCACCCTCTCCAGCGGCTCCACGCTCGATATCGAGATCAGCAGCTCCACGGCGACTGCTGACAAGGTGGTCTCCACCGCCAACGTCAACATCACCGGTGCGGATGTCTCGTTCTCCGAGGTCTCCAGCGCGGCTCTGGCCACCGGCACCAAGCTGGTGATCCTCGACTACACCGGCAAGACTCTCACCGGCACCTTCAATGGTCTGGCGAACGGCGCGACGGTGACCGTGGGTGCGAACTCCTACACCCTCAACTACAACGATACCTCCCGCATCACCCTCACCTCGCAGGCCGCTGCCGGCTACGCTGGCTGGGCCACCACGAATGCGGGCGGTCAGGCGGCGAACCTGGACTACGACAATGACGGCGTCCCGAACGGCGTGGAATACCTGATGGGCCAGACCGGCTCCGGCTTCACGGCCAATCCGGCCATCGTCAATGGCAAGGTCACCTGGCCGAAGGACCCGGCCGCCGTGGCGACGTGGGTGGTGGAAGTATCCTCCAACCTGACCAGCTGGACCACGGCGACGAGTGGCGTGGTGGATCTGGGCACCTCGATCGAATACACCGTGCCGACGGGTGATACCAAGCGCTTCGCCCGCCTGCGCGTGACCGCCCCGTAAGGGAGGTATCCGTTAAAGACAATCATTCCGACCGCCCCGTTTCGTCAGCCGATGGAACGGGGCGTTGTCTATAGTAGCCGAAGCCTCCGGCTTCGGAATGTTGCCGTGGACGTCCCGGCCATGGCTTTGTTGGGTAGGGCGACCTCGCCGAGGGCGCAGGGTCTGTCATCCACGTTCGCTCCCCACAGCCCGTCCAAGCAGGAGAAAGGGAGCGCGCATCATCCCAGTCGGCAGAGTCCTCCAACCCTGTTCTCCCGGCGAGAGCGCGCTCCTTACCTCCGCCGCGTGATCCGATAGACCGTCGCAGGCGGCAGATTGCGGACCGTCCCCCCGATGCGGACGGCTTCCAATCCAAGCCGCTCCAGCATCTGGGTCGGCACCGGGCAGCGCGGACCGTAGGTGAATTGATAGAAGCCGCCCTCCGCCCGCAGATGGCAGAAGGCTCCGAGCAGGATCCGCATCACCTGCCGTGGTGGGAAGGAGAGCAAGGGCAGGCCGCTCACCACGGCACCGGCACCGGTGGTGGGGAAAAGCTCGTGGCGGGAGAGACGGGTGGCATCCATCCGCAGCACCCGTGCCTGAGGGAAGCGCTGTTGCAACAACCGCGCGAACTCCGGGTCAAACTCCACCAGCGTGAGATCGCTCTCCCGCACACCACGCGCCAGCAGGCCACGGGTGAACACCCCGGTGCCCGGCCCCAGCTCCAGCACCGCGCCGTGGGCGGCGCTGATTTCCCGCGTGATCAGCCGGGACAGCGCCTCGCCTGAGGGGGCGATGGCGGAGATGCGGAGCGGATTTCCCATCCACGAGCGGAAGAAGTGCAGAAGGTCCGAAGGCGCTGCTGCAGAGGACCGGACGCGATCCCGGCCTGGCGCCGTGTAGCCACCCGGCGCGGACGTGGCATGGGGAAATTCTGGCAACGTTGACATTTGCAGCGTTCTGCCATTCTGGAGAACACAAGACCTGCCGTCGAGGAATCTTCGTCAGGACTTCGGGCTGTCCCTCTGGACACGAACAAGGAGTTCCCGATCGGGAACTCCTTGCGATGGAGTCGGATTTTCTGGGGAAATCCGGTTACTTCCCTTCCTTCTCCTCGAGAGTGCGGGTGAGTTGCTCAAGTTGTGCGCGGAGCTCACCGAGCTGCTTCTGCACGTCCGCGTCCGATCCACCGGGCAGTCCGTGCAGCTTGCGGATTTCCTCGATCCGTCCCAGCACCGCCGGAGGCAGCGGGGCTCCCGGAGCAGCTGGAGCTCCCGGAGCTCCCGGAGCTCCCGGAGCTCCCGGCTCGGCCTTGGCATCCGGAGTATTCCCGTCGGGGTGGATTTCAAAGCGGCGGGTGAAGGTGCGCAGCGGCACGGCCTGCGCATCGAGCATGTCCTTCGCACGCTTCAATTCCAGGGCACCCACGACAGTGGAGGCCGGGACGTCCTTCTTGCCGAGCGTGGCGGTGACTTCCGTTTCCTTGCCCTGGCGGATGAGGACCAGCTTCACCTTGTCTCCCTCCTTGTGGTTCGCCACCAGCACGGTGAACTGGCGTGGTTGGATGAGGATCTGGTCATCCAGGCGGGCAAGGATGTCATTGCGCTGGAGACCGGCCGCCGCCGCCGGGCTGTCAGGGGCCACGACCTCCACCACCAGACCGGTATCCGGTGGGATCGGCAGATGCGGGGCAAGTTCTTCGCCGACCGGTACGGCGGAAACACCGAGATAGGTCACGGGGCCTGCCGCCTTGCGGGAGATGACGGTCTCGTCTCCATCGTCCCGGAAATTCCAGCGCAGCGGCCGGGCGACGTCTGTCACCTCCGTCGGGATCACGCTGATCGTTTTGCCGTCCGGGCCCGTCACCGTGATCGTGCCGGATCCGAGGCCGAGCGCGGCGCTGGAGATCGCGATGCCCCCTCCTGCCGTGCCGCTGCTGGAGGCGGAGGCCGAGCCGGAAGCGGAGGTGGAGCCGGAGACGATGGTGGCGGTCTTGCCATCCTCATCCGTGGTGAGGGTGTAGGTGGCCACAGCAGGCTCGTCCGCTTCCTCAGCCTCGGTGGTCAGCGTGAGTTCCGCGGTGGGGGCGGATTCCGGAGCGGGCGATTCGCCGCGGACCGTGGTGACGGCCGCAAGGGCGAGGAGGGACATCAGTTGCGTCGTTTTCATGATTTCGTTGTTCGTTCGGTTCGCAGGCAGGCGGGCGGGATTGTTTCTTTTACGGTGAATCTAGTAGGTGTTCACGACCACGGGCAGGACTTCCTCGCGCACCCGGGATTCCATGGAGCGTTCGTTGCCGGGCACGGTCTGGTAGTAGATCTCATCCACCCAGGTGGTGCGGACGAGGCGCACGGGCCGGTTGTCCGCGTCATTGGCCACGCCCAGGTTCGTCACCTCCATGAGATGCTGGCGGCTCTCGATGGGGATCTTCACGGGAGCGGTGCCCGAAGCAGGTGGAGTGTTCGTGGCGGTGGACTGCGGTGGCGAGGCGGCCGGGCGCGGCAGCAGCATGGCTCCGGCGATGCAGGCGGCGGCTGCGGTGATGAGGGGGATGGAGAAGCGGCGGAACAGCGGCACGATCCGGCGCGCGGCGGCCGCGTCTTCCAGATCCGGATTGGCGGCGCGCAGGCGGCGCATCAGATCCGCACCGGGATCGGCGGGGGTGAACCGGCCGAGCAGGGCTTCGATTTCGCGTTCGTGGCGGGAGTCGGAATCGGAAGGGGATTCGGACGGGTTCATGGCACGGTGGCGGTGAGGGTTTCGCGTAGGGTTTCCAGAGCGAGGCGGTAGCGGGAGGCGGCGGTGCCCGGTGGGATTTCCAAGGTGGTGGCGACTTCGGCGAAGGTGAGGCCGCCCCAGAATTTCAGCGTGAGCACGTCGCGCTGGGAGGCGGGCAGGTGTTTCAGGGCTTGTTCCAGTTCCGCGAGGTCGATTCCCGGTTCATCGCCCGCGGAGACGGTGAAGTGGGTCACCTCCGCGCTGGCGCGTTCTTCGCGGTGAGTGCGGCGGTCGGTCCGCCGCCCGAGGTCGATGGCGCGGCGGCGGATGGTGGTGAAGACGAGCGCGGCCTCCGGCTTGCCGCCGGAACGCCGCCAGGATTCCACGAGGGCCTCCTGGAGGATGTCCTCGGCATCGTGGAGGCATCGGGCCTGCTGGCGGGCGAAGAGCAGGAACCGGCCCGCATTGGCGGTCAGCCAGGTGTCCCAGTCGGTGGTTGGTGTCTCGTCCGCCATGCATGGGACCGCGTCCCACCCGAGACAGCGTCACCCCCGCCGGGATTTATCACGCGGATCAAAAAACTTGGGGAATCCCCCCAATGGCAGGCGTAGCGGTGGGGAGACCTCGCCGAGGGCGCCGGGGAAGAATGTCCACGTTTGCTGCCAACGGTGCGCCCATGCAGGAGACGCAATGGCACGTGAAGGTCCAGTCCGCCCATGAGGGGCTCTTTATTTGGAGTGCGGCGAGGCATCGCCGCTTTGGGTGCCGGAGAGAATCGACGGGATTGGCAGCGGAGCGGTGAAGGAGAAGGGGAACCAGGGAGGAGGTGATTCTGGAACGAGCGAGCGACTTGGCAAATACAGGTGTAGCCCTGGCGATGGCTCGCCTCCGCTTAAAGCGGCGATGCCTCGCCGCACTCCAAATCAGAGGTATCCTTTCCCTTTCTGAATGTCGTTCCACCCAGCCCCCCGCCGCTCCCGGCGAGAGCGGCCCCACCTGTTCTCACGCCAGCAAATCCCGGTGCTCCGGATGGCGTTGGATCCACGCTGCGGCATAACCACAGACCGGCATCACCCGCAGCCCCCGCTCGCGGGCGATGGCGAGCACGCCCTCCATCAGCCTCCCGGCGGTGCCGCGCCCGCGCAGCGCCGGGTCCGCCTCCACGTGGGGCAGCACCAGCACGCCGTCCCGCACCTGATAGTCGGCGAAGGCGAGCTTGCCATCCTCGATGAGTTCGAAGCGGCCCAGATCGGCATGGTCGGTGACTGTGGACATCAAACTTTCCTCGCGCAGGAACCGGCCCGGGTCAAGAGGCACTGGAACACGTCGTCCGGCCTGCTCGGAGCAGACCGGACGACTCTCATTTGCATTGTGTACCCGATGAAGATGGTAGGCCGGAGCAGGGGTATTCCACGGTGCCCTCCCGGTTTCCTCAAGCGGCGGCACCTGTCGATGTCCGTGTCCTGCGGGAGTGACAGTTGGCCTTTGACAGCTGCGCCTTTCCGCCCGGAGAGTGCGGCGTGAATCCGCTGGAGCGAAAGACCCTCTCCGTCCGCCTCGCGGATGAGATCGAACGCGCGATCCGCCTTGGCGAATGGACCGGCCGCATGCCCGGGCACCGGACCTTGATGAAGACCTACAAGGTGAGCGCGAAGACCAGCATCGCCGCGATCGCCCACCTGGAGGCGCGCGGCGTGATCTCCACGGCTGAGCAGGGGAAGCGCCGCGACATCCTGCTGAAGGCGAAGCGCGCCGCACGTTGTCTGGAAACGTTGCTCCAGCTCGATGACATGACCGCCCCCAGCGGCGGCCACTCGATCAATCTCCGCGCCTATGCGGCCGCGTGGGAGGATGCGGGCGGACGGGTCGTGAACCTGCGCTTTGATTTCCCCCGCTACACCCGCCCTGCGAAACTGCTGCGGGATGCGGTGGAACGTTATCGTGCGGATGCCATCCACCTCCAGGTGGCAACCCTGCCGTGGATCAAGGCGGCCATCGCACTACGCCCCACGTACTTGGACGGTGGCGAGAGGATACCGGACGAGGCCACCGGCGTGAGCTTCAGCATGGGAGGCGAGGTTGGACGGATGGCGGAGAAGCTGCACGCGCTGGGCCATCGCCGCATCGCCGCGCCCACCGAGATGCTGGCGAAGAGCTTCGAAATCTCCATCCGGCGGCATCTGGCGGAGGTCCTCGGCCTGCCTCCTTCGTCGCCGGAGATCGTCGCACTGTGTCCGATCTTTCCGGAAAGCGTCCCTGCGGCGTGGAATGGTTACTGGCAGAAGCTCTTCGCCACGACGCGCCCCACCGCTGTAATCCTGAACAAGGACCTCCACGTCCACTCGCTCTACGGCTTCTGCGCCCGCCGCGGCATCTCCATCCCGCGCGACCTCTCGGTGGTCTGCCTGGAAAGCACCGATTCGCTCGCCTGGTGCGATCCCTTGCCCAGCCGCATGCGCTTCCCGGTGGAGGAGGCGACCGCTTGCTTTAAAAAATGGCTGCGCGGCGGCTGCCGTCCGCTGGGTTGGAAGAAACTGGCTCTGGAGTACGTGGAGGGGGCGACCATCGCTCCGCCGCGGTGAATTACCTGATTTGTAGTAATAAAAGCATTCCTCCGATCCCGGGCCGGGTTCTCCTGTTCTTCGTCCTGATGGGACGCATCATGCAGGGAGCGCATCGGCTGCTCGCAGACGTCCGAATCGTCTCCGGACTCCACCCCGCATGAAGTGTTCCTACAGAACACAAATGGTTGCGGCGAGGGAACCTGGGGTTTCACCCCAGGCTTTGATGAGGCGTCCCTTCAGGACGCGGCAGAAGTTTGCGCCATTCGATGATCCTTCCCGTCCGCTGCCTCTGCTGCTAATGCCATTTCACATGAAGTGGCTCCCCATCGCCTCCGCCATCGTGCTCGCCTGTCCCGGCATGGCAGCACCTCTGCGGATGACTCCCCTCGTGATCCATCCGGATCATTTCCAGGGCGTCCTGGAGGAACCTCCGGCCCAGCACCTGTCGTGGACACCTCCGGCGGATGGCGTGCCCGAGGTCCGGGTGAAGAGCGCGGCCACCCTCTTCCGTCAGGGGCTGGCGGATCCACGCGGTTGCGAGGACCCGGACGATCCGCGTCCCCGTTGGCAGTCTCGGGGGTATCGGCGGCGAAACCGGTGTGGCCACCACCCACGGCTGGGTGATGCCCGGCTACGGAGCCCGGCACTTCGCGGTCTGCTGGAATGGTCTGGTGTATCCCGTCGCCTCAGTCGGCGCTCCGGCCGATCTGAAGGCGGATGTCGCCGAGGCCGTGGCAAGAGGACGTCTGCCTTGGGACTGCTACCCGGAGAGCGAGGCGGTGTCTTGGAAAACTCCCAATGAACTGGGAGGCTTCTTGCTGCTGCGGCTGGGTGAAACGAAGCTCGCCGAGGATTTCTGGAAAACCGCACGCGCCTACCGTGCGAAAGAAAACCTCCGCGATCCGATCGGCACCAATCTTCTCAAAATCCCGGCGGACGATCCCTACGCCTTCGCTGCCGCGCAGTGGATGTGGTCGTTGTTCGACCGGACCGTGTGTGCCCACATCCGCGGTGATGATGTCCTCGCGCTTGCCGGTGCCCGTGATCTCCAGCGTCTGCGGGCCGGAGTGGCGGCGGAGATTCTCCGTCACGCCGGACAACCGGGCGCGGACGGCGGACTCGTGAACGGCCTGCCGGTGGGGCGGGAGATGCCACTGTATTTCCTGGACCCCGTGGAGCAATTGCTCGCGGATCAGGAACGCCGCGCCGCGCGTGCCGTCCGGCCATCTGCTCTGGAGCAGATCCGCAATCCCGCGCTTACCGCGGATGAACGCATCCGCATCCTCATCGACAGCCTCGATGAAGTGGCCGTGCACCAATGGGGACAGCCGGGTGGCCTGGAGGACCCCATCTCGGCGCCCATCGTCAAAGCCATCATCGCGGAAGGACCACGCGCCATTCCGGAACTGCTGAAGTGCATGGAAAGTGGTGATGTGGATCACCTCATCCGCGCGGTATCCTACGGCCGGGATTTCCTTCCCGGGCGCACCCTTCATACCGTGCGCCTGCCGCTGCGGTCCGCCCTGCTGGCCTTGATGGATGCCAGTTATGACGCGGTGGGTATCCGCTACGGCCATATGGATCTCCCCGGTCGTGAGGAGGCCGCCGTGTTCCACGCCTATTGGTCCCGCTATGGGCAAACCGCCGGACCGGAGCGCTGGTATCGCCTGTTGGCGGACGATGCCGCCAAGCCCGGCGGCTGGATGGATGCGGCGAAGTCCATCATGAAGCGCGATGCGGATAAGGCATTCGCCGGAGAGGTGCTGCGGCAGAAGGCCAATCCTTCCGTGACCGAACTGCTGGTGAAGCGCCTCGGAACGATCGCCATCCGCGAGCAAACCGAAAAGCAGACCGACCTCATCGGGGCGGACTCCAGGGAGTTCGGACTCGTAGCCCTCGATTGGGAGCCCGCCGCGCTGCTCCCTGCCGTCACACAGCTCATGCGGAAGGAAGCGGGTGAAGGCAGCAGGGCGTCATACCACTGCATGTCCCGGCTTGCCATCGCCCGTGCCAACCACGGGGATCTTGCGGCGCTCGATGAGTGGGCGGAATGGATTCAAAAGCTCCAGCCGGAAAGTCTCAAGGGGTTCGAGAGGCTCACCTGCGCCCCCCTTTATCGCTTCCCGGATCATCCGGCCTCCCGTCGCATGGCCGCGGCCTTGTTCAAGGACGCCGGCACGCTCCAGCTATGGAACTTCGGGGTATCGGATGGCGATCGGCTGCTGGTGATTCCGGAGGTGCGGTCGCTATGGATCGAGCGGCTGAAGAACCTCACCCAGGATGGCACCGCGGAGGTGAAGAAAGATGGGACCTGGGACGTGAGCACGGGCCACGGCGGCTACGGATCTTCCGGGGATGCGGAGACGAAGAAACTCCCGGTCGGAACGAGGCAGGTGAACCGCACTTGTGATTCATGCGCCTTTCGGCTCTCCGAGGTTCCCGGCATGCCGGCGTTTCATCCGATGTGGGAGGAATCACGGCGGGATGAGGTCATCCGGCGGATGATCGCGCTGCTGGAGCGGAACGGCCACCTGCTGCGTTGCGATGGTCCGGAGGAGGTCTTTTTCTCAAGCGGTGTCCGGTTTGAATTCCCCGCACGAACCCTCCCGGCCACAGAGGCGGATCTGGAGCATGGCGATGCGATCTTCTGCGCGCCCGGAGGCACGGACGCCCGCGCGGTTCCTCTCCCTTCGCGACCGCTCGCCGCCACCTTGGCGGATGGGTCGCAGGTCCTGATCTGGCAGGCGGAGGAATGGATGGAGTCCGGTAAAATGCAGCGCTACTACGGCATCGTGAACCGCCACTCGATCCGCAGGATCCCGGCGGAAGAAGTACGGATCAAATAGTAGCTGAAACCTCCGGCTTCTGGGGCGCACCGGGGAATGCCCCTCCGGGGCAAAGAATGACAGGCACCATGCAGGCGCGAAGCGTAGTAGCGCGAGGCTCCCGCCTTGCGTGCTGGGTGCGGCGCGATGGGTGATGAGAAAGTCCTTCCTCTAAGAGGGTGTAACGAAACCCCGGGGGCTATCTCTTCGTCCTGAAGGGACGACTCATACCAGCCTAGGGTCGCAGACCCTAGGTGGGCGTTTCCCAGATTCTCCGCATGCTGAAGGCATGCCTCATGCAGGGGAAACGTTTCATTCCATCCAAAAGCTGCTCCCCACATGGGGCACCCATTCAGGGTGCATCTCACTCTCCGGACCTGACCCGGGGTCGTGGACCCCGGGCTGGTATGAGTCGTCCCTTCAGGACGAAGAAGGTCAGCCGCGCTTCTCGGGTCAAATGGGCTCAAGTTCTGGAACGCGTTTCCCCATTTCGGTACACCCTCGAAGAAGCTGTCTGCAAAACATCAGCACCTGTTGCTTCAGCCAATCCTGTATGAGCCCCTCGCCGATTCCGAAGGACGATGAATATTCAGACGGCTTCTCAGAAAGTTGCAGCACCGTTCCCCGGCTCACCACGGCAGGCGGAGCGGCTCGATCTTGCTGCCATCGCAGGACGTCTGCACGTGGACCTTGCGGAATGTGGAATCGAAAACGAACGGCTCCAGGTTCACCGGGTCCTGGGTGGCGAAGGTGGCGGGGCCGCCGGGATTCTCCGTGCCACCCTTTTCACGGATGAGCAGGTCGAGCGCCGCCTGGTGCTGGCTCAGCACGGTGATCGCACGCACGAAGCCATGGCCCCAGCTCTGGCTGCCGATGAAGAGCACGTTCAGGAGTTCCCGGTTCTCCTTGGAGAGCTCCCCGGCCTCCTGCGGCTCCGTCAGGCCGGGATTCTCCGCCAGCTCCACACAGGTCTGTGCCTGCATCCGCGTGACCACGGTATCGTAGGCTGCGGCGAAGGCGTGGGCCAGCTCCGTGGCATCGCCGGGCAGCTCCGGGTTCCGATCGTTCAGCACCATCGGCAGCAGCATCTGCCGCCCCATGGTCTGGAACTCGCCGCGCATCACATCCGCGAGATCGGAGGGGGAGTAGCGGTAGCGGGCCAGCGCCGCCTTCCAACGCTCCAGATCGGCTCCCTTGCCCAGCGCCGGCAGCAGGTGTTCGAAGCTGTACCGCTGCACCTCCAGGTCCAGCAGGATGCGGACCGTCTCGGACAGCAGGGTGGGGGTCTCCACATCGTGATAATGATTGGCCAGGTTTCCGGCCAGCTGCACGTACCTGAAGCGTGCGCTCCTCATCATGGGCCTCCGCCGCCAGCCGGGCCCGGATCAGCAGCACGGCGGTGCACAGCTTCCCGGTGCGGGCGTTCACGAATCCCATGTAATCATCCGGCATCTCCGCGCAGGACCGCTCCTTCATCGCGGCGATCTTCTCGATGCGCTCCACCAGCTCCGCATGCTCCGCGAGCTGGCTCTGCGCCACCGCAGGATTCCACGGCTCCGGGTCGCTGAGATAGTCGTGGAAGGCGCGGTCTCCCGGCAGGGCCTGGTTCATCGAGCCACCGGAGAGCCGGTAAAGCTGGAGGAATCCATTCCGCTCCGCCGGCACCGGATGCATCTCCACCGCCAGCACCGGGAACTGTTCCTCGAGCGCGCGCATGTGTTCATCCACCTTTCCGCGCAGGCGCCTGCGGTCATCGGGCGTGGCCAGCTTCAGCCGCTCCGTGTGCTTCAGCGCCGCCATGAAGCCGCCGCGGATGCGCGTCATCTCGTCCGCATGGTTCGCCCGGGTCCATGCCCAGCCCATCGCCACGCCCGATCCGAGCAGCAGGACCATGCTGGCTAGAAATGACTTCGATGGCCGGTATTTCATCCGCGCCGGACTATCAGGAAACGCGAAAAACTCAAGACTGGAGGTGTTAGATCACGTCTTCGCGTAGGTAGACCGGAGGGGGTGTCCCATCGTGGCCGAAGCCTCCGGCTTCGGAATGTTGCCGTGGACGTCCCGGCCATGGCTCTGGATTTGGAGTGCGGCGAGCCATCGCCGCTTTGGGTGCCGGAGAGTATCGACGGGATTTGCAGCGGAGCCGTGAACGAGGAGCGGGAACCAGGGAGGAGGTCATTCAGGAACGAGGGCGCGGATCGGCGAGTGCAGGGGTTGTCCCCGGCGATGTCTCGCCTCCGCTCAAAGCGGCGATGCCTCGCCGCACTCCAAACTAGAGGGACCCATCGTCCTTTTTGAATGTCGATTCGACCTAGGGAGGCACCTAGGACCTATGCTTCCACTCTCCGCAGCTCGGAGTCCTGTCAGTCCGCGCGATCGAGCGGGATCTCGCGTTGGATCGTGATGTGCTGCGGCACGTTTTTGACGAATTCAAAGACTCCCGGCTTCTCCTTGGGGAACAAGGGATCGAGGTCGATCTTGCCATCCGCTTCCGCGTGGATGGAGATCTGGTAGACCACCTTGGCCACGAAATAGGAATGCCCGCCGAGGGCCTTCACCCGCAACTCCGGCCGGCCCGTGTTCACCTCATAGTGGAGCGGCACGCGGGTCGGGGATTCGCCCGCCAGTGGCAGGCGGGTTCCTCCGGAGGCGTAGGTCTCCGTCGTGCCGAGATTGTGGAATGTGGCGATCAGGTCCGAGCCCTCGATGCTCTCAAAAGGTTTTTCCAAGGGCTTCGTGACATCCGTGAAGAGGGTGATCCGCCACTTGGAATCGACGGCGAACTCTTCATCCTGATTGTTGCGGCGTTCGTGGGTGGAGAGCGATTCCTTGATTTCCAGCTCCTTCACCACGGTGTTCTTCCGCCACAGCTCCACCTCCGCGCGGGCGGATGGGAGCAGCCCCGGCAATCCAACTGCCAATCCGATGATCGCCGTGCCAAGTCCCGCGGAGATCAAGCGCAAGCGATTCCGTTTCATATCCGCCACTCTCTATAACATCCGCCCGGATTTGCACGGAGGTTTTCACCTTGGCGGGTTGGCGGCATCCCGGATGTAATTCTCTGCTGCCGTGCTCCCTCGGCGAGAGCGCCCTGCTTCATTTCGCCTGAATGAAACACCTGCTCCCGCAGTCCAACCGTTTTCCTTCATCACTCCCCATGACCATGAAAACGCTCTTTGGCTCCGTGGCCCTGCTTTTCCTCCCGCTGTCGGCTAGGGCGAGCCATTCCGCGCCGATCTTGTGGACTTCCATCACGGCGGAATGTCCTCAAGCCACCGTGAACCTGCGCTTCGCCCCATCCTCTCCGGGCTACCGTCTGACCTCCCTGGAGATGCGTGCGCCGGATGGAGCCATCGGACGTCTGGATGATGCCACCTTCGCCAAGATCGGCAATCTGGCGGACCTCCAGCTGTATGAGTTCGGTCCCCGTGGGGATACGGGCCTGGTCCTGATGCTCGATTTCTTCGACAAGCCCGCCAAGGGAGATCACTCCGTGATGCTTTGCTACTATTGGCATGGTAAAATCCAGGGCAGCGAACTTTACCGTCTCGACGATTCCGACGAGGATGAGAAATGGAGCAAGGCGGAGGTGTCCAAGGGCATGGGCCTGTATCCGGTGACGACCGGCGATCCACGGAAATTCTTCCTCAATCCAGCGCCCTGCATCCGGACGGTGCTCCATGCGGAGACGGAACAAGTCACGATCGAGGCCAGGGCGGAAGGGGATGAGCTGACCTCGCTGTCGGGAACCAGCGGCGAGCACAAGTTCACGATTCCTAGCCCACTCTTGAAAGGCATCCACAAGCCGGACATGCTGTCGTTCCAGGCCATGATCCAGCGGGAATCACCAGCGGATCATCGGGTGCAGGTCGCTCCGGAGTTCGGGCTCGAGTTCTGCTACGGCACCCACACCACCTTCCCGGCTTCCACCGGCGAATCCGCCACGGAAGCCCATGCGAGACCCCTGACCGTATCGCCCCGCTGTGAGTTTCATGGAATCTTCGTCCCGGATGCGATCGAGCGCACCCGGATCGAACCCCTCGCCATCCGCGGCCAATGGCTCTCCTACTATCTCGGCCTCGAGGGCGGGGAATCTCTCAAAGGTGCCCAAGGCTATACGGACTGAGATGCCAGCAAGGCGAAGGTAGGGCTGCCTCGGGTCTTGTCAGTCCATTCACCCGATCGGGAACACGCGTCCGAAGAGCTTCCGCAATCCGCCCATGACCGCCTTGGCCATGCCCGCTGCGCCCTTGTTCGGCTGCCGTTGCGTGGTGAAGCTCCGGGTATCGCCATACAGCTGCTCCTCACCGAAGCGGCCCGTGACCAGCGCGCGGTAGTAGTAGGTGCGGCCCGGTTCCAGATTCGTCAGACGGGTGGAGAAGGCCCTCTCGCGGTCTCCGGAGAGGGTGCGGAAGCCGACGTAGTCGGAGGTGGTGAACTCCGGATCCGTGCTGTATTCGAAGAATGTCGAAACGTCCCAGCCGCCCGCATACGCGAGCCCGGTGAGAGTCGCCGCGCGCGCGGAGACCGACTGGGCGGATTGGGTCTCCACCCACGGGTATTCAAGATCGGATGGAGTGGTGAAGCTGAGGATCTTGCCACGCAGCGGAGCCGGATTGAAGTCCGTGGTGGCGATCGCCCGGTAGTAATACGTCTGCCGTGGCTGCAGGCCGGTGAGCGTGGCGGAGATCGGCGCGTTATCCGCACCGGCCACCACGCCGGAGGAGACGATGGTGGAGGAGGAAAGATCCGGCTTGCTGCTGTATTCGAAGGACGTCGTCACGTTCCAGCCACTTCCCGTCACCTTGCCACTGACAGTGGCGGAGTCCGGAGCGAGGCCCTGGGCTTCGCCGGTGTCCACGCGCGGGCCGATGCGCAGGCGGTAGAGCGCTCCGCCATCGAGCAGTTCATTGTCCGGATCTCTGCCGCCCTTGTAGGTGGTGCCGTAGAGATTCCCATCCCGCCCGAGGAGGAAGGGGCTGTTCGGGTCTTCCATGTCGAAGAAGAACGCACTCCCGTATTCCGCGCAGGTGCCATCCGTGGAGACGCGGAGGATCCCGCCGTAGCCGCGCGGGCCGCCACGCGTGGCGATGAGGAACGTGCCGTCCTCGGTCTCGATCGGCGGCTGGGATGAGCCGGTGTATGCCGGAAGACTGGCGATCCGGGTCAGCTCGCCGGATGGGGTCAGGCGGAAGAGCGTGCCGCCATTCGCACTGCCTCCGTAGTAGGTGGTGCCGTAGAGGTTGCCATCGCTGCCCTCCATCAGAGGCGCGAGCGCGCTGCCGGGCCCCGGAATGTCATCGGTGAATTCCGCCACGGTGGAAAGTACGCCTTCCGTAGTAACCTTGTAGACCACTCCCTTGCCCGTGCCGCCGAAGGACGTGCCATAGAGCGTGCCGTCCCGCGCCAGCAAGAGACCGAATCCGCCGCCGGGTGCGGAGGCTCCGGCGCCGCCGGGGAAGCTGGCCAGCGTGCTGAGGGTGCCATCCGCCGTCATCTTGAAGACGACCCCGCGTCCGGCACTCCCTCCACCACCGGTGGTGCCGTAGAAATTCCCGTCCCAGCCATGGATCAGCTGCCACGGGCTGAAGCCGGACTGTCCCGTGAAGGAGGCGAAGGTGGACCACTCGCCGCGGGTGGTCACACGGAAGATCCCGCCGCGATCCGGCAGGTAGCCGCTGCCGGCGATGGTGCCATACATCGCACCATCCGCCCCGAAGACGAGCGAAGTGCCGATGTTCTCGTCGCGGTGGTCCGCCAGTTGCAGGATCTGCGTCATCTCTCCCTCGGGCGTCGCCTTGAAGAGCATGCCCGAGTCGCGCTGGCCGCCGTAGCGGGTGGTGCCGTAGAAGTTGCCATCCGGACCCTGCACCAGATTGCCTTCCGGTTGTTCGCCCACGCCGGAGGTGCTGTCGTAGAATTTCGTCAACACACCTTGCGGGGTGAGGCGGTAGATGAGCCCGAGACCGCCGCCATGGTCCCCTTGGCAGGGGCCGTAGAGATTGCCATCCGCTCCCATCACCGGGGATTCCGGCCAGAGGCCGCCGATGCTGCCGACTTCAGCCATCGTCGTCACCGTGCCATTGGCGCTCATCGAGAAAATCGTGCCATCGTCGTTCAGGCCACCGTCTTCGGTCGCTCCGTAGAAGCTGCCATTCGCCGCACGGGTCAGGCGGGAGCGGGGATACTTGCCCAGCGACCCGCCGAAGTGGGCGAGCGTGGTGAACGTGCCACCCGTGGTGATGCGGAAGGCCGTGCCCACGCCTCGATCCCCGCCGAACATGGTGGTGCCGTAGAGCGCGCCATCCTCGCCCAGCGTCAGCCCCGCGCCGGGCATCGAGCCATCGCTCCCCGTGAATCCGAACAAAGTGGTGAACTGCCCCTCCGGAGTGATCCGGAAGATCGTGCCGCCGGAGGCCGGGCCTCCCAAGGAGGTGACTCCGTAGAAATTCCCGTCATTCCCGGAGGTCAGCCCGCCGATGGTCTGCGTGCCATCTCCACGACCGGTGAATGTATACAGCGTGGTCAGGTCCCCCTGCGGAGTGAGCTTGAAGACCGTGGTACGAGTGGTGCCGTACAAATTCCCATCACTGCCCCTCGTCACGCCGCCACTCGGTTCCCCGCCATCGTAGGCGGTGAAGGTGTGCAGGGTGACGGGCACCCCGGACGACTGCCACACCCGGTAGACGCTCCCGCCTCCCACGCCGCCATAGTTGGCAGGGGCGGTAAAGGTGGTGCCATAGAAGATGGGGGAGGAGGGATCCTGCTCCAGTTCCGGCAGCGGTTTATTGCCCCAGTTGAAGGTGCCCATCACCCGGAGCCCACCCTCCGGGGTGATCCTGAAAAACGTGCCGCTGGCATTCGCTCCCGCTTGGCCGGTGCCATACAGGCTGCCATCCGCACCACGGGTGAAGGGGCCCTTGAAGGCACAGGCGGACACTCCGAATACGGACACGGTCTCGATCTGCGGCACGGCGCGGGCGAGGGGGAGCACCAGCGGCAGGAGGACACAGCCACGCAACAAACGGCTCATGGGGAAAATCATCGGAAAAAAGGGGCGGGGGAGTCAGGCGGAACGCGGGAAGGGATATGATTTCATTCCGCCGTTCCGTCCATCCCTTATCCTTGCCCGACCGCGCGGAACGGTGGTGGGGAAGCACCCGGAGGGGACTCTGGCTTTGGAGTGCGGCGAGCCATCGCCGCTTTGGGTGCCGGAGAGAATCGACGGGGCAACACCTGCAATCTCCAACACGCTCCCTCGTTCCAGAATCGTCTCTTCTCTGGTTACAGCTCTTCTTTCACGGCTCCGCTACCAATCCCGTCGATTCTCTCCCGCGCTCAAAGCGGCGATACCTCGCCGCACTCCAAATCAGCGTGCACCCATCTTCCTTTTTGGGGGGCGATTCAACGTAGCGGGGGGATTCCCCGCAATCGGTCATTGCCTTCTCTTCATCTTGCCCACCCGTCCCGGTCCGTAGACGTGTGTGTCCCCTGCATATCCTCCCGATTTCACAACCCAGAAGCGGCTCGTGCCGCGCTCCAGGATGACACGCGAAAGGTAGGTATCCGCCATATGCGGAAACTGGGGCACACGATACACCTCGAATTTCTCCGTGGACCGTTCCGGCCACACATCGGCCTTCAGCTCAGGCAAATCGGCTGTATGGAAATCCCAGTTCTCGTCTACTCGCTCCGCCAGCAAACTCCGCATCTCCTCGGAAACTCCGAGTGGCTTTGGCATCACCGGTCTCGTGGAGGTGGTGCATCCCGCCAGCATCGAGATCACAGCCATTACCATCCAGATTCCTGCCCGTTTCATCGCCCTTGATCAAAGCATCCCGACTTTTGCCTGTCTGCTCCGGATTTCTTCAGCCCAGCTCCACCTTCTCCCGCGCCGGGATTCTGAAGAGTCCTACCATCACCAGCCACAGCGCCAGCAGCCACAGCCATAGGTAAAGGCCCGCCTCCGCATGTGTTGCGCCCGTACGCGCTTGCAGTCTCACTGCCAACGATACGGTGAGCCAGGTCAGCCAGAGACATAGCGGCACCCACAGACACCGCATCACCCATAGCAGGGGGCGCGATTGCTGAAGCACCCGCACCAGGAACGGACACGCCACGATGATTAGCACCTGGGTAAGTTCCTCTCCCGTCCACATGAGTGCACCGTATTGCCCCGCCGCTATCTCGTTCCATGTGGTATCGATCTTATTCGACCACAGCTGCCAGCCCCTCATGGTATCCCAAGGGCGGGAGCTGATCCATACCGGGAAGAACAGCGCCGCGATCCAGGCCACCGCAGCGATCACGAACCAAATGCGCGCTTCCAACAGCCGTCCCTTCATCTCCCACCTATCTCATCCCGTTCATCCGGTGGCAATACCGCGCCTCGCATCAGATCCGCGATTTCCACCCGCCGGCCAGGAATCCACCACAGTCCCACCACCACCAGGCACAGGGCTCCGATCACACACCACATCCCCGGACCGATCCATGCCAGATCCTGAAGAGTGGGAGTTCCAAAGGACTGATGATGCTCCCGTTCCGGATTGAAGTGCGAGGCACGCCTGAAAATCAGCACGCAGAACCACCCGGTGAACATCGTGGCCAGCATCCGCATCACCCACAGCAGCGGCCGGGCCCGAGCCAGCAGGCCGGCCACAAAGGGCAGCACCAGCATCGTTCCCATCACGGCGAAAACCGATCCCAGTGCCACGAAGCGATCCACCGACCAAGACCCTCCCATGATTCTCTTCAAATCATTCCCCATCTCATCCCATAGACCGACCAGTGTGACGGATCTCACCCACCACGCAGGCAAAAAATGAGCTGCCACCACCAGCACCAGGGCACCCGTGAAACATCCCCGCGCGATCCCGAGCCGACCCTTCAGCATCTCCATCCATCACTCATTCCCAATCCGCGCCTCCCGCGCAAGCCTGCTCCATTCCTCAAGTCACGCTCGCCTGTCGCCCATTGGGAATCCTCCACAGTCCGATGATGATGCAGGCCATCGCCAGAATCATGAGCCACATCGAGGCCTCCATCGAGATCGGCACGGCCCCGGTGAAAATCTTTCTGTCACGAGATGCCCACGCCACCCGCAGCATCATCCAGATCGCCCAGCCGCCGTATCCCGTCCACATGATCCGCAGCGGCCACAGCAATATCCGCGTCTGTCCCAGCGCGGGGACCAAAAGCATGGCCGCGAGTGCGGTTCCTGCCATCACGATCGGGACCATCGCCGCAATCGCTTCCTTGAACCAATGTCCGGTGGCCACTGCAGCCACCGCTTCATAGGCGTGTTTCCATTGCAATGATCCCATCACCACCTTTCCACCCCACACCCACGCCGGAAAGAACGGGGAAGCGATCATGGCTCCCAGTGCGATCAGGAACCAAAGCCGGGCCTCCAGCACACGATTCTTTCCTGCCATCCCGCACCCTATCCCATCTTCCGCCACCCTTGGCAAGAAGCCCGTCCCATCTTCCCGCGGGAACCCTATCTCTCATCCTCTCTCCACCGCGCCCTCACTCCCGGTTTGCAGCTTCCGTTTCATTGCCGGAATGCACCAGAACCCCACCGTTGCGATCCAGAATGCCACTAGCAACATCCGCAGCGCGGGTGGCGTGTCCAGGAATGCATCCGCCCAGTCGATGCCTTTGCCAGTCTCACGCGAAAGCCGGTTCAATCCCCATGCGATCAGAAGCTGGTAGGTGAACCATCCGCTGAATGCTGTCGCCAGGATTCGCATGATCCACAGCAGTGGCTTCGCACGATGCAGCAGCCCCACGGTGAAAGGGGCCGCCAGCAAGGCGGCGGTCACTCCCAGAACCGAGCCGATCTCCATCCAATCGGTCAACCTGGCGCTGGTTCCGTGCAGGGTGCGCCACAGGAAATTGCCAACCTGTGCCCAACCTTTCCAGAACGGCCGATCCTCCGCGCGCGATGAGTTGGCGAAATGAGCGGCCGTCGTCACCACCAACGCCGCCGCCAGAATCACCTGCGCTATCCTCAACCTGCGGCGAACCTTCTCCATTCCTGTGTTATGTCGCCTCCAGTCTCACATGCAATCGGAAAGGGCAGGTAGGATGCAGAGGTGGGGTCTTCCCCCCACGTCCGCCCCTAACAGCCCGTCCCAACAAAGGTAGGGCGACCTCGCCGAGGGCGCCGGGCGGAAGAGCCCATCAACATCAAGGACTCCACCCAAGCACGAGAACGGCGAGAGCGTCCTCAGAGCAACGTTGCCAGCCGCCCGCCCATGAAGTAGAAACGCGATGCACTCTTCCCATCCTCCTCCACCGTGCCAGTTCCCGAGCATCATCGCCACGCCCGCGCGCTTGCCGTCATCTCGGTATTCTTCTTCGGTGTCTCGCTGTTCCTTCCCGCGCGCCCCGATTCCGTTCATTCCGGCTGGGCCTTGTGGGGGGACATCATCGACTTCTACCGCATGGCTGCCCACGGCGGCCCGGCCGAACTCTTCCGGGATGCCACCATCAGCCTCACGGCGATCCTCATCATCCTCACCGCGCCTTTTCTCCTCGGCCTGTTGTCTCGCAGCGCCGCCCTGCTGCTCACCCTGCGCTTTCTCAGTGCGGGCACCTTGCTGCTTATCCTTCTCTCGCTCGGCAGCCGGAGACAGACCTGCGAACTCGATGGCATCCAGCAGCTCGTCTTTCCGCTGCTCATCACCACCCTCGGCTTCTTCCGTCTCCGTCCGGCCAAGGTCGTCTCGCCCTCCGGCGGAAATGCGTCGTGAGTCTGGCGATGAATTACCAGATGCCTGGTAGTTGAGGGCTGCCAGCCTCACGGCTGCTCCCAGGCCGATGGCGCCTTCCCAAGATTCAGCGTCACCTCCTTCTTTTCTCCCGCCCGCAGGATCTGGCATTTCAACGGCCAGCCCGCGTTTTGTTCACACGCCTCATACAGCTTCCGGTAGTTCAGCCCTGCTTCCTTCTGGCCATCCAGACTTACGATCTCATCTCCATCCACCAGCCCCGCCTTTGCTGCCGCGCCATCCGGCTCCACCCGTGACACCACCGCCCGGCCGTCCCGGAACAGGCAGACCATCCCCATCATCCGCCGCAGTGCCAGCGGTGGGCGCGGGTCCTGCCGCACCACCCATGAGATCCGCGAGGGCGTGTTCGAAAGCGCCAGATCCAGTTTCAGCAGGAACGTCATCCCCACCGCGCACGTATCCTTCGGGTTCTCATCCACCCGCAGTCCTTTCAGATCCACCCCCAGCAGCTTTCCGCCCGTCAACGTCCCACGGCGCGACTCGTGATGTCCCTCCAGTGTCATCCCGAACACCCGCTTCTCAGCTTCCTTCACCACCCCCTCCTTCACCAACCGGTCGAAATCCGCCGTCGACAGGCTCACCGATCCGTTGTCCCCCGTATCGATCAGGAAATCCAATTCCTTCGACCCCAGCACCGATTTGAAATACGGCAAACCCTCCACCTCATGCAGCGGCAGCGAGTCCGCCCCCGGAGCGATCAACCGCGCCCCGCTGCGGATCTGGAAGACCCCCGCACGATGATCCATCACCAGCGTCCGCTTCTTGAACAGCGGCCACCCCATCACCCCGGCGGACTGCTCGCCCGTACCCGATCGCACCATCTCCAGATCCACCGCCGGCACCGGATGCTCCGGCAGCCGCATCCGCCCCAGCGTGCCGAATTTCAACTGATAGGTCTCACCCTTCACCGTGCCATTGATCAATGACGTCCCCGAGGGCTTCCCCAAGGTCTTGGCGAAGCCCGAGTCCAGCAGCAGATCCACGTTCACACCCGTATCCACGATGAACACCGGGCCATCCTCGTTACCCTTCAGCCCCACCTTCATGTAGAAGGGGGCGTCATCCAGCGTGTTGTAAAATAAGACGGAGCCCTCCGGCACATCCTCCTCCTGCTCTCCCTTCCGCGGCGGTGGCGGTTCCGGTGACTTCTTCGCCTCCGGCTTCTTCGTCTCCTTCGCGTCCGCTCCCGCCATCGCCAGCAACGCCACCGCCAGGGGCAACACGCGGCCAAAGCTCCCACACACCGGCTTCATGGCGGAAAAGGATATCATCCCACTATCCCCGCAGCTTCCCACCCGCCCGTCAAGAAGCCCCTCTCAGAGGTAGGGCGTCTCTCGCCGAGAGCGCCACCTGCCGCCGCCCCGGTCAATCCACGGCACATCACCATTCCAGCCGCCGCCATCCGCAGGGGATTCGCATCCCCTTGGACCTCAATCCCCATCCCACGCTGCCGAAAAAATTCCTGCAAACCTTCCGGTTTCCTCTTGCAAACCCCGGGCCCGCTCCATAAACAACCGGCCCCGCCGCAAGGCAGGGAACACAAGTGAATGGGTAGATGCCCGAGTGGCTAAGGGGGCAGACTGTAAATCTGCTGGCTAACGCCTACGCTGGTTCGAATCCAGCTCTGCCCACCATCTTGACTTCAAGATGGTTGTAACGAGACAAGGCTCCGCAATGCGGAGCCTTTCGTTTTTCCCGCTGTCAGTTTTCCGGCAGTTTTGAACTTCTGGCCTCCAAGAGTTCTCATCGATTGGCATCCGCATTCATCTTTCCGGCAGTTCTTCCGGCAATGGATCTCTACTCGATGATGGATGGGTTTTTCCGTGGGGCGAGTGGGTCAGGGGACGCCTCAGAGAAAGCGGAGCGGTTCAGTAGAGGAGGGCATTGAGATCGGACCGCCGGAAGCGGAAGACACCGCCGGGTGAGCGTTCTCGCCTCCCCCCATGAAACGCCACGCTCTTGTTCCGCTCGCTGCCGCTGCCGTGCTGTTCGCTGCGACCCCGGCCTCCTGCGGTGGAAGCGCCGGGCCAAAAAGGAGAGCGAATGAACCTCAATGCTCCAACTGGAGAGAGCAGATGGATAGCCACAAATGGTCAAAATTCGCAGAGTTCCTGAAGTAGCGGGAGAGTACGCTGGCTGCCTTCATCCCACACCCATGAGATTTCATTCCTGCCTGCTGGCTGCCGTGTCGCTATTGGTATCATGCCCCGCATGGGGCACGGTGGTAGCCTACACTACCCGCGCTGAATTCGATTCCGATACCACGGTTCAGTTCACCGATACGTTCAGCGATATCGGCCTGTTCACGTCCTACGGCAGTTCCCTGTCGAGAACGGCGGGCGATTACGGCTATACCGTGAGCACCGACTCCACCCTGTATGGAAAGGAACATTTCTTCGATCCGGCTCTGGGGGTATTGGCTACTACCGCGACGATCACGTTGTCCGGCTTTACCGGAGGGGTGTATGCCATTGGAGGCTTCTTTTTCCCATTGGATTTCAGTGGAGAGCCTCAACCGGGCTTCGTCTACCCGCTTTCGATCACGGTGACGGATGAGGATGGCGCGGTCACTGTCATCCGGTACGACGAATCCTTCTATGGATTTGTTTCGGATAAGCCGATTCTGTCGGTGGGTTTTTCAAGTGACTTTCTGAACGGCTACCCCGCCATTGATGACCTTGTTCTGGCCAAGTCCCTGATCGTGCCGGAACCCTCGGCGGTGCTGCTGGGTGTGGTGGGCGGTCTGGCGCTGCTGCGCCGCCGTCGCTAAGGGAAGAGAGGCGACGGACAACCGGGAAAACACCGGTCTGCCTCGCCGGTGCAAAGCCGGAGTGTTCACTCCGTCTCCGTGTCACCGATGGCATTCAAGGTGATTCCCATTACGACCGCCGCGCTTTCCGGGGCGAGGCTCGCGTAACGGGAAAGTAGGACACGCATCCAGGCGGCGGAAAGGTCTTCGCGTGCTTTCAGGATGGGGGAGGCGCTTGCCGCGGATCTCCGCCTTGTGTGAGAGGTGCGAAAGGTGAGCAGATCGCTTCCATCCTTGGTTTTTCCCAGATGGCGAAGATCAAGTGGAAGCAGGTGAACACCTGCTTGCCGTGGTCGGTGGTTTGCACGTTGCCCTTTATGAGATCCAGCGCCAGCACTCGCTCGCGGAGGTCATCAAGTCCCGCCGTCCCTGGTAGGAGAACCGGCACGAATAATCTGTCACATCCGTCCTCGCACCATCCACAACCGGGCTGCCATCGCACCTATGCGGACAGGACGATGCTGCCTTCTGCTGGCCTCCTCGAATTCTGGATTTTACGGATATCGTGTGGGTGCATATCTTCCAATCCGCGATGACAAAGACCCTTTGTGACTGCGGGAATCGCATCAGCACCGCTTCCTTTCCGAATCCCAACGCTTATGCGCTGTGGGGCGAAGCCGCGTATGACTCACTCGATGACCCGATTGAGCGATCGGTAGTCGAGGAGATCTTCGTCAAAGCTCCTCTCGTGCTGCATTGCGTGAAGTGTGGAAAGCTGCACATCGATTGGCGGGATGGCAGCGTGCGCAGCTACACGCCAATTCCCGAATCGCAGCCTCCAACTCCGCCTGCCTGAGCAGGTGATGGCACTCCCTGCCAATGTGGAGGCTTCGTGGAATCTCCGCGGGCCGGTATCATGCGGGCTCGGCGGCTTCTTGTGCGGGAGCGGCGGCTCGATTCACAGGATCATTCCGCTCATGGCATTTCCCTGGCCGGGTGTTCCGGATTGACGGGGCTTCTGCGGCGCATTCATACAAAGCGGATTGATGCGACGGGAATGAAACCGGGCTTCCATCTCATGCTGCCGCTGTGTGCGCTCCTCTGCGGGTGCAACAGAGAGGAACGCTATACCGGCATCAGCGACGTCAACCACGAGGTGTGGGACATCCGGATCACAGGGGAGAGCTATAAGATGGAAATCACCCAGGATGGCGGCCTCCTCACCACATCCACCGGATTCGTGAAACAGGCGGGAGATGATTTCACCTTTTTCCCGGACGCGGCTGGAGCCGTGATCTTCCCGGTGACGGACGGCAGCCGCCAGTATGGCTACAAGGCCCATCTATACTCCCATGCCAAGGAGCGGACACTGGTGTTCGACAGCTGCGATATCCGGAGCATGCCGCGTCGGCTGAAGCTGCTGCCCTCGGATGGCCGGTAGCGTATTGCAGGGATGGCGATGCCGGATAAAGCTCCGGTGTGAGTATTCCCGATGGGATCGGGATTTCATCTTCATCCACCCGAGAACCCCTTTGCCATGTTCAAGAGATGCTGCCTTGTCGTTTGTGCGGGAGTGATGGTCCCTGTGCTGGCGTGTGCCGCGGAGCCGGAGCCTGCGAAGGCGCGGATACCGGTTGAGACCGGGAGCCTGAATACGACCCACCAATTGATCGGCCCCTTGGGGCGGCCGGTGGGGGAGGTCTTCACCGTTGATCTCACGTTGAGCGAAAAGAGCCACAAGGGCTACTTTGAGAACCAGGTCAAAGTCACCGCCATTGATTCCAAGGTCCTGAAGGAACCAGTGGTGATGCCGGCGAAGATCTGGAACTGGGCGGACATCAAGGAGCTCCGGGAAGGCGTCAGCTACCGCGTGCGCATCTACCAGGACGCGGGCATGATCGGCCACCCGTGGGAGGCGCTGAAGGAGACCGTTTCCATCCAGACGACAGGTCACACGTTTGCCTGTTGGCTGGTCATTCTGAAGTCTGCCGAGCCGGAGAAGAAGTAGGGGCGGAGGTGCGCTGCCCGGCTGTTTCAAGCTCCCGATCTCTATGGGAAAAGCACTGGGAGCGGCGGCATTCCTGCCGCTGTCTTTGGAACGCCTCCACGCGTGTGGCAGAAACTCGTTCATGAGGGGAAGTTCACGTCTTTCCTCCCAGGTGGGAAACGCGCGGTGGATGAACGGCAGGCGGGACGTCGTTTGGCCGCGCCCCGGGATCTCGCGGATCCTTTCAGACTTGTTTGCAACTTATTCGTCGCGAATCGCACCTTGAGGCTTGGAGGAATCCCGCCGGAGCTTCCGTATCCTCTGGATCACCCGGAGATCCGTTCCTCTCCGCACCGTATCCGTTCCCACGCATTCCCATGTCCGCGTCCCCGCAATCGCTTTCCGGCCAATCCTTGTTCACCGCCATGGCGTGCCGCCTGGCCGGTTGGACTCGGGCGTTCGTAGTAGTTCCGACCTGCGCGTGGCTTGCTCTGGGCGGAGGTGCCTCCGCGCAGGAGGATGCCCGCACCGCCGGTCCCACGGATTCCGGCTTCCTGCTGCCGAATGGCTGGCACCTCACGCCGGTGGGGAAGCACTTCGTCACCACGGACATGCCTCTCAATGTGATTCCGCTCCGCGATGGGAAGCGGGTGCTGGTGGCCACCAGCGGCTACAACAAGCATGAGCTCTACCTCGTGGACATCAGCGGGAGGGAACCCGTGCAGATCACCAAGACGAGCAGCTCGCAGAGTTGGTTCGGGCTCGGGCTCGGCGAGGCCGCGGGAAGGGTGTGGTGGTCCGGTGGCGGCTACGGCAGACTCCACCAGTTCGATCTGAAGGAAGGGACCGGCTTCACCCGCACCAGCCCGGCCGAGCTTTCCCCCGCACAGGCGAAGGCGGAGGCTGCCAAACTGGCGAAGGACACGGAGAAGAAGGCCGGTGAAGCGCCCGCCGTGGATGAGAAGGCATTCCGATCCGGACTGGCGCTCGACCCCTCACGCGGCCAGCTCTATTCGCTGGATGTCAATCTGGGGCTGCTGGAGGCAACCGATCCCAGGGACACGACGGCCAAGCCGAAGGTGCTCCAGGTCGGCGGCAGGCCGTATGATGTGGTCGTCGGGCGGAAGCAGATCTTCGTCAGCGATTGGGCGGGGGACCAGGTGGTGGTGGTCGATCCCATCGGCTTCAAGGTGGTGGCCAGAATCCCGGTGGGGGATCATCCGAACCAGATGGTGCTGCACAAGGACGGGCGGCTCTTCGTCGCCTGCTCCGCCAGTAATACGGTGAGCGTAGTGGATACGAAGCGCGGTCACGTGGTGGAGACGATCTTCACCGCCCTCTTCCCGAAGGCTCCGGAGGGCAGCACCCCGGCGGCGCTGGCGCTCTCTCCGGATGGTGAGACGCTCTTTGTCGCCAATGCGGACAACAACTGCATCGCGGTCATCGATGTGGAGACGCCGCGGCAATCCGGCGTGAAGGGCTTCATCCCCACCGGCTGGTATCCGTCCGCCGTGGCGGTCACGCCGGATGGGAAGAATCTGCTCATCGGCGTCGGCAAGGGCCTGCGTTCGCACGCGAATCCCATCAAGGAGAAATCCGGCGCGGAAACCGCCGGCAAGGAAGAGCGCAAGAAGGGCCGGGCCGGCTGGAGCTTCCCCTACATCGGCACGCTGATGAGCGGCGCGCTCACCGTGCTGCCCATGCCGGATGAGGCCACGCTCAAGGAATACACCGCGAAGGTCTACCGGAACTGCCCCTACTCCGATGAGCAGCTCACGCTTGCCCCGCATCCGGAGAAGACAGCCATCCCCACCCGCGTGGGGGACCCCAGCCCGATCAAGCACGTCATCTACATCATCAAGGAGAACCGCACCTACGACCAGGTCTTCGGCGATCTCGCCGCCGGTACGGATCCGAAGGGCAATGGCGATCCCGCCCTCTGCATGTTTCCGCGGAAGGTCACGCCGAACCATCACAAGCTCGCCGAGGAATTCGTGCTGATCGACAATCTCTACTGCAACGGCCAGGTCAGCCGGGACGGACATCCCTGGAGCACCATGGCCTACGGCACCGACTATATCTCCCGTGATTGGCACCTGACCTACTCGAAGCGCGAGGGTGTGGAGGATGACGATGAGGGCCACCTCCAGAACGCCCCCTCCGGCTACATCTGGGATGCCTGCGGCCGTGCCGGTCTGAGCTACCGCGCCTATGGCGAGTATGGCAAGCGTGTCAGCGATGGTGCGGGTGCCTTCAAAATGGAAGGCCGCGTGCCCGGCCTGGTTGGACACATCTGCCCGGACTACGGCGTGGCGAAGGTGCCCGGCCGGAAGAACCGGGACACGGACAATGCCGCGGTCTTTCTCAGCGAGTATGACAAGTTTGCGAGCGAGGGCACCATGCCGCGCCTCATCGTCATGAGCCTGGGCGAGGATCACACCTCCGGCACCACGGTGGGCGCCTTCACCCCGCAGGCCTGTGTCGCCTCGAACGATCTCGCGCTGGGCAGGATCGTGGACCACATCTCGCGCGGTCCGCTCTGGAAGGAGACGGCGATCTTCGTGATCGAGGATGATGCGCAGAACGGCCCGGACCATGTCGATGCCCAGCGCACCGTCGGCCTCGTCATCTCGCCGTACACCAAGCGCAGGGCCGTGGACAGCACGCTCTACTCCACCGTCAGCCTCATCCGCACCATGGAGCTGATCCTCGGGCTGGAGCCGCTGAGCCAGTATGATGCCGCCGCCCGCCCGATGTTCAACAGCTTCACCGACCGCGCGGATCTTACCGCCTACACCCACGAGCCCGCGCAGATCGATCTGGAGGAGAAGAACACCGAGCTCTCCTACGGCTCGAAGCGCTCGAACAAGATGGACTTCAGCGAATACGACCGGGTCGATGACTTCGAGCTGAATGAAATCCTCTGGCACGCCACCATGGGGAAGGATGCGCCGACTCCTCCCGCCGTGCGCCAGGCCATCGCGTTCCGATCCTCTTCCGCGAGGTAGCAGGGCTCGCATAGGGAACTCTGATTTGGAGTGCGGCGAGGTATCGCCGCTTTGAGCGGAGGCGAGACATCGCCGGGGCAACACCCGCATTCGCCAACCCGCTTCCTCGTTCCAGAATCACCTCCTCTCTGGTTGCCGCTCCTCTTTCACGGCTCTACTGCAAATTCCGTCGATTCTCTCCAGCGCTCAAAGCGGCGATACCTCGCCGCACTCCAAATCAAGAGATGAGATCCCTTCGGGTGCTTCCCTGCCGGAGCAAAGATGCTCCGCGTGCGCGTGCTGGAATGTGTATGAAGTGAAGCAATTTAATCCACTAATCTATCGATCGTCCTTTCAGCCGTTCGTCTGTCTATTTGATGTGACGAAATCGTTAGCGTTCCTTGGCGTTGGGTTAAGGCGGCTTGCCCGCATGCCATGGCGATGCGTGTGAAACCTTGGAAGGGTCCCGGCGCTCAGAGCGACTCTATTGCGATCTGGGTGATCCAACCGATATCCCCATGAGAGATTCACACGCCCGCTTGAAGTTCCCGGAAACATTCCTTCCGGGCAAGTCCCTGCTGTGCGCGGTCCTTTGTGCCGCCTCCGCTGCCTCGGCCTCCGCCACGCACGTCCTGATCAAATTCAGCAGCAAGCCTGACAATGACATCAGCTCCACCAGTGCCACAGCGCTGGGAGCGGATAGTTACGTGAATGTCACGACCGGCTCCACCACCACCGGCAGCACGGCCGCGATCAGTGTAAGCTCCATCACCGGCGGCATCAGCTACGCGGACTACTACCAGCAGAACCAGCTGTCCTCCCTCGGACAGCCGTTCTCCACCCTGGTCGGCGCGAAGCTGATCACGGCCGGTACCGGCACGGGGGAGAACCTGTCCGCGAGCATCGCGCTCGATCTCAGTGCCTACGTGGCCGCCGGCAGCTACTCCGGCTACAAGGTCACGGTCTACTATGCAGGTCGTAGTGCCTCGGCGGAGACCATCATGACCGATTCCACCCCGGACGTTACCTTCAATGATGGCACCACCACCGCCACCGATGTGGTCACGGTCACCAAGCATGGCACCGGCAGCCAGGCGGCCTACTTCGGAGGAAACGGGACTACGCACTTCTTCACCGGCGGGAATCTCACCATCAAGATGAACTACCTCGGCTCCGGGGTGCAGGCGGGCATCTCCGCCATCATGATCGAGGGAGTTCCCACGTTCGTCCCCGGCAGCTATGCGGAGTGGACCTACTGGAACGCGGGCGACAAGGCGGCGAATCTCGACTCCGATGGAGACGGCGTGCCGAACGGCGTGGAATACCTCATGGGGGAAACCGGCTCCACCCGCACGGCGAATCCCCAGCTCGTCGGCGGAGTGCTCACGTGGCCGAAGAAGAGCGATGCCGCGGCCACCTGGGTTGTTGAAATCTCCGACAATCTCGTCGACTGGGTCCCGGCCGTCGAGGGTGTCGAGGATCTCGATACCTCCATCCGCTACACCGCACCGGCGGGTCGTTCCACCTGGTTCGTCCGGCTGCGCGTCACGCCCAACTGATGGGCGGCGGGCCGGGGCTGTGGGCACCTATTCGAGCTCGATGGCTCGAAATGCCACATTGATCCATCCCCGGCGGCCTGCCAGTTCCCTGACCCGCTCCGTGCAGAAGAGGGAGACCAGGGACTTGCCGTGGGAGGGGCTGAAAAGGTCCGTCCCATTCCACGTCCCGATGTCACCGAAGGTCCGATAGGGCAGCAGCCACCTCGGCGGGGTTTCGTTGCGCGCCGCCACCTGTGGCTCGATCGGCACCGGCACGCTACGGATCGTCATGCTCGGTTCCGCCTCCAGCACGAAGTAATTCGGCGGCGGAATCTGCTGCAGCCGCTTGGACGAGTTCCTCCCCATCGGCAGCTCGGTGCAGCGGAAGAATGGAATCCCTTCCTCCTGGAGATCACGGAGCATCCGTTCGCTGAAAAAGTGCATCGGGGGGCCGCCTCCGCAGCCGAGGAGGTCGGGCCACTCCCGTCCACCGGGATCAATGTTGAATCCCGGGTGCGTTTCATTCAACTTCCAGAACGCCCATTTGGATTCCCTGATCTCCTCGCTGAAGGAATCGAGAAAAGGCATGAACTCCACGGGGCCATATCCCGAGGCCCATGCATAGCGGTTGGGGGAAGTCTCGGCCACGCCGATGCGGTAGAAGGTCATGGTGAGCAGGGGTGGGGAATGGCTGTGGATGTTTGGAACGAATACAAGGGCCGGACGTTGCTTCGGGCTATAGCCTCACGTCCTCTTTGGCTTTGAAGAAAATACCGGACTCTTCCAATGTGATGTCATCGATCTCCCTTCCGGTTCCATCCGGGAAGATCACGCGCAGTTTCCATCGATCTATTCTGTTCTGAATTTGAGGCAGGTAGGCCAGGGAGTTGCCCAAGACCCGTTCGCGATATTCCAGCAGCTCCTTTTTCAGTTTCGGTGGGATGCTGGTTTTGTCCAATCGTCCCCAATAGGCCTTCTTTTCTTCCAGAAACTCCAACTCACCCAATCGGGCGATGAGGTTGTTTCTTTTGTCCAACAGGAATGATTTTTCCATGATCGATTGTCTTTCCAGGTGGAGTATCCTGCACCGCTCGCATCCTTGCAGTTCTATCTGCCATGGCGTTACCATATTGTCACGGGTCCAAGGATGACCCATCGGAAAAATCATCAAGTCTGTGGGTTTGCGCAAGGCGCTTGCTACGATGAAACCCGTTTACCCACTCGACGCATCCGGTCTCAGCCGCCGTTCCTTCCTCGGCGGTTCCGCATCCCTCATCTTCGCTCTCACGGCCTCACGCGGGCTGGCTCTGAGCGGCACGGTCCGGCAGAATCCCACCTTCCCGGCCTATCCGTTTTCGCTCGGGGTGGCATCCGGCGATCCCACGCCGGATGGCTTCGTGCTGTGGACGCGGCTGGCTCCGCTGCCACTCACCGGCGGAGGCATGCCGGATGAGTCGGTGCTGGTGAACTGGCGGGTGGCGGAGGATGAGGCGATGACCAAGGTCGTCGCGCAGGGCAGCGAGGTGGCCAGCCCGGATTGGGCGCACTCCGTCCATGCGGAGGTCGCGGGGCTGAAGCCGGACCGGTGGTATTGGTATGAGTTCAAGGCGGGCTCGGAAGTCAGCCAGCGCGCGCGGACACGCACGATGGCGCTGCCCGGCACGGCGGCCGCACAGACCAGCCCGCTGCGCATGGTCTTCGCCTCGTGCCAGCACTATGAGGCCGGCCACTACACCGCCTATGAGCACATGCTCGCGGAGAGTCCGGATCTGGTCTTCCACCTCGGGGACTACATCTATGAAGGACCGGAGCGCGAGGATCAGGTGCGCAAGCACATCGGCCCGGAGATCATGACGCTCCAGGACTACCGGAACCGCCACGCGCAGTACCAAGACCGATCCCGCACTGCAGGCCATGCATCACGGCGCACCATGGGTGGTCACGTGGGACGACCATGAGGTGGACAACAACTACGCGAACGACATCTCCGAGAAGCCGAACGTGTTGCGCGAGGATTTCCTCAAGCGCCGTGCCGCCGCCTACCAGGCCTACTACGAGCACATGCCCATCCGCAAAAGCTGCATGCCCGCCGGTCCGGACATGCAGATCTACCGCGAGGTGAGCCACGGCCAGCTCGTGAATTTCCAGGTGCTGGACACCCGCCAGTACCGCACCGACCAACCGGAAGGCGATGGCATGAAGACTCCCGGCGCGGGCGCGATGAGCCCCGGCGCGACCCTGCTCGGCCAGAAGCAGAAGGAATGGCTGGAGAAGCAGCTCTCGTCCTCCCACGCCTGCTGGAACGTGCTCGCGCAGCAGATCATGATGGCCCGCGTGGATCGCGAAAAGGGTCCGGGCATCAAGTGCTCCATGGACCAGTGGCCGGGCTACGAGATGGAGCGGCGCGCGGTGCTGAGAACCCTGCGCGATCTCAAGGTCTCCAATCCCGTCGTCATCACCGGAGACATCCACTCGCACTGGGCGAATGATCTCGTGGTGGACTTCGATGGACGCGAGTCCGAAGTCGTCGCCGCCGAGCTGGTCGGCACCTCGATCTCCTCCGCAGGAGACGGGAAGGAGAAGCCGAAGGATCACGCATCCATCCTCTCCGAGAACCCGTTCGTGAAATTCCACAACACCCAGCGCGGCTACGTGAGCTGTGAGATCAACTCGAAGACCTGGCTCACCAGCTACCGCACGGTGGACTACGTCACCCGTCCCGGCGCTCCGCAGAAGACCGCGGCGTCTTTCGTTCTGGAAAGCGGCCGCTTCGGTCTGCAGCAGGCCTGATGTCCAACGACAGGCGTTTCTCCGTGGCTGGAGCGTTCTGCTTCAGCCACGCTTGGTTTCGAGGAATTCCAAGCCCCAACGGGGCGTAATGTGATAGCCCAAGGCAACGCCTTGGGTTGCGGGTGGAAAAAGAAGCAAGCCCTGAAGGGGCGTCCTATCGGGGGAGATCTGTCCCCCTTTTTCATCCCGCCCTTTCAGGGCTTGTTACGATGAATTGCCATCACCCGGGGCGTTGCCCCGGGCTATCCCATGACGCCCCTTCAGGGCTGTCCGGAACCTCGATCCAACCTAGCGCACGGCCTTCTTCTGATAATAGGCCTGCACCGTCCCGCTGAGGAAATCCGGGTAGTCGGTGGCGAAGCTCGCCACGCCCAGATCGAGCAACTGGTCGATCACCGCCGCATCGCGGATGCTCCACGGCAGCGTCTGGAAGAGGATGCCGTGCGCACGCAGCTCTTCTCCGGTCTTCTTGAGAAACTCCGGTGAGGGCGTGAGCGTGTCACCGGATTTCCGCACGTGGATCTGGAGCTGGTCGATGCCCGCGAAGTTCTCCGCAGAAAGCTTGGCGAGCCGTTCGGCGAGCGCCGACTCCTCGCCACCCATCCAGTGCAGCGTGAGGGAATCCGGTGCGAGCGCCTTCCATTCACGGATCTGTTCCGGACGCGTGCTGGCGAGGATCATCTGCGGGGCCACTCCGGCGGCATGCGCTTCACGGGCCAGCTGCTCGAAGCTCACGTTCTTGATGTCCACGTAGATCTTCCGCTTCGGGTCTTCCTTCAGCAGGCTGACGATCGCGGCCAGATCGGGCACGCGCTGGCCCTTGAAGCCCTCACCCTTCCACGCGCCGATGTCGAGCTTGCGCACCGTTTCCCAATCGTGATCGCGGATGCCCTTCTTCTTCATCTCCGCGGACTCGTTCGGGAGGATGCGTGAGAAGTCATTGTCGTGGAAGGCGACGATGACTCCATCGCTGGTGGTTCTCAGGTCGGCTTCCGGGATCGTGCCGAGCTTCCATGCCAGCTCGAAGGCCTGCTTCGAATTCTCCGGCATCAGGTCACCGGCACCACGGTGGCTCTGGATGATGAAGTCGCCGGGCTGCACGTGGTCCCGCACGTTCCACGCACCGGCCTTCGAGGAAAGCTCGGCACGCAGGCCTGCGGGGCGGTTGGTGGTGATGTGGCCCACTCCCAGTCCGATCATCTTCCGGGCCGCGCCGGCATCATCCACGGTCCACGAGGTCAGCAGGTAGTGCTTCTCCTTGAGCTTGGCCAGCCACTCGCCGGTGACGGGAGCCCGGTAGTCGAATTGAAGTCCCTGCGCGCCGGTCTTCTCGAGATCCGCCTGATAAGCGTCCGCCTTGCCCGGCTGGTCGATGTCCTTGAGGTTGGAGAGCCAGTGCGTCTGATAGCCGGGCATCACGCGGCGGCACTCGCGCACCACGTCCGCGCTGAAGGCGATCATGATGACCTGCTTCGGGTCGGCCTTTTTCGCTTCGAGGATCTTGTGGATCGGCTCCACGGTCTCCACGCCGCCCTTGATCTCCACGAAGAAAAGCTTCCCCGCAGGCAGCATGCCCAGGATGTCTCCGAGCAGCGGCGGATGCTCGCCCTTGTATTTGGCATCCTTCCATGAGCCCACATCCAGCTTCTTCAACTCGGTCCACGGCGTGCGCTCGATCGGCGCATCCACGCCGGAGGTGCGCTTCGCGTTGTTGTCATGGAAGCACACCACCTCTCCATCCGGCGTGAGGTAGAAGTCCCCCTCGATGCCATCCGCGCCTTCTTCAAACGCGAGCCTGAAGGAGGCGAGGGTATTCTCCGGCGCGGCGTGGGACGCTCCGCGGTGGGCGACGATCAGAGGCAGCTGCGCGGCGGCGGTGGACACGCAGCACAGGAAGGCGAGGAAGGGCAGGCGGATGTTCATGGAAGGATGGCGGGGCGGTTGTTAGAAGCCGTCTGAATATTCACAGTCCCTCAGAATCGGCGATGATCTCATACAGGATTCACAGGATTTTTCAGGATTCGCAGAGAGGAAGATCCTGCGGTGCGAGGAATGCTCAAGGTTTCCAATCCTGAAAAATCCTGTGAATCCTGTCAGAATTGGCTGAAGCAGCAGGTGCGGATATTTTTCAGACGGCTTCTTAGAAACTTTCCTCCAGCTGGAAGACTTTGACGGGAGAGCGCGGCTTCGCGCCATCCGCAGTATAGATGATGATGCGCCGGACGCCACCACGCGAGCCTTCGAGCTGCGTGGTGAGGCAGGGCAGCAAGCTGCCATTCGCGGACGGGTAGCGGATATCGAGCGGCTGCGCCGGTCCGCCGGGACTCATGATGCGGGTGACGGTCTTGCCCGGATCAATCCGCAGCTTTTCATTCCCCAGTGCCAGCGCGATCGGTGTGGCGGAGAGATTCGAGAAGTGGACGGAGCCTTCCTTCCGCTGCTCCGCATCATCCGGGAGGATGAGCGCGCGCGGCTTGTCCCACGTGCGTGCATCCCGGCACAGCAGCACCAGCGTGGCTGTCTTCGTGGTCGTCGGCACCTGGAACTCCAGCCACCTGCCGCCGCCTTCGCGGTTCAGTTGCACGAGGCGGTTGTCCGGCAGCGCCATCTCCACGAGTGAGGACATCTGCCCGAGCCGCAGTTTCAGCGGCAGCTTCACCGGCTCCGCTTTCTTCTCTGCTGGAGGTGGCTCCACCGGGATCACCAGCGCACGCGGAGGAATCATACCCTCGGGCGGGGGGACTTCATAACGCGCACCATCCCGCACCTCCTGCACGAAGGGCGGCGGATCGCCAACAGCGAGAAAGCGCAGCTGGTGAGGCTTCGGCGCGTCCTTGCCCGGCTTCTTGTCACTCTCTCCATCTTTGACCTCCTGGGCACCAACGGCGCACGACAGCAGGACGCACAAAGTCATCACACGGCGGATCATTTGCCGGGAAGGATGGGATCGTGCCCAATCACTCACCAGTATCCGAATCGTGACGTTTTCGATAGATTCGATGTGAAGAAGTGAGGAGGTCAGGAAACGGAATCGTTGCAACGATGGGGTAGGTAGCCCTCGCAGGTTCGGATATGTTGAGGCGGTCAGATCGCTCGTGGCGCGATCTTGAAACCCGAAACACGCGACATGGCATCGACCCGTTCACCAAAGTCCCCACGCGCTGAAAAAGGCTTCGCACTCGTATCGGTGCTGCTGTTCATGATCCTGCTGACGATTGTTGCACTGGGCATGCTCAGCCTGTCAGCGGTCCAACTGCGTTCCGCGTCGCATGCCGATGCAAAACAGCGTGCCCGTGCCAATGCGCGGCTGGGTCTGATGATGGCCCTCGGGCAGTTGCAGACGAGCCTCGGTGCGGACCAGCGCGTGTGCGCGGATGCCCGCGTGGTGGGTGGCGTGGCGAAGACTCCCGCGCATCCCCATTGGCTGAGTGTTTGGAAGACCCAGCAGGACAGCGGCACTCCATGGATCACGCGGAATGGTGAGAAGGGCGGCCTGGCCGATCAACGCAAGACTCTCAAATGGGATGCCGCCTCCAAGCGCATCGCGTGCCTCGTGAGTGGCAATGAGTCCGCGCTCTCCTACACCGAGGAAGCCGCCGGAGATCCGGCGGACATGGTGCAGCTGGTGGGACACGGCAGCCTCGGGAAGGATGCTCCGGATACCGACATCGTCATGGCACCGCGGGTCACCGTCGCGCAGGGGAATCAATCCAAGGGCGGCTACGCCTGGTGGGTGGGGATCTCAGCAGCCAGGCGAATGTCGCCACTCCGGATGGCTCCTCCGGCAAGACCAATGCCAAGTATCTTTCCAAGATGCTCGCGCAGGACACCTCGTGGTTGGCATTCGGAACGATGGATCTGCAAAACCACCAGCGCGCGGGTTTGGTCGATGAACCGCAGACGGCGCTGCTGGAGCCGGGCATGACCAACCGCCACTTCCACGATCTCACCGTCTGGTCCGCCGGTCTGCCGGTCAATGTCGCGGACGGCGGCTGGCGCCGGGATCTCACCGCCTTCATCCAGAGCGATGGCAATGTTCCCGATGCCACCGTCGGCGGCTCGACCCTGCTCGGCCTCGCGGATACCGACAATCTCGTGGGCCCGGCGAACAGCCGCGCCGACCAGCTCAGCGCGAGTCCCGGCCAAGCGTCCCGTTATGCCACCGTTTCCCCGAAGTTCGGTCTGCTCCGCAACTGGGCCAGACGCGCCGAGGCCAACCAGCTCGGAGACATCACGCTCGACAACGAACTCGCGAAGATGGCGAACGTCTCCACCGGCGGCCGCAATTCCACCTCGGTGGATTTCGAGAACCGCACCGAGAGCAACATCATGCCCACGCTGGTGGAGGGATCGCTGTTCTACAATCTGAGCTACTACCAGCCGGACAATCCGAATCCGGCCTATCCCTATGCGCTGCGCGTTCACTTCTATCCGCGCGTGGCACTATGGAACCCGTACAACTTCACGCTGAAGGTGCCGGAGTCCGCGATCTTCATGCACATCAACGGCAGCAAGACCGTGGAGGTGAACATGCAGACCGGCCGCACCCAGAAGTTCCACATGTACCTGGGGCCTCGGCAGCGGTGCCACCGGTGGCGCGGTCCGTGGCAGCATGTTCTTCAAGATGAGCGCCGCGACCCTCAAGCCGGGTGAGACCCTGGTGTGGTCGCCCGTGGCCAATGTCCCCTACGATGAATCGAACTTCGCCAACAACAAGCTGAGCGCCTCGGTCGCACCCAGCCCCACCCGCGCCCTCTATCAGGATCGCCGCGAGGATGGTTATCCGTTGTTCGAGGCGGTCCCCGCGGTCACCGGCGTGGTGCACAACGCCGTGCCGCTGCCTCCGCTCGACTGGCGCGAAGTCGTGCCGCCGAAGCCCTCCGGCAATGTCCAGAGCGGCGGCTACACCCAGGCGGACGATTACCTGATGTCGTGGAAGCCCTTCTCCTCCGCCACCTTCAATACCACCACCTTCGCCAATGCGCCGATGGGCCGCTTCATCTCCTGCGCCTTCCAGTATGGAGACGAGGATGAGCTGCCGGTGGAGTGGACCTCGCTGGACCCCGTGCCATTCGTGAGATCCACACCGGCTTCCTCGAATCCGAGCATCAATGCGCTGCCGGACCGCCGGACCCGCGAGGGCTTCCGCGTGCGGTGGTTCGAGGAGCCCGTCTCCAATGTCGTCGGATCGGGCAGCCTCGCCGGCAAGCCGCACCTCGAGGACTCCGCCGTGGCGAACTGGAACATGCGCGCCTCGTGGTCGTTCCGCAGTCCCTTCGACAATGTCACGGACGTGGCCCCGCACTTCTTCGGCATCTACACCCGCGATCTGTTCGATGGGGACGTGGACTGGTCGAGCATGATGCCGCGCTCCTCCGGCGGCGTGTATGAGGGCGATCCGTTCGATCAACCGATCCGCGGCGTGCCGCAGCGCATCCTCTTCGACATCCCGCGCAAGGGCACCGAGGTCGCCTCGCTCGGCGCATTCCAGCACGTCAATTTCTCCGAGTTCATCTGGCACCCCACCTACGCCCTCGGGAACTCGATGGCCGATCCGCGCGTCTCCCGGAAATACACCGAGCCGGACCGCTCCCGGAAGATCATCCGCGACTCCGGCGGCTGGAACAAGGAGAGCGTGGGCTACTCCACCGACGGCCGCTCGAACAACGACGGCGACAACAGCCACACCAACGAGGACAACTGGGCATGGTCCGCACGACAGTTCCTGCACCAGGACCCGCTCGACCAGAACACCGCCTACGACCTGAGCTTCGAGTTGAACACCTCGCTGTGGGACGCCTACTTCGTCTCCAGTGGCACCGCGGAGGAAAAGGCCGCGCTGCTCCGGAGCGGCACCCCGCTGCCGAACGGCCGGATGATGGTGAACAACATGGCCGGTGTCGTCACCGAGTCCACGCTCTCGGACTTCCACCGTGCCGCGAGCTGTCTGCTGGTGAACGGTGCTTTCAATGTGAACTCCGCCAGCGTGGAGGCCTGGGAGGCCCTGCTGCTGTCCGCCGCCGATAGCGCCGCGTCCGCGGATGAGGTGACTTTCCCACGCATCCTCGATGCTCCCGGCGGCAAGTGGGATGGCACCAATCCCAAGCTCGCCTCCGCCTGGGCAGGGCAGCGCACCTTCAAGCGCACCGAGATCCGCGCGCTGGCGGAGAAGATCGTTACGGAAGTCCGCACCCGCGGTCCGTTCCTGAATCTCGCCGACTTCGTCAACCGCCGCCTCGTGGAAGATGACACCGGCAAGCGCGGCGCGCTCCAGGCCGCGATCGACAAGGCCGGGCTGAACTCCTCCATCACCACCGAGTGGCCGCTCAAGAATGCGGTCTCGCTCCCGGACTACTCGCACGCGGACCACATCACGGACCCGACGAGCTTCGAGCAGACCTTGAAGCCGAACACCACCGCATGGGGCGGCCTCGGATTCCTCACACAGGCGGACCTGCTCCAGTTCATCGGGCCCGCGTTGAGCGCCCGTTCGGACACCTTCCGCATCCGCGCCTACGGTGAGAGCCGGGATGCCTCCGGCAAGATCGAGGCCCGTGCCTGGTGTGAGGCGGTCGTGCAGCGCTCGCCCGGATTCGTCGATCCCTCGGATGATCTTCTGAAGCCGGTCTCGGCACTGGGCGAGGTGAACAAGAAGTTCGGACGCCGCTTTGAGATCGTCGCCTGCCGCTGGCTCCTCCCCGACGAAATTTGATGGAATGACCGCATCACTCCCCCCGGAGTGGTGTGGTTTCTATTTGTGAATGTATATTTGGCAATTGTTGGATTTATATCCGGCGATTGCGGCGGATGGGTGTGTTCGTGAATGGGGTGAAAGTGGGAGATTTGCGCACACGGCTGCATGGAGGGTTTGTGTCTGCGTGATTGTAACGTATGAATTGCGTAAAATGCTATTTATGAGCGAATTGCGCATTTCTTGATTCGGCGTCCGGATGCCCGTTGCACCGCCGTTAGATGAAACAAAAGCGTCACGGTCTCCCTGTTGGAGGAGCGAAGGTACAGCTCCATACATTGCCCAAAGTTGGACCGGATGGGCCCGGCCTCATCCAGCCATCGGACCGATCGGACGAGATATAGATTCGCAAATAAACATACACAGACAGCAAATTATGAAACCCAAGAGAATCTGGACGGCAAACACCATCAGGATCGCCTTCTGCGCGGTCGCTACCTTCTCCGCCGTCACCGCCACCTCCAGCGCGCAGTTGACGAAATTCGGCAAACTGAACGTCGTCCAGAATGATGCCGGGAACAACGCCACCTCCGTGACCCTCAGTGTGGGTGCCGGTTCCTCGGGCGGCATCCTGCTTCCCAGCGGAACGAGCCGCGGTGACTTCACCCTGAACCTCGGACCGGGTACCGATCCGAACTTCGGCGTCCTGATCCCCTCCGTCAGCCAGCTCAGCCGGGACAATACCGCGACCGGTGATGCCAGCGCCCCGATCTACGCCACCGCTTCCTTCGGTCCGGACACCGCCACCGGTGACTTCTGGATCGCCGTCTCCAACTGCCCCACCGGTGACGAGGCCAACATCAACGTCGCCTTCGCCTTCTTCCCCTACAACCGCTGGGTCGGCGGCATCGCCCGCAATACCGTGAACAATGGTGCGATCACCTCCGTGACCGGTACCACCGGCCTCCGGCTGGGCACCGAGTTCGTCGACAACACCACCGCCGGCGTCTTCACGCTGAACATCAATTCCTTCACCGCGAACGGTTACACCACCGCCGCCAATGCCGCCGCGAATGGCGTCCTGCTCGTGAGCGGTGCGAAGAACGAGGACAACTACGCGCTCTCGAAGGCCAATGCCGACGGCACCTTCACCCTCTACTGCCATGACAACGGCAGCAACTCGACCTCCCACGAGCAGGACGGCGTCGGCTTCGCCTACCTCCGCAAGGAAGATGTCGGCTCGAACAACCTCATCGCGATCGGCCGCGTCAATGGCGACGCCACCACCGATGTCGCTTCCGGCGGGTTCACCGTCACCAAGGACCCGACGCTCGCGGGCACCTGGTATCTGACGATCCCCGGCCAGACCGAGAGCACCGGCACGCTGGTCATCAGCCCGGAAGGTGGAGACACCAACAACGTCGACAACATCGTCTCCTACGGCTGGGATGCCGCGAACAACCGCTGGATCATCGAGAGCCGTGACATCTCCGGTTCCACCGTCAATCCCACGCTCCAGAACATGGCGTCGAAGGAAGACGTGTTCTCCTTCGCCTTCTTCAAGTCCCCGCCCACGGCCTACGCCAGCGGCACCTTCACCGGGAATGCGGGCGACACCGTCGCGGATGCCGACTTCGGCACGGCGGGCAACCAGCCTGCGGTCATCGGCACCAGCGCCTTCTCCACCATCGGCTCCGCTCTCGCCACCTCCGGTTCGCTCGCGCCGTTCATCCTCAATGGCGGCACCTACGATGAAGCCGTCGATCTCACCGATGAGAACTCCATCACGCTGACCGGCCCGGATGCTCCGCAGACCGCCGTCATCGGATCGCTCACCGGTCAGGCCGGGTCGACCTTCATCATCGGAGGTTCTTCCCAGGTCGACTTCGGCAGCAACAATACCTCCACCGTGTTCGACGGCACGCTCTCCGGCGGTCCGAATGCGGTGCTGGTCAAGTCCGGCACCGGCCAGTTCTCGCTGAACAGCTCGAACACCGGCTTCACCGGCACCGTGCTCATCAATGGCGGCACGCTCGTGGTGAACGACCTCGGCCTCGGCGGTGACCTCAATGCCAAGCAGATCACCGTCAACGATGGCGGCGTGCTGGTCTTCGGCCCGGATGGAAATCCGGACTTCCCGAATGCCACCCAGGTGACCCTTAATACCGGCGGCCGCTTCGATTTCGGCCAGGGTGAAAACTACGGCAAGGTGACGATCGATGGCGGCGAGTTCCGCTTCGTCTCCACCGCCCGCACCAATGTCAACAACCAGGCCTATCCCACCGCGCTCGATCGCACGGTGTATGACCTCCGCTCCGGCAGTGTCACCACCCAGTTCAGCGGTGCGGGCACCGGCGGCGCGCTGAGCACGGGCACCGGCACCGATCAGGGTGTGCTGGTGAAGTCCACCACCGGCACGCTCACCCTCGGTGCCGGCGTGACCATCGCCCCGACCATGGAGATGCAGGTCAAGGAAGGCGTGCTCGCCATCCAGGGCAATCCGCTCGCGGGTGGCACGGCGAACCTGGTCCTGGGTGACACCACCACCACCGCCACGCTGCGTGTCGATGGCTCCGCAGCTCCCACCAGCTCGCGCCCGATCGTGACCGGCACCGCCGGGGGTGTGATCGAGGTCACGACTCCTTCCGGCAGTTTCGAGCTGGGTGGAAACGTCTCCGGCACGGGCACGCTGACTCTTACCGGCAACGGCACCGTGTATCTCGCCCCCAGCGTCCGCAATGTGATCTCCGCTCCCTTCGGCGGCTCCGGCAGCGTGGTGAAGTACGGCTCGGGCACCACGGTGATCGATTCGGACAATCCGTTCACCGGCACGCTGTCCGTCAGCGAAGGCCGCCTCGTCATCAACGGCTCCATCGCGGGCAATGTGACGGTGGAGGATGACTACGGCACGCTCTCGGGTGAGGGCACCATCGGTACCAGCCTCACGCTCGGCACCTCCTCCGGCGGGAAACTGGAGGTGGATGCCTCCACGGAGGATGCGCTGGCCGTCACCGGCTTGCTCGATCTCGTCGGTTCCACCCAGGTCTCCTTCGGCAGCTTCTCCGCCGCCACGGGCACCGTCTCCGTGCCGATCCTTTCCTACGGCACGCTGAGCGGAGATGCCTCCACCGGACTCTACCTCGCGGAGGACTACAACTTCCGTCCCGGTTCCGGCGCCTTCACCAATGAGGGCGGGAACTCCCGCATCGTTATGAGCCTCGTCACCAAGAGCCTCACCTGGCACGGCGACAATGCCTACTGGGATGTGGCCTCCTCCTCCAACTGGGTGGCCGGATCGTCCGACCAGTTCTTCTACGGGGACGTGGTGACCTTCGATGACACCGCCATCTCCACCACCGTCGATCTCGCGGGCAAGCTCCTGCCGGGCCGCATCATCGTGGATTCGGATGTGAACCAGTTCCAGCTCGTCGATACCTCCGGCGGCTACATCGGTGGTGCGGGCTCGCTGGTGAAGCGCGGCACCTCCACGCTGGTCATGGATGCCGTGAATACCTACACCGGCGGCACCGTCATCAGCGAGGGCACCATTGAGATGCGCGATGTCTCCGCGCTCGGTTCCGGCAGCGTGACCCTCGGCGATGAGGACACCGGCAGCGGCAATGTGGCGCTCTACACCGGCGGCGCACGCCTCAATGTCTCCAACCCGATCACGGTCTCGGCCAATGGCACCGGCACCGCCACCCTCGGTACCCGCGCCACCGTGACCGGCACCGGAGATGGCAACCAGTTCACCTCCATCGCCCTCCAGCGGAACGTGATCTTCGACTCGAATGCGGCGGACCGCACCGACTACGAGAACATCACCGGCACCGGCGATATCAATGTCACCGGCGCGGGCCGCTCGATCTTCCCGACCACCCCGGCGCTCTGGTCCGGAAACCTGCGCGTCTCCACCACCGGCACCGGCAATCTCCAGATCGGTGTCGCCAGCGTGGCGGGTGACTACGTGCCGGATAGTAGCAGCGTGACGGTGGACACCGGCGCGGTCTTCAGCCTCTCCACGGCGGGCGAGACCATCGCCGGTCTGAATGGTGGCGGCCGCGTGATCTCGAACTCGCCCAGCGGCGGAGCCACCACGCTCACGCTCGGATCGGCGAATGCGGCGGGGAATTTCTCCGGCGTGGTGGAGGGCTCGGCAGCGAGCAACATCCTCTCGCTCGTGAAGACCGGCACCGGCAAGCAGGTCCTGTCCGGGAACAACACCTACAGCGGCACCACCACCGTGAGTGGAGGCACTCTCCAGATCGGTGACGGTGGCGCTTCGGGCGATCTCAGCGCGGGTGCCATCACCGTGGCGGCGGGCGCGAAGCTCTCCTACCTGCGGACCGGGGCCGTCATCCAGGATGGCGCGCTCAACAGCACCGGCGCGGTCGGCGCTTCCAGCTTCGAGATCGGGGGCGATGCCACCACCCAGGTGACCCTCGCCGCCGCGGGCAACTTCAGCGGCCAGATCAACGTCAACCAGGGCACGCTGGTCTTCGGCATCACGAACACCGTCGGCACCACCGCCAATGCACCGAACCTGAGCCTGGCTCCGGGAACGGTCGTCACCAACCTGCCGGACACCACCCACACCCATCTGGGTGCGGTCCAGCTGGCCGGTGGCTCCACGCTGACCACCGCCAGCGGCACCGCGAACTACAACGGGGAGAACTACCAGATCAATGGTGACGTGACCGTCTCCGGCGGCACCACCGCTGCGGTCATCACCCGTGAGGCCACCCGCACCAATGCCGACTCCGGCATCTCGCTGCACGGCACCCGCACCTTCACGGTGGCGGATGTGACCGGCAGCTCCGCTCCGGACCTCATCATCTCCACGGAGATCGAGCCCAGCTCGGAAAACACCGGCGTGAACATCGGCGCGCTCGTCAAGACCGGCCCCGGCACCCTCCAGCTCGCGGGAGACATCGTCCACAGCTACACCGGCTCCACCACCGTGCAGCAGGGCACGCTGATGGCCTCCGGCTCCATCACCGGCACGCTCGCCGTGCAGAGCGGTGCCACCCTCGCACCCGGCGCCTCCGCCGGTTCATTCGCGGCGGGCGCCACCACCATCGGCGGCACCTACGCGTGCGAGATCAATGGCGCGCAGAGCGATGTCCTCCAGGTCACTGGAAACCTCACGCTCAGCACCGGCAGCTCGCTGGTGGTGTCCAGCATCGGAGCCACTCCCTCCAGCAACACCTACGTGATCGCCAGCTACAGCGGCACCCGCAGCGGCACCTTCACCAATGTCAGCGGCGTGCCTTCCGGCTACACCGTGAACTACGATGATGTGGCCAAGCAGGTGCAACTGGTGCGCTCCACTGCGGATGCCTTCAGCTCCTGGCTCACCACCAACGGTCTGAATGGTGCCGGTGCCACCGTCGATTCGGATGGCGATGGAATCGCGAACATCCTCGAGTTCGTGCTCGGCGGTGTCCCGAGCGGTTCGAATTCGAACTCCAGGGCGCTGTTGCCCACCGTGGCGATGGATGAGAACTACCTCCTGTTCACCTATCGTCTCACCGATGAGGCCACCTACCTCCAGCCCTACGTCGAGTATGGTTCCGGCCTCTCCGGCTGGACCCGTGCGCAGGATGGCACGAGTGGTGTCATCATCACCGTGCAGCAGAACGGCTTCGGCAATGGCGTGGACTCCGTCCTGGTGAAGATCCCGCGCTCGCTGGCGACCGATTCCCGCTTCTTCGCCCGCCTCGGCGTCACCGCTCCCTGATCCGGAGCGGTTCCAATCCGGATCCTACAACTCCCCTCCCGGTCTCCGGGAGGGGAGTTCCCTGTTAGGGTCCACAGGCCGTTTTTCCCCACCTTCCATTCCTGAGCCACGTGCGCCACTTTCATTCTCCCTCTCCCTTCCCATCCTCCCGTGCCCTCTGGTGGAGGGTCGTGCCGTTTCTTCTCGGAGCCACTGCGATGCATGCCGCCACGGAATTCGGCACGGTGGTCGTCGAGCAGCTCGCCGCAGGCAATGAGACCAGCGCGCTGACCTTGTCCCTCGGTCCCGGTTCTTCATCCGGTGCCTCCGTCACGGGCGGGAATCGCGGCGACTACAATGTCTCCTTTGGCAACACCAGCGATCCCGCCACCGGCGTGTTGATCTCATGCGCCGCCCAGAACACACGGGATGACAGTGCGGTCGGTGGGCCCGCTCTCACTCCCCACCATGCCACCACGGCGGTCCAGGTATCCGGCAGCCGCTATTACATCCCCACCTTCCGCTCGCCCGAGGGCGATGAGGCGAACATCAATGCCTCCTTCGTCTTCCTGCCCTACAATACCTGGCTCGCGGGCCTGGCCAGCAATGCGGACAATGGCGCGGACCTCACTTCGTTCACCGGCTCCTCCGGGCTCGCGCTCGGCACCCAGTTCGTCGACTCCACCGCCACGGAGGGTGAGTATGCGCTGAACCTCTCGCCGCTCGTCACCAATGCCTCGCAGAAGGGCATCCTCCTCGTCGCCGGAGCGAAGAACGAGGACAACTACGCGCTCTCCAAGGCCAACAGCGACGGCACCTTCACCATCTACGATCACGACAATGGAGCCAATGGCGCGAGCTATGAGAACGATCCCGTGGCCTTCGCCTACCTCCCGGTCTCCGCGGTGGGCACCAATCGCCTCGTTGCGCTCGGCCGCGTCAATGGCGATGCCAGCACGGATGTCGCGGGCGGTTCCTTCACGGTCACGAAGGGCGGCACCGGCGTCTGTATCATGATCGCCGGCCACACGCGTGTCACCGGTACCCTGATCGTGAGTGCGGAAGGCGGCACCGCGAACAACGCGGACAACATCGTCACCTCCGAATGGGATGAAGCGAACGGCCGGTGGGTCATTGAGAGCCGCGACCTTCCCGGAGCGGACCTGCAGAACATGGCCGCCGCCGGGGATGATGCCTTCAGCTTCGCCTTCTTCTCGGCCTCCACCGGCAATGGCACACCTCCCGCCGTTTCGCTTTCCAGCCCCGCGTCCGGTGCCAGCTTCACCACCGCCACACCGGTGGTCGTCAACGCCACCGCCAGCGATGATGGAGCCGTCTCCACCGTCCGCTTTTATGATGGTGAAACGTTGATCGGCGAGGACCGGACCGCGCCCTATCAGTTCGTGTGGAGCCAGCCGCCGCTCGGCACCCATGTGCTGAACGCCCGTGCCACGGACAACTTCGGCTTCGTCACCCGCTCCGCCTCCAGCACCATCACCGTCACGCCTCCCGCAGGCAGCGGCGGCCTGTTCTTCGATGGCACGGACGACCGCGTCACCTTCGGCAAGAACACGAACCTCCAGCTCACCACCTTCACCGTGGAGTGCTGGTTCCGCAGCGAGGGCGGCGGCATCGCCACCAACTCGGGCGGCCTGAATGCCATCCCGCTGGTGGCGAAGGGCAGGGGAGACAGCCTCGGCGCGAACTTCTTCCTCGGGATCGATGCGGACAGCGGCAAGCTCGCCGCGGACTTCAAGAGCGCGACGGAGACACTGAACCATTCGCTCATCGGCTCCACCGTCATCTCCACCGGTGTCTGGCACCACGCCACCGTCACCTATGACGGCACGCAACTCGCCCTCTACCTGGATGCGAATCTGGAAGGCACCATCGGCACCGATGGCGATGCCCCGGCCGCCAGTGCCAACCAATACCTCACGCTGGGCGCGGCCCAGGATTCCACCGGTGCCGCCGCCGGCGCGTTCTTCGGCCAGCTCGATGAACTGCGGATCTGGAACCGCGCCCGCACCCCGGAAGAGATCCGCGCTTCCCTGAATCTGGCGATCCCCGCGGACGTGAACCTTGTCTGCCGCCATGCGATGAACGAGGCCTCCGGCACCACACTCACCGCCAGTCCGCCCTCATCGCTCACCGGTACGCTGGTCAATGGCGTCTTCCACACCGCCGGGGCTCCTTTCAATCTCAACACCCCGCCCGGCATCGTTCCCACCGCCCCCGCCCACGGACAGACCGGCGTGGAGCGGAATGCCGTGCTCTCCACCACCACGGACGATCCGGAGGACGCGAGTCTCACCGTCCGCTACTTCGGACGTAGTACCGTGACCGCGCCCTTGGAGGACTTCAGCATCGTCGCCCTGCCGGACACCCAGTTCTACTCGGAGAACGTCGGCGGAAACCTTGCCGAGATCTTCTCTGCCCAGACCGACTGGGTTGTCGCCAACCGCAACTCGCTGAAGATCGCCGCCGTGCTCCACCTTGGAGACATCAGCCAGCACGGCGACAATCCCTCCACCTACGCCACCGAGTGGAGCAATGCCTCCAGCGCGATGTACCGACTGGAGAATCCGCTCACCACCATGCTGCCGCAGGGCATTCCCTACTCCATGGCGGTGGGCAACCATGACCAGACTCCGATCGGAAATGCCGACGGAACCACCACCGGCTTCAACACCTACTTCGGCGTCCATCCCGTCAACGGGCACCAACCACTTCGATGGCAAGACCTTCTACGGTGGCACCTCCGTGCCGGACAGCGCGGACAACAACTACATCCTCTTCAGCGCCGGAGGGCTCGACTTCATCGTCATCACGCATCGAGTACGACAATACCCCGGATGACGAGGACCTCGCGTGGGCGGACAGTCTCGCTGAAGGCCCATCCCACCCGCTGCGGGATCATCACCACCCACTGGACGGTCGAATACCGGGAATCCTGCCTCCTTCAGCGCGCAGGGGTCCGCAATTTACGAGGCGCTCAAGAACAACCCGAACCTCATCCTCATGCACGGCGGTCACATCGCCGGGGAAGGCCGCCGCTCGGATACCTATCAGGGGCGCACGGTCCACTCGCTGCTCGCCGACTATCAGAGCCGCACCAACGGCGGCGATGGCTGGCTGCGCATCCTCACCTTCCGGCCCTCGCTCAACCGCATCGAAGTCCAGACCTACTCGCCCACGCTGAACCGCTACGAGACGGACAACGACAGCAAGTTCAGCATCGATGTCGACCTCTCCGGCCGCGGCAAGCCCTTCGTCGAGATCGGGTCGAAGTCCGGTGCTCCCGGCGGGAACTCCGTCACCTGGAGCGGGCTGGACCGCTCCACCCGCTACGAGTGGTACGCGGAAGCCGGGGATGGCACCAGCGTCACCCGCACGCCCGTCCACAGCTTCACCACCGTGGGCACCACCTATCCGCCCACCTCGTCGATCACGTCCCCCGCGAATGGCGCGTCCTACAGCCCGCAATGTTCCCATCCGCATCGAGGTTTCCGCATCGGACACGGATGGGACGGTGGCCGCCGTACGTTACTACTCCGGCACCACGCTTCTCGGGGAGAGCACCACGGCCCCGCACGGCTTCACCTGGAATGACGCGCCCGTCGGCACCAGCACGCTGATTGCCCGGGCGATCGACAATGATGGTCTGGAAGGCACCTCCCTTCCCATCGAGGTCCGCGTGGTTTCCCAGCCCACCCTCAATATCAGCGCCACCGATGCCACCGCCGGCGAATATGGGAGCGATCACGCGCTCGCCTTCACCGTGACACGGGATGGCACGCCCTCCGGTGTGCTCGCCGCCACCTACACGCTCTCCGGCACCGCGAAGTCCGGCTTCGATTTCAATCCGCTCCCCGGCAGCGTCCAGATCGCGGACGGGCAGGCGTCCGCCACCATTCCGGCGACGGTCATTCCCGATGATCTCGCGGAGGGGGATGAGACGCTCATCCTCACCCTGGCTCCGGAGCGGGCTACCTCATCGGCCCGGATTCCTCCGCCACCGCCACCATCCACGATCGACCGCTGGGCGCATGGCTCCACGCCCGCGGACTGCAGGGCGCGCTCGAGGACAAGGACGGGGACGGCGTGGCGGATGTCGTGGAATACTACATGGGTAGTAGCATGACCGGAATGCGGAAGGGCGTGGCGGCGGGGAATGGCACCTTCACCGCCGAGTTCACCCGGCAGAAAGGCGTGGCGGATGTGACCGGGGAACTCCAGTGGTCCACCGATCTCTCCCATTGGTATGCATCCGGCCAGAGCAATGGCGCGCGGACGGTGCAGATCACCACCCAGACGGTTTCTCCCGCCACCGATGATCCGGAGACCCTCAAGGCCACCGCCACCGTCACCGCCGGATCTGCCACGGCTCCTCTCTTCCTCCGCCTCGTGTACGCCCTTGAGATGAGATTCCTGCCTTCCAGTCTCCTCTGCCTCCTGCTGGTGGGTCCGCTGCACGCGCATCCGGACCCCAGCCACACCTGGGCGGAGCTGGAGCAGCATCTCGCGGAGTCTCCGGACGATCCCGCCCTTCTCCAGCAGAAGGCCGAGCTCCTCCTGCTTACTTTGGATACCGCCCTTGCCAAACAGGTCGCCATCCACGCGCTCCAGCAGGCACCGGAGGACCCGGCCATCCAACTGCTCCAGTGCAAGGTGGCGGAGGCCATGGGCCATCGCAGTGAAGCCATCACCGGAGCTGCGGAAATCCGTCCGCCATTTTCCCCGCCATCCGGAGTCCTGGGGCTTCCTCGCAGACCTGTATCAGAAAGCCTCGCGCACCGATGACGCCATTGAGGCCAAGCGCCACCAGCTCGACGGGGAGGGGAGGATCGGCCCGGGCGAATTCCTCACCGCCGCCTCATGGTTGAAGGCACGCGGCAAGCCCGGCGATGTCACCGCCGCCATCGCCATTCTCGATCGTGCGATGGCGCGGTTCGGCCTTCTCACCGGCCTGCAACAGTCGGCCATCGAGCTGGAGTGTTCGGTCGGTCGTCATGAGGCGGCGCTCAAGCGCATCGATGATCTCGTCGTGAAGTATCAGCCCTCTCCGGCGCTCTCGCTCCAGCGTGCGGACATCTTCGAAGCCACCGGCCGCTACGACGATGCCGCCCGCGCCTGCGACTCCGCCCTCGCCATGCTGCCCGCCGATCCCTCCGTGACCGCCCTCCGGCAAACGATTCAGACCCGCAAGACCACCAACCAGGAAAAGGCCGCCCCCACTCCCGCACCCAGGTAGGCGCGAAGGTAGGCGCGGAGCGAAGTAGCGCGAAGGTGCTCCTTCGCGTGTTGGATGCGGCGCGATGGTGGTGAGGGTGGGCCTTTCCTGTGAGGTTCGCGAGATGTCCGGCCAAGGGGGACCTTGGCGGCTACTTCGCTGTCGCGTGGAGAGACGGGTAGCCGCACAATGACGTTGGAGTCAGCTCTTTGCCCCGGAGGGGCATGAGATGGTAGCCGGTGGCAAGTCGCGCAGCGACGACCCCACCGGACAGGCGTGATTGAAAGATGGCGCCCCGGCAGGGGCGCGGGAGAGGTGCGAAGAAGGGGAACTCGATGGCGTCATCCCACATCGGCAGCTTTCCCGTATACCTCCGATCCATCCTATCCGGTGGGGGCATCGCCAAGGCTCCTCCGCCACCGGCTACCGTCCGATGCCCCTCCGGGGCAAAGAAAGAAGACCACCCTGACCACCCGGAACCATGTGTCTGAAGATCAGGGTCCACGACCCCAGCCAGCGGAATTTTCACTCTCATCCGGAATGGAAATATCGTAACGGCAGGGATGATGAAATCGAACGCGTTCCTGGTGATGAAAGCGGTCATACCCATCGTGATGGCGGCGGCCCCATGCGCCTATGCCACGTCCTATTCATTTCCTTGGCAGAAAACGGTGGAGGTCAAATGCGCCAAGGGAGAATCCATCTTGGCTGGACTGGAGAAAATCAAGGAAACCGTGATCCGGGATCTCGATGACAAGGATCCGTTGTACGCGCGATATCACAGGGATTCCCTGCTTGCTTGTCCGGACCCGATCCGAAAGGACCAGAGTCTCGTTTTCTCAAGACCGCACCTACAAGGGCATGCTGGGCTGCGTCATCTACCAGATGCTGGCCGACTATGGCTTGGGATTCGAGGTGGACTTCGAATCACCGGAGCAGTCTTACACGCTCACCGTGAAGAGGGTGAATCCGACCGACAACTATGCGGTGTTCGTCGAATGCCCGAAGGATTGGAAGAGCAAATACACAGACGACGAGTTCAAGGATCTTCTCGCCAAGCAAGGAATCAAGAAGACGGATATCCTCGAAATATCGAGGAATGTATCACAAGAGTCGATCTACATGAAAGCCAAGTACGAGGCTTGCCGGAGATTCTATTTCCTCGCGGATCAGGCTCGAAGGTAGGGCGCCCTCGGCGAGGCCGCCCTACCTGTGCCGACCTTCCTCCTTCCCCGGTATTGACGCCTTCCCTGTCCGGCGCGTAACCCATCTCCATGGAGTCACGCTACATCATCGCAGCCGTCTGTTTCTTCGCCGCAGCCGCCTACATGCTGGCGGCGGTTTTCGTGCCGGGTCTTCGTGTCATCTTCCGCGCGAAGCGTGTGGGCGCGGCGTTGCTTGGAATGGATGATGAGGCCAACCACAGCTTCGCCATGCGCAGCGGGGCCGTGCTTGCTCCGATCCTCGCCATCATCTGCGCCGCCATCGGTGTCATGGCCCTGAAGATGGGAGCCGCCGAGCGGGACCACACTCTCGCCCTGAAGCAAAGCCTCGCCGCCGAGCATGAAGCCCACTTCCGCTCCTTCAAGGAGGCGCTGCAAAACTCCGCCATTCCCCCGGTCACCTTCGCTCCACCCCGTTCTGGTACGCATGAAGCCGTGGTGACTCCGGAGACTGCGTCCGCACTGGAAGCCTTCATCCGCAAGCTTGGCACCGTGCTCACTCCGGAAATGATCCCGAACCAGAACCGGTATGGCATCGCCCCGGAAACCCCGATCCTCAATCTGTCCGGGAAAGGCAGCTCCTTCGCCATCGGCCTGAGCCTGGCGAAGGGGGAGCTCCTGATCGTGAAGGAAAACACCACGGAGAAATACTTCTCCATCCTCCTGCCTCCGGATCTCCTCCGCGAGGCAGCCCTCTTCACGCAGATCACCAGCAAGCGGCGCTGAGACCGGGGCCGGACCCGCGTTGTCCGTTACGCTCCATCCATCCGTCCTGCGGCGTAGGCTCCGAAGACGGCGCGGATCTCATCGCGCACCCGGCGGAAGACGGCCAGCTGTTCTTCCTCCGTGCCGGTCGCATGCGCCGGATCATCGAAGGGGAAATGGTGGCGGTTCATCTGTCCGGGGAAGATCGGACAGGCCTGATCGGCATTCCCGCAGACGGTGATGACGGTTTCGATGTCGTCAGAGAGGAACTCATCAAGATGCTTCGAACGGTGGCCACTGATGTCGATGCCGATCTCGCTCATGACCTGGATGGCCAGCGGGTGAACGTAGCCGGCGGGCTTCGACCCGGCGCTTTCGATGCGGAAGGTGTTGCCCAAGGCGGACCGGAGGATGCCCTCGGCGAGATGGGAGCGGCATGAGTTTCCCGTGCAGAGGACGAGGAGGGTGGGCTTCGTGGACATGAGAGAAGAGAAGGAGGGGACGATCAGGAACACCTGCTGCCACAGCAGCCCGGGTCACGGACGCAACGGCAGAGGGGAACGGCGGCCAGCGCACCGAGGATGGTGGCCGCCGGATAGAGCCAGAGATGTTCCCAATGTCCGCTGACCATCGCCGGGGCGAGGGATCTGGCGGGGTTCATGGAGGCACCGCAGATCGGACCGGCGAATATGGCCTCCAGCGCAATGACCGCGCCGATGGTGATCCCTGCGGTGATGCCCTTTTCCTTGGCCCCCGTCGATACGCTCAGGATCACCAGCATGAGGATCGCCGTGAGGACGGCTTCCAGGATGAAGCTCTGCATCGCACTGCCTGCGGGCAGCGTGGCTCCCAAGGTGGGGGAGGTGGGAAACAACAGCTTCAACAGTCCGCTCGCCGCGAAGGCTCCCGTGAGCTGCGCTGCGATGTAGCCGGGCACCTGCCTCCATCCGAATCTCCCGGCCACCGCGAACCCGATGCTCACTGCCGGATTCAGATGGGCTCCGCTGACATCGCCGAAGGTGTGGATCATCGCCAGCACCACTAGGCCGAACACCAGCGCGATCCCGGCATGCCCGATCACCCCACCGCTCACGTGATCGATGACGATGGCTCCCGTTCCCGCGAAGACGAGGATGAAGGTGCCCAGGCACTCGGCGATCCAGCGCTTCATCGGATCAGCAGCAAGCGGCGGGCTTGCATGGGGAAGCCGTTCCTCCGATCGCCGGAAGCCGGTTGATGGCGGGAAGACCGCAAAGCTCGGGAGCAAGGCATTCGGTGTGCTTGTGGGCCAGAAGCAGGACCACGGCATCGTCGGTCAGCTCGTGACCCCGGATCGTGTATTGGGAAATCACCTGATCCTCGTATTCGATCTCCACCGGCACGGATTCGTCCGGAAGAATCGCCGCCGCTTTCTTCAGAATCGCGGCCATCTTGCCTGTCTCGATACGATGGTCGTAGTCCTCGCCCACCCACACTTGGAGTTGGCAGGCGATCGTCTCGCGACGAGTGCCGCCGCAATCCAGGAAGGTCTTGTGCGTGCGACCCACTTCGGTGACGTGGAAGGAAACCGGCACCGCCGCACCGGTGGGCAGGCTGATGCGGAAATAGCGGTCGGCGTGCCCGGCGAGGAGCGTCTTGAGTTCGGAGAGGATCATGGCTTGGAGAGGGGTTTCTTCGTAGGGGAGATGGCGAGATGCTGCGGCCTGGGGCAGCAGCTGGATTCCCGCTCCTTCAGGCGTGCCACCGCGCGCCTGGCATCCTGGGAAAGGATGGCGGAGGACTTCGGAGACACGGTTTCCCGGATCGTTTTCAGGAGCGCGCGGGTCTTCGGCTCGATGCGGAAATAGGTCCACTTGCCGCACTGTTCGCTCTCCAGGAGACCGGCCTTGCGGATGATCTGCACGTGGCTGGAGACGGACGATTGGGGCATGTCCAGAATGTCCGCCAACTCGCACACGCAGAGTGCCTCATCCGCCGCCAGGCAGGCGATCCGCCAGCGCGTCTCGTCCGCCAGAGCCTTGAAAAATACAACGATGTCGGTCGTCACGAGGAAAAACGTAACGATAAAAACCGTTATGGCAACCGAATTCTCTGGAAGGTGCCAGGGTGCTCGTTTCCCGGGCCGCTGTGAATTTCAAGCAACTCCCAGAATCGTCATGAATTGGTATAATTTCGGCCATAATTGAAAAGGATAAGGATTGCCTTGTAAAGATAGGCCGAAGATGTCATGAGCGCGCCCTCCATGATCGCGAAAATTGCTGCCCGGGTCCTGCCATCGGATGTCGTCACCTCGCTCCAGAACTACCGCATTCTGAGCAAGGGTTTCGGCCAATATGCGTCGATCAAGAACTGGGAATGCATCGATGCCGAGGGCACGCCGATCCCGTGGTACACCTATCCGGCCATCGAGTATTTGAAGCAGCTGGATTTCTCCGCCAAGGCGGTCTTTGAATACGGGTCCGGGAACTCCACCCGCTTCTGGTCCGGGATCAGCCGCACCGTCACCGCCGTGGAAGACGACCAGGAGTGGTATGAGAAGATCCGGCCGAAGCTCGGCGCGAATGTCCACTACCGCTTCATCACCGATCCGGTGGAATACGCCCAGTCCATCCGCGCGCACGAGGGGCTGCTCGATGTCATCATCGTGGATGGCTCCCACCGCTACGAATGCGCCATCGAGGCCCTGCCGAAGCTGCGCGACGATGGGTTCATCATCCTCGACAACTCGGACTGGCAGGACAAGACCTCCCGGCTGCTCCGCGAGGCGGATCTCATCGAGGTGGACATGTCCGGCTTCGGCCCGATCAATGGCTACACTTGGACAACCTCGTTCTACTTCCGCCGGAATGTGAAGCTCACTCCCCGGCAGGACTGCCAGCCCGCCCGTGGCATCGGCAGCATCCACCACCGCATGTCCTGAATGGGCAGGTAGGGGTCGAGGCAGGGCGTCTCTCGCCGAGAGCGCCGGGTCGGCCGCTCGGACTTCCGCGCCGCATGGTCCTCCCATGCGGAATGGACGGAGGTGTGTCCATAAAGTGAACTGGCTTCACCATTATGGAAATTGCGCGTGGATTGCAGATGCTGATGGAGTGGCGGGAACCGTCGTCCTACGCGGGCGGCCGGATGCGTACCCCGCCAAGCTCCTCAACCTGATGAAACGCCGCTCTCTGCTCACCATGGTCCCGGTCTCTGCTCTCCTTTCCCTGCGCGGCGAGGGGGCTCCCATTCCTGCTCCGATGGTGACCGCCGCTGGCTTCGCCATCTCGGTGCAGGCCTATTCCTTCAAACCATTCACCGTGTGGGAGGCGGTGGAAAAAACCGCGGAGGTCGGTGCCGGTGCGATTGAGTTTTTCCCGGGGCAGAAACTCGGCGGCCCGCATGGCGACCGGAAAATGGGGCCGGACCTTGCTCCGGAAGTGTTGGGCTCGCTGAGGGAACATTGCGCCAAAAACCAGGTGGCTCCCGTGAACTTCGGCGTCTGTGGCATTCCCAATGATGAGTCCAAGGCGCGGGCGGTTTTCGAGATGGCAAAGGCTCTCGGCCTCTATGGTCTCACCACCGAGTCCACGGAATCCATGGATGTGCTGGAAAAGCTGGCGCGCGAATACGATGTGAAGATCTGTTTTCACAATCATCCGAAGGGAACAAAACTGGGGGATCCGCTCAAAACCTGGGAGCTGGTCAAGGACCGCGACGAACACATCGGCTTCTGCTGCGATGTCGGCCATCTGGCCACCTCCGGCTATGATCCGCTGGAGATTGTCCGCAGGATCGCACCGCGCATCCGGTCCTTCCATCTCAAGGACCGTGGCTCCGTCACGCAGCAAAGCCAGGATATCCCTTTCGGTACCGGAGTCATCGATCTGCCCGGCATCCTCGGTGAAGCACGGAGACAGGGTTTCGCGGGCCATGTGAGCATCGAGTATGATCCTGTGGACGCCACTCTTCCGAAGATCGCCCAATGTGTGGGCTATCTCCGCGCCTACGCGAAGCTGCGCGCCTGATCCACACCTCCTTCTCGTCCGGAGTATATCGGACACCTCTCCACAGGCCGGATCTGTTTTTTGAACATGCACCTGCACACCTCCAAGTTCCTCGCCGCGCTTGCCGTGGCTTCCTCACTCGTCTGTCCGGCCTTCGGCCTTGTCGCCGGCGATGCGGTGACTCCCGATGCACTGGGCAAGGCCACCTTTGTCCAGGGAGCCGCTCCCGCCGCCTGGGAGCCGGGAAAGATCTACTTCATCGAGTGCTGGGCCACCTGGTGTGGTCCTTGCATTGGCGCCATTCCGCACGTCAACAGCCTGCACAAGAATTACGCGGACAAGGGCCTGCGTATCGTCGGCCTTAATGTCTTCGATGAAGGCCCGGTGGAAAAGATCGCCCGGTTCGTGAAGACGAAAGGGGATGACATGGCCTATCCGGTGGCCTTTGTGGGGAAGGGCGGTGCCTTCGAGACGGAGTGGCTCAAGCCTGCGGCGGTGAAGGGCATTCCCGTCACCTTCGTGGTGCGGGATGGGAAGCTTCTCTTCTCGACGAATCCGAATTGGATCAAGGAAGCGCTCGTCGAGCAATTGCTGGCCGGTGGACAGACGGCGGAGGACGCCATAGCCCTCATGGCGGGAAAACAGGCGGGGAGCGACAAGGTGGTGACGCTGGTCAATGACTTCTACGCCGCGCGGAAATCCAAGGACGTGGATGCGATGGCCGCCAGGATCGCGGAGTTGGAAAAGCTTCCGGAAGGAGCCTCCTATGTTCCTTCGTTCCGGGCCGCCCTGGCTTATGCGCGCGGAGACTGGGCCGCCTTGGAAAAGGAGATCTCAAGCGGCGACTTCAAGGTTACGGAATTGGACACCTACACCGCCCAGATGGACAGTGCCAAGGTGCCGGAGAACGTTCGTCATGCGCTGGAGGACCGGCTTGAAAAGACCCTCGGTGACAAGCCCGAGCCGATGTACTCGCTGGGTTTGTTGAAGTTGTTCATCCGCCATGGCGAGAGGGAACGCGCGGACATACTCGTCGCGAAAATGGTGCCGGGTCGCTCCGCTTCCGCGAACTCCCTCAGACGGATCAAGGAAGGCATGGCGAAGGGCGAGATCCCGACCCGGGACGAGTATACCCAGTGGCTGAAGGATGAAGGAAAGCTCAAGGATCCGGCTCTTCATTGAAACCGCCGGGCTCCTGGAATAGCGGGAGGGATAAGAATCCCCGGGTGTTGAAATGAACGGGCGGGCCCGACCCCGGCGGGCCCGTTCCAGATTGGCGCAGATCCGCTATCTACCACTTCCTTGGAGTCGCATGAGGAAAAGGCTCCACGGTTTGAAATCCATGCTTCCGATTCGCGTGCTGTTTGTGGGTGCTCCAAAAGCTCGGAATATGTCGGCGTCAGCGATGTGGATAGTGAGGTTTGGAGCATGAGGACAAAAGGGGGAGCTATAAAATAGAGGTGTCCCGGAATGGTGGAATTCGCGAAACATCCGAAGGATTCGTGAAGCACGCGGGGACGACTTTGAATTCTGCCCGGATGAAGCCGGCGCCCTCGGCGAGGTTGACCAACCTGAGTGCCCTCCCAAATGCACAACACGGCCAGGTGTCGCCACCTGACCGTGCGTGTTCGTTGCATGTTACCCAAGAAGACGGTCTCCGCCTGTTCCGGATCGGGTCGCTCCGGGGCGGTGGTTTTTTGGAAAGGATCAGTGGGCGGGCATCTTGATCTTGCCCTCCGCGACGAGCCACTGGGTGTAGTCGCCGCGCGATGGGATCTCGCCCTTCTCCACGCCTTCCTTCACGCGCTTGATCGTGTCATCGGAGGCGGTGGGGCCCGGTGTCATCTTCGAGACGAGCGAGAGCGCGCGCTCCTTCTCGCCGAGACTCACCAGCACCTTCAGCAGCCCGAGCGCCTTCATGGCATCTCCGGACTGTGTCTTTGCCAGCTTCTCGGCGAAGACACGGCGGGTCTGCTCCGGAGCCTTCGCTTCCAGGAGGGTGTCCGTGTAGAGATCGAGCTGGAACATGGACATCGCGTCCTCCGGTGTGTCCTTGATGAGCGTCTCCAGGGTGGCCCAGTCTTCCTTGGCCACCGCGAGGCTGAGCTTGAAGGACGGGACGTAGCGCGCGCCTTCCGGGTTCTTCTCCAGTTCCGCGAGCTTCGCAGCCATGGTCGCCACGTCCTTGGACTTGCGGGCGGCCCTGAATTCGGTGGCCAGCGCACCGGCCTGGGTGCCGTTGCTGCGGCTCTTGTCGAGGCTGCTCACGGCCTCCTTCGCCGCGTCTCCGCCTGCGAGCAGCTTTTCGATCACTTCATCGGTGATCTTCAGGGGATGCTCCATGAGCACCAGCTTGCCATCCTTCACGACGAAGGTGTGCGGGATGCCGGTCACTTTCGCGGGCTTGAGCCACTCCTTTTCGAAATCGCCACCCTTGCCCACGAAGGCCACCGGGTAGGACATGCCATCGCCCTTGCCCGCCACGAACTTCCGGATCTTGTCCTCCGGACCTTCGTCATAGACATTCAGGCCGATGATCCGCAGCCCCTTGTCCGCATACTTCTTGTGCAGCTCGTTGACGTGCGGGATGGAGGCGATGCACGGACCGCACCACGTGGCCCAGCATTCGAACATGTAGACCTTGCCCGGTTCCCAGGCGGTGGGGACGGTGCCCTGGATGAAGGTCGCCTTCGCCAGTGCGTCCAGCTTCACCTCATCCCCGACCTGCAGGCCGAAGGCGGTGGAGACGAGCGCGGAGCCCACGAGGAAGGTGGCGGTCAGGTTGCGGGGAATCATGAATGTCGGTACGAGGTTGGTAGTAGAAATCGGGAATCCAGCGTGCGATGGATGCGCCTTTCCCGGAGTTCATCCTGTCTTGCATGACCCGCGCAATTTCCATGATGAGACATCGAGTTCACTTTATGGGATCTGTATTTCACTGCCTGCCGCAGTCAGGATTTCACGCGGTGGGGCGGCCTCGCCGAGGGCTTCTCAGGAAAAGGCCGTCCTCATCCGATGCCCCCGGGGCAAAGAGTGGAAGTGGAGAACACGCCCGATGCGGACGCGCAGCGAAGTAGCCGCCAAGCTCCCGCTTGGTGGATGTCTGGCGGAGGTTTTCAGGAAAGGGCCACCCTCATCCCATCGCGCCGCACCCGGCACGCGAAGGGGGACCTTCGCGCTACTACGCTCCGCGCCTGCATCACGCTTGTCATTCTTTGCCCCGGAGGGGCATGAGATGGTAGCCGGTGGCGGAGGAGCCTTGGCGACGACCCCACCGGGCAGGCATGACAAAAGAATGGCGCCCCGGCAGGGGCGCGGGAGGCGTGCGAGGAAAGAGGTGATCCGATCGTTGCCGGTGCGAACGCGGCTCTCCCACATCCCTGCCGGGATGCCGATATCATCATCGGCTTTTACCGGTGGGGGCGTCGCTGCGCGACTTGCCACCGGCTACCATCTCATGCCCCTCCGGGGCAAAGAGCAGATCATCCCGTCACCTGACTTGCTACGCGACAGCGGAGTAGCCGCCAAGGTCCTCCTTGGCGGGCATCTCGCGGCGCTTCTGAGAACCCTGCCGTCATGGAGACGCCGCCCTTGTTCTCCTGCATGCGCGGGCCCGCCTTGCCATTTTTCGGGTACCCCTAGCAGGGGCAGGTGTCCGAAAAGTGAACTCGATTGATCGAAACGGAAATAGCCTCCGCGAGGACGGTTCCTTCTATGATGGGAAACTAGCTCCCGGTCTCCACTGCATTTCCTCCATTGGGAGAAGCCGGGCCGGCCTTTTGCAAACCCCCGCTTATTCCCATGAAACCCCGTCTTCGCTCCGTCCTCTCCACCCTCATCTTTGTCGGTGCCGCCGCATCATCCCAGGCAGGTGATATCAAGACCGTCGGCACCAATGGTGCGGGCGGGGTCGGTGCCACGGGCAAAAACGGCTCGTCCGCTGTGGCAGGAGCAGGCGGCGGCGGCGGTGCGTCCAATGTCGGGAATTCCGGGAAGGGCGGAGATGGCATCGTGGCGGGCGGCACTGCCAGCTCGGGTACCTCCATCGCTCCACTTTCTCCGGATGTGGGCACCAATACAGTGACCAGCCTGGGGACTTCACCCCTGACTCTCAGCAGCGGCGCACTCAATATGGAGGCCCTCTCCATCGGTGGTGGCGGTGGTGGCGGCTCGGGGCGCAACAACGGCGGAGCCAATGGCGCGGGCACTGCCGGAGGTGCGGGCGTGCTGACCATTACGGGATCTTCCACCGCTGTGACGGTCGCGCCCTCCGGGAGTCCGGTCATCACCTCGATCGCTGTGGGCGGCAGTGGTGGTGGCAAGGGCGCGGCGGGCAATGCGGGCTCGGGCAACAACGGCGGGGCAGGTGGCGCGGGCACGCTGACGATCGCGGACTCCGCCCTCCTGACCGGCACCAATCTCCAGATCGGGGGCATCGGTGGATACAATACCTCCCAAGGGACCACGGGCGGCGGCAGCGGAGGCAATGGCATCGTCACTATCACCGGCGGTGCCACACTCACCCTGAGCGGAGGTATCACCCTGGGTCAGGGCGCGGCGACCACCGGCAGCACGGGGCGATCGGTCGGTGGCACCGGTGAATTGGACATCGCGGGCGGCACGCTCAATGTGGATGGCACGATCACCCTCGGCACCCTCGGCGTGTTGAACTTCGGCGGCACGGTGGTCAGCAGCAGCACCGCCACCCTTGGCGGAGCCGGGACCTCGATCGTGAATGCGGGTGTCATCAACTTCAACCAATCCGGTTCCTTCACCCTGCCGCAGGCCATCTCCGGTGCGGGCTCGCTGGTCCACTCCGCTCCCGGCACCACCACGCTCACGGGCGCCGGGACTTATACGGGAGATACCGTAGTCAATAATGGCGCGCTGGTGCTCAGCTCCACCGCATCGAAGACGGGCGGCGGCAAGCTCGTCATGAATGGCGGCACCTACCAATTCGGAGACATCCCGGGCATCAGCGCCACGTTCAGCGGAGTCACCGGCACCAATGCTGCCGCCACCGTGGATGCCGGAGGAAAGATGCTCATCGTGAGCAATGCCACCGATTGCACCTACGCCGGAGCTCTCAATGGCACCGGCGGCCGCATCAACAAAGTCGGCGCCGGCAAGCAGACCTTCATCGGCGGCGGCACGCTCAGCGGTTCCACCCAGGTCAACCAAGGCACCATTGCGGGCAGTGGCTTTCCCAATTCATCTCTCCTCTTGATCACCGGTTCGACGATCGCGCCGGGCAATCCGATCGGGAACTACGCCTGCGCGGGAGCCATCTTCGGCACGAGTGCGGTCCTTGCGATCAATCTGGACAGCTCGGCTTCCACCGCCGGGTGTCTCGTAGCTGGTGGGAATGTGACCATCACCGGTGCCACGCTCACCGTCACGGACCTCGCCACCACCGCATCGGCGCTCCCGGCGGGAACGAAGTTCACCATCCTCGACTACACCGGCTCCACCCTGACTGGAACCTTCAGCGGTCTGGCAGAGGAGGGGCAGCTCACCGTGGGCACCAATATCTTCACCATCCACTACAACGATGGCGGCAAGGTCACGCTCACCGCGACCCGCTCTTCCGATCCCTACGTGAACTGGGCCTCCGATCATGGAATCCCGAGCGAGGTCTTCAACGACGACCACAATCACGATGGCCTCCCCAATGGGCTGGCGTGGATCCTCGGCGGCACACCGGACACCGCGGCGGGCTCGCTGCTCCAGACCTCGCAGATCAGCGGCGGCACCCTGCTCCAGTTCAACCGCGATCCGGAAGGTGCGGGCAAGGCCACGCTGACGGTGGAGTACACCGCCAACCTCACCGGCACCTGGACAACCGTGCCGCTCACCGCCTCCATGACGGATGCGAATGGCGTGCAGGTCTTCGTGGAAAGCGGCACTCCGGAGCACATCGAGGTCTACATCCCAGCCTCGCCGAATGCACCGGACGGCCGCCTTTTCACCCGCCTGCGCGTTTCGAAGCCCTGATGGGTATCGTGCCAGCGAAGTAGCCGCCAAGCTCCTGCTTGGCGGACGTCTGGCGGAGGATTTCAGGGAGGGGCCACCCTTATCCCCACCGCGCCGCACCCGGCACGCGAAGGAGGACCTTCGTGCGACTGCGCTCCTCGTAGCGAAAGTCGCTCGCGTTCCCATTCTGTGCCCCGGAGGGGCATCGGATGGTAGCCGGTGGCGGAGGAGCCTCGGCGACGACCCCACCGGACGAGATCGAGGGAAAAATTCGCATGCCGGAGGTATGCGGGAGGCGTGCGAGGAAAGAGGTGATCCGATCGTTGCCGGTGCGAACGCGGCTCTCCCACATCCCTGCCGGGATGCCGATATCATCATCGGCCTTTACCGGTGGGGGCGTCGCTGCGCGACTGACCACCGGCTACCATCCACTGCCCCTCCGGGGCAAAGAGCGGAAGTGGAGAGCACGCCCGACGCGAACGCGCAGCGAAGTAGCCGCCAAGCTCCTGCTTGGCGGACATCTGGCGGAGGATTTCAGGGAGGGGCCACCCTTATCCCCACCGCACCGCCCCCGGCACGCGGAGGAGGACCTTCGCGCTACTACGCTCCGCGCCTGCATCGGGCCTGTCATTCTGTGCCCCGGAGGGGCATCGGACAGTAGCCGGTGGCGGAGGAGCCTTGGCGACGACCCCACCGGATGAGATTGAGGGAAAAATTCGCATGCCGGAGGTATGCCGGAGGTGCGCGATGACGGAGATGATCCGATCGACCTTCATGCGAACGCGCCTCTCCCACATCCCTGCCGGGATGCCGATATCATCATCGGCCTTTACCGGTGGGGGCGTCGCTGCGCGACTTTGCCACCGGCTGCCATCCACTGCCCCTCCGGGGCAAAGAACGAGCCCCGAAATCATCGTGTGGCTACGCGTCTCTCCACGCACCGCACCCGGCACACGAAGGACGACCTTCGGGCTTCTACGCTCCTCGCCGCGAACCTTCCGTTACTCCCTGAGAATGAAACTTTAGCTCTATATACCCCGCCTGGGAGGTGTGGCAGGTTCATCGTCCGATCCATACCGATATGAAAAGCATCCCGTTTTGTTTCGGTGCGTTGCTCTCCTTGGCTGCGCCGCTTTCCGCCCAGCAGGTGGCCGCGCCGTCCAAGCCCGGAGAGGTCACGCCCGCGTCCTCCGAGGTGTTGATGCACCCGGAGTATGTCAAAACGATCGCGAGGATGGCCTACCTCTGGGGCTGGCCGATCATCAATCAATTCAACCGCCGCACCGCCATCACCCAGGCTCCCCAGCCAGGCAGGCTCAATGGCGTGCTGCCCGCGGCCCCGCGGGGACGATGGGCCATGCTCAATGACTACATCGATCCCGGTCAGACCTTTGTGACCTGCCCGAATCAGGATGTCGTCTATGGACTCGGCTTCTTCTCGCTGGATGTGGAGCCGGTCATCATCCAGGTGCCGGACTTCGGCGAGCGGTTCTGGGTCTACGCCCTCTATGACGGGAGGACCGAGCAGTTCGCCGAGATCGGAAAGCCCTATGGATCGAAACCCGGATTCTACCTGCTGGTGGGACCCGAGTGGAAGGGGGAGAAGCCGGATGGGGTGAATGCCGTGGTCCGCTGCTCCACGGAGTTTGCCAATGGCATCCCGCGCGTGTTCCAAGACGACACGCCGGAGGACAAGAAGGCCATCCAGCCGGTCATCAACCAGATCGTCGCCTATCCGCTCAAGGAATACGACGGCAAGATGAAGACCATCGATTGGTCATCCGTGCCGACCATTCCCGGTCCCAAGCCCACGGGGGAGGAAACCCACTGGGTCGTTCCGGAGAAGTTCTTCGATCAGTTCGGCCTGGTGCTGGAGACCATCCCGCCACTGCCGGGCGAGGAGGCACTCTACAGCAATTTCCGATCGCTGATGGATGCCGCGGGCAAGGACCCGGCGATCAAGAAGCTGCTCGTGGAGACAGCGGTGGAGACCGAGAAGTCCGTCATCAAGCCGTTCTTCGAATGGAAGCACAATGGCAAGCCCGCGGGCAATGGCTGGAACCGCTCGGTGAACAATGCCAAGGCGGGATTCGACTACTTCAACCGCACCGGCACGTCGAAATCCAACATGTTCGACAACAAGCCGAACGAGACCCAGTACTTCTACATCGATACCGATTCGGCCGGAAAGCTGCTGGAAGGATCGAAGCCCGTGGAGATCACCTTCGCGAAGGGCGAGGAGCCGCCGGTCAATGGCTTTTGGTCGCTGACCCTCTACAACGAGGGGCACTTCTTCCATCCCAATGAACTCAAGCGCTACTCGCTTGGCACCAAGAACAAGAGCCTCAAGCGGAACGCGGATGGCTCGCTGACGCTCTATGCGGGCGCGAAGTCTCCGGGCAAGGACAAGGAGAGCAACTGGCTCCCCGCGCCCGAGGGCCACTTCTCCCTCTACATCCGCGCCTATTGGGGCAAGGAAGCGATTCTCGATGGATCGTGGAAACCACCGGTGGTGAAAGCGTCCGACTGACCCACGGTCTCGGAAACTCAATCAACTCCGCCTCCCTATGAAAATGCACTCTGCCCGCGCGCTGGCGCTCTACGGGGCTCTCGTGGCCTCCATTTTCACCGGCGCTCCCTCCGCACACGCGGAAGCTCCGATGTCTCCGTTGATGAAGCAGCTCAACAACGGCAACTGGCTGCCCCAGGAGGAGGCGGAATCCCTGCGCGATGAGCTCTACTACCAGCGCGCCGTGCAGTGCTACATGTCCATGCTGCCCGCGCTGAATGTCATCGGCATGCGGGATGGCTCGGAGAAGGAATTCGGCGGCGGCTACAATGTGCTGCCGATCTGGAAGGACCGCATGGACAGCCGCTGCTGGGTGCCCACTCCGAATGCGGATGTGATCTACTCCATGAGCTATCTCGATCTCAAGAAGGACGGTCCGCTGGTGGTCGCGGCACCTCCCAATGTCATCGGCATGTTCACGGACTTCTTCCAGCGCACCATCACCGATGTCGGCGCGATCGGGCCGGACCGTGCGCGCGGCGGCCTCTACCTCCTGCTGCCGCCGAATTACGACGGACCGCGCCCGCAGGGCTACTTCACCTTCCAGTCTCCCACCAACAACGTCTTCCTCTTCTTCCGCACCATCATGAAGAAAGGGGAGGGCAAGCCCGATCCCGCACCCGCCGTGGCCAATGCCGAGCAGACCCGCGTCTACCCGCTCTGGGCATCCGAGAAGGAGGTGAAGCCGATGAACTTCCCCAATGCCAGCGGCAAGCGGTTGGACATGATGTATCCGATCGACAACACCTACTGGACGAAGATGAAGGAGTTCGTGGACTACGAGCCCATCTCCGCCATCGACATGCAGGTGCGTGGCGCGCTCGCCTCCATCGGCATCGTCAAGGGCCAGCCGTTCAATCCGGATGCGAGGCAGAAGGAGCTGCTCAAGAAAGCCGTCGAGACCGCGCCGAAGATGATCCTCGCCATGCGCCAGCTCGGCAGGCCGGACAAGCGCCAGCTCTACTACAAGGACCGCCAGTATGAGAATGCCTGGGCGGGCTCCACCTCGGAGGATTACCAAGAGAGCTATCTCGATATCGATCTCCAGGCCGCCTACTACCAGTATGTCTACTCCTCCGCCCCCGCGATGGCCATGCGGACCATCAATGCCGGATCGAAGTATCCCTTCACGCCGCGCGATTCGAAGGGCGACTTCCTGAACGGCTCCGGTACCTACAAGCTGCACCTGCCGCCCGATCCACCCGCCGCGCTGTTCTGGGCCGTCACGGCCTACAACATCACGGACGGCACCATGCCGGAGACCAAGCAACTGCTGCCGTCCACCAATGGCTACTATGACATCCCGAAGAATGCCGATGGTTCCATCGACATCTGGTTCGGCCCGGAGAAACCGGCGGGTGTCGCGGATGCCGCGTTCATCGAGACCATCCCCGGCCGCAATTTCCTCGTCGCCCTCCGCCTCTACGGCTCCGGAGTCGAGTTCTACGACCAGACCTGGAAGCCGGATGATGTCGTGAAGGTCAAATGAACGGCCATCACGCAGCGGAAGGCAGGGCGCCCTCGCCGGGGGCGCCGGGCGGAAGACACCGCCATCATGGACGAGTCGGCCTTTTGAGGGGCAGGGGATCAGGGGCAAGGGGCTAGGAAGAGTGAAGAGCTCTTCTCTGGTTCTTCCCGACCCCAAGCCCCTAGGCTGAATCGACATTCAGAGATCACGGACGAGTCGGCCTTTTGAGGAGCTGGGCTGAACCGGAGTATTTCAAGCCCCAACGGGGCGGCATGGGATAGCCCAAGGCAACGCCTTGGGTTACGGGTGGGAAAAGCATCAAGCCCTGAAGGGGCGTCATATCGGGATGAGCCTGTTCCCCACTTTCATTCCGCCCTTACAGGGCTCGTTACGATAGACCTTCACTCCCCGGGGCGTTGCCCCGGGCTATCCCATGACGCCCCTTCAGGGCTGCTCTGAATCGACATTCAGAGATCATGGTGAGTGGGACGACTCTTCCGGAGTATTTCAAGCCCCAACGGGGCGGCATGGGATAGCCCAAGGCAACACCTTGGGTTACGGGTGGGAAAAGCATCAAGCCCTGAAGGGGCGTCATATCGGGATGAGCCTGTTCCCCACTTTCATTCCGCCCTTACAGGGCTCGTTACGATAGACCTTCACTCCCCGGGGCGTTGCCCCGGGCTATCCCATGCCGCCCCTTCAGGGCTGCTCTGAATCTCGATTCAGCCTAGGGGGAGACTGAAGAGTAATCCTCTGGTTCTTCCCTTCTCTCCCTGATCCCAAGCCCCTGGCCCCCAGCCCCTCAAAGGCGGACCGGATCTTCACGCGCCCTCGCCGGGGGCGCACTACCATCACTCTTGTGGCGGCACGATCTTGAAGACAAATGGCCGCGAGCCCGCGTCATCCTTCGGATTCGTGCCGCTGGCGGTGAAGAGGTAGGTGGGCACGCCGGTCGTGGGATCGAGCAGGAGCTGCGGTCGCTGGAAACTACATGGACCGTAGATGGGTTTCATGGCGGCGATCTCCTCCTTTGTCTTCATCGTCCGCATGTTGTCGTAAGCGCGCTTCGGCTCGGGGTCGAACTTCAGCCCGTCATCCGAGGACCAGATCCAGCCGCCGCCGGTGTGGGAATCCGTCGTGATGAGATGGATGCGGCCATCCATGCGGAAGGCGTAGCCGTCCTCGATGCCCTGCTTGTTTTCCGTGAGTGGCAGCGGCTGGAAGACGTAGGGACCCTCCACCTTGTCCGCGATCGCCACGCTCATTCTACGCACCTCGCCTTTGCCAGGGCGCATCGCCTTGTAGTAGAGCAGGAACTTGCCGCCGCTTTCCAGCAGCGCGGGATTGTTCACGCCCACCGCGCTGTCATGGCACCAGATGGCGGGATCGGCGGGAGGGGAGAGCACGAGGCCGTCCGTTCCCACCAGCTTCCACGGGCCGTCCGGCTTGTCCGCCAGCATCATGCCGATCTTCTGGTCCGCAGGGAAGGCGCCGGGATTGCCGCCCGAGTTTCCGATGAAGGTGAGGGCGTAGCGTCCCTCCTTCAGCTTCACCACGGAAGGATTGTGCGGCGAGTTCGCAGGCCAGCCGTCCCCGGACTGCTTGTTGCCCGTAAGGAGGACCTCCTTGAACGTCCACGGGCCCTCCGGTGCCGGAGCCTCATAGCGGGCGATCTCACAGCGGGTGTGCCAGGCATCGAACCCGGCTGTGATCGGCCAGCGGGAAACGAAGAGATGGCAGCGCCCGTCCGGGCCGATCATCGGCGAGTTGCACCACACATGATAGCCCGGCTCCTTCATCACGAAACCGATGGGCTTGAGACTGCCCTGAAAGTTGTCCACCGTGAGATGCGGCCCCTTCGCCGATTCCGCAAGGGCAGGGGAGGCGATGGCAAGGCAGAGCGCGGCAGTGAGTCGGAGGGATTTCACGAGCATGAAGGGCTTGCAGTGGAAGCGCTGGGTCAAACGAGGCGCGGACCGTGATTCTATCTACAAAGTCAGTTGTGCGAAGGCTTCCCGCCCTCGCGCAATGAAACCATCGCTCTATAGATCCGATCCCGCCGCCTGATACGATACCAGCCGCTCGGAAAGAAAAATCCATCCACCATGCGGCCATGAAAAAGCATCTCGTTCGACTGGTTTTGCTCGGAATCTTTTCCGCAGGCGCGGCCCATGCGCAGGAGCCTGCGGGGGCCAAGGCTGCCACTGATGATGGAGGGTTGCGGGAGGTGCTTCCCCGGCCTGATTTCCATTTCAAGGGCAGCATCGGCCGGACCTATCTGGACTCGGACAAGGCGGAGTTCCCGCAACCCGTCAAAGCTCCCAAGGGCGCGCCGAACATTCTCATGATCCTGCTGGATGATGCCGGTTTCGGTCAGTTCAGCACCTTCGGCGGAGGCATTCCTTCTCCGACGATGGATCGTCTCGCAGGGGAGGGCTTGCGCTACAATCGCTTTCACACCACCGCCCTGTGCAGTCCCACGCGCGCGGCGCTCATCACCGGTCGCAATCACCACTCGGTGGGATTCGCGGGAATCACGGAGCTCGCCACCGGCTATGACGGCTACTGCTGCATCCTGCCCAAGAGCTGCGGTACGGTGGGCGAGGTATTGCGGCAGAACGGATACAACACCGCCTGGATCGGCAAGAACCACAATACTCCGCCATGGGATACCAGCCAGGCGGGCCCGTTCGACCGCTGGGCCAATGGCTTGGGCTTCGATTACTTCTATGGCTTCAACGCCGGCGACATGAACCACTGGAACCCGGTGCTCTACGAAAACCGCAACCTCGTGCCGGCCTCCACCGATCCGAACTACCACCTGACCGTGGACCTTGCGGACAAGTCGATCGCGTGGGTCCGCGAGATGAAAAGCATCGCTCCGGACAAGCCGTTCTTCCTCTACGTGGCACCGGGCGCCACCCATGCCCCCCATCAAGCACCGAAGGAGTGGATCGAGAAATTCAAGGGCAAGTTCGACATGGGCTGGGATGCCTACCGCGAGGAAACGCTCGCACGGCAGAAGCGGCTCGGCGTGGTCCCGCAGAATACGAAGCTCACGGAGAGATCGCACGGCCTGCCCGCGTGGGACTCGCTCAATGCCGATCAGAAGCGGCTCTACGCTCACATGATGGAGGTCTTCGCCGCCTATGGCGCGCATGCGGACTACGAGATGGGCCGGATCGTGGAGTCGGTGAAGCAGCTCCCGGATGCGGACAATACGATGATCATCTACATCGCCGGTGACAATGGCTCCAGTGCCGAGGGCGGAATCGAAGGATCACTTTGTGAAAACATGTTCTTCAATGGCTTCCCGGAAAAGTGGGAGGACAACCTCAAGGTCATCGATGAACTCGGCGGCCCGAAGCACTTCAACCACTTCCCCAGCGCCTGGGCGCACGCGATGAATACGCCATTCCAATGGACCAAGCAGGTGGCCAGCCATTTCGGTGGCATCCGGAACCCGATGATCATCTCGTGGCCGGCGAGGATCAAGGACAAGGGCGGCCTGCGCTCCCAGTTCACCCACACCATCGATATCGTACCCACGATCTACGAGGTGTGTGGTATCACGGCGCCTTCGATGCTCAATGGTGTCGAGCAGAAGCCCATCGAGGGAACCAGCTTCGCCCTCACCTTCACCAATGCCAAAGCTCCGGAGCACCGCCGAACCCAGGACTTCGAAATGGCCGTCAACCGCGGCATCTATCACGATGGCTGGATGGCCTCGGCTCCCTCGTTCGAGCCGTGGAACCCGAATCGCAGCGAGTTCGACCCCGACAAGCAGAAGTGGGAACTCTATAACATCGATGAAGATTTCTCGCAGGCGGACGACCTCGCGGCAAAGAACCCTGTGAAGCTCCGCGAGCTCCAGGACCTGTGGTGGGTGGAAGCGACGAAATACAACGTGCTGCCTCTCGACTGGCGCGGCACCATCCGCATGAATGCCGAGGCCATGGGCCGTCCCAGCCTGACCCGCGGACGGAATTCCATGACGTATTATCCCGGCACCATCGGGCTGCCGGACGCCGCCTCTCCGCCGATGATCAACAAATCGTGGACCATCACCGCGGATATCGAGCTGAGCGGCGGCAAGACCAACGGGATGATCGTCACGCACGGCGGGCTGGAGGGTGGCTATGGCCTGTATCTGCGCGATGGCATCCCCACCTTTGTCTATAATTACCTGGGCAACGAGCGGATGAACTTCCCCGCGAAGGATGCGCTGCCGGAGGGCAAGACCAAGCTCGCCGTCGATTTCAAATACGATGGTGGCGGAGCAGGGAAGGGCGGCACGATCACGATGACCGCCAATGGCAAGACGATCGCCGGAGGACGGATGGAGAAGACGATCCCCATCCAGTTCTCGCTTGGTGAAGGATTGGACGTCGGCATGGACGTCGGCTCGGCAGTGGATTTCACCTACAAGCCGCCGTTCCCCTTTGAGGGGAAGATCGAAAAGGTCGTCATCGATCTGAAGCCTGAAAAATAGGAGCTAGGCTGGCGGTTTGAAAACAAAGGCCGCCGCTGTTCATCGCGGCGGCTGCTGCGCTTCGCGATCTACGCGATCGGGAGATCCATCCTCCCGATCAACGGCAGCGAATGGTCGTAGCGAGAGGCGTTCCGTCTCCCAGTCCCAAGGGCTGGAAAAGTGAACTCGATGTTCCAAAACTGAAATAGCCAATTTTTTACAGAAAATGGCATGCAATGGAAGAATCGCATCTCCGATGTGATGACACAATTAGCTCCCCATTGCGAACCATGAAAAACCCTCGTTCCCTCCATCCCGGCTTCTCCCTCTTTCTAACACTCTGCCTTTCCGGTGCCTCGGCCCAGGCCGTCACGCAGACCTGGCAGACGGCCAATGCCGATAACAACTGGAACCTCACCTCGACGAATTGGGATGCCGGAGTCGTCTGGACCAATGGCAACGACGCCACTTTCGCAAGCGCCGGGGAAACCGTGACCGTGGGTGCGGACGCCATCACCGCCGGGACCATCACCTATACCGGTTCCTCGCAGTGCACGATGTCCGGTGCGCTCGGAAATCTCACCGCGAGCACGATCAACATCAATACCTCCGGAGCAGGCAAGGTGGCGATCGCGGTAGGAACCAGCGATCTCACCAACGTCAGCAGCATCAAGATCACCACCGGCACCCTCTTCCTTGTCGGCGCGAATCTTCCGAATGCGGCAATCACCGTGGGCGGCTCCGGCAACAACGAAGGCCGCGGCGCGATTCGTGTGGATAGCTCCTCGAATCTGGGTGGCACCATCACGCTCACGGCGAACAGCGTCTTCGGTTCGAACACAGGTAATCCCAACATCAGCGCCGGGATCAGCGGCGGCTTCGGCATCTCCATCGGCAGCACCAGCCCCGGCCAGATCAACTTCTCCGGACCGCTGACTTTCACCGGCGGCTTCACGCAGGGAACGAATACCACCAATACCATCAGCGGCACTGCGAATACCTACGCGGGCACCACCAGTATCACCGCGGGTACGCTGAATCTCACCGGCTCGATCCCGAATTCCGCTCTGTCCATCGGGGCCGCGGGCAAGCTCTCCGGCGAGGGCACCGCCGCCAGCGCCACCTTCGCCAGTGGCGCGACGATCAACTTCGATCCCACCACTGCGGGTGCCTTCACCAGCACCGGCACCCTGACCATCGCAGGCAGCAATATCCTCACCGTCACTCCGGTCGGAACGAGCCTCACCGGTGGCACGTACAAGATCTTCGGCCATGGCGGGACCACCGCCACCGCGGCCAACTTCGCCCTGACCAACGCGATCAACTACCGGAATCCGGTGTTCACCGTAGGAGCGTCCGATGTCAAACTCACCATCGATCCACCGGTGGCGCTGACCTGGAGCGGCACCACCGCCACGTGGGAAACCGCAGGCACGGATCTCGATTGGAATGGAGGCACCGCCAACTTTTTCACGGGGGACAGCGTGACCTTTGATGACACCGCGGCGAACTTCAGCCCGACTCTGGCGGTCACCGTGACTCCTGCTGCGGTGGTCTTCAACAACAACACTGCCGCCTACACGCTCACCGGCACCGGCCTGATCAGCGGTCCCGGATCACTGGCGGTCAATGGCACCAGCACGGTCACCATCTCCACGCCGAATACCTTCACCGGCGGCGCCTCGCTGAACGCCGGTCGCGCCAAGGCCGGCCACGCGGCGGCCTTCGGTACCGGCGCGATCCAGTTCAACGGCGGCATTCTCTCCAGCGACGGCACCACCGCGCGGACACTCACGAATCCCTGGAACACCAGCGGCACCGCCAGGATCGGCGACCCCACCGACACCGGAGCGATCACGCTTTCCGGCGCGGGCACGCTGAATGGAAACGCCACCTTCGAGACCCTCACCACGAGCACCGCGGCTTCCACCATCGCGATCAGCGGGATCATCTCGGATGGTGCGAATTCCTACTCGCTGACGAAGACGGGTGGCGATGGCATCATGACTTTGAGCGGAGCCAATACCTACAAGGGTGGCACGTTCATCAACAAAGGGCGCATCGGCGCGGGCAACCTGTCCGCCTACGGGACCGGCGCGGTGACGGTGGCATCCGGTGGGCAGGCCTACCTGACGGCCGCCGGAACCTTCACCTATCCGATGAGCATCGCCGGTACCGGCTCTTCGGAAGGAGTGGGCCGTCTCGGCGCGATCCGCCTGAGTGGCAATACACTCTCCGCTGCGGTCACACTCACGGACGATGCACGCGTCACCGCTTATGGATCGAGCGGCACTTTCAGCGGCGTGATCGGTGAAACCGGCGGTGCACGGAAGCTGGAGATCGGCGGCACGGACCTCGGTTCTTCCGGCGGCGGCACGGTCACCCTCTCCGCGGCGAACACCTACACCGGTGGCACGGCCGTGAACTTTGCGATTGCGGTAGCTTCCAATAATGCAGCCTTCGGAACAGGGCCGGTGACTCTTGATCTTGCAGGAAAGAACCAGCGCATCCAACTGGCGGATGGTGTGAACATCACCAACGCCCTGACCTTGGGCGCCAATAGCGGGGCTACCGCGCGCGGTGTCCTGGAGGTCAACGCGACCAATGCGAACGCCACCTGGAGTGGTCCCATCACGGTCACCGGTGCGACTGGCTCGGGCGGGTTCTTCTTTGCAGCGACCGGCTCCACATTGACCCTTGCCGGACCGATCACCTCCGCCAGCACACCGTTGACCCAGCGTCTCGGTACCGTGATCTATTCAGGTGGCGGCAGCTACGCCAGCCTCGGCACCACCGGTCTGGCGAAGCTCGGTGCGGCCGATGGCATCGCCACGAATGCGGCATTGGCGCTGGGTGTGTCCGGAGATTCCAATTTCGATCTGAACGGATTCAGTCAGACGCTCTCCAATCTCACCCGCACGGCGAATACCACCTACGTGCTCAACAACGGCACCGACCCTGCCACGCTCACCATCAACTACAATGGTGGTACTTCGAGCAACTTCAATGGTGCGATCACCACCGGCACCGGCACGCTGTCTCTCACCAAGACCGGCACCGGCACCTACATCCTCGATGGCACGACCGCCAATACCTACACCGGCACCACCACCATCAGTGGCGGGAAGCTGCAGATCGGCTCGGGCACGGCCGGCACCATCGCCGCCGCATCACCGGTCGTGAACAACGCTGCTCTTGTTCTGAACCGCACCGGTGCCTTCACCTTTGCCAATGCCATCAGCGGCACCGGCTCGGTGGAGAAGATGAACACCGGCACCACCACCCTGACCGGTGCCCTCAGCTACACCGGAAACACGCTGGTCTCCACCTCCGGCGGCACGCTCTCCATCAGCACGGACACGCTGGCGGATGCCTCCGATGTGAAGATCGTGACCGGGGCGGTGCTGAATCTGAACCACTCGCTGACCGATACCATCCACGGCCTGTATCTGGATGGCGTTCCACAACCGGCGGGCACCTATGGCTCCCTGACTTCTTCTGCGGATCATCAGGTCGCCTACATCACCGGCAATGGCATTCTGAATGTGACCGGGGTGGATGCCTACGTCGATTGGGCCACGGCGAAAACCCTCACGGGTGGAAACAATGGCAAGGACCAGGATCCGGACAATGACGGGCTGAACAACCTCCATGAGTTCGCGTTCGGCGGAGATCCGCTTTCCGGTGCCACCGGCAGCCGCATCGCCAGCAGCATGTCTACGGTGAATACCTTCCGGATGCTCGTGCTCACCGTGCCGGTGCGGAATGGGGCGGTCTTCTCCGGATCACCCGATCTCTCGGCCACCGTGGATGGCATCACCTACCATATCCAGGCCAGCCTCGATCTGTCGGCCTGGAATCTCTATCCGGCGGCGGAGGTTCCCCCGGCGGACAGCGGTCCGCTCAATCTCGCCGCCACGCCGGCTCCGGATGGCTACACCAACCACTTCTTCTTCGTCCCCGATTCCCAGGAGAATCCCCATGTATTCCTCCGGGCGAAAGTGATGGGCGAGTGATCCGAGCCCCTTTCATTCCAAGGACGTGCCGGATCGGCGGCTCCCCACGTCCCCTGTTTTTCCTGGGTAGTAAATGCAACGAACGGGCATGGTCGGCCGGAAACGGTCGGCCATGCCTTCGCATGCATCCCCGGGGAAATCCACCGCCCCTCACTCCTCCGGCTGGCTTTCGCCGAACTGCTTCCGGTATTCCTGCGGCCCGATCCCACCCGTGTGGCGCTTCACGAAGTTGAAGAAGTTCGAGGGCGAGTGAAAGCCGCACTGCTTCGCGATCTCCGCGATCGGAAGATCGGTCTTCGCGATCAGGCGCAGCGCATTGTCGCGGCGTGAGTGGCGGAGATGGTCGGCCACATCGATGCCGTAGAAATCCTCGAACCGCTGGCGCAGCGTCCGGATCGAGCAACCGGCGATGTTCGCGATCTCGCTCACCGTGGTGCCTTCCACCGCGTGCAACTCCATGTAGCGCTTCGCCCGCTCGATGCCGGTATGGCGGGAGAGGCCGCCGGTGCTTTCGCGGAAGGCCACCTCCGTGCAGGGCACCATCCGGTTGGCGGGTTGGATGCCGGTCTTGATCCACTCGTCCAGCATCGCTGCGGCGGCGGCTCCGACTTCACGTCCCGGAATGACCACGGAGGAAAGAGTCGGGCTGCCGGATTGACCCAGCACGCGGTTTCCCTGGCCCATCACCGCGATCTCTCCGGGCAGGCTGATCCCCAGCTTGCGGGCGGCCTCGCAGATCAGCACCCCGATGTAGTCGTCCTCCGTGAGCAGGCCGATGGGCTTCGGGCAATTCTTCAGGAACGCCATCAGTCTCTCATCGTCCGCAAGCTCCCAGATGGCCTCCCAATGATTGGTGAGCTTTTCAAGGCCCAGATCGTGTTCCTGCCATTCCATCCCCTTGCTCAGGCCGATCGCCTGGAGCGGGGCGACATGCTGGGACAACTGGCCATCCAGGCGCAGGACGGTGCCTACATAGCCCACGATCTCCAATCCCAGCTCCGCGAAGTGATCGATCGCCAGGCCGTGGATGGTGCTGCGATCAAAGGTGATCCGGCTGACCATCGGCAGTTGCTCCTCCCCGGCGCGGGTGATTCCACAATCCACGATCGGGAGCCCGCACGTGGCCAGCTTCGGCAGGATACCCTGTCTCTCGAAGGACCACGTGATCATCCCGGAAAAGTGTTGGGAGATTTTGTTGAGATCCCCGAGCTCGGCGGGCTCGACTTCATACACCCGCCAGCCGGGATGCTCATCCAGCCACGCCAGCACGCCCTGCCTCAGACGGCGGGCGTATCTCGTAGAAGAGCGGCAGGATCAGGGCGACGTTCACGTCCCCCGATCCTATCGCCCCCGTCCCCGGTGGCAATCTTATCGAATCGAGGGGGAAGTCGCCGCCAAGATCCTCCCTGGCGGATGTCTGGCGGGCCTTTTCAGGAAAGGGATGCCGCCTCTCCATCGCCCCGCAGGGAAGTAGCGACCAAGCTCCCGCTTGGCGTGCGTCTGGAGGACCTTCTCAGGAAAGGGATACCCCTGCCTCCATCGCACCGCACCCGGCACGCGAAGGAGGACCTTCGCGCTACTGCTCTCCGCGCCTGCATGCGACTCTTTGCCCCGGAGGGGCATCGGACGGTAGCCGGTGGCAAGTCGCGCAGCGACGCCCCCACCGGTCAACGTCCATCATGATATTCACATGCCGGAGGTATGTGGGAAAGCTGCCGATGAGATGATGCGATCGAATGTCTTTGATCTTCGCTCGCCTCCCGCGCCCCTGCCGGGGCGCTGTCTTTTCATCATGCCTGTCCGGTGGGGGCGTCGCCAAGGCTCCTCCGCCACCGGCTGCCATCCGATGCCCCTCCGGAGCAAAGAATGGCGGCAGACCGGGTCAGCCGGTTACTTCGTATACTCCATGTGCACGTCCGAGATGCGGCCGTTGAACTTGAACGGCGCGTTGTCGAAGTAGTCCACGGAGACCGGGGAACCGAGGTCGGTGCCGATATCCAGGCAATCATTCGCGGTGAAGAGCAGCGGCGCGCTCACCGGCACCACGCCGCTGGCTTCCTCCTTGCCATTGACCTTCAGCGTCACCACCAGCGGACCGGCTGGTTTCTTTTCCTGGTAGCGGGTGGTCACTTCGATCGTGGCCTTGCCCGCGGGGAGCTTGGTCTTCGCGCGGATGTGGGTGCGCTGGATCTCGAAGAGGTTGTATTCATAGGACAGCACGCCGTCCTTCACGTAGCAGGCGAGGCCGCCGGAGAAGCCGCCCAGCGCGTAGAGCACGCCATTGGCATCCGCCGGGATCTCGGCGTGGAGGGTCACGGTGTTCTCCTTGTTCCCCAGCGCGGGCGCAGTGAATTCCGGCATGCGCGTGAGATCGCCGGGGAAGTCCCAGCTCGTGTAGGGCGTGGAGATCTTCTGGTCCGGCCGGACCACGGGAATGTAGAGCCCGCCGCCGATGGGGAAGCCGTTGTTCTTCGCCATCTCGATGAGGAAGAGGTCCTTCATCTCGCGGAGCTTGTCCGGCATCTTGGTGGAGAGGTCGTTCGCCTGGGACCAGTCTTCGTTCAGGTTGTAGAGCTCCCACTTGTCCTTGTCCGGGGTCCAGGCCACGCCGCCCTTTTCATCGAAGAAGCCTTTCGGCAGACCGGGCATCCATGGCTCGCGCGGACCGGGGGCATCGGCGAACCAGCCATCGTGGTAGATGCCGCAGCTTCCCATGATTTCGAAATACTGGGTGTGGCGTACCTCCGGGGCCTTCGCATCATTGAAGGTGCTGGCGAAGCTCACGCCGTCCATCGGGTCCTGCTGGATGCCATTGACCACCCGTGGCGGGGTGATGCCCGCGGCATCGTAGATGGTCGGGACCACGTCCACCACGTGGAGGAACTGCGGATGCGGAGCGGCATCCGGGTGGATCTTCGCCGGCCAGCGGACGATCATCGGATTGCGCGTGCCGCCGAAGTGTGCGGCCACGAGCTTGGTGGACTTGTAAGGCGTGCTGCCTGCCCATGCCCAGCCGGCGTGATACATGTTGTCCGTCTTCGCGGTGCCGAGTGCGGGCAGTCCGCCCAGCGTGTCCAGCGCGGCGATCTGCTGCGGGGTGGTGGTGGGGATGCCATTCTGGGCCAGCAGCTCGCTGATCGAGCCGTTCTGGCCTTCTGCGGACGCACCGTTGTCGCCCCAGATATACATCACGATGGTGTTCTCACCGTAGCCGAGCCGGTCGATCTCATCGACCAGTCTGCCGACCTCGTAGTCCGTGTGCTCCGCGAATCCGGCGCACACTTCCATGAGCCGCCGTTGGAAAGGACGCTCGGCCTCCGGGATGCTGTCCCAGGCCGGGAGCGAGGCAGGCCGTGGCGTGAGCTGCGCATTCTGCGGGATCCAGCCCTTGGCCTTGGCGTTCTTGTAGACACGCTCGCGATACTTGTCCCAGCCATCGTCGAACTTGCCCTTGTACTTGTCCGCCCATTCGCCCGCCACCTGGTGCGGTCCATGGATGGCACCCGGTGCCCAGTCCATGAAGAACGGCTTGTCCGGCATGTAGGCCTTGTGCTGCTGGAGCCAGGAGATCGCATCATCCGCGATGTCTTCCGTGAGGTGGTAGGGCTTGCCGTCCTTCGGATGGTTCGGGTGGACGATGGTCGTGTTGCGGACCATGTTCGGCTCATACTGGGAGGCCTCTCCCGCGAGGAAGCCGTAGAAATACTCGAAGCCGTAGCCGGTGGGCCAGTAGTCGAAGGGGCCCGCCGCGGTGGTCTGCTCCGCCGGGGTGTTGTGCCACTTGCCCCATGCGCCGGTATGGTAACCGTAGTTTTTCAGCACCTCCGGGATCATCGCGCTGCTCTTCGGCTGGGTGCCGGAGTAGCCGTCCCAATCGTTCGCCAGCTCCGCGATCTGGCCCGCGCCGATGCGGTGGTGGTTCCGCCCGGTGAGCAGCGAGCCGCGCGTGGGCGAGCACATCGCGGTGGTGTGGAAGCGGTTGTAGCCCACGCCCTGCTGGAGCAGGCGGTCCATCGTCGGCGTCCGCACCTCGCCGCCCAGCGTGCTCGGCTGGCCGGGGCCCGCATCATCGATCAGCACGATCAGCACGTTCGGCGCACCCGCGGGTGTGCGGTTCTCCGGCTTCTTCGGGCTGTAGATGGAGTCCTGGATCGTGCGGCCCGCGGTGCTGCCGGACGTCTTCGGGGGAAAGGGCAGCACCTCCTGGGCGGGTGCCGTGGCAGCCCAGCCGAGGCCGAGCAGGGTGACGAACAGGATCGATTTCATGGAATGTGGGGAGTGGTCAACGCACGCGCGGGGGATGGCGGTTCCCGTGCGTATACCAGATCCCCGCCTCCCACGGGCAGGTCAAAAGAGTTAAACCAAAGTTTAATCCGCCACCTGCGAACTCGGCGGACGGGGTTCCCCTAGGCTGAATCGACATTCAGGGCTTGGCCGTTTTTCCTCCCGCAACCCAAGGCGTTGCCTTGGGCTATCCCACGCTGCCCCGTTGGGGCATGAAATACTCCGGAAGTGACGTCCCACTCGCCTTGATCGCTGAATGTCGATTCAGCCTTGGCATCGCCGTGCTTTCAATCGATCACGGCGTATTCCAGGAAGGGCTTGGAAACTTCCAGGATGGTGTCCTCCGGAGATTCCTTACGGGCATTCACCGGTTGGAAGCGGACCTGGATCTTGATGTAGGGGCAGCGCTTCGAAACGTAAGTCCTTTGGGATGCCGTCGAGATGCCGCCCTCGGTGGTGAAGTGCGGGTCCAGATCGATGCGCTTGCTGCCCGCCTTCAGGGCGATGGTTTCCTTGAGGATCTCCGCCACCTTGTCCGAGAGGATCTTGTCCTGATCCGGTTGGTTTTCCTTCGCATCCGCCTTCAGCAGATTGATATGAAGATCGTCGTCCTGAATGGCCTTCGCCAGCAGGGAACGGGCTTCCTCGGATTTCCCAGCCGGCACGGAAAGAGTGCAGGAGGCGGAACCGACCGAGACGGTTTCGATCTTGTGATCCCGCAGGATCGCAGCCGCGCGCTTGCCTTCCTTGGTGTTGGCATCGTTGGTGTTCGCATACCATGCGATCGGCACGTAGGCAGGCTCCTCCGCCAGGACGGGGAGCATGCTGGCAGCCACGATCAAAAGCAGCGTCGGGGGCGTTCCGGATTTCATGGTCGGATGTCTGGGAGGAGGACGGAGGTGTCACCTCTTCAAAGAGGTGGACAAGCACATCCTACATTCCTTGGAAAAATCCAATGTTCAAGAGCTGAAGGCAGCGCCCTGAAGGTAGGGTGCCCTCGCCGAGGGCGCCGGGGGAAAAGGCCGCGTCCGCTGCCAAGATTTCGCCCATGTAGGAGGCGTGTTCCTCTCCTACGGACAACATCGTAATCCTGCTCGGACGGACTGCTGGCAGCGGACACAAACGGCAGATCCTGCGCTCTCGGCAAGAGTGCCCTACCTCTGCGTGAGCGCCTTTGCTGGTCCGCTGACGAGTTTCCGCATCCGCGCGGCGATGATCGCGCCAGACGCCCGGCTCGCTATGCTGGAAGATCCAGCCCTTGCAGCGCTCTGGTGATAGACTAGTCCACCAACCTACTTTTGATCAGGGGAAAGATGATCGACAACAATGTGTTGAATACTCTATAGTGTGAGGGTTCAAGAGTGACTTTTTCGGCCAATACGTAAAATTACCCCAAAGAAAATACTTGCCAACGGCATCGCTTAACGTTCGTTAAATATTGGGCTTGATGTCTTGCGTAAATTGCTTATTTTCAGTGTATTCTGCTATTGCTAACCAAGTTGAATCATGCTGAAAATTGGGCGTATTTTTGGTTTCAATCAAATTCGAAGCCATTTTTGTAATAGGAAATAATCAAAATCACGCGTAGTTAGCCGCGCACGACTGACAATACCCCCTATGAGTGAGAGCAACACCGAAGAACATCAGATAAGCGATGCCGAAGCGCAGTTCGCTAGGGAGGCGCTTGAATCTATTCAATTAGAGCGCGCCTCTCGGTTTGAAGCGTCCGGTAATTCGTCTCACGTTTCGTCCTTGGAAGGCTTTAAGAGAGCATCTGCCCAAGTAGCGCGCTTTCTTGCTGAAGCATGAGCATTCTAATTGATTCAAAGACGCTTATTGAAAGCGGCCTTTTGGAAGGCCTTTGGAGCAAGAGACTGCTTGGACTTCGCCACGCCTTCGAAGACATGAAGGCGAACGGAGTTTCTGGAGTGGACTTCAACAACGTCGCTCTGTGCAAACATCTCACGGCGAGAACTGTTGACCACTACTTGGGCGATTACCAGATCCTGCGGGCTCGCTACGGCATCACCGATCAGATTCAATTGCATCGTGTGGCTGGTCTGTTGGCCTCAGCGATTTGCAAGTTCCGTCCAGTCATTGCGACGGCTGAAAAACCATCGGCGGCAGAGGCCACGCTAAACGAGCATTTCGCCATCCATGTGGGCCTCTCGCTTTGCGCGGAGTGCCACGCGGCGGACGATGATGACGCACTAGCGGCTCTTTACAGCAACCCGTTGGCCAAAGGATGGGTGAAGCGATTCAAGTATCTATTGAGCGTCCGAAATCATACGCCGGAATCCTTGGCGTCTATTTTCGAGACACTCTGCATTACTTACTTTCCCAAGAACTTCAAGAACGATCCGGCCTACCATCCGGAAGCCGCCTAACGAAAAGCCGCCCTTAAGGGCGGCTTTTTTTGTGCTTTCCAATAACCTCGCGAACTAGTCCGCGAGCACGCCGATAATCCGCTTCATCTCCCTGACCATCTGGACCGTGCGGTTCCTCCATTCTCCCGGAGGCGGCGTGCCGACATTGAGCACGTCAAAGCGCCGATCGATCGGTGCCCCGGGCGGGAGCGCCGTGAACGGACCACGCCGCGCTCTGAAACGCCGTTCGATCACCGGCCCACAACGTGCGACCGTTTCCCATACCGTGATGTCCTCCGGCGCGGTCGGGCGGAAGGTGCCACGCTCCAAACGCGCGGCGGCCTTTTCAGCCACATCCGCCCGCAGCATGTAGGCCATGCCATACGCGCCGGGCCTGCCGCCCGGCCACGTGAGCCCCACGGCGCGCGCATGCCGGTGGCGCGTGAAGACGCGGGCATCCACCACCACCGTGTCATCATCCAGCTTCATCGCATGGGTGGCCCCGTGACGTCGTGCGGTCTCAGCGAGCGTGCGACAGATCCCCGCGGCACAATCGGTGCCATTGAGATTTCCCCGGCGCGGGAAGGTCGTGGCGATGAGTTCAACGCCCTCGCTGGCCAACCACCCGCGCACATTCCCGGGCAGTGGCGCGGCGGCATCTTCGCACACCACCGGGATCAACCCGGCGGCTTTGGCTCCCCGCACGGTCCACGGCACGAGCAGCGCGCCACCCGCATAGGTGAAGATGCAGGCGGGAAGTTTCATCGGGGTGCCGGGGAGCGCATGGCGAAGTAATCGACCAATAAATCCTTGTCTCCGGATGTGCTGCTAAAGATCCGCATGTGCGGGACGATTGGTCCGGTGGTCCACAGCGAGATCGCCACCGTGCCACTGTAGACCGTTGACCAGGTTGTCAGGTTATAGCCGGTCACCTCCAGGCGGATATCGGCCGTGGTCGAGCTGGAGTAGGTGCATGTGAAGCGATATCGATCCCCCGTCGTTGCCAGATCGCCCGTCGTCACCGGCACGCCGAGGTCATGGGTGAAAACATTGTAGGCATCCGCAAAGGTCCAGTTCGTCGCATTGGAGTGAATCCAGTGGAGGGTCCCATTGATGCCGATCCCCACGGCTGCATAGCCATGGCCTGCATCGCTGACAGCAAAGACAGTTTCCCAGGTCAGCCCCACGAGCGCGGAGAACGGAAACTGCGTCGGGCATTCCAGCACCGAGTAGCCGCCATTGTTTTGCGCCCGCACCCGTACCACGCCGCAGGCCATCCCGTCTCCCACCTGAACCAAGGTCACCACGTTGTTGTCGCCGCCCCACTGCCAGTTGAGCTGCCCGATGTTATTGAACCCTTGGCTTGCCCCGATGAAATCGTCGTAGAGCCAAAGCGGGGGCAGCTTGCCCTCTTCAAACGTCGGCAAGGGCAGGCTCTTGATGTCCTTCCATTCCAGCTCCACGTCCCCCGTCTTCCCCGCGACGGAGGTCACGGGAATGGGATCCGGTCCGGCCCACAGGATCGGCCCGTCCTGTAGCTGATGCACCACGCCAGGGCTTTCCGTGAAGCCGATCGGCACGTAGAACACGCTGGAGCTTGATGATGGCAGCGTATCCCCACGGAAGGGTCCCTCCACGCTTCCAATCACTCCCGGACTGCTCTCCGTGAGGACCACATACACCCATGAATCCATCGGCATGCCGGGCGGCATCTGCACGGTGAGGAAGAAGTCTTCCGCATCCGTGGCCAGATAGTTGGCCAATCCATAAGCCGTGGCTGAGTAGGTGCCTGACGGTTCATGCGGTGTGCCCTCCGTGCGGGTGGCCACCACGTCCGTGCCATCGCTCACGTCTGCGGAGCCGTCCGCATGGATGATGATCGACCACGTGGCGTCCACATCTCCCGCGTAGTGATCCGCATCGCTGGCGGAGAAGGTCTGGGTGGGCACGGTTGCGCCATTCGGCAGCAGTTCCACGCCGGGGAAAACATAGGCGCCTGGGTCCGCCTCCGGCGTGGCTCCTACGGTGAAGGGCGTGCCGCTGGTGTAGGTGGATTCCCCGTAGGCGGTGGAGGATAGCACGAACGTGCCGGTGGGTACGGACGTGGTCGCGAGAGTTCCAGGTGGTGCGGAGGCCAGCACATCCGTTCCATCATGCAGGTCCACGGAGTCATCCGGATTGAAGGCCACCGATGCCCCCGCAAAGAGCGTGCCGGCAAAGCTCGCTGGATCATAGGCCTTGAAGTAACCGGAGGGCACCAGCGTATTCGGTGCGCCGGAGATCCGCACATTTCGCCCGCTGCCGCCGACGAAGCACTCCGGCTGATCCGCCACGAACTGCCGCGCTCCGCTGCCATTGGGCGAGGGTGCGGAGAGGCCGCTGATGGATTGATCCGCCACGAAAAAGGCCTGACCGGACCGGAGCCCGATCACCCATCCCCCGGCGCACCGGATGTTCTGATCCGCCTCTACGGCGCACTGCCACTGTTTCATAGGTAAACGATGTTGTCTTGAGAGGTGCGGCGGACACGGGAGACGAAGTCCGCGTAGGAAAGCCGCGCGGGAGCCCCCAGCGTGAGCGTGGTGCGGCCGGTGGAGAGGTCCAGCTCCTCGCTCTGCACGAGCGCCTTCATGGTGGCCAGCTCTGGCAGCGAGCCGGTGAGATTCACCACGCAGCCACGGTAGCGGGTGCTGCCCGCCTCCTGCTCCGCCAGTGTGATAGTACCCACGTAGGGGACGAACCCCTGCGACTCCTGAAGTCCGGCGGCGAAGCCAGGGGGCGGACTCACGAATCCGTAATCCGCATCCTGATAGATGGTGGTGGCGGCTGGATAGGACGCGGAAACCGCCCATCCCTCCACCTCGAACTGGTGCCAGAACAGCGCATACTTGCCATGCAACCGGAAGCCACCGGAGAGGCTGCCTCCCTTCTGATAGAATGAAACGGCAGACCACCATGACGGCAACGAGTAAGAGGCGGTGATCGTGCCGTAATTGGCCCCGCCGTAGTCGTATTCCTTGAACTCGTAGGAGAGCTCTCCCGAGATTTTCACCTTGGTCCACGTGATGCCGGATTTCTTGAAGGCCCATTCCGGTGGGTCTTCCGTGACCAGCAGATACTTATTGGTCAGGCTTACCGGCTTGAGGGTATTGGCATCCACGATCGCCGTGGCAACCGGCGTAACCGAGTAGCTGGTGGAGGTAGCGGCAGAGGTGGTGGCGTAGTTGTAGCTCGTATTGAGCTTGAGGGTGCCATCCGCCGGAAGCCCGCCGTAGTTCGCGCGGGCCTGCACGATGTTGCTATCCCGCGCCATGATCCATGCGGCCAGCAGAGGGTTGGTGGTGGGAGCGGTGGTCTGGATGCTGTAGCTCTCCAGCGTGTCATTCGGCAGGTTGAAATCCAGCTCCTCCCCGGACACCGTGAGCACGTGGGATTCCGCATTGCTGGGCGGATCTCCGGAGCCCACCACGTAGCTGTTGCCACTCGCCGGGCTGCCGCCGGACCATGCGGGGGATACCGTCGCGGTGCGCGTGGAGCCCACATAGGCGGTGATGGTGCGGGTTTGTCCGGAGACGGCGCCGCTGTTCATCGTCACCGAGCAGCCGTTGTAGGCATCATCAATCGAGGAAGCGGCGGACTTGAGCCGGACCGTGGTCGAGCTGCCGCCCTGGGCATTCCCGTTGCTGCCGGACAGTTGCTCCCCCCAGATGCGTTTCCCGCTCGCATCCCGTTTGACGTAGGGTGTGCGCACGAATGCGGCCTTGAGCTCGATTTGCGGATTGACACTCCACCCCAGCACCGGGGCTGCTCCTACCGCCAGCGTCCGCACTGTGGCGGTGGAACGGCGGGCCGTATTGATCGTGGCAGACGTGGTGGAGTAGTCGAACCACGGCATCACATCCGGAGTGAGTCGTGCCAGTTCGGACAGCACGCCTGCGCACGTCGATTGATTGAGCGTGATCTGCGGGCATGGGAAGAGCGTGGCATAGCTGCCGGAGGTGATCGGCGCGCCCAGGGCAATGGCGCGGGAAACGGCAGCCGCAAACGAGGTTTGGAGGGACTGCTGCGGAAACGCGAAGGACACCCGCCCGGAATTGGTGCCCGCGCTATCCGTCTGCCCCGTGACCATCGTGAGGCGATCCAGCCACCACCACGCGCCGTAGACGGTCACACTCACGGTCTGCATGGCGATCGAGCGTTGGGCGATGCCTTGGAAGAACCGGACTCCATTCCGATAGAGCGTCACCTTCTGCCCATTCTCCGGCAGGATCTCCGCGCCGGGAGCGAGCCCTGCCAACGGCACCGAATAGGTCAGCGTGTCCACGTCCAGTGCGCGGAAGCTCACCTTCGCACCCACTGCTCCAACGGCATCCAGATCACGCACCGTTGCGTCCATGGATTTGCCCGCCTCGCCCTGTATCGTCCAGAATGCTGCCATCGCCGGGAACTCTCCGGCACCCGCCGCCGATACGCACGGCTGACGGCTGGACTAGTCCGTGGAAACCGTGGGCTTGATTCAACCATACAAGCATGGAAAGGATGGGACATGCTGCGTCATGTTTCCGCCCTGCTTCTGGCACTTGCCCTCGTCTCCTGCGACAAAGGCGAAGACTCTGTAGCGACGCTCAAGAAGGATCCGCACCCCGGCCTTGTGGAAGGCGCCCCCACGGAAAACTACCTGCTCGCCATTCAGGCGGAATGGTGGCAGCGGAACTATCTAGCAGATCACGAGGCCATTCTTGGAAGCGACCCAGAACTTTTCCGGCAGTTCGTCAAAAAGGGCGTGACCCTGGAAGAATTCAGCGAGGAGACGGAGAAAGCCCGCCAGGATCTGCGGGACGCTGAGAAAGCAACCGCGAAGGCTCGGGAAGCTTTCGAGAAATCGAATCCGCCCCCGTCCATGCCCGGACGGATCGCGAAGTACACTGCGGATCTCGCCCAAGCCTTCGACTCATTCCAGTCCCTCAAACGCGAGCTACTAAAAGACCATGCCGCGTACTATGAAAGGTATGACGAGCTCAAGAGGCGGGAAGAGCGATGGGGGAAACTGAGCTGGCTCAAGGTGGACTCCATTTAGTGGGTCACTCCAGTATTGAGCATCCATGCCGATTGGCGGGAGACCGCTTCCAGATTCGTTGAATTGGTCTGAATCTGGGCGGACATTGCTTTGAGTTGGGCAGTTGTAATCGTCTGCTGCCTTGTGATCTCCTGAAGTAAAGCGGGCACTTCTCCAACTGATTTGAGTGACTCAAGGATAACTTTCTTCACCTCTTTGTTGGTCATGACGTTGTCAGCCATTAGCCCCTTGAGAGCACCCGCAACCTCAACGGTCTGCTCCAAGTCATCGGTGCTATCGTCATGAATTTTTTTGAGCGTCTTCAGGATGGTTTTTGTTCCGGGGGTGGTGTCCCCGCCCTGCTCGATGTAATTGGTGATGGCTGAATACGATTTATCCAAAGCCCCGGTTACCTTGTCTGACAGCTCTTCCTTCTTCTCGTTGGTCTTCTCGTTGACTTTGGCTTGCAGGTCATCCAGTTGCCCCTCCGCATCCATCCTGGCCATCTGAAGCTTGTTTTGCAGCGTTTGCGTCAAGGCCTCCGTATCCGCTTGAGCCTCCGCGACCTTGATGTAGGTCTTTCGCGCTTCCTCTAAAGCTGCATAAGTTTCCTCTTTAGGAATATCGGGATTGTTACCCATCTCAGTGGCCCTTGTGCCTTGGAAGCGCGCAAGTTGAAGCAATTCGGAAAAGCGCTCTTGGGAAGCGGCTAGCTGCTCGGCGAGCTTTGTAGCCCCCTCTCCGAGATGGCGCAGCACGGCATTGCCTTGAATATCCACCATGTCCCCACCGGCAGCTAGCGCCCGCTTGTCGGCAAAGTCCGCTCTCTTGGATTCCAGTTCACGGCCAGAATCCCTCAGATCGGCAAGGCGCTCGTAGGCGTGGGAATTTGCTTCGATGGCCTCCAACTCAAACTTTAGCGCCTCTACTTCCGCATTGATGGCATCTCGGACGCGGTTCTTAGCGAAAACCTTTTCCTCCTCCTCCCGTGCCTCTTTGACCTCTTGGGTCTTCTTTTTCAGCTTTTCGGTGAGTTCGTGAGCTTCCTTGGTTTTATTGAAAGCGGTGATGGCTCCATCAAACACCTTGTCCATTAATTCGTCCCTCAACTCGCCAATGTCCGTTTTGAATGTCTGCCACTCTTCTTTCACCACCTCCATCGGTTCGATCAGCAACCGGATGCCGGTGTGGGTTTTCTTGAACTGATTGTAAGCCTCCTCGTCGGCTTCCTTGAATTTATCCATCATGTAGCCCACCCCGCTACTTGCCACTTTCACCGCGCCAGCAATGGCCGCGATGGGTCCAGCCAATCGGGCAAAGCTCCCCAAACCTCCACTCGTGTAGAGCTTCTCCAAGAGCTGGCCCTTGGCTCCCATGTCTTTCAGCAACGGGATGGCTTCCTTTAGCTTCTCCACATCCGCCTTTCGCGCATCGGCAGCTTTCTTGATCTCCTCGGCGGCGGACTTCTCAAGTCCCACCTTCTCTTTCACCTTGGCGAGCAGATCGGCCATGTACGCCTTTGAGTCCGCAGATTGCCCCGAGCCGCTTGAACCCCCTGACGCGGCATTCTCTCGCTTGGCCTGCGTGTTGTCCTTGAGGGCCGCAGTTTCACCCTTGAGCGCTTCTGTCGCCCCCTTGGCGGCTACTGTCTCTTCCTCGGTGGCCTTGGCCAGCGCGGAGACATTCTTGACGATGCCCGATCCGCCCGAAGAGCTGGCGGATCCAAGCGTCTTTGAAAAGTCCTCAAAGCCGCGCTTTGCCTGCTCGATACCATCGACTTGGATCGAGATCCGGAATTGTTTGTCAGAGTTTGAAGCCATGGTGGGCGATGGGTTAGAGTTTCTTCATGCGGCCGCAATCGAACTGGTAGTCGGTCACGGTCTCAGCCCCGGCTCCGTTGGTCACGGGCACGGGAGTCACGGTCCGGATCACGGACACGTCGAATTGGAAGACATCGGTGCCGCCGTTGATCTCCAGCTTGAGCGGCTTCTTTTCCCCAACCGGCAGGGAGGCCAAATGGTTGCAGAGCCATGACCGCATGGTTGCATCGTCCGCATGCTCCCGGAGCACGGAGAAGCGGATGGGCATCTGCACCAGCCCGCGCCCGAAGTAGTCCATGGAGGGGGCTCCCGTGTAGGCGGCATTGTCCACGGACTGGCTCCATGACATCTGCGGCTCGTCCACGAGATCATCCCCGTAGTCCACCAGCACGGTGGCGGCTCCAGCCGGATCGTAGGTGATCCGCCAGTTGCTCCCGATCGTTGAATTGAGGTCGCCCATGGGGGTTATCCGATCCGCCAGTTGGTGCCGTCGCTGTAGACTGGCACGAAGTTGGAGCCGCCGCCCATCACGATGTTCCCGAGGCCGGATGCAAGGGGCGTGGTGGAGTCAGAGGCGAATGCAGTGTGCCCCGGACCGAGCTCGGGTAGATTCGCCACGGTATAGGAGTTTGAAGAGGTATCACCCTCATGGTTTGAGCGAAGGCGGAAGTCTCGGAGATTGACCGTGGCGGGCGCCGCAAGCGCCAAGACACCGGTGGCACTGCCTCCCCAATCAAACCACGATGGGACTTGGTCTGGGGTGGTGGTGGTGCCTGCGTTCGCGCGGAAAAGCTCGGTTCCGGTCACGTCGTAGATACGCCACGTTGTGCCGACTTTCTGTATCCGCGCGAGAGTATCGCCGAGTGTCCACAATTTTGCACCGTTGAGGAAATACTTGCCGTTGGACGATAGCGGGGCGGTTAGGCCGGAAAGCACAATGTAGGACGGCAAGGCATCGGCTTTGTCGTTGAGTGCGGTTTGCAAGCCCGCCACGTCAGCTATGCCACATGCCGGGATCAACCCGGTCCACTTGCCGACACCATCTGAAACAGCGAGCAACCATCCATTGGCGCGGGTGATCGCCCATGTGCCTAGTCCGGTGACAGATCCATTCGATGCATAGAATGCATCGCTCCCGGCAGGATTTATAAAGATGGGACTCGTGGGGCTTGCAGATCCTGACCGGTCCACGATCATTACTAAGGTGCCTCCCGGCGCCGAATTAGCCGCGGGAAGCGTGGCAGAGCGAGCGGCCGTGAGTGTTTCGTAGATCACCGCTCGATCCGAGTCCGCTAACGCAACATCGACATCTGAGACGAAGCGGTAGGAGACCGTGGATTTGGTGTCCAATGTGGCCTGTAGATTTGCGATCGTGGAAATCTGCTGTGTGCCGGTGTGGTTTGTTCGGTCTGTGGCGTCGATATCAGGAACGTTCCCTAGGCCTACCTGCGTCTTGGTTACGTTGTGGGGGTTGCTGGTGTTTCCGGTATGAGCGGACAGCGCGGAGGATGCAGAGGATGCCACGGCGGTATCTGCCGCGGCTTGGGCGGTGCTCACGGGTTTGTTGGCGTCACTGGTGTTGTCGACGTTGCCGAGGCCTATTTGGCTCTTGGTGACGGAGTGGGGGTTGTCGGTGCGGGTGGTGTGGGCGGAGAGGTTGGTGGCGGCGGTAATGTCGCCGGAGGCGCGGGCTGTGGCTTCGGATTCGATGGCTTCCGCGTTGATTTGGTCGGCGGCTTCGCGCGCCGAAGACTCAGAGGCGATTTGTGCGGAGAGTTCGTCTTCGGCGGATGTGGCCCGGGTCGATTCGTCCGCAAGGGCTGTGGCGATGGCTGAGTCGGCTGCGGTGCGGGTGGCGGCTTCATCATCGATGCGTTCGTCCAGGGCGGATTCCGCCGTGAGAGCGCGGGTGACTTCCGTGGCGAGGGCTGCGGCAGTGGTGGTGTCGACGGGGCCGGTCGGGCCGGTGGGACCCTGGGCGACGTTGACGACGGCGGGGCTGGTGCCGACGCGGATGACTTGGATGTCTGAGGAGGGCATGGAGAAAGGGGTTACCGGATGACGCCTGTGAGGAGGACGGGACCGCGGATCAGCACGGCGGGGTGCTGGTCGGTGCCGGTCATGATGAGGTTCCAGGCCGCGCGCTCGGGCAGCGTGGAGAGCTCTTCCGCGGTGGCGGAGATGACGACTTTCCCGCCAGCCTCATCGGTCTTTTCGACGGTGAGGGTGACGAGCGGGTCACGACCGGCGCACGGCCGGATGTGCGCTTCCACTTCCGCGTCCGTGAGGTTGCAGGGGGTGGTGGCGTCCGTCATGAGCTGCAGCTCGAGGCGGAGCGGCAGGCCCATGTCGATGTCCAGGGGGAATTGTGCGCCGGTCATGAGGGTCCGGGAGTCAGAGGGTGGTGATGGGGGAGTCGGGTGCGGCGCCTGCTCCGCTGCCCAGGGTGAGGGCGGAGAAGGTGGCCATGGTGCCGCTGCCATCATTGCCGAGCTTGGTCTGCACGGAGACGAGGGCGGAGACGGCGGGCGTGTTCTCCGTGGCGGCGATCACTTCGGCAGCGGTGGAACCGACAGGGCCGGTGATGACGATGCCGGTGACGGGAGAGCCGGTGGTGGCGACGGTGACGGAGGAGTAGGAACCGCTGAAGGTGCCGGCCACGGTCTTGCTGTTGCCAACGGTGCCGGGGAGATTCCAGGTGAACCGCAGGTCATTGTTGTTTCCGGAGAGCGCCGTCTCCACGTAGGCGGAGACGGCGGATGCGGCGGCGGAGGTGCTGACGGTTTGGATGGGGGATTCGATGCTCATGGGTGCGTGGCCTCAGTTGGCCTGGTAGGTGTTCAGATCGGCTTCGATGAGTTCGAGGCGGTAGGTGATGGCGGAGACTTCCGGGCCGGCATCGGACGGAGTATCGAGCGTGAGGCGGGCCCAGAATTGCCAGGCTTCCGCGACGGTCTGGGTGTCCTCATCGACCATCTCGATGAGGGCGACGCCGAGGATGTCCGCCTGGCGATCCTCCAGGGGGATCTGCGGAACTCCGGCGACGACGGCGGAGCTGAGGCCGTTCTCGAGCTGTTTGAGGATGGAGTTGGTCTGGACGGTGGTGCAGATGAAGGAGAGGCCGCGGAGGCTTTTCTTGGTCTGTTCCTCATAGCCGCCGGATTCGCGCGGGACCTGGCGGGTGCGGTCGGTGACCTTGCGCTCGCGCTTGACGGTCTCGGTGTCCTTGAAGCGCCAGTCGGTGTAATCGGAGGAGCTGGATGGCCAGGAATCGACGGCGACGGGAGTGCCGCTGATGACGGTGCCTGCGGGGATGAAGGAGACGAACGCGCCTTTGAGCTCGTCACGCTGGAGGGAATTTACGGTGCCCATGGTAGATGGATGATGGTGGGTGGGTTAGTAGAGTTTCTTGGCGACGCCATCGGCCACGAGAGCGGCGGCCTTGGCCGGGGAGGTTTCTTCGATGCGGCCGGCGGCTTTCTTGTGGCCATTGAGGATCACGCCGCGTGCAGTGAACTGGATGCGGACGAGGGGCGGTGGAGTGGCTGTGGCCTGTTCCGGCGCGGTGGTGTCCGCTGCGATGGCGGAGTCGGTGGATGGATCTTTCGGCATGGCGGTCAGAGTTTCGGAATCTGGATGGGGATTTGCACGGGGATGCGGTGAACTAGTAGTGAGGGGTGCTCGAGGATGGCGGCGCCCATGACGACCCAGCGGTCCTGCATGTGGCTCTCGCGGCCATTCACGAGCGGGCGGTGGTCATCGAGGATCTGGCAGACGAGCTGCACGATCTCATCCGCTGCGAGGTCATCGGGAGAGATGACGGGCTTGCTCCAGACGGTGATGGTGAAGACGCCGGTGAAGCGCGGACCGGTGGCGTTCTTGTCGCCGCGGTCGGTGCCGGACCAGGTGATCGAGGAGGAGATTGCCGACGGATTGGCCGACGACCTTTTCCAGCTCGGATTCGAAGTCGCGCTGGCGATCGACGTGGATGGCAATGCCGCCGAGCTTCCGGGAGTCGTGCAGCAGCTTGGCGATCTGATCGCAGGTATCGTAGAAGACGCTCATGGTGGCTGGTCAGTTCATTGGGCGAAGTCCATGGAGGGAGCGGAGCCGTGGGCGACGGGATCACTTCCGGGCACGGTGCCGGAGCCATCCGCGGCGATGACGATCTCGCAGGAGGCGACGGCATCGAGGAAGGTGTGGGCCTGATCGAGCTCCGCCTTGCGCAGGTCCGTCTCTCCCTCCGCGACGGGAAAGGAGGCGACGAGGGAGGCGCGGGCGATGGTGACTGCGGCGTGCAGGCATTCCTCCGGAATGGTGCCGGGTGCGCCCATGGTGGTGGCATTGACGCGGCAGGTAAGGACCTTGGCGCGAACCATGGCGACGGTCTGGCCGATGATCTTCTCCACCATGTCGAAGTCCGGGGAGTTTTTCGCGGCGGCGAGGTAGGCCTGGTATTCCTTGTTGGAAAGGCGGGCGCGCACTTCATCGGGATCGAGGGGGAACCAGGACATGGGAGATACTAGGAATGGGGTAGATGGGCGGGCGGCGGGTTCTTCACCGCATGAGGTGTCCCTTCAGGACACGATCGCTTCGCGGCGGGGTGCCTGGGGTTTCACCCCAGGCTTTGATGAGTCGTCCCTTCAGGACGAAGAGGAGGGAGGGTCGACGGCGAGAGATCTTGGGGAATGCTTCAGAGCCAGAGCCGGTGGATGGATTGGTGGCAGGTGGCTGTAGAGCAGTGGTGGATTTGGTGAAACAAGGACAGGAATGTCCTTGCTCCCTGGGGTCTTACCCCCTGGGGTGGCCCCGCCCGCCATGATCGGGCGGGGCCGGTGTGTGCTACCTCAGAAGAGGAGGGTCACCGCGAAGGACCCGGCGAGGGTGCCCGGGGTGGAGGTGGCCGTCTGCTCGACACGGAGGTAGCGGCGGCAGCCGACGGGCAGGCGGAAGCGCAGCGTCTTCGCCGGGAAGCCGGTGCCGCCGGTGCCGGTGTAGGCATAGGCGATGGCGGGCTCGACGGCGGAGAAGTTGACGCCGTCCGCAGAGTCCTTCACCGTGTAGGTGAGGGTCTTGCTATCGGACAGGCCGGCCTCCGCAGGGAGGACGAGCTCGACGACGACATGCTCGATATCGCCAGCGGTGGCTTGTTCCAGGTCGAAGGCGGTGGAGTTGGCACCGGCCGCGGCATTCGCCTTGGTGGTGCTGAAGGCGGCATCGCGCTGATTACGGGAGTATTCGTAGCTCATGATGATGGGGATGGGGGTTCGGGTTCAGCAGGGCTTCAGGCGATGGCCTCGGTATCGAGGATGCTGTCCGTGCAGATGATGGGGATGCCCTCGAACTCGGTGGGCGTGGGGGCGTAGCCGGAGCCGCCACCGAGGGTGCCGGACTTGCCATTGCCCTGGAGCGCGACCTTGGAGGCGCGATCGGCCTGGAGTTGCTTGCGGGTGCGGCGCGTCATGAAGAGCGCGTCCGGGACCATGCCCACCGGGAACTTCGCGAGGAGGTCGGAGAGCAGGGAATCGGTGAGGCCCTTGCCGCTGTCCGCAGTGAGGTTCTTGATGCGGCCGACGGCATACGGGTGGACGCACTGGAGTCCGACCCAGGCGGTGAGTTCGGAGACGTAGGCGGCGTAGTTGCCACCATTCGTATCCGTCATGGTCTGCACGCGGAAGGGCTCGAGCTTGAGGCCCTTGCCACTGCCGAAGACCATCTGCACGAACTGCGGGCCGAACTTCACGGCATAGACGGAGGAGCCGGTGCTGGCGGTGGTGCCGGTGGCATCCACGGTCATGGCGGAGCCCTGCAGGGCGACGATGGACTGGAGGCCGGGGAAGCCGTTCGCATCGGTATCAGTGCCATAGTAGATCTGGCGGCCGATGTTGATGGCGGCGGAGCGCATGACGCCCTCGGCCTCGATGGCCTGGAACGACGGAGCTCCGTCCTCATAGGCATCCGCCACGGCCTTGTCCGCGGAGACGGCACCGCGGAAGATGAAGCACTCGACGAGCTTCGTGGTGAACTTCGACTTGCCCGGGGTGATGCCGGCATTGGCCTTGGTGAAGCCGGTGTTCGGCAGGGCATTCCGGTCCACGGTGTGGAAGGAGGTGCCCTTCACGGTGCGGGCCGGGAAGGAGGCGAGCTCCGGGGCGGCGGTCATGACGGACTCGATGAGCCCGACTTCCTTGGCGGAGCCGTTGAGCTTCGCGATGTCGAGGAGGGTGAGATTGGACATAGGGTGTCGTGGTTGGGTGGGTTAGTGGTTGGTCTGTTCGGCAGCGAGGGCGGCAGTCACGCGGGCGAGGCCGGTGGCTTCATCCGCCTGGGTGCGGACCATGCCGGAGGTGGCGCGGATGACGGGGCGGGAGGGGTCCGGGCGCTGCGCGAGGGAGGCCAGGTATTCCTCCGCCATGGCATTTCCTGCGGCGATCTGGCTGCGGAACTTGCGCTGCGTGGTCTCATCACCGGGGGCGATGCGGCCATCGGAGACGGCGGTTTGCACGAGCTGGTCGGCGCGGGATTCGGCGGACTGCTTCGCATTGCGGTCGGCCTTGTCCTTCTCGGCCTTGAGGGCCTTGAGTTCGGCTTCGAGCTGGGCGATGCGGTCGTCCTTGGACGAGGCATCGTCATCGGCGGTATCGAGCTTGTCCTTCATGACCTGGACACGCTTGCGCGCGGTCTCCGGCGCATCGCTGAGGGCGGCTTCCTGCGGGGTGAGCAGTCCGCATTGCACGAGTGGATTCATGTCTTCTTGTTCGGTGGGGTTGTGGGGTTCGGATGCCGCACGCGAACGGTCGCTGGCGGCGATGCGAGGGATGTCCCGGAAGGCGGGCTCATTGGTGAGCGCGCCGATGGCTCCGTGCGGGGCGAGCCCGGCGGGAGCGGAGTCGTCATCGAGGAGGAACTCCGGGGAGAAGTAGCTGTAGTCGCGGCCGCGGATGGCGGTGCGGCCCTTGTCCGTCCAATCGACGGCGAGCATGAGGCCGGTGCCGGGCTGGTAGCGGAAGGCGGTGGGGATGCCGGCGGCGGGACCGCGACCGGCGTGGTCGAAGTCGAGGTGCGGGCGGACATTGTTGGCGAGGCGCTCATCCAGCTCCTGCTGGAAGCGATCGGCGACGGCGGGCCCGGCGGCGGCGGTCATCTTCACGATGATGCGCTGCGGCTTGCCATCCACGGTGGGACAGATGTGATGGGTGCCCTCCGGGATGTAGACGATCTCGCCGGGTGTGGTGTGGTCGGTGGCGGCGATGGTGGCCCCGAATGATGCACGAACCTGCATGGGCCATCGTTTCGCCGATCCGTGTCGGATGAGCGATGAAATCGGATGGACTAGTTTTTCTGGCGCGTTGGTTTGCTACGGGGGATGTAGTGGGTGGGATAGGGCGTCTCACGCCAGGAGCGCCCTACCTGCGGAGTGCGGGCTTGTCATGGGGATGGGAGTGCCCAGACTGCGGGAGATGAGTGAATCCCCGGATTGCTCTGCGAAGGGTGAGGGTGGCGGTGCCGTGCAGCGCTGGATGGTGCGCGGGCTTCTCTGGAGCGCCCTTGCGATGGCGGTGGCGGCGCAGTTCATGACTCTCTATTCCTTCCACCCGAAACGCATCTATCGTCTGTGGGGGCTGTATTTCGAAGCTGTGAAGGATCTGGGACGGGCGTCCGATTTTTCCTTTCGCTACTATGCGGGGATGGTGGGGTTCGTGGTCGGTTGCTTCTGTGTGACTGCCGCTCCGTGGTGTGGGCGGATTTTGCGTCAATCCGCTTCGCTGCGGTGGATTTCCCGTGTGATGGTCGCCGTTGCAGTGTGCGGACTCGGGCAAGTTGAGGGCGCGTTTCGCAGGAGCCCTGGAATTCATCTGCTGCTGCTCTCGATGGTGGTGACACTGCTGGGATTGCTTTTGATTCGCAGGAGGCGGGAGGAGAGGTAAGGCTGCTCCCACCGGGAGAGCCGGGCGGTGGGCGTCGCTATCATGGACGAGCCGTAAGGAGCGGACGTGGCTGGTAGATCCTGCGCCCTCGGCGAGGTCGCCCTACCTCGGAGGTGTGGGCTTGCAATGGGGATACAGTTACACAGACTGCGTGGGATGAATGTTTCCTCGCACGGCACGGCGGATTGTGGCCATGACTCGAAGTTGGAAGGAAAGAAATCGGCGAGGGAATCGGAACGCTTCCTGACGGTGTGCGTGTTTTTCTGGACCGCCCTGGCGATGGCTGTGGTCGCGCATTTCATGGTCATCGAGGGCGTCGAAACGATTCGTATCTACCAGTTGTGGCGGGGGTGTTTTGAAGTGGTGAGAACGCTGGGAACAGAGGCTCATGAATCCTGGAGTGCCTATGAAGGGCTGGCGGGATTCGCGATTGGCAGCTTTTGTGTGGCTGCCGCTCCATGGTGCGTGCGGATCTTGTATCAGTCCGAGCCGTTGCGGTGGATCTGCCGTGTGATGGTTTTTGCAGGAGCGCTCGGAGTGGGGCGGCAGCTGGATGGAGGGTTTCGTGAAGGTGTTGGACTTTACCTGCTGGTTTTCGCGATGGTGATGACGTTGCTGGGATTGATTTTGATTCGCGGGAGGCGGGAGGAGGTGAGGTAGGAGGCGTAACCTGCGCCCCCGCGCGAGGGCGCCCTGCTTGGGAGGCGCGGGCTTGTCATGGGAATAGAGGGTGCCAAGACTGAGGAGGATGAGTGAACTGCCAAACGGTGGGGCGGAGGGTGAAGGGAAAATGGAGATGAAAGATCCGGCGCGTTTCCGGTGGGTGCGGGGGCTTTTCTGGTGCGCCTTTGCGATGGTGGTAGCAGCGCAATTCATGCGATTCCGGGGGGATCCAGAGTCACAGGTTCATGAGGTGTGGGTGTCCGTCTCCCTGCTGGTGAGAGAGATATTGGAGGAGGGTATCGTGTATTTCCGCTGGCTCTATGAAGGCGCCGCGGGATTCGTGGTGGGGACTTTCTGTGTGGCTGCCGCTCCATGGTGTGTGCGGATTCTGTATCAGTCCACCTGGCTGCGATGGCTGTTCCGGGGGATGGCCGCAGGCTCCATGTATGGATTATGGCAGATGATGCGCCGGATGCATGAGATAGGTGGCGGAGCCATCCTCATGGAGAGCGCGATGGCGGTGACTCTGCTGGGGGTGTTTTTGATCCCGGGCGAGCGAAAGGAGGAGAAGTAGGGCGGGCCATGAGGAGCAGACAGGAACGATAGTCGTCCCTGCGCCCCCGGCGAGGTCGCCTACCTCGGAGGGGCGGACTTGCAATGGGGGTGAGGGGATCCAGACTGCGGGGAATGAATGATCGTTGGAATCTCTCCGTGGATCGCGGTGAGGTCGGTATGTCCCCGGATGTGAGAAGCGTGGAACGGATGAGGGAGCCGGTAAACTTCCGTGCGGTGTGCGCGGTTTTCTGGATCGCCTTTGCCATGGCGGTGGTGGCGCATGCGATGTCGGCTTCCCGGCTGGGAATCCAACATGTCTATGAGTTGTGGGTGAGGGTCTATCAGACCGTGAAAGGGATGCTTGCTTCAACGGCCTCCCTACAAGAAATCGTGGGCAGTTTGGGGTTTGTCGTGGGGATGTTCTGTGTGGCCGCTAGTCCGTGGTGTGCACGGATCCTGTATCAATCCGCTGTATTGAGGTGGGCTTCCCTTGCGATGGCTGTTGTTGGTCCATGGCTCTTTATGGAATGGTACGGTGCCTTCATGGAGGAAGAGGTGGGGGTGCCTTTGTTGTATTCCTCGATGTTGGTAACGCTGCTGGGTTTGATTTCGATCCAAGCGGTAGCGGCAGAGAGACGCCGTTGAGGGGAGGGAGGGATGGGCCATGGGGGCGGAGGTGAGTGATCGACCCGGCGCTCTCGGCGAGAGCGACTGCCCCCGGACGTGCGGGCTTGTCATGGGAAGGAGAGCGCGCAGACTGCGGAGGATGAGGAAGGTGGTCCTGTTTTCCATGGTGCTGCTGGGCAGGATTCTGGCGTTGATCTATGTCGCGTGCCCGAAGCTGGAGAGGGCGGCTGTGACCCGGGATCTGGCCAAGGCGAAGGCAGAGGGAATGGACCTCCGCTACGAATTGAACTTGTACAAGCTGGAGCACGGTGCGTTTCCGGGAAAACTCCGTGACCTGAAGTTGAAGTGGTCCGCGGATGGCAGGGATGCTTTCGCTGGTTCCACGATCACGTGGGTGTATTCCGTGGAAGACGATCGGCGGCAATGCAGGCTCGCCACTCTGGGGAAGGCGGATGGTTACCACGTCTCACTCCTGAGCCATGGAGAGCTGGAGGCGAGCGAAGGAAATGTCCCGCATGACGAGAGGCATGTGTGGGCGGGTGCGGGGGAGTGAGCAGGTGGGGGTGAGCTCGATCAGAGGGCAAGAGGGATGTCGTCACCACGGAAGAGGCAATTTTACCAAGGGATTTGTGATTTGCGAGTTTGGCTATATGCCACAAAGACGAGCTTGATCTGAGGTCGATTTCGAGATGGTATCACATGAGATGAATTGCAAGATAGACAGATTGTTTCTTCCTGATGATTTGAGCAGCTACCTAGCGGCAGAGGGGAGTGAAGCAGATCGCAGAATTCTGGAGAGTCTATCATCTTTCAATTTTTTTGTAGGACCTAACAATTCGGGTAAAAGTAGGCTTCTGAGGAGAATCGCAGCGAATGAATCTCCACGGGTGAGGCTTAGTATTTTCCCCAAATATTTAGATAATGCGAAAAAAAGTGTGTTGGATGGACTGAGGAATCATGCGATGCATGTGTATCTCGATTCTTTGATGGAGGCATGGTTCAATTTGGAGTATGTGAAGGTCGGGAGTAATTTTGGTTTGCCTCGGAGTAGTCTGTCTGATGCTATTGGTTTTATTAATAGGGGTGTTGGATCTAGTATGAGTGGTATTCTTTCTAGAGTGATTAAGGATTTCGATAGTTATATGGAATCTGATTCATTCGGTCGGATCATGAATGGTGGTGTGAAGCGGATCTACATTCCAACTCTTCGTGGCCTTCGTCCCCTGTTGGAGGACGATTCGGCCAAAAGCGATGATTTGTACGCACGACGAACGCTTGCAGATTATTTTGGACCAAATGAGAATCCGTCGGGATTCAAAGGCGAGATTTATACGGGGCTTACCTTCTATCACGACCTTCGAAACCTCCTTTTAGGGGATCATGGATCCCGGAAAGCTGCTCGTGACTTTGAAACGTTTCTCTCACAAGAGCTTTTTGGAGGGGAGTCAATCACCCTCATTCCGCGCGAGGGCAAGGATGTAGTCTATTTCAAGCTGGGAGGGGCGCAGGAACGACCCATTCACAGCGTTGGAGATGGTCTTCAGCACTTGATCATCCTGACATTTCCACTGTTCAAATATCGAGACGAGCCTTCTCAGGTATTCATCGAAGAGCCAGAGCTTTTCCTTCATCCGGGCATGCAGCGCGCCTTGATCAAGGCGATGCGAAAATTTCCTCATCACCAGTATTTTATCGCCACACATTCAAATCACCTCCTTGATCTCACTCTAGAATTCGACGATATATCGATTTACACCTTATCGCGAGAGGAGGAATTGAATGAATCCGATATCACGCAGGCCAAGTTCGAAATTTCCTTGGTTAGCTCACATGACTTTCGTGCATTGGAAATGCTCGGGGCTCGTTCATCTTCCGTATTCCTCAGCAATTGCACAATATGGGTGGAAGGTATTACCGATCGACGCTACCTGACGCACTACCTGCATCTCTATGTAGAGCACCTTGAGAGAGAGGCGGGAGAGGGGGAATCGCGGCCATTCCTCCCTCGCCAAGATCTGCATTATTTATTCGTGGAGTATTCCGGGGGGAATATCACGCACTGGTCCTTTCTCGATAAAGTCAAAGATCCGATCTTGGTGGAACGGCTGTGCTCCAAAGCAATGTTGATTACAGATAAGGATAAAAATAAAGATGAGCGGCATGAAACGCTCAAGAAAAATCTCAAAGAGGACTACTACTGCCTCGATTGCAGCGAAATTGAAAACCTACTGACTCCGAGTGTCCTGAGAAAGGTATTAGTGGGTTACGGGGAGGATGAAATTTCCATCCGGGGATTCACACAGAAACAATATGCGGGAAAGAAACTTGGAAGATTTTTGGAGGGTAGGCTGAAGACAAAAAAGCGCCAAGGATCGTATTTTATGGCTTCAGGAACCGTTTCCGATAAATTGAAATTCTGTGAACTGGCGATTGAAGCCATGCCGCTGAGGGAGCAACTTTCATCAGCAGGAATAGAAGACGAAGCCTTTGAGTTTGATCAATTATCTGATGAAGCCCAGCAGCTTACGATCAAACTTTACGATTTCATTAAAGCTCAAAACCATCGTTGAAGAAGGGAAGTTCCACAAGGGACTCCGCCTCCCTCTGAAGATCTTCCTCGCCTGAAGGCTCAACTCCTTGCCTGCTAGTCCAGCTCTCCGATGAAACTGGCGGCGGAGCTGAGGAGGAGCTGGGCGATGCGCTGGTCCGTGGGCAGGAAGGAGGAATCGGCGTGGTGGCGCGTGACGGTGCGCAGCACGTAGAACAGCTTGCCACCTTCATTGCGGGGAATGGGGGCGATGATCCTGCGGCCTTTGTTGCGGCCACGGCTGGCGGTCTTTGCACGGCCGGAGACGAGATAGCCGACGGTTTCGCGGCCCTTGGCTGCGGAGATGAATGCGAGCAATCCGGCGGCTGCGGGGCGGACGCGGCTGCCGCCCTTGATGGGGACCTGTGCCGTGGGAATGGCGAGGGCGCGGGCTTTCACAGGACGCACCTCGCCACCATAGTAGTGGAGGGAAATGCCGCGCTGGGTGAAGGTGAGCGTGGCTTCATCGGCGGCGGCTTCGAGGTCGATGGACTTCGCGGCCTGCTGCCAGTATTCGATGCCCGGTGTCTGCCGGGGGACCTTGACGGTGGTGATGTGATCGACGATCGCAGAACGCAGGGCGCCCGCCAGGGTTTGTAGCAGTGATTGCTTCTGTCCGATCCCGGTGGCCAGCTCGCGGAGACGGGAGGAGAAGGTCTCGGAGAATGACAGGGTGACGTGCATGGGGAGGGGGAATTGATACTAGGGATGAGGTAGATGGGGGACGGGTGGCCCATGCCTCCGGCGCTCTCGGCGAGAGCGCCCTGCCTTTGCGGGTCAGCGATACCACCAGCGATACCGCCAGCGATCCAACCAGCGGTTCAGAAGGCGGCGGAGGAAGGAGCGCTTCACCGGTGGCGGGTAGTATACGGGCTCAAGCGCATCCAGCTCCGCCTGAAGCTCCGCCTCATGCCTTATCCATGCGTCTGCGAATTCTTCGGGAGTCATATCTCTGCTCGCCAGATGCTGTAGCAGGGAGCCGGGAGGGATTTCATCTTCTTTCATACTTGAATCAGAGGTCGTCGTAGCCAGCGTGGATTTCTTCCATGGCACGGATGAGAACAGTATCGTTGTGATCGTCCGGAGATTCCACGTAAGATTGATACGCTTTGGTCTTTTTCAGATCTTCGGTGAATGCATGGAAGCGCTTGACCGAATCGGAGTCCACAGGATCTCCATTTTCATCGATTTTCTTTTGAAGATCGAATTCCAACCGCACGGAGTATCCATTTTCACGCCACCAACGGTTGCCTTCCACATCCTGAACCAAAGTTCTCAGCGAAGGCCGTGTGATTTGAGGTTTTTCCCGGGCCTCCGGATCTTCTTGAGGCTTTGGATCCTTCTTCTTATTATTCTTATCCTTGGTCTTCCGTTCTTTCTTTACGATCGCGGTCTCGCCTGTGGCGATGGAAAGGAGATTGTCGGGGAGCTGTTCTTTGAATTTTTGAATCTCACTGTCTGCGAGGTCGAATCCGACGTATGGCCAGGTAAAATAGCCGGTCATCTTTTCCTCGCCGCCCCGCCCCCCGGTGGTGACGATCTTTCGGATTCCGGCAGCTTCGGCTCCTTCGATGATTTGTTTCATGAGCGCGAGACTAGCAGCCCTGGTCGTCATTCCTGTTTCACTTGGGTTGTCGCCAGGGAACATGGAGCTGATTTTGAGGATGCCATCGGACAAGTAGCCGTGGATCTCGTTCTGACGTCCTCCTCTCTCGGTGGCTCCAAAGGAGAAGCCGTCAGTCCTGGGCTGGATGTCGAGATCTTCGAGATCCAGGCTTCTCAAGAGATCTTTTGCTGCAGGGATCCGCTTCCGCGATTCGCGGACCGCAGCCTTCTCTTCACGCTTGATCCGCCTGTTACGGACAGACTCTTTTTCGGGGTGCGGGGTGGTGGATGCCGGAGGGCGATAGGGATCGACATCGTGATGGGATGATGAGGAAGACGAGCCGCCGCCATGTTCATCAACCCAGCGACCGCCCTCGCGGGAGCCTTTGGGGGAGCGCTTTTGATCGGGGCGATAGCTGGCTGCGATCGAGTTGGCATGAGGAGCAGGCTTGCCTGGTCCATCATCCGCCAGCGGTTGGAAGAGGGCGGCTCCCTCGGCGGGCTTGGCGATGCCGAGGGCCTCGTAGACGTCATCGACCTCCATGGGGAGGCGGATCTTGTTGATGAGGATGTCCATGCGCTCGGCCTCGGTCTTGAGGTCCTTCGGCTCGGACCAGTCGGGGAAGAACTCGGGGAGCTGGTCCGGGACGGTGCCGGCATTCCAATACGCCCACGCGGGGATGAGCTGGCGGGTGAGGATGCCGCCGACGTAGTCCGCGATGCCGCGCACGACGCCGTGCTTGGTATCCGCATGGACGTCTCCGAGCGCGCGGCTGCCGCCATCCTTCGAGACGCCGGAGGTGAGCGTCTGGCCGAGCATGAACTGCTGGCATTGCTCATCGGCAAGCTTCAGCAGCTCCGCCTGGGGGAGGCTCTGGGCAGTGGTGGAGTTCTGGGGGAAGTCGAGGGTGGTGCCTTGCTTGGCCACGCCCCAACCGGCATTGCCGAGGTTCGCCATCATTTCGGCGAGGCCTTCCTTCGCGCTGTCATCGGCGTAGGTGGCCCAGCGGAATGGGACGCCGAAGAGCTGGGCGTATTTCATGAACCACTCGAGCCCGTAGACGGCGGCCAGCCACCAGCCGGTGAGGACGCGCAGCGGCGCGGAGACGAGCGGATGGCTGGGGTGGCCGCCGTGGATGGCGATGAGGAAGCGGTGGTCCGGGAAGTCCTGGAAATCCTGCGTGACGCCGCCCTCCGGACTGAGCATGAGGCGGTCCTCCTCCGGCCCCCAGCCACGGTATCCATAGTAGCGGGCGGGCACGGGGTGGTAGGCCATGGGCCGCCATTCGCCGCGGATGTTTTCCCAGCGGGGCTCGGTGACGGAGATGCCGGTGAAGTAGCCGGCCACGAGCCAGTCCATGAGGTCCTCCAGGCCGCCCTCCGCATAGGCGGGGCGCGGGCGTGCGCCCCAGAGCATGGCATGGGCGCGGGTGCTGGATTCCTCCGAGTTCTCGTCCGGGGTGCCGCCATCCACGCAGTAGGGGCGGCATTTCCACGGTGCGTTCCGTACTTCCCGCTGCAGCTCGGCGAGGCACTTCTGGAGCATGGGCCAGGAATCGAGCATGGCCTGGTAGAGGCGCTGCCAGAGGGTGAGATCCCCGGAGAGGGTGGCCTGCAGGATACCCTTCACATCCGAGGGCATCATCTGCCGCTCGTAGAAATCATAGAGCCGGTCGCGCGCGACCTCCACGATGATGGAGCTCCCCAGCGGACCGGAACGGGTGGGAGTGGTGGCCGCCGCAGCGACGGCGGAATCACGACGGGCGGGCAGGGCGGAACCAACAGGACGGCATCCAGACATGCCGCGCATGGTGCGGACTCCGCCCGGCGGAACGCACGCACGACGGCTGGACTAGTGGGTGGAGGGGAGGTGAGAGCGCCAGTTTCCCGCGACGTGGTGTTTATCACAAAGGCGGACGAGGTCTCTCTGGAAATCCGGCAGGCTGTCGGATCCTCCGGGAATGGATTCCCCCGAGCTGCCGAAGGTCAGTTGGAGATCGTGGCCGGCACGCGCGGTGGCTTTCCAAGAAGCGTCGGTTGGAAAACGATGGCGGAGTTGTAGTGGCGGGATGACGGGGGAGGATCTAACAAGCAGTGGTCGGCGTGTCCCCGTGAGGTACGGAGCATGTGCCGCTTGTATGAACCAACCTGAAGATCCTGATCCCTGCGATGAATCCAAGCTCCGATGTTCCTTCCTCTCCATTGCCTCCCGAGGCTGATGCGGAAATGCTGTGGGCCGTGCTGAACGATGAGACGCGCGAGCGAACGGAGCGGTATGAGGCGACGATTGCGTGGCTGGCGTTCTTCGGGCAATCCCCGGCGGTAAGCGTGGAGCGCGTGTGGCAGGTGGGGCGCGGCGAGGCCGGCACGGGCCGCGCGCACGATCGTTCGGCGGCATTGATCTGCCTGCTGAAGGCCGGCACACCGGTGGCGGAGATCCTGCCGGCGATGCCGAGGAAGCGGGATGACCAGAGGTTCGGACCGCTCATCCTCCTAAGGGGTGAGGAACTGCGGCGTCATTTGAAGTTCTCCGATCTGCCTGTGGTTTTTTCCTATCTGGACCAGCTCCCGGCTTTGTCCGCTTACAGCTTTCGGAGAGAGGGAGTTGGCCGATCGGTTTATCTTTGGCTGCTAGCGCATCTGGAGGATGAAGCGGTGCTGCAGGAGTTCCTGCGACACTGGTGGAGTCCGGAAGGCTTCTATATCCGCGAGTGTGCAAACATCTTCAAAGATGAAATCGCCGCCTTGCCCAAGACGCTGCGGCATCGCCTGGTGTCCTTGCTGATGGATTCGGAAGAGTTTCCAAATAAAGGCGCAGGGGTGGAGAAGCTGATCATGGAGGAGGACCTGGAATGGCTGGTGGCGAAGCTGGCTGAGGAATCAGAACCGCTTCGGCGGAGCTGGATGTTGGAAGAAATCGAGCAGAGGTGGGAATGCGCGACGAGCGAGGGCGTGCCTGCTTGGCTGGAAGAGGCATACGCGCACGCTGGCGAGGACTTCCGCATGTGCTTTCCCTACAGTGACCGACGTGGAACGCTCGCTCAGAAGGTGGCGCGATACCATGCGGAAGGGGAGCGCGAACGAAGGCGCTATAATCGATGGTACAGGCGGGCATATCGCGCTTGGGACCGCGAAGTGCGGAGCAGAAAATATAACAAGCAGATTCAGAGGTCCCGAAGGTTCATGGAGTGGAGGTTCCGTATGCTGAGAGCGAAAAGTGAAGTGGAATATCTCCCCGGGCAAAGCCGGTTGGGGTATTACGTGAGAGTTTGGAAGCACATGCTGACGCGGAGCGGGAAGGACGACTGAAGGAGGCAATCCCCATGCGCGGAGCGATGTAGCGCGGAGCTTCTGCTTTGCGTGTGGGGGCGGCCCTTTCGGTGGAAGGAGGTTGTCCGATGGGGGAGAGAATCCCGTAGAATGGCTCCACCCAGCACGCCGGGCGGAGCCCAGCGCTACTACGCCATTGTTAGGCCCATTCGGAATGGTTCTGATTGGCAGGGTAGCTAGGCAACCGATTCGCTTTCAATTTCAGCCAGGAATTGCTGGACCAGTTCAAAAGCCCGTCTTGCCTGCTGCTGGCGGGTTTCCGGATCTGCCTCATTGTAGAACTCCACCACCTGCATGGGGCCGTAGGCATTGATGGATTCAAATTTTTCCCTGAAAAATCCGATCGCCTTGGCAATGTCATCGTTTTTGATGCGCGCAAGCCACGCCTCTGCCAATTCAGATATCCCTCCCGGGTAATGATCGAGGCAGTAACAGATGTCATAGGCGTCCTTGGGCTTGTCCCTGCCGTTCAGCGCAAAAGCTTTCATGACGAGAAAGTCAGGCACCGACGCCACCTGCAATGAGACCGTGTTTGTCGCGCCGTTCACCATTTGTCCCGTGAGCTTTTGTGAATGTGGACTGTGAAATGCCGCCGAACAACCATCTGCTTGCAGCACCCTGAAGCCTTCCAGCAGTGTGGGTTTGTTTTTGCGGATCTTGATTTCCTTTGGAGCGAGAAACTCGACCTCCACGGCCACGGGAGCAAGGCCATCCGCCAGATCCACCTCGGTGATGAATTGAAACGCCTTGTCGCCTTGGCGGTATCGTTTGGTGGCGAGCAGCAACTTCAACATTTCCGCGTAACGGCCCTCATTCAGTTTCCCTACATCGAGCGCCAGATCCACATCGATGCTGCCAACGTGAGGCTCTTCAGGATTTTCAATTGTCAAGTCGGGCACCCACCCTCCGACCAAAACAAGACAGTCCCTGAAGGATGCCATCACCTGCATTACATCGACAATCACCCGGCGCGCCGCGGTGATCTGCCGGGGTACGTAATCATCCGCAAAGCGTGGCTCTTCAGACATGGCGGTGGGCTTTCCATTCGGGTTTGAGACACCGCTCCATCACGGCCTCTGCCGCCTCATGTCCTCTTCCTCCGGCGTGTTGGAGGTCAAGCCATGTTTGGACTGGATTTGTCCGGCCCAAGGCAAGGGATTGTCTGAATACGTTTCCATAGAAGACGCCATCATCCTCCGGAATCAAGACGACGATATTGGCACCGCTGTCGACCGGCTTGGCCTGGGCCATCTCCTGAAAATCATCGAGAGCCGCGTCATTTAGATACAGCCAGCTTTTATTCTGACGCACGTTCGGCACCTCCAATTCCGCAGCGGAAAAGACGGCATACGCCGCCTTGCCCTTGGAGTTCAGCAGGGTAGCCAATTGTTGCTCCAACTGCTGTCCTTTCAATAGGCTGAAGTAGGACAGTTGGCGGTGACGATCAAAGCGATAGTCCTTCGCCCACGCGTGAATAAGGCCCACGGGGTCGGGAACATGGAAACGGCCGTCCTCTTCCAAGGTTAGCCAGGCTTCTTCGCGGAGGTGGGTAACGACCTTGTTCACGAGTCCGATGCTTACACCGGGTTCACAGGACTTCTGCAGGACTGTTTGGGTCCACCGTTTTCCGCTGTGCTCCGGAATGAGAAGCGTCCGCAATACCTGGGCGGAAGCTGCCGTACTTAGGTTGGCGCGAGGTTTGGGACGTTGATGCACCGGTTCATTCCCCTGCCGCTCGATGTAGATGGTGCCTGGGACCACCAGACGGCAATTTCCGGCCAGATCGTACCAACTCCATCCATGCTCCCTGCAAAGCTCAGCCATTCTTGGAGAAATGTAGGGAGCGGCTAGTACGGGGACCTGAGTATTCCGAGAGCCGTCTTCAAGGATTCGATTGGAGAGACTGACAAATGGAAATTGTGAAGGGCGGGGGAGACTTTTACACTGCACCCAAAATGCCACCCTGTCCCGCGAGCGTGGAATTCTCAGCTCGGCCATGATGTCGAAAGCGCGCTGGGAATCCGAAGGATTCCGCCAGACCGTAGCAGCTTGCCCCATGCCGGGTATTTGCTCCAAGATCGTGCGAAGCTGTTCCTCAAGCTTTCGTTCAAGTTCCGGCTCGTGTTTCACGAAAATGCGCCTTTCACGCTTGTGTGAATACGCCTTATTTCGTGGAAATCGAGTCAATTTTCACGAAAAAATCGTTTTCACGACATCGTGAAATCAATGAATTCGTGAAAAAGAAAGCTTCTTTGTGGGAAACGACCAGCACCCGGTTACACAGAATCATCGTGCGCCAAGCTCCTCGAGCTTTTGACGTCGGCTCGGATGCCGCGAATGTCGTTCGGGAGGGTTTTCAAGGGGGCTTTCGCCCATAACCTGGTGACCTCGGATGCCCCTTCGGTTGCACTTTCTGGTGAAGGTGGCGGAGTTTTGTCTCCCGGAACTCTACAGCGATCTGCCGGTGTCTCCGGGATAGGCTCCTTGGATTTGAAACTGGAAATGTAGTAACTGGTGGGCGGCTTTCATTTCCTGCCGCCTCCCGAGGGGCTACGAGGAGGGGGCATCGGCGAGTTCGTGCATGTCACAGCCGTCGTGCTCGAACTTGACCCTTCCATCTTCCGGTGAGTTCCGATTGGTGCAGGCGCCCCAGTCGCAGGCGAAGGCACCTGTCAACGGGACGTAATAGGCGCAGGTGTGGCACTGGAACTCGATCCAACCCTTCGCGATGTAGTTGGCCTGCTGGATCCAACGTTCGTGGCAACGTTGGAAATGCAGTAGGTCCTCGGCTTTGTTTTTCATCGCTCGGGCTGCGGCAGGATAGCATTCCGAGGGAGGGGAGGACGAGCGAGAAGAAAGAACCGGTGGTCCTCAGATGGGGGGAATCCCACAGAATGGCTTGTGCGACAGGCGGAGGAGCTTTCGGAGGCGTCCGGGTTGAGGTTGTCTGCCATGGTGGTGGATTGTTCGGGGACGGCGTAGAGGGGACCGATCGTCCTCTCTCCATTCATGGCTCCTCGAAAGGAGCCACTCCCAGTGAGGCTCCCATTGAGGAGATGAGGCACCAGAGACTCCGCCTCCCTCTGAAGACCGTCCTCGCCTGAAGGCTCAACTCCTGGAGAGGGCGCTACCTTGAGCCAAGCTTTTCGAGCTTCTGGCGGATGGAGTCCAGGTCGGTGTCGTGGCGGTGGAGGTGGGCGGCGTGTTCGGCGGTGGTGCGGTCGAGATCGCGACGGAGGTCGCGGGTGTCGCGGGCGACTTCGGCGAGGGTTTTGATGGCTTCGGTTTGGACGGCCTGGGTGCGTTGGACTTCATTGACGTCGGCGCGGATGCCGCGCATGTCGTCTGGGAGGGTTTTCAAGGGGGCGAAGAACCAGATGCCGCTGGCGACCATGCCGGTGAGGGTGAGGAGGGCGAGAGCGGAGTTGAGATTGAAGGTGGAGGGCTTGCGCGGGGAGGGGGACATGAGGATGTTGATGGCAGGTTGGTGGTTGACCGCGTTTTTTGAATCAAACGTCTGAGGTAGTCGGAGAGCTGTTCGTCGGACGCCTTTTCAAGTATTTCCGATATGTAGAACTCCAGTTTCTCATCCAGACGTTGTCCGGAACAATGGGCCGAATCCCAAATCTCAAGATTCTCCGGACGATTGTCATCTCGAATGCCGTTTATGTGGTGAACGGTTTGTCCCAATGGGATAGGTCTTCCAATTTTTTCTTCGGCGACCAGAATGTGTTCTGCCACGTAGCCTTGAACATTCGCGCGATGATGCCCTTTTCGCTTTACTACGATGTAGCCACTGGGAAGTTTTGATCTTCCTCCTTTCCATGCAGGACTTCCCGATCCGGTCCGCTGAGCGTGGGAGCATGCTGTACAGGATTTGGATTTTGTAGTGCCACGCGTTTCAAATTCGGCACCGCAGGCGCATCTTACCCACCAAAGGGCAACTCCGCTCGCATTGTACGAACCCGATGGCCTGAGAAAGAGGAGTGAACCTTTTGTTTCGCCTGTTCTGTCTCTTCTTTTGGTGCCTGCGGAATCCTGATTTCTCTTGGCTACTCCTTCTTTCTGAAGGCAGCCGCAACTTTGACAAGTGCCACGTCTCAGTGGGTAGAGACGCCGATCGACAATGGCACCACAATCGCATTGGCAACGAACATAAGGACCATTTTTTGAACATGTTGATGGCCTGATCGGCTCGTCAATCGCGGTGAGCCTTCCAAAGCGAGTGCCAATTATCGTTGGATTCGATGTCTCTTTCTTTGTGCTCATTTTGACCAAGTAGATGAATCAATCATACCGCGTTCCTTCATGCGTATCAGTATGGCAGCTACTCCCGCTTGTCGATCCACGGCTGTCGGAGAGAACCTATGATCTGCTACAAATTTTCCGCGCGAATACAGTGTAGTGCCGCTCCAGAGGTAGGGGCTGGGGACGTCCGGGTGGTAGCGGCGGTAGCCGAGGCCGTTGTAGGACTCGATGGCATCGAGCGCGGTGGCGGGTGTGGTCCAGTCGATGAGGTGCTCGCTCTTGAGGAGGTAGAGGGCGTCCTCGGCGCTTTGTTCGAAGGTGTAGGGGGGATCGGGGGTGAGGGGGCGGCCGCGTGGGACGTAGCGGGTGCGGTGTGTGAGGGGGCTGCCTTCGTGGAGGTGGCAGGTGAAGTCCCAGGAGGATTCGCGGCCGTGGATGGCGGCGATGATGGGGGCGGGCATGCCGCGGGGGCGGAGGCGCTGGATGGCGAGGTAGCGGGGGGCGCTGCGTTGGTAGTGCCAGATGGCTTTGTCGAGCGCGGGGATCCAGGCGGGCCGGAGGGTGGCGGTGGCCCAGCGTTGTGCATTGGGAGGCTGGGTTTCCGGGGCGCGCTTCTTGACCGGTGCATTGCCGGGCGGGGTGGCCATGGCGAGGAGGGTGCAGAGCAGAAGGGCGGGGAGTTTCATGGGCGAAGAAGGGAGGGAGAGGAGGGATGCCGGCGCCGGGTTGCACGGATCAAGGGGATGGAGGTGAAGGATGCGCTGGCCTGTTAGATGGGGAGTTTCGGGGCCGCGTTCTTTGTTCCGCTTGATCCGTGGAAGCTGGGGTCGGAGTTCGTGTGTGCGATGGAAAGGGGGCGGAGTGTGAGGGGGGCGGAGGTGATAGGCCCGGCGCTCCCGGCGAGAGCGCCCTACCTTCGGAGATGTGCCTTCGGGCTACTTGGCGATGGCGGCGATGATGTGGGCGGCGGCGAGGAGGTAGATCCAGAACTCGACCTTGCTGATGAGGAGGCGTTCGCGCGGGGTGAGGGTTTTGTAGGTGTCGCGGGTGTAGCCGCTGTCGCTGTCGGCATCGGTGGTGTCGGCATTGAAGACATTGCGGAGGAGGAGGGCGCAAAGGGCGCCGAGGGTGACGAGCGCGGGGGCGTAGGCGAAGGTGCCGACGGCGGCGAAGACGCGGTCATTGAGCGCGATGAGGGCGAAGGCGATGAAGAGGCCGATGAGGAGCCAGTGGCGGAAGAAGCCGATGAGACGGAGGGAGGTGGGGCGATGGGAGGACATGATGGTGGCGGGGTGGTGTTTGTTACTAGGTGTGGAGTAGTTGAAGGGGTGTCACGGGAGCCAGAAGAGCCAGAGGCGGCCGGTGGGGGTGGTTTTGAAGAGGCGGGCGGCGATGTAGAGGAGGGCGGTGCCGCCGAGGAGGATGAGGAGACGGGTGAGCCGCTGGATGCGATCGTCCTTCACGGCGAGGGTGGCGGTGAGGGATTGGCGGCTGGACTCGGCTTGCTGGTATTGGGCGGTGATGCTCTGGAGCTGCCGGGTGAGGAGGTGCGCGGCGGAGTCGCCCTGGGAGGCGGCGGCGAGGGCATCGGCCTGGGCGCTGCGGGATTCATCGAGCGCCTGGGTGAGGCGGGCTTTGTCGGCTTTCTCGGCGCGGAGTTCCTCGGTGATGCGGGTGGTGGCATCGGCCTGGCGGGTGAGTTCCTCGCGGGTGGCGGCACCGGCTTTGGCGAGGCGGAGGGCTTCCTCCCGGGTGCGGGTGGCGATGCGCTCGAGGGAATCGCCGCGGGCTTGCAGCGCTGCGGCGGCATCGGCGGCGCGATCGAGTCCCGGGCGGATGGCGGCGACGGCGGGTGCGACGGGGACGGCCTTTGGAATGGGCATCACGGGCAGCGGTGCGGTGCGTGGCGCGCAGGAGGCGAGCGTGGCGAGGCAGGCAGCCAGCAGGAGCACGATGGGGGCGCGGGTCATGCCGGGAATGCTTGCTCCTTCGCGAGCGCGCATGCCACTGCATCGGGTGGACTAGTGGATGGGGAGGTAGGGCGACAGCGGCTCTACCTTTGTTGTTCTGCCTTGGTGGTGGAAACGAGGTGTGGATTTGTAGCGGAGGAGTTAGAGAGAACACTGGCGTGTTATCATTCCGGCTGCTAGACGGGGGACGTGCCTGCGAAGAAACGTTCCTCCCCCGTCGCCTCTTCTCCTGATCTGATCGTGAGCAAGCCGATCTCGGTATTGAACCGGGAACTGAAGGCGGATTGGGGTGGGATGTTCTCCGCGATGCGCAAGGGGGCGGAGCATTTGTCTACGATGCAGGTGTGGGAGCTGGCATGGGATGTCGGGGACGCGGTGCGGGCTATGGGGTTGAAGATGGATGTGGGCGGCTTGGCGTGGATATTGATCCGGAAGTCATTATTGCGGGCGATGCATGCGCTGACGAGCGAGGCGTGGCTCAATCGTCTTGGCGATGCTCCGGCTCCTCCAAAGGAGCTGGTGGAGACGCTCGATGCCGAGATGGCGAAGACGGTGCTGGAGGTGCGGAAGGATTTCTTCGAGCAACCGGCCTCACTGCCGTTCTTCGAGTCGTGCCGGGGATGGTTCGGCGCTTGGCTGATGGGAGCAGGATTCACAGAGCGGGAAGCAAGCTCGATCACCACGCGCATGTGCTCCTACTTCGTCTATGCACTGAATCAGGAGTGGCGGGAGAATGCGGAGCTCTACAAGCCGGTGCTGGACGCGAGCACCACACCCTTCAGCGCGGCCGGTGCACGAGAAAGGGCATGGCGCGAGTATGCGGCGTGGCTGGATCAAGAGCTGGATGGCGGGATGTTCGGCGAGCTGTTCTCCCTGAGACAGCTCTACGTTCCGCTGCGGGCCTATTATCTCAAGCTGGAGTCAACGGAGGACTTGCACGCACGGGCGAGGCGCGGGGACAAGGCCGGTGGAAACCGCATCGCCGTGGATCTCACGAGCCACCTGCTGAACTGGGTGGCGCAGACGGACCGGAAGGATTGCTTCCGCGTGATCAGCGGTGGCCCGGGCAGTGGCAAATCCTCACTGGCGAAGATGCTCACGGCGGATGTGCTGGAGAAGACCCAGTGGCGTGCGATCTACCTGCCGCTGCATCAGCTCCGCTACGAAAGCGATGTCGCCCCGGCGATCGAGCGTTACCTGCGCGAGGCGGGTTTGTTGCGCGGATTGGATCGTCCTTTTGATCATGAGACGGGTGAGAAGCAGTTGCTGTTGATCTTCGACGGGCTGGATGAGCTGGCGATGCTGGGAAAGATCGCGGAAAATGCGGCGGATCGTTTCGTACGTGCGGTGAAGGAATTGGTGGGGAACTGCAATACAGTGGCCCTGCGGGTAAAGGCGATCTTCACCGGCCGCACGATGACCATGCAGGGGCTGGAGTCCGAGTTTCGCAAGGAAGGCGAGATCCTGCACCTATGTCCCTACTATGTGGCAGCGTCGGAGAAGGAGGAGTATCTCCGTGGCTGGAAGCTGCTGGAGCAGGAAGACCAGCGCCAGCGCTGGTGGAAGACGTATGGGGAGCTTTCTGGCAAGGATTTCGATGGACTGCCCACTGATCTGAATCGCGAGGATCTATTGGAGATCAGTTCGGAGCCGCTGTTGAATTACCTGCTGGCTCTCACTCTTCAGCGCGGGACCTTGGATTTCTCCAATGACATCACGCAGAATCAGATCTACGGCACACTGGTGGACAGTATCCATGCTCGGCGCTGGGGCACGGAGAACTTCGCAGTGAGGAATCTGTCGCTGGATCACTTTCATCGGTTACTGGAGGAGATCGCGGTAGCGGCGTGGCATGGCGATGGCCGCAAGACCACAGTGGGTGAGATCAAGAAGCATTGCTCGAACCAAGGGATCGCGCGGCTGCTGGATACCTTCCAGGAGGGGGCGGAGCACGGTGTGCTGCGGTTACTGACGGCGTTCTTTTTCCGCAAGGCGGGCGAGCGGTCGGATGAGAATGCGTTCGAGTTCACTCACAAGAGCTTCGGCGAGTATCTGGTCGCGCGGAGGATCGTGAGGCTGCTGGGGGAGATGGAGAGGAAGCAGAAGGAACAGCGGGACACGTTCGATGGTTGGGATGAGCGGGCTTGCCTGGAGAAGTGGGGAAGATTGTGCGGGCCGGCACCGATGACGGGACGACAGGCGGGCTTCCTACGTAATGAGATGCACGCAGACACGGCGGCACCGGAGGTGTGGCAGCCAATGCTGGTGGGGCTGGTGAATTCCGTGCTGCGGCACGACATGCCGATGGAGAAGCTGGCGCTGCCGGACTACCGGACGATGTTGAAGCAGTCGAGGAATGCAGAAGGGGCGTTGTTGGTTGCGTTGAATGCGTGCGCGAGAGTGACGGAGAAGATTAGTGTAATCGCATGGTCAGAAAGAAATGGTGCGGCGACCTGGATACGGCATATTCAGGGATTCGAGACGGGGATGGAAACTGCCCTGATTGATAGTTGTCTTTCTTATACCTCTTTTAAAAAACAACTAATGCAACTAATTGATTTATCCAATGGTGATTTCAGCCATTCAGATTTATCTGAAGCCTTTCTTGAGGGGGCGCACTTTACGGAAAGTCAATTTTTTAATGCGGATTTCACAAGCTCGGTGGCGCCAGAGATTTCTTTGTCAATGGCCAACTTGCGTTTCTGCAATCTAAGTGAATCATCTTTGATAGATGCGGATCTATCCCACGCGGATATGACGTTCGCCGATCTATCGGGCGCAATGCTCGACAGGGCGGATATGAGAGGGGCAAACTTGTCTGGAGCGAAATTAACGGGGGCTGATCTTTCAAACGCCATTCTTGTGGATGCAAATCTAAGAGAGGCTGACCTTCGGAATGCCGATCTCAGCAATGCTGATTTCTATGACGCGTTGTTAGAAGGAGCGCTTTTTGACGGGGCGAATCTCACGAGACAGGTTCGCGAATATCTTAAGAGTCGAGGCGCGAATCTCTAAAAAATGAATCTCTAATTTTCCTTATCGAAGGCAAACTGTTTTTGATTCTCGGAATCCCTCGGTTGCGATTTCGATCCTCTCAGCAGGCTATCTTGGGCGCCATGTTGGGGACCAGGAGCGATGATGAGGCTAGTGGTGTTCGGCGAGGGGGGCTTTGGACTCCGGTGGTGCGGGAGCGCAAGCGGATCGATCCCCTTGTCATGGCTGCTGGAAAGCAGCCATCCCCAGTGAGGCTCGCGAGACTCCGCCTCCCTTTGAAGACCTTCCTCGCCTGAAGGCTTAACTCCTTTGCAAGAGCGCCCTACATTCTACTATTCCCATCGTAGCAGGGCGACGGCGAAGGGGTTGGTGTGGAGGGTGATGGTGCGGAGTTTTTCCGGGGTGATGGCGCCGGTGAGGTGGGTGCCGCAGGTGATGCTGCCGAGCAGGGCGTCCGCGAGGTCCGGGGAGGGGAGGCCGACGGAACGCATCTTTTCCTTGGACTCGATGCGGAGCTTGCCGTTGTCCGCCCATTCGCTGCGGCGGGTGGTGAGCTGGCGGAAGAGCTCGACGGAGACGGGGCCGAGGTGGATGCGGCCGCGCTCGATCTCCCGCGCGCCGGCATGCCAGGTTTCCGCGATGAGGTTGGCGTATTGTTCGGAGTCGGTGGCGCGTTGCCCGCCGTGGAAGCGATGGATGCGGTAGCCGAGCTCGGCGAGGGCATCGATCATGACGGTGCCGAGTCCATCGGCGTCTCCCCAGATCTGGGCGGCGTGGAGGTTCTCGCTTTTGAAGAGGGCGATGAACTTGCGGGCGGCCTGCATGGTGTCCGCCTCGCGCCAGTGGGCGATGATGCGGGCGTGGTTGCCACGGCGGATGGCGAGGACGTTTTCATCTCCACCGGCGGCGAAGTCGCAGAAGGCGACGGTCTCGCCATCCTCGCGGATGTCCGGTTGTCCGCGCTGGGCGAGGACGAGGCGCTGCGGGGGGAGAATGAGGCGGTCCTCATCCGCGGTGAATTCGGCGAGGTGCATGGAGCGGAAGACGGGGTGGTCCGGGCCGTAGATGCGGCGGTCGCGCTCGATCTTGTCCGGGCTGATGTGCGGACAATCGGCGGAGGTGGCGCGGATGCAGCGGTGATCGGCGCGTTCTTCATGATGGCTGCGGTAGAACTTGCCACGCGGTGCGCCGGGGGAGGAGGAGAGGAGTTGGAAGGCGAGGGTGCAGCGGCCGATGGCCTCGAAGATGCCGTCCGGGATGCTCTTGGCCTCATCGGTGACATAGAAGACGGGGTCGATGTCCGGGGCGACCTTGGGGTGCCAGCCTTCGGCGCGGCCGGGAGAATCGGTGGCGAAGCCGATGGCGTGGCCGCCCTGCGGGGTGCGGATCTCGGTCTGGTGAAAGGACCAGCCGTGGAAGAGGGGATGGCTGCGGAAGGCGTGGAGCGCGGGGAAGAGCTGTTTTTCCACCTGGAGCCATGAGCCGGAGGTGATGGGGCACCAGCCGCGGGGGTAGCGCCAGAGGAACCAGAGGATGGCGGGGGCGATGACGCGCTGGGTCTTGCCGGAGCCATTGGCGGCGATGAGGGAGGTGGGCGGGCGGCCGTGGCGGACGCCTTCGCCGATGCTCTCGAGCGCATCGACCTGCCATTGGTAGAGGTGGAGGCGGAGGTGGTAGAAGGCGAACCAGGCGGGGCTGTCGCGGAGGTCGGTCTTCATGGGGTGGGGGTGGCGTCGAGATTGGTACGAGCCTTGGCGTACATGGCGGCGAATTTTTCGAGGTCGGCCTCGGTGCGGGGATCGGGGCGTGGGTTGCCGCTGTTGCCGCCGGGGGCGGAGGGATCGTGGGTGGCTTTCTCGCCGTAGCGCTTCGGGTCCCAGGTGGAGAGGAGCTTGAGGCGGGTATCGACACGGAGCTTGCTCCAGAGGATCCAGTCCTTGTTGGGGGGCTCGGCGGGTGTGTTGTCCGAGGACGCGGGATCGGCGGGATGGCCGGTGCTGTCCGCGATGGCGATGGCATCGAGCGCGATGCGATCGAATCCCGCCTCACGGGCGCGGGCGATGGCCTCGGCAAAGGCGGGGTCTTTCTTGGTCCACTCCCAGACGGTGGTGATGCCGGGCATGTCATCCGGCCGGCAGACGAGGGTGAGCGGGACGCCATCGCAGAGGCCCTCGATGATTCGCGCGACGATGTCCGGGGTGTGGAGGGAAGGGCGGCCGGGAGGGCGTGGCGGGGGAGTGGTGGCGGCCTTCTTGGCGGAGGTTTTTTTTGCAGAGGCCTTCTTTGCGAGGGTCTTTTTCGCGGGCGTGCGTTTGCGCGGTGGGGAGGGCTTGTGATCGGGATCGTGAGTCACGTTGCGATGATTCGCGGGCGTGGCGGATTGACGAGCCGGAGGAGTGGACTAGTGGGGAGGAGGAAAGGGGATTTTACTTGAATGAAAATGAAGTGCGCTGATATCAGATATGGCGGAATAGACTTATAAAATATGCAAACACGTACCAGCTATTTTGCAGATGCTCCCCCGCGAGATATTCAGGATTTCTTTCAAGTGAAGTGCCCGAAAGGAGTGGGGTGTGCCATCTCATTTGATAAGCTTCAGCGTCGGGTTTTTGAATTGTTGAGGGAGCTTTACTATCATCCGAATGCGGTCAACCGGGATATCAAGATCGGCCAGATGGATCTGGCGTGCAGTTGGGATGTCGATCCTGCGGATTTCGAGATCACCCTCGACGCGAGGATCAATCTCACCTTCAAGATCTGGGTACACGCGGCGGGAGATCCCACGGCCCCGATCGTGGAGACAAGCTACAAGCTGGTGGGGGTGGCGCTGGATGTAGCCTACAACGAGGCCAGCAAGTCCATGAAATGGGTGGCGGACAAGTCCGTGAGTCCGGACAAAGACCCGGACATCTGGAGTGCTGGTGCAGAGGCATTGGTCATCGGGCTGGGGTTTGGCGGGATCGATGATTTCAAGGAGAAGTTTTATTACGGCTTCTCATGGGTCACCGGGAGATCGCTTGTTTCCACCCTCATCTCGAGCCTGCCATTTCCACAATTGCAGAAGACATTCGATATCCTGAGGCCGGTCCCGCCCTTCCTGTTCGAGGTGGTGCAGGGCTATGCGGCCATCTGGACCGAGAAGGCGGAGGCCCCCATCGACCGGTGCGGATCGATGGAGTCTTCATCTCCGGAGGATCCCGTAGGTGTGAAGCCGGAGAAGGAACCGCCGGGCGATCTGTGCGATTGGGAGGAGGTCCGGGCGGGTTACTTGTTCTATTTCCCTCTGAAGACTCTTGCCGCGCGATTCAGCTCCGAGCTCAGCGTGGCCACGAAGACGGAATTTTCCTGGTCCTTTCTGAACGTGGGATGCGGTGCCGAGACCACCACCAAGCCGAAGTTTCACGTCCTGGTGGTCAGGCCGGAGGCATCGGGAGGGCGGATGGAGTTCCAGGTGAATCTGGAGCATTCGGGAACTCTGTATGCTTCCATGCAAATCCTGTGCGGGCCGACATTGGAGTACAAGACGGGATACGAGGGCACCGGCTTCTACACGGATAAGAAGCAGATCAACGCGGACCAGAATTCGAAATGCGTGATCCTCGAGATCCACGGGGAGACGAATCTGCTGACGCTCACAGCCTCCGATATGGCCTGGCCTCTCAACGAATGCGTCGGCGCGCTCGGCAAGTTCCTCGCGGAGAGCGGGGCGGTGGAGATCGGCGCGAACTATGACAGGAACTCCGGCCGTGTGCTGCTCAACTTCCAGCAAATGGTTGGCAAGAGGGAGCGCATCGTCGCGCGGCGCAGAATGACTTCGCAGTCGCTCCTGATCGGGGTGGATATGGCCCCGATGGATGGCTGAAGGTTACCATATTCCGAACATGGTGGCGGTGGTCCTGTCTGCAAGGCAGGCACCGCCGCCGATCGGAAGGGCTGCGGATCATTCCCTTTCTTCCATCCATGTGAAGCTGGCAGATGAGATTTGCGGTGGCGTGTGAAGGTTCGGTCCGCCTTTGAGGGGCTGGGGGCAAGAGGCTTGGGGTCAGGAAGAGAAGGGGAGAAGCAGAGGAGCGCACTCGCATCGGCAACGATCGAGCACCCTCCGGCATCGCACCCCTCCCGCGCCCCTGCCGGGGCGCCATCTTATTGTCATGCCCATCCGGTGGGGGCGTCGCCAAGGCTCCTCCGCCACCGGCTACCATCTGATGCCCCTCCGGGGCGAAGAGCGGATCGTCACGTTTTCTCCGGAGGACCTAGCGTTCTACGCGGCACGCGAAGTAGCGACCAAGCTCCTGCTTGGCGTGCGTCTGGCGGAGGTTTTTGGGGAAGGGGATGGCGTGGATTGCATCGGCGTCTTTTCGGCACGCGAAGGAGGACCTTCGCGCTACTTTGCTGCGCGCCCGCATCGGGCCCTACTTCAGAGGAGTTGAGCCTTCAGGCGAGGAGGGTCTTCAAAGGGAGGCGGAGGCTTGAGTGCCTCATCTCCTCACCGGGAGGACCACTGGGAACATCACTGGGAGTGGCTGCTTTCCTGCAGCCATGGCAAGGGGATCGATCTGTTTCCGCTCCCGCACCACCGGAGTTCAAAAGGAGGACGGTGATTGCATCTCAAAAGCTCCCGCATCCCTCTCCCATGGCTCCTCGGAAGGAGCCACTCCCAGTGGCGACGCGGCCCTGCCTTTGACTGAACGGTCGTTGGGATCGGGGTCGCAAAAAAAATGGAAGCACCGGCTAAGATCCGTGGGTCGACATCTATTTCCTATCCCAAGTGATCGGGAGCATCCGCTTCGCCTTCCTCTGACTTGATTTCAATCCCGATCCCGATCGTTGCCAGATCCATCCTCTGATCCGTGTGGAAAACCCCAAATCATGTCACGCGAACCGCTCTTCATTGCTTTATCCCTCGGTTTGACTCTCGCTACTCCGGCATCCGCCACCCAGTTCACCTGGGATGGGGATGGTTCCGCGCCACTCAATGACGATGCCGGAGCCTGGGCCGCGACCGGCGGCACGAACTGGCTGAACGGCACCACCAGTGTCTACGGCGCCTGGGGCAATACCACGGCGGATGAAGCCATCTTCGGCAGCAACAACGGTGCGGCTGGAACCATCACCGTCGGCACGGTCACGGCGAACAAGATCACTTTCAACGCCGCGGGATCAGGAAATTACGCGCTCTCCGGCGGCACGATCACCCTCGGCGGCACGAGCCCGAAGATCACCGCGAATGTGGACGCCACGATCAGTTCGGTCATCGCTGGAACCACGAGGTGGACCAGGGACGGCGCGGGTATCCTGTCCTCGTCCGGCACCAATACCTCAACCGGCGGCGTCACCCTCTCGGGCGGCAAGGCGATCTTGGGAGCCACCGCCACCCTGATGGCCAGTGCGGCAGCGTCAAACAATGCGCTGAACGTCAATGGCGGTGCGACACTCTCGTTCCTTTCAGCCAACCCGTTCAGCTTCGGTGCCAGCGCGAGCTTGGGGCAACTGGCCTGACCCCGGCCCAGATCGTAATCGACAACGGGACGCTTCAGTTCAGCAGCACGGCGAGTAGTTCAGCTCCCGCCTACGGTTCCATTAGCAGTGGCACCGGAGCTGATATCAACTCGCATACTTTCACGACCAGCGGCAGCGGGGGTAGGATTGACGTGGTCACCTCCGGCGTCACCTGGACGATCAACACCTACCGCGCGAACAACACGGGTGGAAACGACAACATCATCAATAATGGTGGACTGACCGTAACCGGAGCCGGGAATCTGGACATCCGTAAATACATCACCGGAAGCGGCAGCCTCACCCTCAATAGCACCGGCACCCTGACCCTGGGACCCGCCCCCAACTCCGGCCAGACTACCTGGGACTGTACTTATGCCGGGAACACCACCATCACCAGCGGCACGCTGCGGATTCGAGGCGACTACGCCACTGCCAACCAGACCGCGCCCATTCCCTACGGCAGCGGCAAGGGCAACGTGGTGTTTGATGCCGCCACCAACACCGCCATTCTCAACCTCAACGGTCGCAGCATCAACATCAACGGCCTGTCCCAGACGACCGCCTCGACCACCAACAAGGTCGTCAACAACGGCACCGGCACGTCCACGCTCACCGTCGGCAACAACAACGCCACCAGCACATTCGCCGGCATTGTGGCCGACAACACCGGCACCGGCGGCACGCTGGCCCTCACCAAGACCGGCACCGGAACGCTGACACTCTCCGGCACGAACACCTACACCGGCACCACCACGGTGACGGGCGGCACGCTGGCTGGCAGCGGCTGTGCTACGTCGAACACCGTAGTCCAGACCGGTGCGACCCTCGCACCGGGCGCGGGCATCGGCACGTTCCTGTGCAAGGGCGGCACGCTTGCCAGCGGCGCCACGCTCGCCATCGAGATCGACAGCACCGGTGACACCGCCGACAAGCTCGACTCCACCGTCGGCAATATCGACATCACGGGTGCCACGGTTTCCTTCACGGAGATCGGCACCGGCACCATCCCGGCGGGCACCAAGCTGGCCATCATCGACTACACCGGGAAAACCCTCACCGGTGCCTTCACCGGCTATGCGGAGGGAACGTCCATTACCGTGGGCGCAAACACCTTCACCCTCAGCTACGTCGATTCCTCCAAGGTCACTCTCACTTCGACCACCGGGGCATCCGCCTACTCCATCTGGGCCTCGGCCCATGGCATCACCGGGCAGGCCTTTGACGGTGACTTCGACAAGGACGGCATCTCCAACGGCCTCGAGTGGATCTTCGGCGGCAATCCGAACGGCCATGATGCGGCTGCGCCCGTCACCGTCACCGGCGATGTCACCACCGGCCTGACCCTGGTCTTCACCCGCAACCCCGATTCGATCGCGACCACTACGCTCACCGTAGATTGGGATACCGATCTCGATGTCTTCGCCCACTCGCTGTCCATCGGCACCGTGGATGTCGGCCCGAGCGGCAACAATCCGACGATCGACATCGACGCACCCACTGCGGGCAAGGTCACCGTCCACATCCCCGCCGCGAACTCGGTCAACGGCAGGCTCTTCGCCCGCGTCCACGCGACCCAGCCCTGAATTGACTGAACCGGGAGCCTTCCCCGCCTGCTTTTTTTACCTACCCTTTATGAAACCAATCCTGTTCGCCATCCTTCCGATCGCGCTCGTCGCCTCGGCTCAGGAGGCTGCTTCGCCTGCCGCCAAAGAAACCCCGAAGCCTTCATCTCCCGCGAACGCCAAGCGGGCGAAACAAGCGGCTGCCCAGGCCGGGGATGCGCCGTCCGTGACCGTTGTCCCGCCCGCGCTTTTCCAGGTGCCGGAGGGCCTGGAAGTCACCGTCTGGGCGACGACGCCGCAGCTGCACAACCCGACGAACATCGACATCGACAAGGATGGCCGGATCTGGGTGGCGGAGGGAGTGGACTATCGCAAGCACACGACCCGCCAGCCCGCGGGCGACCGCATCATGGTGCTCGAGGATACGGATGGCGATGGCAAGGCGGACAAGAGCGATGTCTTCGCGCAGCAGGATGACCTGCTCGCGCCGCTCGGCGTGGCGGTGCTGGACAATAAGGTGATCGTCTCCATGGCTCCCGATCTGCTCGTCTATACGGACGTGAATGGAGATCGGAAATTCGATCCCGCCACCGACAAACGCGAGGTGCTGCTGACCGGCTTCAACGGGCGCAACCACGATCACAGCCTGCACTCGCTCACCGCCGGTCCGCGATGGCCTCTGGTATTTCAACCAGGGCAATACCGGTGCGGATTTCACCGATCACTCGGGGAAGACCTTCCGCATGGGCGGCAAGTCCGGGGAGAAGAGCGACGATGGCCGCGTGTGGGTGGGCGGCTTCACCGCGCGGATGAATCCGGATGGCACCAATGTCCAGATCATCGGCCACAACTACCGCAATTCCTATGAGCAGACGGTCACCTCGCTCGGCGATCTCTTCCAGAGCGACAATCGACGACCCGCCCGCCTGCCGTGTGAGCCATGTGCTGGAGTATGGCAATGCCGGCTTTGCCTCGCGCGATGGCAAGCGCGGGTGGCGGGCCGATCAACGGCCGGGCCAGGACATTCCCACCGCGGAATGGCGGCAGGAAGATCCCGGCACGATGCCGCCGGGCGATGTCTATGGCGGTGGCTCGCCGACGGGTGTGGCCTTCTATGAGAATGGCGCGCTCGGTGACAAATGGAACGGCCTCCTGCTGGCCTGCGAGGCGGGGCGGAACGTCGATCTTCGGCTACCTCCCGAAGCCGGATGGCGCGGGCTTCAAGCTGGAGCGCTTCGATTTCCTCACCTCGAACAAGGAAGGGAAATTCGCCGGCACGGATTTCCTCGGGAAGGGAGCAAAGGTCGACGGCGACAGCGAGGTGCCGACGCTGTTCCGGCCCTCGGATGTGGCGGTCGGTCCGGATGGTGCGCTGTATGTGGCGGATTGGTTCGATGCACGCGTGGGCAGCCACATGGACCTGGATGACACGACCTCGGGCACGATCTATCGCATCGCGCCGAAGGGCTTCAAACCGGTGGTGCCGAAGTTCGATCTCGCCACGACCGAAGGGCAGATCGCCGCGTTGAAGAGCCCCGCCGTGAATGTGCGCTACTCGGGCTTCAACGCGGCTGAAAGCGCAGAGCGAAAAGGCGGTGCCTGCGGTGGCCGCGCTGCTCAAGGATGAGAATCCATTCATCGCCGCGCGCGCCGTCTGGCTGCTCGCGCAGATGGGGCCGGCGGGCGCGGCCAAGGTGACGCCGCTGCTCGCTTCCGCTGACGAGCAGCAGCGTCTCGTCGCGTATCGTGCCCTGCGTCGTGCCGGGCAGGATGTCGTCGCGATGGGCAGGAAGATGGCCGCCGATCCTTCCGCTGCGGTGCGGCGCGAGGTGGCGATCTCGATGCGCGATGTGCCGCTCGATCAAAGCCGCGAGATCCTGGTGGAAATCGCCCGCCGTTTCGATGGCAAGGACCGCAGCTACCTCGAAGCCTTCGGCACGGGCTGCGACAGCAAGGCGCGTGACATCCAGGCGGCGCTCGTGCCGCTGCTGGGTGCACCCGCCGAGCAGTGGAGCGAAGCCTACGCCTGGATCACGTGGCGGCTGGGCTCGCCCGATGCCGTGGCGGATCTCAAGACCCGCGCCCTTTCCGCCAAGCTCTCCAGCGTGCAGCGCAAGCTCGCGATGGACACGATGGGCTTCATCCCCAGCCAGGAGGCGGCCATGGGCATGCTGGATCTCGCTACGGACACCCAGTTCCCGCATCGCGATATGGCGCTCTGGTGGCTGAACAACCGCCGCGGCGACCAGTGGAAACCCTACGATCTGACACCGTTGATGAAGCAGCGCGGGCTGCTCGATGAGAAGCCGCTGGTGAGCATCATCTCGCCTGAGCCGCCGAAGGAATCGAAGCTTCCGCCGCTGGCGAAAATCATCGAGCTCAAGGGCGATGTCGAGCGCGGCCGCGTGGCCAGCACCGCCTGCTTTGTCTGCCACAAGATCGGAGCGCAGGGCATGGACCTCGGTCCCGGTCTCACCGCCTTCGGCAAGACGCAGACGAAGGAGGTGATCATCGAATCGATCCTCACTCCGAGCGCGGAGATATCGCACGGTTACGAAGGACGCAGGCTGGAAACCAAGGACGGCATCATCATCGAAGGCATCGTCACCTCGAGCAGCGATCCGGTGATCATCAAGTCCATGGGCGGCCAGAGCCAGAGCGTTTCCAAGGACCGCATCAAGAGCAACACTCCGCTCGGTCATTCGCTGATGTGGAACGCCGATACCCTCGGCCTGACCGCACAGTCCCTCGCGGACATCGCCGCCTATCTGAAGTCGGACGTGGTGAAGTGAGGCTCCATCCCCGCCACCAACCGGCCTTTTACAAGACTCTCCAATGAAACGATCCATCGTATCCAAAGTGTGCGCAACGCTCGCCCTCGGCGTTCTCGCGAATACCGCCTTCGCGGAAGACAAAGCCAAATCCGAAATCCCCGCCGCAGGTCCTGATGGCTGGATCTCGCTCTTCAATGGCAAGGACCTCACCGGCTGGGAAGGCCTGGAAGGTTACTGGTCCATCGTCGATGGCGCGATTCAATGCACCGAGACCAAGGAAACCTCGAAGCACACCGATCTGATCCTGCTGGCCTCGAAGGACCATCCGGAGAAGTTCGCCAACTTCGAGATCCGCTACAGCTTCAAATGGCTCACTCCCGATGGCAACTCGGGCCTCCAGTTCCGTGGCAAGATCGACAAGCCCGACATGTTCCACGTGGGCGGCTACCAGGCCGACAACGACCCGGCCAATGGATACACCGGCGTGATCTACGATGAAGCCGGTGTGGCCGGCAAACGCGGCGTGATGAGCAAGCGCGGCGAGAAGACCGAGTGGGACATCGCGAACAAGCGCACCAGCACGCCGCTCGGGAAGAGCGATGCCGAACTCAAGGCACTGATCAAACCTGTCGGCGAATGGAACGAAGTCATCCTCACCGCCGAGGGCAACCACATCACCTACCGCATCAATGGCGAGGTGATGACCGAGATGATCGATAACAGCCCGAAGGCCTGCAAGAATGGCGTGATCGCCCTCCAGATGCACCAAGGCAAGACCATGACCATCCAGTTCAAGGACATGAAGATCAAGCTGTCGGAGTAAGCGTCCGACGATCGAAGGTAGGGCGATCTTGCCGAGAGCGTCCCTGCCTTCGATGGGGGCCACTGGGAGTGGCTCCTTTCGAGGAGACATGAGGGAGGGATGCGAGGGTCTTTGAGATGCGATCAGCGTCTTTCTTTTGAACTGCGAGGGTGCGGGAGCGCAAGCGGATCGATCCCCTCGCCATGGCTGCTGGAAAGCAGCCACTCCCAGTGATGTCCCAGAGACTCCGCCTGCTTCTGTGCCCCGGAGGGGCATCGGATGTTAGCCGGTGGCAAGTCGCGCAGCGACGCCCCCACCGGTGAACGTCATCACGATATTCGTGTCCCGGCAGGGACACCGGAGGGAAGCGTTCGCTTGCAGAACGATCGGATCATCTCCGGCATCGCACGCCTCCAGCATACCTCCGGCATGCGAACCCTCATGGCATGTTCCGGGGACATGGCTGACAGATTCTTCCGGGCACATGGTGTACAACGGAGCGCATGTCATGGAAGGAGACCTGCGCGATGAGTGAACGGATCCAACTGATCGGTGACTATCTGAAAGGGGACGAGGGGCCTTCGGATTTGGCGCGGAAATACGGTGTGACCCGGACGACAGTCTACAAGTGGCTTGACCGTTACCAAGCCGGCGGCTTCGGCGCGCTGGTGGATCTTTCCCGCGCACCGCACCATCATCCCAATGCCGTGTCCCCGGCCATCGAGGAGTTGTTCCTGGAGTTCAAGGCGCGGTGGCCCTTGTGGGGAGCGCCGAAGCTGCGCCAAAAACTGCTTGAAGCGGTGGGGCCGACCCGCTGCCCGGCGGAGAGCACATTGAGCGCGATTCTGAAGCGGCATGGGCTGAGCCGCGTCGGCAAAATCCGCCACCGGGCGGTTCCCAGCCAGGCGCCGCTGGGGCATTGTCTTGAAAACAACCGGGTCTGGTGCGCGGATTTCAAGGGCTGGTTCCACACCGGGGACGGGAGCAAGTGCACGCCCTTGACGATCACCGATGGCCACAGCCGCTACTTGTTGCGTTGCCAGGGCTTGGGAGGGTCTACGGGTTGCGTGACGATCAAGCCGCTGTTCATCGCCACCTTCCGGGAACACGGGCTGCCAACGGCGATCCGGACGGATAACGGACCTCCATTTGCGAGCCTGACGCTGGGTGGTCTGAGCGCTCTGTCGGTGTGGTGGGTTCGTCTGGGAATCGGCTTGGAACGCATCGAACCCGGGAAACCGCAACAGAACGGACGCCACGAACGCATGCACCGGACGTTGAAGGCGGCGACGGCCAGTCCCCCGCGCGCGACGCTACGGGCGCAGCAGAAGGCGTTCGATCTGTTCCGGGAAGAGTACAACCACGAACGTCCGCATGAAGCGCTGGACATGCGGGTGCCCGCGGAGATGTATGCGCCGTCGCCCCGGGAGTATCCCGAGCGCCCTCCTGGCCAGCAAGGCTACCCGGATGACTGGGAAAAGCGGGTGGTCCGGAAACACGGACAGATCAAATGGAAGGGCCGCTTGATCCACGTATCGAGGGCGTTGAGTGGTCAGGAGATCGGCTTTAAGGCGGTGGCGGATGGCAAATGGGCCGTGTATTTCGAAAGCCTTGAACTGGGCGTGTTCGATGAACGAACGGGCCGGATCAAAGGAGCGAAGCGGCTCCATTCAACCGCTTCGATGGAATGAAACCCGGGGCGAAAAGTGTCAGCGATGTGCCCGGGAGAAAATGTTCACCTTGTATCGGAACATTCACTCATTCCATCCTGTCCGGTGGAGTCGTCGCCAAGGCTCCTCCGCCACCGGCTACCCTCTCATGCCCCTCCGGGGCAAAGAGGCGAGAGCACGCCCGATGCAGACGCGCGGCAAAGTAGAGCGAAGGTCTCCTTCGCATGCCGGGTGCGGTGCGATGGAGGATCAAAGGGTGCCCTTGTCCTGAAAACGTCCGCCCGATGCCAGCCAAGCAGGAGCTTGGCGGCTACTTCGCTATCGCGGGAGCTGTCTTCGATGAAGGCTACTGGGAGTGGCTCCTTTCGAGGAGCCACGAGAGAGGGATGCGAGGGATTTTGTGATGCGATCAGCGTCCTTCGTTTGAACTGCGATGGTGCGCGAGCGCAAGCGGATCGATCCCCTCGCCATGGCTGCTGGAAAGCAGCCACTCCCAGTGATGTCCCAGAGACTCCGCCTGCTTCTGTGCCCCGGAGGGGCATCGGATGTTAGCCGGTGGCAAGTCGCGCAGCGACGCCCCCACCGGTGAACGTCATCACGATATTCGTGTCCCGGCAGGGACACCGGAGGGAAGCGTTCGCTTGCAGAACGATCGGATCATCTCCGGCATCGCACGCCTCCAGCATACCTCCGGCATGCGAACCCTCATTCCATCCTGTCCGGTGGAGTCGTCGCCAAGGCTCCTCCGCCACCGGCTACCCTCTCATGCCCCTCCGGGGCAAAGAGGCGAGAGCACGCCCGATGCAGACGCGCGGCAAAGTAGAGCGAAGGTCCTCCTTCGCGTGCCGGGTGTGGTGCGATGGAGGATCAAGGGTGCCCTTGTCCTGAAAACGTCCGTCAGATGCCAGCCAAGCGGGAGCTTGGCGGCTACTTCGCTATCGCGGGAGCGGTCCTGCGTTTGGTGGCACTCCCAGTGATACCCTGAGAGAATCCGGGCTCTGCGCCGTATCCACCTCCGCCGTTCACTTATGCAAATCCGGTCTTTTGTCTTCACTGCTCTTTTGCTGCCGATGTCCGTCGGCATCGCTGCGCCTTCTCCGCGTCGCGAGGCCGCCGAGTCCGAGAACCTCAAACTCCGCTACACGAATCTGGCTCCCAACTGGATGATGGACGGGCTCCCGATCGGCAATGGCCAGATGGGGGCCATGCTCTACGGCGATGCACAGACCTCGCGCATCCAGTTCAATGAGGAAAGCCTGTGGCTGGGCAATGAGGATGACACAGGGATGTATCAGAACTTCGGTGAGATCACCGCGCAGTTCGGCAGCGGCGCGGATTTCAGCAGCGACAGGGAAGTGACCTCTCCGAGCGGCCATTCGTCCTCAGCCGCGCAAAGCGTGGCGGCGAGTTGCGATGACCAGGATGATACCAAGTGGTGCATCGAGCATGGCGGTCGCTTCCCCATCATCTGGCAGGCGAAGACATCGGGGAAACCTTCCGCCCCGGTCACGGCCTACACGCTCACGAGTGCGGAGGACGTGCCGGACCGCGATCCGCAATCCTGGCGCTTCCTCGGCTCGATGGATGGCGTGAAGTGGACGCTGCTGGACGAGCGGAAGAACGAGGCGGTCTGGCCGCAGCGGAAGATGGCGAGGACCTTCACCTTTCCCAATACCACCCCCTTCACCTACCATCGGTTTGAATTCCTGGAGACGCACAACCAGGCACCGCACTTCCAGCTTGCGGAGATCGCGCTGGGGAAGGTGCAGTCCGCGCCGCGGAATATCCATCGCGAGCTGGACCTCAATCGCGCCGTCAGCCGCGTGGCCTATGAAAAAGACGGGATCACCTACATGCAGGAATCCTTCGCCAGCTTCCCAGCGAAGGTCATCGTGGTCCGCTTCTCGACCAACAAGCCCGGAGGATTGTCCGGGCAGCTGGGATTGAAGGATGCGCACGGCGCGCCGACCCTCGCCACGGCCGATGGGATGACCATCAGCGGAGCCTTCCCCGGCTACAAGTATGACGGGGGCAAGGAGTGGCTGCCGCTCAACCGCGAGGCTCAGGTGCGGGTGCTGCATGAGGGCGGAACGGTCACGGCCTGGAATGGCAGGATGGTGGTGGACCATGCCGACTCGGTCACGCTGCTGCTGGCCGCCGGCACGGATTTCAAGCAAGGCCGGGAGACAAATTGGCGCGGTGTGATGCCGCACGAGGCCATCGTGGCGCGCCTGAATGCCGCCGCGAAGACGCCGTATGCGGACCTGCTCGCCGCGCATGTGCGCGACTATCGCAATCTGTTTGCCCGGGTGGAGCTCGATCTCGGCGGGAAGGCGGATCCCACGCGCAGCCCGGCCGAGCGCATCGCGCAATACAAGGAGGAGCAACCGGATGTGGGGCTGGAGGAGCAGTTGTTTCAATTCGGCCGCTACCTGCTCATCGCCTCCTCGCGTGAGGGCGGCCTGCCCGCCAACCTGCAGGGGAAGTGGAACAACAGCAACAATCCACCGTGGCGCTGCGACTACCACACCGATGTGAACGTGGAGATGAACTACTGGCTGGCGGATGAGACCAACCTTGGCGAATGCTTCCAGCCCTTCGCGGAGTGGATCCACTCCATCCGCCCGGCCCGGCTGGAGGCCACGCGCAAGGCCTACGGCACGCGCGGCTGGATCACGCGCGGGGAAAGCGGCCTCTTCGGCGGTGCCACCTGGGATTGGACGCCCGGCACCAGCGCGTGGATGATGCAGAACTGTTTCGACCACTACGCCTTCACCAAGGACAAGGAGTACCTGCGCACGCGCGCCTATCCGGCGATGAAGGAGGTGTGTGAATTCTGGCTCGATCGTCTCAAGGAGCTGCCCGATGGCACGCTGGTGGCGCGCGATGGCTTCTCACCCGAGCACGGGCCGAAGGAAGACGGCGTGTCATTCGAGCAGCAGTTGATCTGGGATTTGTTCTCTAACAGCATCGAGGCGGCGGACGTGCTCGGCGTGGACAAGGCCTTCCGCGACGAGCTGTTTGCCAAGCGCGAGAAGCTGCTCAAGCCCCGCATCGGCAAGTGGGGCCAGCTTCAGGAATGGATGACGGACCGCGACAATCCGAAGGACACCCACCGCCACCTTTCGCACCTGATCGCCGTCTATCCCAGCCGCCAGATCACCCCGCGGGGCACTCCGGAGCTGGCCAAGGCCGCCGGCATTTCCCTCGCCGCGCGCGGTGACGACTCCACCGGCTGGAGCAGCGCGTGGAAGATCAATCTCTGGGCGCGGTTGCACGATGGCGACCATGCCCACCGGATCTTCAAATATCTCCTCCGCCCCTGCACCGTCGCGACGATGCAGAATGAAGGCGGTGGCTTGTATGGCAACCTGCTCGATGCATGCCCGCCGTTCCAGATCGACGGCAACTTCGGGTATGCCGCCGGTGTTTGTGAAATGCTCCTGCAAAGCCACACCGATGAAATCGAGCTGCTGCCCGCCCTCCCCAAGGCATGGCCCACGGGCAAGGTCCGAGGCCTCCGCGCCCGCGGCGGCGTGACGGTGGACATCGCCTGGAAGGACGGCCAGGTCACGGCCTGTCATCTGGTTTCCCCAACCCCGCAACCGGTGAAGGTGCGCATGAACGGCGAGGTCAAGACCGTGATGACCGAAGCGGGGAACTGATGCTGGGGTGCTACTGGGAGTGGCTCCTTTCGAGGAGCCATGAGAGAGGGATGCGAGGGCTTTTGTGATGCGATCGGCGTCCTCCTTTTGAACTGCGATGGTGCGGGAGCAGGGGCGGATCGATCCACTTGTCATGGCTGCTGGAAAGCAGCCACTCCCAGTGGGGCTTCCATTGAGGAGATGATGCACCAGAGACTCCGCCCCCCTCTGTGCCCCGGAGGGGCATCGGATGTTAGCCGGTGGCAAGTCGCGAAGCGACGCCCCCACCGGTGAATGTCATCACGGTATTCGTGTCCCGGCAGGGACACCGGAGGGAAGCGTTCGCTTGTAGAACGATCGGAACATCTCCACCATCGCGCACCTCCCGCATGCCTCCGGCATGCGAGTCCTCATTCCATCCTGTCCGGTGGAGTCGTCGCCAAGGCTCCTCCGCCACCGGCTACCGTCCGATGCCCCTGCCGGGGCAAAGAGGGGAGAACATGCTCGATACAGACGCGCAGCGAAGTAGCGCGAAGGTCCTCCTTCGCGTGCCGGGTGCGGTGCGATGGCCGATCAAGGGTGCCCTTCTCCTGAAAACATCCGCCAGATGCCCGCCAAGCAGGAGCTTGGCGGCTACTTCGCCTGAGGGCTCAACTCCTCTGCGGGAGGCCGACGATGGTGAGGCCGAGTTCCTGGTAGGCGCGGATGATGAGGTCGCGCTTTTGCTTGGCGATCTCGGCATCGCCGGTGGTGAGGGAGACCTTGATGCGGCGGCCGACCTTGAGGCGGCCGAGATCGATGGTGAGGCGCACGCACCAGACGCCATTGACCTTGGCAAGGTGGTGGAGGGTGGGGTCCACACCGACGGCGACGTGGCCGATCATGACGCGGCGCAGGAGTGGGCGGAGGGGGAGGTATTGCTGCTGCTGGATGAGCGGGCGCGGGCGCTTGCGGTAGATCCGGCGGACGGGAGGAGGGGGCTCGGCATCGGGAGCAGCGGAGGGAGCGGGTTCCGCGGATGAGGTGGGATCGGTCTTCATGTGGCGGTGGTGGCGGGGGCTTGAGGGACGAGGGGTGGCTTGCCAAAGAGGGCGCGGAGCTCGGCGGCGGCGGCCTTGCGTTCCTCCACGGTGGCGGGAGGTTTTACGGGATTCGTAGTAGCGGAAGCGGTGGTGGGGCTGCGCCGGGAGTGCTTCCGGTGCCACTGGAGGGCGTGGGTGAGGACGTCCGAGGGGCTTTCCAGGAACTTGCGGCGGCTCTGCGGTTGCCAACCGCCGGAGCCCTCCGGGAGGCGGGCGGCGAGGTAGTCGCGGATGATGGTCCACTCTTCCTGCGGGAGGTGCTCCAGGCAGACGGCGGCATCGTGGAGGGCGTGGAGCTCGGCCCCGGTCATGTGGGGCATGCGCGCCCACTCGGGGCGGAGGCTGTTGACCTGGTGGCGGATGAGATCGAGCGGCAGTGGTGCGGGTTTGTGCGCGTGCGCGCGTGGCTCGCTGGCGGGATGGGTCCGCGGCTGCGGGTCGGCAGGGGCGGGGTGTTCGCCCTGCTCTGTTCGTTCTGCTCTCTCTTCTCTTTTCTCCTCTATTCTATTCTTCTCTTCTCTATCGGTTCGGCCAATGGGAACCCGTTCCTCTGTGGGGGCGGGGGTGGGTTCGGCGTGGGTTTCCGGTGGGTTTTTCCGGGGCCTGCCGCCCTTGGGGCCGTTGGTCCAGTTGGCGAGGAGCTTGGCATTGGCCTCGGCCCAGCCGTGGACCTCGAAGCCATCCCCCTCCGCATCCGCATCGATGAAGCCGCAGCGCTCGAGCGCGGCGCGGAGCCGTGCGGCATCTCCGGAGTAGCGGCAGATGGCACGGAGGGCGCCGGGGGGAAGCGAGTCGAAGCGGGCGGTGCGGCGCTGCTGGCAGTGGGCCCAGAGGGCGATGAGGTAGAGGGGCGCGGCGGGGTCGTCCAGCTCCTGGATGAGCATGACGGTTTTCCAATGGGAGAGAAAGTCCGGTTCGACGATCATGGGAACGTGGAAGTACTAGGCTGGGAGTAGATTCAGGGAGGGAGGTGGAGTGCCTCTGTCTCTGATGTGGAGTGCGGCGATGGCTCGCCGCTTTTGGCACGGGAGAGAGATCGACGGGAGGGCGGCGGAGCGTGTGAGTGTGGCTGGAGCCAGAGGGGAGGCCTCTTTGGAACATGGGAGTCGGTAGCCGGGCGCGAGGATTTTCTCCGGCGATGACTCGCCTCCGCCCAAAGCGGCGATGGCTCGCCGCACTCCAAAGGCAGAGAGTCCGTTTATTACTGGGTGTCTCGTAGTGGCGGGCGGGGCTGGGAGGGCTCCAGGGTGCAGGCCTGGGCGCGGCGCTTGTAGTCGAGCCAGTCCGGGTCGTTCTTGCGGAGCCAGCGCTCGCAGGCGCGGTCGAGCTCCTTGATGTTGATGTCGAAGAAGCAGCTGCGGTTGATGCCGGAGGTCTCGTTGCGGATGGGGCTGCGGGGGTGGGGTTGGCCTTTTTTCATGCGCTTGCTTTCTTCAGGGTGTTGAGGGGGAGGATGCTGCGGATGTGCTCGGCCTGGCGGTCGCGGTCGTTTGCGATGTCCATCCAGCGTGCGGACTCGAGGTGATTGCCGCGGTCATCGGCGGCGTCCGCCTTGCGACGGGCGTGGCTGGCGGCGGCATCGATGAGGGGGAGGGTGTCTTCCAGGGCGTGCGCAAGGGCCGTGATCCGGAGGAAGAGATTGCGGGCGGACTCGGCCGCCAGTTGTTGAGGCGTGGGCATAGCTCTGACTTTTGGTAACGGTGTGGGTGGGTTTGGCGGACGCGCGCGGAGCGGCGGGTGCGCCGGAGGAGAAAGGGGAAAGAGGGGCGGTCAATCGCAGCGCTCCCAGCCATCCGGCGCGCAGGCGATGCCATGGAGCTCGAGCACGCCCTCGGCGCGATCGTAGGCTCTGTCATACTCGCCATCGGCGATGTAGTCCCGGACCTCCATGAGGGCATCCAGGGTATGGCGCAGCTCCGGCAGCACGAGGCGGATGCCGGCGGCCTCACGGCGGGAGCCGCAGGCGGTGTCCGGCTCCGTGGCCGCGTCCGCGGAGGGGGACGGGAGCTGGAGGGCGGAGCGATCGAGGGTGGCGAGGCGCTCGCGGAGGGTGCCGATGGTGATGGTGGTCATGGTTTCACGGATGGGGGTGGCGAGCGTGGGCATGGGCATCGTCATCAACATCGTGTGTGTGCGTGGTTGGTGGTTCGGGGTTCTTATCGGGCGGGCTTGGTGGCGGGCTGCGGCGTGCGCGGCGCGGGCGGGGTCTCCAGGTAGGCGGCCACGGCCTCCCGCACCACGGAGGAGAGCGAGCGCCCTCCCTGCTGCCTCGCCAGCGCGCGGAGCTGCTGCTCCGTAGCGGTGTCCAGGGTCATGGTCAGGTTCTTCATCGGTAGAGGGGGATGGGATTTCAGGATGGAAAGAGGGAAGGGATGGAAAGGTCGGCCCGAGGGTGCGGCAGGCGTGCGGGCGGATGAATGGATGGATCGGGAGATCGACGTGAAAGGGCTGCATCCTCCGGGTGTCTGACACCTTTGTTAACCCAGGTGTCTGACACCCGTCAACAAATACTTGCCGCATTTTCCGCCGGGGTGTATGACACCCGCATGGCAAATTCACGGAAGGCTGGGATCACGAGGATCTCTGTGACCCTGGAGGAGCAGCTTCTGGCTGACCTGCAGGCACGCGCGGATCAGGAGGGTGTGGACCGGCTGGCGATCATCCGTGCGGCGCTCAAGGAGCACCTGGCGAAGCAGGAATCCCCGCGGACGGGGAAGGGGAAGCGTGAGAAGAAGTGAGGGCTGTGAGGATCAGTTCGGCTGGGGAGGACATGGGTTCATCTGAACATGCCACCCGGGGATAGGCCAGAAGATCCGGGTAATACAAACGTGAATAATCCTCGTAGTACCGAAGGGCGCAGCGTGGAACGCCCGCCGCAGGCCGGAGAGGAGTGGTTAGGTTTTTTTCCGCCTCACGCGCACGTGTGAGGAGCGGGTGACGCGACCGCGCGGAGGATGTGGCCATTCAGGAGAGAGGCGGGATTTGTGACCACGGATTACACGGATTGATTGAAGAAGAGGAAGGGAACCACTGAGTTCACTGATTCCACTGATTTTAAATTCAGAACCCTCTCTTCCATCAGTGAACTCAGTGGTCAAAATACCTCCTCGTCTGAAGGCGGATTTCGCTCATCTCAATCCGTTTAATCCGTGGTCACCATCTGTCCCCCTGCTGCATGGATGGGCCATTGGAAGCGGACTTGAACCTTCTTCCCCGGCGCCTTCGGCGCGGCCGCCCTACCTTCAGAGTCTGCCTTCAGAGCTCCGCCTATGGGCTTGATGAGGATGGAGCTTCTGGGATAGACCTGTGCTGATGAAACCGCATCTCCCCCTGCTGGCAGGCGTCCTGTTGCTGGCGGCTTGTGACAAGGGAGCGCAGGCGGAGAAGAAGGTGTCGTCGAGGCAGGTCGTGCAGGCGCAGGATGCGGAGATCCGGAACAAGGGGGACGAGGTGCTGTTGGCAGCGTTCACGCATCTCCTGCTCACGGATCAGGTGGCGATGTGGGAGTGCTATGTGGCGCAACCGGGATTGACGTTGGTGAGTGTCGAGGACTTGCCCGGACAGTTGGAGGATGCGAAGCGGAAGAGTGCGAAGATTGAAAAGGAGTATCTGGGTGGATTGAACGAGCTGAAGGCGATGGAGCAGGGGGAGGGCTCGCGTTTCTCGGCAGCGATCGAGCGGTTGGTCGACCGTGGTAAGGACAACGTCCGAAAGCGTTACGAGCGCAAGAAGGTGATCGGGAAAGCGGGGACCCGGGATGCCGCATTCCGTGAGCTCTATGAGGAGTGGCAGGAAATATTCCGATTCGAATATAAGGGAGAGACCGAAGTGCGGAGGTAGGGCGCTCTCGCCGGGAGCGGCCCTTGCTCAGAGGAGTTGAGCCTTCACTGGGGGTGGCTGCTTTCCAGCAGCCATGGGAAGGGGATCGATCCGCTTGGGCTCCCGCAGCACCGAAGTTCAAAAGGAGGACGGTGATTGCATCACCAAAGACCGCGCCGATCCTTTTCATGGCTCCTCGAAAGGAGCCACTCCCAGTGGCGCTGCGGCCCTACCTTCAGAAGCTACCCCTGCGGTCTGCCTTGGGGAGGTGATCGGGATTTTTTGCGGCGCGTGCTTCCGCGATCTTTTCACGGCGCGTGTGCTTTGGCAGAATGGCGGTCTATGAAATCGCAAGGAACGGTCGTCGGGCTCGTGTTCAAGATTCTCTCCACGCTCTCCGGTGCCATGGGAGTGGTGACGATGGTGATGGCACTGGCGGCGGATGACAAACTGGAGTCGAAGGTGCAGGGCTGGGTGGCCTATTGGCAGGGCGCGAGCATGCTAGCGGGCGCGGTGACACTGTGGTGGATGGCGGTGGTGGTGGACTACCTCGCGGCCATCGCGGAAAACACCGCGCGGCAGGGTTCCTCCACCTCCTCGCACACGCCGGCACCGCCGCGCCAGACGACGCATTCCGATCACCGCCCGGCCCCGAGAACGGAGAGCAGCAAGGGCGCGGCGACCTACGTGCTGGATTGAGGAACGGCAGGACGGTCCTGCCTCCGTCTCCTCCCGCGATAGCGAAGTAGCCGCCAAGCTCCTGCTTGGCTGGCATCTGGCGGAAGTTTTCAGGAGAAGGGTACCCTTGATCCTCCATCGCACCGCACCTGGCACGCGAAGGAGGACCTTCGCGCTACTTCGCTGCGCGTATCACCATCGTCGGCCATCCCGCAAAGGAGTTGAGCCTTCAGGCGAGGAGGGTCTCACTGGGGGTGGCTGCTTTCCAGCAGCCATGGCAAAGGAAGAGAACCCGCGCCTGCTCCCGCACCATCGGAGTTCAAAAGGAGGGCGGTGATTGCATCACCAAAGACCGAGCCGATCCCTTTCATGGCTCCTCGAAAGGAGCCACTCCCAGGGGCACTGTCTTCGCGTCGGCGGGCCTTTTGCTAGCGGGAAAGAGAGATGATAAAAAGCCGGGATGCGCTTCATAACCGGCGAACACGCTTTCCTGATTGAATACAAACAAGGGATACCCCGGTTCTTGAAAGTGCTTTACTCCAAGAATAGATTGGAGGCGGATGATTTGCTGGAGAATATCATGGCTAAGCCAATACCGGGTATGGATTTGAAGCCCGGAAAAGGCATAAGCGGGGAGGTTGTTCTGATTGGATATGTGATATTTTGCAATGGGTTCCGGATCATGGGGTTTGATTCGTATCATGTAGTGAATCAAGGCGGTAAGGAGTTCGTGCAGCTGCCGGGCGACGTCCTGCGTCCGGGGAAGGGATCTCGCCGCGCCTTGGGGGAGGTGTGCTGAGTGGTGGTTGTTTGTTGTTTGTGATGAGTGAGTTGCGATTGATGATGGGGTGGGTTCGAGGTGCGCGGATGGGGATGTGCATAGTCATTATGGCATGCCATTGGGTGCCGTTTCCCATGGAAGACAGGTGCCGATAGTGGTTGCCTGTCCTTCGGGACAGGGTGGGATTAGATGTGCATTTCGCCTGATGGTTGAATGTTCCTGTTGTACGTAGGGAGTTTTGTGAATTTTTCGACATGTCCGAATTTGATACCCCATCACTATTGCCAATGCGATAGGGACCTGTCTTTCTCCGCGCTGCCCTGAGTTACCCATGTCCTTATCCCGGACATGCTTTGCCTTTTTCCGCCTTCCTCTTCCTCATCCCCTTTCGTTGTATGAGATTCAATTACTCCTCAAAGTATCTCACCGTGTTGTTGTTGCAGATGGCCATGGGGGCCAATGCGATGGCTGCGGTCGCCTTCACCCAGCCGTTCGAAAACACCTCTGGTACGACGTGGACCGTAGATAACGGCACCGCCACGCTGGTGTCCGGCGAGTCCGGTGCGACGGGGAATTCGCTCGAGCTGACGCCGGGAGCCACCGGTCCGGGCTCGGAGACGAAGGTGGTGCAGCCGATCTCGTGGAGCAGCGGCAATACCGCGTTCATCGACGTGATGGTGAAGCCGGCGGCGAACACCGGCGACAGCATGGCCTCGATCTTCGCGAATGGCGCGCAGATCGCCTTCCAGGGCGGGAAGGTGTGGGCCTACCACGGCACGGATGATGCGGCCGAGGGAGCGGTGGCGGATTGGGTGCAGACTTCGGGTACCTACACGGTGCCGACGGGCGGATCGGAGGCCTCGGCGTTCCTGCGGGTGACGATGCGCCAGGACTACGACCACAAGGTCTGGGACCTTTTCATCGACGGGCAGATGGTGGCGGCGAACCTCGGCTTCGAGGGCCGCGGCACGAACCTGACGGCGATCGAGTTCTACGGCAGCCTCGCGGGCAAGGTGCATCTCGATGAGTTGCAGGCGGATCCGGCGAACATGCTGTTCACGGACACCGACAAGGACGGCCTGCCGGACGCCTGGGAAACGGCCAACGGTGGCAACCCATTGGTCTACGATCGTGACACGCTCGATGCGAACGGCAAATCGCTGCTGCAGAAGTACATGGAATCGCTGTGGGCCTCGGGCTCGAAGATTCCGAACGGCAAGATCCCGGCCAGCTTGAATGCGGGTGGCGGCAACACCATTCCGCCGCTGACGGTGCTCGCCTCGCACCAGCCGGTGGGCGCGGTGAACGGCTCGATGTCGGTGGGCGGCGATGGCTCGGCGGTGTATACGATTCCGATCGATGTGCCAAAGGGCACGGCGGGCATGGAGCCGAAGCTGGCGCTGAATTATTCGAGCAGCGGCGGCAACGGTTATTGCGGGGTGGGCTGGAGCCTCGGCGGCCTGCAGAAGATCACGCGCGGCCCGGCCAGCGCGATGAAGGACGGCTACTACGATCCGGTGGATTTCGATGAATACGACCGCTACTTCCTCGATGGAGAGCGGCTGGTGTGCGTGTCAGGGACCTACGGCGCGAATGGCTCGGAGTACCGCACGGAGATGGATTCCTACTCGCGAGCCACGCTGGTCGGCAGCGGTTCCTCGCAGTGGTGGAAGCTGGAGACGAAGGCGGGTCTGATCGTGGAGCTTGGCCATACGACGGACTCCAAGGAAGTCTTCACCGGCACGCCGGGCGGTGTGATGAGCTGGAACGTGAACAAGGTTTCGGACACGGTCGGCAACTACTACAAGGTCGAGTACGTGCGCGACACGGTGACGGGGATCGACGTGGCGAACCTGCGGGTGGACAAGGTTTCCTACACCGGCAAGGAAGGCGGCCAGGCCCCGTATTGCAGCGTGCAGTTCGATTATGAGGACCGCGTGATCAGCGCCCCGTCCGAGACGACGGCGCGGAAAGATTACTCGCGTGCCTACAGCGCGCAGCTGAGCCACCTCGTTTCGAAGCGCCTGGCGAAGATCCGGGTGGTGACGGATGGCACGTATACGAACCACAGCTACGTGCTGAAGTACACGGGCTCGTATCAGAGCAACCGCTCGTTCCTGACCTCGGTGCAGAAGCTGGCGCGTGACAATACCTCGCTGGCGATCCCGGCGACGACGTTCACCTACGACGGTCTTGCTTCCGGCGCGAGCATCTGGGCCTCGGCGCAGAACAACGACCAGTGGCCGGTTTACAACACGGCGTGGGACGCGACGGGCAACGTGAACTCGATGGTCTCGACGCCGGACAGTGGCACCTCGATCCGTCTCGATGGCGACGTGGCGCGCGTGACGCCGATTCCCGGCGGCCCGGTGACGCTTTACTCGGATTCGGTGCTGACCTTCAAGGTGCACGGCGATTCCTTCGTGTCCGGTGCCTACATCGGTCTTGATACGGATACGACATACTCGGCGAGCCCATCGCGGCTGACCTTGATCAAGGGCAGCGGCACGGCTCCCGCAGGCATCGCGAAGCGTGACACCATCACTTATGCTCCGGACGGCACCGGCTGGATGTCCGTGAGCATCCCGGTGGGCACGGTGGCGACCGGTTCGCACGGCTATCTGGCGCTCATCAACGTGGATGACAATCCGAATGACGGTGTCTCCAGCGTGACCTTCAAGGATCTGAAGATCTACCGCACCAGCGAGACGGTGCCGACCACGCCGATCACCTTCGCGAGCAAGTGGGAGGTCCCGCACTTCAGTGATGGCAGCGGCAAGGATCTCGGCATCCGCTTCATGGATCTGAACAACGATGGTTTGGCGGACATGTGCGATTGGCGCGCGGCGGACTACGGTCTGTCCGGCGGCGTGCTGACGCCGAACACGGTGGGCCAGATCTACCGCAACACCGGCAATGGCTTCGTCTACGACAGTTCGCTCACTCCGCCGGCCGCGCTGCCGATCTCCTCGCGCAAGGATGACACCGAGTCGTACAACTACGACCGCAAGCACCACGTCTTCGCGCAGCAGATGGACATCAACGGCGATGGCAAGCCGGATCTGCTGGGCTCGACCAACATCAAGTATGCCTCCGGTTCGCTGTCGAACGACCTGACCTTCTGGACGCAGGTGGGCGGCGTGTGGACGGAGATGACGGATTACAAGTTGCCGTTCCGCCTCAAGAACATCGGCTCGGTGGCACCGTATGGCGGCACGCCGCGCGACCAGCATTGCGAGTGGATCGACATCGACTCGGACGGCTACACGGACTTCGTCTACTACACCACCACCCAGGGCAAGCTGGTCAACGCGAGTGACGACACGACGGTGATCGTGGGCGGGGATACGACGACCTGCTGGCTGAACAAGGTGCACCTCGGCCTCGGCTGGGTGCGGAAGGACAATCTCGGCCTGCCCGAGATGCTGCACCGGACCTATCCCTCGGCGCATGAGATGGGCCGCATGCTGCTGGACATCACAGGCGACGCCCACCCGGAGATCATGGAGTCTCTGTCGATGACGCCGGAGCAGCGCTTCACCTACAAGATGACGTTCGACACGAACGGCAAGGCGACCGGTTGGTCAACGGTGAAGGACGCTGGCACGGCTCCAGCCTCGCCGCTGGACCTGCCGAAGGTGGCGGGCAGCTACAACAACGCCCCGTTCACCAACGTCAACGGCGATTCGATCGGCGGTGACATGATCGACCTCAATGGCGACGGTCTGCCGGATTACATCCGCAAGATCCAGATCAACGGCGCGACCGTCGGCTGCGTGTATATGAACCTGGGCAAGGGTTCCTCCTCGGTGTGGAATCTCGAGCCCGCAGCGGGTGTGAGCCTGAGCCAGCGCGACAGCTTCGATCTGCCGCGCCCGCTCTACTTCGCACTGAGCAATACGTATTACCAGACCGGCAACCAGGTGCTGGACCTCAACGGTGACGGGCTTCCGGACTTCCTGATCAGCCAGAACACCGGCACGGATGACGGTAGCACGATCCACAACGTGGCGATGCTCAACACCGGCAATGGCTGGGAAGCGCGCACCTCGTGGGGCCTGCCCTCGGGATACCGGATCTACAATACCGCGGGCGATTCACAGAACAGCAAGCGTCGCTCGATGCTGCAGGATCTGAATGGCGACGGCTTCCCGGATCTGATCGCAGGCCTGGTGGACCAGGCGCCGCAGGTGTGGATCAACCAGTGCAAGCCGGAGGTTCTTACCTCGGTGACGGATGGCTTCAACTCGACCTTGCAGGTGGAGTACAGCCGCCTGAACGACCCGACGCCGTTGGATGGCGATGCCGCCGGCCGGCCGGTGTATCAGCCAGGTCCCAGTACGCTGCCCACGGGCCAGATCGCGGTGCGTGACAGCCGTCTGGTGGTCTCGCGCTTGAAGGAATCGGACGGCCAGGGAGGCTGGAACTGCACCCGCCGTCATTATGGGGACCTTCGTTTCGACCGCCTCAATGACGCCTCGCTCGGCTTCCGCTGGGTGGAGGTTCACAACGAACTGCGCCCGGCCGGTGGCGCGTATGTCGACCGTGGTTACACGTATACGGAGGCGAGCACGACCTACCCGAATGCGGGCAGCCCGGTGCTGACGGAAAGCTATGTCTATGTCAGCGGCACGGACGGCCATCTGCCGGGTGTCAGCGCAGGCTTCAAGAAGATCTCCCAAACCACGGCCACCTACGGTGAGCTGCCTTACTACGATGGCACGGGCGGCCGCGTGCGCCGTCCGGTGCAGATCAGCTCGGTGGACAAGAAGTACGATCTCGCTGGTACCACCACGCCGATCTCCAGCGTGGCCACCACGCAGACTTATGCGAAATCGGTGCTGCCCGCGATCACCTGGGTGTGGGACGAGACCACGCACAAGGTGATCCCGTCCGGCACGGCGGCCGGTTGGTGGAACGATCTGGCGGTGTATGACTTCGCTGCCTACTCGGTGGCGACCGCGCTGGACGGCACGGATGTCGAGACCACCAACGAGTACAACCACACGGTGGTCACGGAGACGCGCAGCGGCAGTGATCCGGAGGTGGTGACCTCGGCAGGCTCATGGCTGCTGGGCCGTCTGAGTCACACCACGGTGGCGAAGGCCCCGGGAGACACGGGCATTCCAACACTGACGAAGGAGTCGCATTTCACCTACAACTCGACCACCGGCCTGATCACCAGCGAAAGCGTGGAAGCCACCGGTGCGGCCACCGTCACCACGAGCTACGAGCACGACAGCTATGGCAACGTGAAGAAAACCACGGCGGCGGCGGATAGCCAGAGCCGGGTGAAGAGCGCCAGCTACGACAGCCGCGGCCGCTTTCTGGAGACCGAGACCAACGCGCTGGGCCAGACCATCACCTACGGCTACGCGGCACAGGCGGGGCTGATGATTTCGACGACCGGTGTCGGCGGGCTCATCACCTACTACGGTCACGATGACTACGGCACCAAGGTGCTGACCACCAATCCGGATGGTACGGCTATTGCGGAAGCCACTCGTACCGCGACCAATTCCGAGCTGCCGTCCCAGGTGCTCACCGCCCTCAATCCCGGCGGCTCCGAGGCGGATGTGTCCATCCAGTGGGCCCGCTCCGGGGAGGCCTCCGGTGTGCCGATCACGACTGCCTTCTTCGATACGAAGGGCCGCGAGGTGGTGGCGCGCAAGAGCGTGCTGACCTCCGTGAGCGGCGGCACGCCGGTGTTCGAGACCCAGTATGTCGTCACCAAGTACGACAACCGTGGTCGCAAGCTGCGTTTTTCCGATCCCTTCATCCTCGGCGACAGCATCTATTGGACGAGCTACACCTACGATCCGATCGATCGGGTGATGGAGACCACCCATCAGGATGGCACTGTGGACGGTATTGTGACCCTGGAGATCCAGACCGTAGGCGGGCAGCCGTGCATCCACACGGTGATCCGCAACCGCAAGGGCGGCCAGATCCAGCGCTGGGATGACCAGCACGGCCGCATGGTGAAGTCCACCGATCCCTCCGGGCAGGTGACGACCTTCGAGCACGATGCAGACAACCGCGTCACCCGGGCGCTCATCGATGGCACTCAGGTAGTCAAAAACACCTATGATGGTCTCGGCCACCGCACCGAAATGCTGGATGTGGACGCGGGCAAGACCACGATGACTTACAACGGCTTTGGTGAGGTAGCGAGTACCAAGAACGCGCGCAACCAGACGACGACCACCACCTACGACAGCCTCGGGCGCGTGACCCAGGTCGTCGAACCGGAAGGCACCTGGAACAAGACCTACGTGACCAGTGGTCCGGCCACCGGATTGATCGAGACGGTCACCGGTCCCGCCAGCTATCAGGAAGTCTATACTTATGACGGTTTCGGACGAGTGGTCCAGGCTGCCAAGACACAGTTCGGCGAGACCCTGACGAATTCGACCACCTACAACGCCATTGGCGCTGTCAAGTCCATGACCGACGCGGGCGGGGTGAAGACCGTCACCCTGTTCGACTCCACCTATGGCTCGTTCAAGACCCAGGTGATGCTTCACAGTGCCACCACCGGGCCGATCGGCACCACCCTGTGGAAGTTCGGTTCCACGGACAAGGATGGTGATACTTTCAAGACGACGGAGACCCTCTCGGACACTGCGGTCCGGGTGACCACCGTCAGCGCCAAGACCGGCCACACGCTGGCGATTTACACGACCCGCGCCAGCGATGCCAGCAAGGTGCTCCAGAACCTGTCCTACACCTGGGATGACAATGGCAACCTGACTTCCCGCACCGACAACATCGTCGGCAAGACCGAGACCTTGGTCTATGACGGCGATGGTCTGGCGCTCGACCGCCTCACCCAGTCCACGGTGACGGGCCAGTCCGCGGTGAACTACACCTACGCGGCCAATGGCAACCTGCTGAGCAAGGATGGAGCTTCCATGGACTACGCGGACAGCCGTCCGCACGCCGTCTCCTCAGCGACGGTCAAGGGCGGCTCGCGCACCTACAGCTACGATGCGGATGGCAATGCGCTCTCCGATGGCGTGCGCAGCTACCAGTGGACTTCCTTCGGCCAGCTTTCGCAGGTGACCCAGACCAGCTGCCCGCTGCTGAAGAGCTTCTCCGGCACCGGCAAGTATACCTCGCAGTCGATCGCGGGCATCACCCAGTCGACCCAGTTCCTGGCCTCGGCGGCGGTGGGCAACTTCTACTTCGATGCCTCCGGCACTCGTGCCAAGCAGGACGTGGTCCGCACTTTCCTGGATACCTCGAAGGCGGAAGTCGACAAGACCTACGCCGGCGCCTACGAGCGCGAGGTCCACAGCACCACTCCGGTGGGTGGCAGCAAGACCGTAGCGAAGACGATCCACCGCCACACCATGGGCACGGCGATCTACACCGTGGACGACACGGTGGGGGCCGCGACTGGTCCGGTAGCGAAGCTGTCGACCGTCCTGACCGACCCGCTCGGTTCCACGGATGTGATCCTCGTCAGCGAATGGAGCAACACGATCCGGGACTGGACTCCGGCCAAGGCGGAGCGCCAGAGCTTCAGCGCATGGGGCGAGCGCCGCAATGCGGATACGTGGGCACCGCTGCGCACCAGCTCGGGAGATGACTACCAGGCCTCCGGTGCGGATTACCACCGTGGCTACACCGGCCACGAGATGCTGGATGACTTCGGCCTCGTTCACATGAACGGCCGCATCTACGACGCGGAGATCGGCCGCTTCCTGTCGCCGGACCCGTATGTGCAGGTCCCGGAGTGGAGCCAGAACTTCAACCGCTACAGCTATGTGCTCAACAATCCGTTGAGCAAGACCGACCCGACCGGCCACAAGATCAGCGGCATCGGTGCCCTCATTGCGATGGTGGTCATCGCCGTGGTCGCCTTCTATGCGGCGGCGGCATTTGTGAGCGCGGCTCTTCCGGGGCTCACATCCGCCACCACGGTTACCGGATTTACCGGGGTGGGAGATGCCGTGGTCGGTGGGTTGAGTGGGATGGCAATCGGGGGCGCCAATTGCGCGATCCAAGGAGGATCCGGAAGCGATATCGTGAAGGCCGCCATCGTAGGGGGCATCTCAGGAGCCATTTGTGGAGGAGTACCTGTCACCACTGGAACATGGTGGGGGATGGACTTCCTTCAAAACTGCGGCGGAGGCTCAGGCCAATGCAGGAGCTGTTGTCATGCACGTTGCTGGTCACGGGCTGGTTGGCGGAGCGTCAAATGCAGCCTTGGGAGGCAAGTTCCAGGATGGATTCTTGTCCGGCATGGCTGGAGCGGCGGCCGCGCAAGCGGGTCTGTATGATTGTGCAAAGGGACCAAGCCCATCGGCTGTGGCTACCCGTACCGCGATGGCGGGTGTGGTGGGCGGCACGGTGTCCGTGATTGGTGGCGGGAAGTTCGCCAATGGCGCATTCACCGGAGCGTTCCAACATTTGCTGAACAGTGAATTGGGTAGGAAACAAGAGCCTGCCGAAAAACTGTCGCCCGTTGATGCACCTGTCAGAGGAGGGAGCAGTCTTGGCAACAGTTTGGCTAAATTGCCCATACTGGGCTATGCCCTTGGTCCGATAGGCGATATTGTATCGGGTCGACCGGGATTCGGTATTTCAAGCTTCGTCAAGGCGACCGTGGAAGATGTGTATGATATGGCGATCGGCTTGTTTTATGCAAAACCGTCTGCGATTTTGTTTAATCTCAAACGGGGCAGCATGCATGGGACGATCTTGTCTGTGATCATTCCTCACTACGGATGGATGACCGGGGCCGATTGGGGTCTGGATCCAGCCACAGGCATGGACTTCACCTCCCGCATGGGGACCAACAAGCTGGAATATGCCGCCAGGCAGCATGATTACGACAGCTATGTTCATGACTACTATCACTTGGATAGCGGAGATCATCATGGCGCGTGGATCAGCAACGTGTGGTTCGGGCCTGGATTCGAGCCCGGCCCCTTCGGGCAAGGAATTAGATTGATAGGTGGTCCGGTTTTCGCACTGGCAAAGGTGCTTAAATTTTAACTTGTCGGCGAATCCACCTGAAAAATGAGGGACATCATAAAATTCATTTTATTGCTGGTCCCTTTTATCCATCCGCTTCTGCTTTCGGGGTGCGCCTCGAACGCGGATGCGGTGGTCAAAATCACCTACACTCCGCCGAACCCTGCAAATCGTACGGTCACACGGGTCATGGACAGTGTGAAGGCGACCGCCTTGGAGAACGGATTTACCCAGCTGCCGGATGTTGCCACCTCAACTGTGGACGATAATGCCCCTATTTTTGTGAAACACTTCGGTGAATCAAAGGAGTTCATCACCGTGGCGGTCGATGGACAGCGGCATCGGGTGGTTGTTACAAAGAGGTGGGGGGAGGAGGAGACGGCAGGTCTTGCTTGGACCAAGAAGCAAGTGGCCTCGATATTGAAGCGAAATGGCGCGAGCAATTGGATCATCAAGGAAGAGGTGGTGCATCCTTATAAAATATACTGAATGGTGCCACACGCTCTGAGGAAGTGGACATCGTTGATGCGAGGTGATTGACAGGCGAGGGGAGATCCCTCGCCTTTTTCTTTTAGTGGGTTGGGCCTAACTGGTGCGGGGATCATATACACATGTGTTGATATTGTGGGGCCAGTTCTGTGAAATTTACATGAAGGCCGAATTTGCAACCCTAACAGGGTTGCCAATGCCATGGGGACCTGTCTTTCTCCGCGCTGCCCTGAGTTACGCATGTTCTTATCCCGGACATGCTTTGTCTTTTTTCCCGTCTTCCTCCTCCTCATCCCCTTTCGTTGTATGAGATTCAATTACTCCTCGAAGTATCTCACCGTGTTGTTGTTGCAGATGGCCATGGGGGCCAATGCGATGGCCGCGGTCGCTTTCACCCAGCCGTTCGAAAACACCTCCGGTACGACGTGGACCGTAGATAACGGCACCGCCACGCTGGTGTCCGGCGAGTCCGGCGCGACGGGCAATTCGCTCGAGCTGACGCCGGGAACGGCCGGTCCGGGCTCGGAGACGAAGGTGGTGCAGCCGATCTCGTGGAGCAGCGGCAATATCGCGTTCATCGACGTGATGGTGAAGCCGGCGGCGAGCACCGGCGACAGCATGGCTTCGATTTTCACCAATGGTTCGCAGATCGCCTTCCAGGGAGGAAAAGTCTGGGCCTACCAGGGCACGGATGGTGCGTCGGCGGAGGCGCAGCCGGATTGGGTACAGACGTCCGGCAGCTACACCGTGACGCCGGGGGGCTCGGAAGCTTCCTCCTTCCTGCGGGTGACGCTGCGGCACGACTATGACCACGCGGTCTGGGATCTTTTCATCGACGGGCAGATGGTGGCGGCCAATCTCAGCTTCGAGGGCCGGGGAAGCGCGCTGACGGCGATCGAGTTCTACGGCAGCCTGGCGGGGAAGGTGCATCTGGATGAGCTGCAGGCCGATCCGGCGAACATGCTGTTCACGGATGCGGACAAGGATGGTCTGCCGGATGCGTGGGAGCTGGCCAATGGCGGCAATCCGGCGCTCTACGACCGCGATACGCTCGATGCGAACGGCAAATCGCTGCTGCAGAAGTATATGGAGTCCCTGTGGGCTCCGGGGGCGAAGATCCCGAATGGCAAGATCCCGGCCAGCCTGAGCGGTGGCGGTGGCAATACGGTGCCGCCCCTGACGATCACGGGAGAGCACCAGCCGGTGGGGACCCTGAAGGGCGCGGTATCGGTGGCGGGGGACGGTTCGTCCGGCTACTCCATCCCGATCGATATCCCGAAGGGCACGGCGGGCATGGAGCCGAAGCTGGCGCTGAACTACTCCAGCAACGGCGGCAATGGAATCTGCGGCGTGGGTTGGAGCCTGGGCGGCCTGCAAAGGATCACGCGCGGCCCGGCTAGCGCGATGAAGGACGGTTATTACGATCCGGTGGACTTCGATGAATACGACCGCTTTTTCCTGGATGGCGAGCGCCTCATTTGCGTGTCCGGCACTTACGGCGCGAATGGCTCGGAGTATCGCACGGAGATGGACACCTACACGCGTGCCACGCTGATCGGCAGCGGTGCCACGCAGTGGTGGAAGCTGGAGACGAAGTCCGGCATGATCGTGGAGCTCGGCCACACCACGGATTCCGTGGAGGTCTTCACCGGCACTCCGGGCGGGGTGATGACGTGGAACGTGAGCAAGGTTTCGGACGCCTCGGGGAACTATTACTCGGTGGGGTATGTCCGCGACACGGTGGCGGGCATGGATGTGGCGAACCTGCGGGTGGACAAGATCGCCTACACGGGCAAGGAAGGCGGACAGGCTCCGAATTGCAACGTGCTGTTCGATTACGAGGACCGCATCGTCAGCGCTCCGAGTGAGACGGTGGCGCGGAAGGACTACACGCGCGCCTACAGCCCCCAGCTGAGCCATTTCGTCTCGAAGCGGCTTGCGAAGATCCGCGTGGTGACGGACACGACCTATACGAACCACAGCTACGTGCTGAAGTACACGGGCTCCTATCAGAGCAGCCGTTCTTTCCTGACTTCCGTGCAGAAGCAGGCGCGTGACAATGCCGCACTGGCGCTGCCGGCGACGACCTTCACCTATGACGGCCTGGCCTCCGGTGCGAGCCCGTGGGGCAGCGCGGCGGTCAACGACCAGTGGCCGGTTTACAATGCTTCCTGGGATGCCACGGGGAATGTGAACTCGATGGTCTCCACCTCGGACGGTGGCACGGCGATCCGTCTGGATGGAGACGTGGCCCGCTATACGAAGCTGCCGGTCAGCGTCACGAATTTGTCCGCGGATTCGGTTCTCACGTTCAAGGTGAAGGGGGAGTCGTTCGTCTCGGGCGCGTTCATCGGAGTGGACAATGACATGACCTACTCCGCCAGCCCTTCTCGGCTGACCTTGATCAAGGGCAGCGGCACGGCTCCCGCGGGCATCGCCAAGCGGGCGACGATCACCTACGCGCCGGACGCGAGCGGCTGGATGTCGGTGAGCATTCCGATCGGCTCGATCGCCACGGGCTCCCATCCCTACCTGGCCCTGATCAACGTGGATGACAACCCGAACGACGGGGTGTCCAGCGTGACCTTCAAGGACCTGCGGATCTATCGCACCAGCGAGACGGTGCCTGCGAATCCGATCACGTTCTCGAACCTCTGGGAGGTGCCCCACTTCAGCGATGTGTATGGCCGCGATCTGGGCATCCGCTTCATGGACCTGAATGCGGACGGCCTGATGGACATGTGTGACTGGCGCGCGGCGGACTACGGTCTGTCTGGCGGCGTGCTGACGCCGAATACGGTGGGGCAGGTGTATCGCAATACCGGATCGGGATTCGTGGTGGACACCACCCTGAAGCCGGACCCGGCACTGCCGCTGTCCTCCCGCAAGGATGACACGGAGTCCTACAACTACGACCGCAAGCACCACCTCTTCGCGCAGCAGGTGGACATCAATGGCGACGGCAAGCCGGACCTGCTGGGTGCCACCGCCATCAAGTATGCGTCCGGTTCGCTCTCGAATGATCTCACGTTCTATACCCAGACGAATGGCGCGTGGGGGCCGCTGACGGCTTACAAGCTGCCGTTCCGCGTGAAGAACATCGGCTCGACCGCTCCATATGGCGGCACTCCGCGTGACCAGCATTGCGAGTGGATCGACATTGACTCGGATGGCTACACGGACCTGGTCTTTTACACCACCACGCAGGGCAAGCTGGTCAATGCGACCGATGACACCACGGTGATCGTGGGCGGGGATACCACGACCTGCTGGCTGAACAAGGTGCACCTCGGTCTCGGCTGGGTGCGGAAGGACAATCTCGGCCTGCCGGAGATGCTGCAGCGGACCTATCCCTCCGAGCACCAGATGGGCCGCAGGCTGCTGGACATCACCGGAGACGGTCATCCGGAGATCATGGAGTCGCTCTCGATGACTCCGGAGCAGCGCTACACCTACAAGATGACGTTCGATCCGAACGGCAAGGCGACCGGTTGGGAAACGGTGAAGGATGCCGGTACGGCTCCCGCTTCTCCGCTGGATCTGCCCAAGGTGTCCGGGTCCTACAACAACGCTCCTTTCACCAATGTCAGCGGTGATCCGATCGGCGGTGACATGATCGACCTCAATGGCGACGGCCTGCCGGACTACATCCGCAAGGTGCAGATCAACAGCGCGACCGTCGGCTGCGTTTACATGAACCTGGGCAAGGGCTCGACCTCGGTCTGGAACCTGGAGCCTGCGGCGGGGGTGAGCCTGAGCCAGCGCGACAGCTTCGACCTGCCACGGCCGCTGTATTTCGCCCTGAGCAACACCTATTATCAGACGGGCAACGAGGTGGCGGATATCAATGGTGACGGTTTGACAGACATCCTGATCAGCCAGAACACCGGCACGGATGACGGCGCGGCGATCCACAACGTGGCGATGCTCAATACCGGCAACGGCTGGGAAGGCCGCCCGACATGGGGCCTGCCCTCAGGATACCGCATCTTCAACACGGCGGGAGATTCCCAGAATGGAAAGCGCCGCGCGCGCCTGCAGGATCTGAACGGGGACGGCTTCCCTGATCTCATCATCGGTCTCGTGGATCAGAATCCGGAGATCTGGCTGAACCAGTGCAAGGCGGAGGTGCTTACCGCCGTGGACAACGGTCTCGGCGGGCTGGCGGCCTTCGAATACCGCCGCCTCAATGATCCGACACCGCTGGATGGCGACAGCCTCGGCCGTGCGGTGTATGAGCCCAATACCGGTGACCTGGACCCCGGTCAGATCGCGGTGCGCGACAACCGTCTGGTGGTCTCCCGCCTGAAGGAGTCCGATGGCCAGAACGGCTGGCTGTGCTCGCGCCGTCACTACGGTGACCTGCGCTGCGACCGCCTCAACGATGTCTCCCTGGGCTTCAAGTGGACGGAAGTTCACAATGAATTCTGGCCAGCGGTGGGGGACCGGTTCGAGCGCGGCTACATGCGCACCGTGACGAGCATGGCCTACCCGAATGCGGGCAGTCCGGTACTTACGGAGACTTATGTTAATGTGACGCTGAACGGCCTGCCGGAGGATCCGCATCTCCCCGGTGTGTCCGCCGGATTCAAGAAAGTCTCCGAGAGCTCCGCGACCTACGGCGAGCTGCCATACTACGAGGGACCCGGCGGACGCGTGCGCCGCCCGGTGCAGGTGAGCTCGGTCCAGAAGAAATACGATCTCTCCAACTCGACCTCTCCGATCTCGAAGGTCACGAGCATCATGCTCTATGACAAGAACCCGCTGCCTGCGATCACGTGGGTGTGGGACGAGGCCACGCACAAGGTGATCCCTTCCGGCACGGCATCCGGCTGGTGGAACGATCTGGCGGTGTATGGCGGCACCACCTATCAGCTGGCGACCTCTCTGGACGGCAGCAACGTGGAGACCAGCAGCACGTTTGATCCCAAGGTGGTGACCGAGACGCGCGATGGCTCCGGTGCGGTGCTGACCGCGGGCAAGTGGCAGGTCAACCGGTGCATGCAGACCACCGAGCTGAGGACCTCCGCGAATCCATCCTCACCCTCGATCAGCAAGCAGACGGCATTTGATTACGTGCCTGCCACCGGATTGATGTGCCAGGAGATCATCACGGCCAGCGGAGTGGATACCGTGACGAAGACCTACGACCATGATGCCTTCGGGAATCTTTCCAAGACTACGATCTCGGCGAGTGGTCAGGACCGCATCAAGCAGACCAACTACGATTCGCGCGGGCGCTTCATGAGCGAGGAGATCGATTCCCTCGGCCAGAAGGTGCAGTATCAATATGCCAGCCAGACGGGCACGATCCTATCGAGCGAAACCGCCGGCGGTCTGACGACCTACTTCGGCCACGACGACTACGGCACCAAGGTGCTGACCTGCAATCCGGAAGGGACCTCGGTGGCGGAGATCACGCGCTATGCCTCCAACAGCGAGCTGCCCTCGCAGGTGCTCTCCGCTCTCAACCCGAGTGGGGAAGGGGTGACGGTGATCCGGTCCGCCCGCGCCGCGCAGGCGTCCGGCACGCCATCCCGGGTCACCTTCGTCGATACGGCCGGTCACGAGGTGGTGACCCGCAACACGACGATGACGTCCGTGAGCGCCGGGGGCACCCCGGTATTCGAGGACCAGTATGTGGTGACCAAGTACGACAACCGCGGGCGCAAGATCCGGGTGTCGAATCCATTCCTGGCGGGTGACAGCGTCTACTTCACGAACTTCACCTATGATGCGGTGGACCGCTTGATCGAGACGGTTCATCCGGACGATACCTCGGATGGCGTCGTGAAGCTGGAGCTCCAGACCGTGAGCGGCCAGTTGTGCATCCACTCCGTCATCCACAACCGGAAGGGGGCCCAGGTCCACCGCTGGGATGACCAGCACGGGCGCCTGATCAAGTCCAGCGATCCGTCCGGCCAGGTGACCACCTTTGAATACAGCGCGGACAACCGGATCACCCGGGTCAGCATCGATGGCACGGAAGTACTACGGAACAAGTACGATGCGATGGGACAGCGGACCGAGGTGCAGGATGCGGATGCCGGCAAGACCACCAGCGTCTACAACGGATTCGGCGAGGTGGTTTCCAATACCAATGCCCGGCTCCAGGCCACCACCACCACGTATGACACCGTGGGCCGCGTGACGCAGACGGTTTCCCCGGAAGGCACGTGGACCAGGACGTATGTCACCAGCGGTCCGGCCGCAGGCCAGCTCTCCACGATCACCGGCCCGGCCGGTTACCAGGAGGTCTACACCTATGAAGCCGCCGGCCGCGTGGCGCAGGTCGCGAAGACCCAGTTCGGCGGAACCCTTGTCACCTCGACCACCTACAACGCGCTGGGGGATGTGAAGTCCCAGACGGATGCGGGCGGGGTCAAGACCGTCAACCTCTACGAGTCGGTCTACGGTTCGTTCAAGACCCAGGTGGTGTTGCACAGCGCCAGCACCGGTCCCATCGGCACCACGTTGTGGAAGTTCGATTCGGTGGAGAAGGACGGGGATGTCTTCAAGACCACGGAGATCCTCTCGGAGACGGCCAAGCGGGTGACCGCAGTGGGCGCGAAGACCGGTTTCACCGCCTCGATCAAGACCGTCCGGACCGCCGATGTGAACAAGGTCCTCCAGGACATGTCCTACACCTGGGATGCCAATGGCAATCTGCTGACCCGCACGGATGGTATCGTGGGCAAGACGGAAACCTTCGCCTATGATGGAGATGGCATGGCGCTCGACCGCCTGAGCAGCTCCACCGTCAGCGGACAATCCGCGGTGAACTATACCTATGCTCCGAATGGCAATCTGCTGACCAAGGATGGAGCCTCGCTGGATTACTCAGGCAGCCGTCCGCACGCCGTGTCCTCGGGCACGGTGAAGGGCGGATCGCGGACCTATGCCTATGATGCGGATGGCAATGCCACCACGGATGGCGTGAGGAACTACGAGTGGACCTCCTTCGGCCAGCTCTCGCGGGTGACGCAGACGAGTTGCCCGCTGCTCAAGAGCTTCACGGAAACGAACAAGTACGTCGATTCCGTCTATCCGCTCAAGACCATCCCGGGGATCCCGGCGGCGACCCAATATCTGGCGTCCTCTGCGGTGGGGGATTTCTACTTCGACTCCGCGGGCACCCGTGCGAAGCAGGATCTCGTCCGCACGTTCCTGGATACCTCCAAGGCGGAAGTGGACAAGACCTACGCCGGTGGTTACGAGCGCGAGGTTCACAGCGTGACCCCCGCCGGTGGCAGCAAGGCTGTCAGCCGGACCATCCATCGCCACACCATGGGATCTGCGATTTATACCGTGGACGACAAGGTGGGAGCCTCCACCGGCCCTGTGGCACGACTTTCGACCCTCCTGACCGACCCACTGGGGTCGACGGATGTGATCCTGGTGAGCGAGTGGAGCACGGCCGGATGGGCCGTGGGCAAGGCGGAGCGCCAGAGCTTCAGCGCCTGGGGCGAGCGTCGCAATGCGGATACCTGGGCCTCGCTGAGGACCGCCTCCACCGATGATTATCAGACCTCCGGTGCGGACTACGACCGCGGCTATACCGGCCATGAGATGCTGGATGACTTCGGTCTCATCCACATGAACGGCCGCATCTATGATGCGGAGATCGGCCGCTTCCTTTCCGCGGACCCGTATGTGCAGGTGCCGGAGTGGAGCCAGAACTTCAACCGCTATTCCTATGTCCTGAACAATCCGCTGACGAATACCGACCCGACGGGTCATCAGATCAGCGGATTCATGCAGGCGGTCATCATGGTGGTGTCGCTGATCGTATCCGCCGTGTCCTATGGTCTGGCATCGGCCTGGGCCGTGGGCATGAACTTCGGCACGGCCATGAGCGGCGCGATCGGGGCCGGTGTGGGCACCTTCTGGGGAACCTTCACCAGCTCGATCCTGTCCGGAGTGAAGTTCGGGGATGCGCTGCTGGGCGCGGCCAAGGCGGGACTGCAATCGGCGGCCATCACCTTCGCCCTGATTTCAGGGATGGAGTCCCTGGTCCGTGCGACGAATCCCAAGCGGGAAGCTGAACTGTGGAAGATCGACGGGAAGGGATTGGTTCCTAAGCAAAAAATACCGCTATCAACGGTCAAAGATGGTTCCTTGGAGGGCACGATCTTTGAGAACGGCATGCTCAACGATCTCGAGAAGGCGATCGAAAACGGGAAATTGCGAGTGGGGCCGGGCAAGGACTTCTACCTGTCATTCAATCCCACCAACGGGCCGCTTCCCGATTTGCTGGAGTGCAGTCTGGACCGGTTCGCAGGCCAGAGTGACATCACCCGCAGCACGGTGGATATCTATGCGAAGTTCAAGCCTGCGAGCACGGTGATCACCGCCCACAGCCAGGGAACGATGATCGCCACCAATGCCTTGAGAATCCTGGCGCAACGCCAGAGCATAGCCGGCTTCCGGGTGTATTCCTGGGGTGCCGCGCAGAACGAGTTGGTCGCCCATCTGGTGTTGGAACCTCATGGAGTTTACGTCGGCTCCTATGTGAATCATCCGGCGGATCCGGTGGCGAACATCGTGGGCTTGAACGCTTTGACCAAACCCAATCCCTATCGGATGGTCTCATCCCTGATTGCGTTCCCACTGGTGACGCAGGGACCGGAGTGGAGCCCGCATTCCCTTCCCCTGGGTGGCAAGAATCTGGAATGGCTGCCTTGGGTTTATGACAAGGTTTCGACTGCTCCGTGATGCTTGTTTCACGGTATGAAGCTTATTCATTTCCTCCTCCGCATGTCCTCAAATCGCGGCATGCGGGGGCTGGAATGAAGGGCTTCTTATGGTGTTTAAATAAGCATATTTGTAAATAATCCCTTGATTTGCTAACAGATCTGGCGGAGGGGTCTGTCTGCATGAGCGCGAAGAAATCAGCAAAGGGAAAGCGATACACCCCGGAAGAGAAGCAGACGGTGGTGGATTTCGTGAATGCCGCGAACTCTGAAAAGGGTCGTGGCGGTGTGGCCGCAGCGGTGAAGAAGTTCGGCATCAGCGGACTGACCATCACTTCCTGGGTGAAGAACTCCGGGGGAAGCGTGAAGCTTTCCAAGAAGGGCGCGGGCCGCAGCGGTGGCGCTCGTTCCAGTGTTTTGGACCAACTGGCAGGGCTGGATCGTGAGATCGCCACCCGCCGCAAGGAGCTGGAGGCTCTGGAATCGAAGTTCCAGGCGCTCAAGGCGAAGCTCTGAGATTTCCGTTAGGATTTAAGACCATAAGAGAGGTCGTTGATGGCTGCGTGAGCGGTCATCACGGCCTCTTTTGGTTTTTGAGGTAGAGCGACCTCGCCGAGGGCGTAGGGGAAGGAGGGGCGCGTTCGCTGCCGGCGGGTCGTCCGTGCGGGAGGGTATGATTTGACCACGGATTGAACGGATTTTGGAATGAGAGAAGTGACCTTCAGATGGGGAAGGGTTTTGAACCACTGATTGCACTGAGGTCACTGATTATGAACTTCAGAATTTCTCTCTTCTTCAAATATATCCGTTCAATCCGTTTAATTTGACCCAATGATTGAAGAGGTGAAGTGTGGGTCCATCTCCGCTTCGCTCCGATTGTGGTTTTAAAATCCCACCTCCTGCATGGGCGGGTTGCTGGAAGCGGACGTGGTTCAACGACCCGGCGCTCTTGGCGAGGTCGCCCTGCCTCTGTTACGGGGCTTGGCGATTTTTGGGTCAGCTTTTCGGGGGTGGGGAGATACACTTCCAGACGGACTTCCCGCGATGACGATTCCTTTCCCGGCACCCGGTGAGCCGCCACGGCTTACGGAGCAAGAATTCGACCAGTTGCTGGCCGAGGCGCAGCCGCGGTTGCGGGGCTACGTGGCCTCGCTGCTGGGCGGGTGGTCGGATGTGGAGGATCTGGTGCAGGAGACGAATCTTGTCCTGATCCAGAAGCAGGGAATGTTCGAGGCGGGGACGAGTTTCATCTCCTGGGCATTCCGGGTGGCGTATTTCAAGGCGACGAACTGGCGGCGGGACCGCCAGCGGGAGGGGCGGGTGGTGTTCAGCGATCATTCGTTCCAGATGTTGGCGGCGCACGCGGAGGAGCGGTTCACGGATCGCGGGGCCACGGGCGATGCGCTGGCGGAGTGCCTGAAGCATCTGGCTCCGGAGGAGCGTGAGCTGGTGGAGGTGAAGTATGTCCAGCGCCAGTCACTCGTCGATTACGCGCGCACGCTGGGTTGCAGCGCGCAGTCGCTTCACAAGCGGATCTCGCGCATCCGGCTGGCGCTGCGCGATTGCATCCGGCGTAAATCCCTTTCCCCATTTTCATGAAAGCACCTGATTCCGAACTCCGGCGTCTGACGGACGCGTGGCACGATGGGACGATTTCCCGTGGCGATGCCTTGCTGCTGGAGGAGCGTCTGCTGGCGGACCCGGCGGCGCGCGATTATTTCTTCGAGATTTCCGAGTTGGAGGGGAGCCTGCCGGAGGCGGTGGGCTTGCTGCCGGCGGCTCCGGCGGTGGTGCCGCGGCGGGCGGGCGGCCAGTGGTGGAAGATGGCGGCGATGTTCATCATCGGCGCGGCGACGAGCACGTTGGTGTGGAAGTATGGGGTGCATGGCCCGGCACAGGTGGTGCAGGCGTCCGGCCCGGAGGCGACGATCACGGGGATGATGGGGGTGACGTGGGATGGCCACGCGGGCGAGCGTTCGCTGGATCTGAAGCACGGCGGCGGGGCGACGCGGATCGCGTCCGGGCTGGTGGAGGTGACCTTCGGCAGCGGTACGCGGGCGGTGGTGGAGGGGCCTGCGGACTTCGAGGTGACGGGGCACAATTCGATGTCGCTGGCGTATGGGAAGGTGGTGGCGGATGTGCCGAAGGGGGCGGAGGGATTCGCGGTGAACTACGCGGAGGGCCGGATCGTGGACCTCGGCACGGAGTTCGGGATCGATATCGGGAAGGGGGGCACGGCGGCGAATTTCGGCGTGTTCCGCGGGGAGATCGAGTTCCAGCCGAAGGGGGATGGCACGCGGCCGGTGCGGCTGCTGGAGAATCACGCGATCGTGGCGAGCGAGGGGCAGATCCAGTCGGTGCCTTTTGATCAGGCGAAGTTCACGCGCCGCCTGCCCTCGCGCGAGTTCGCATGGCAGGTGAATGAACCGGCGGCCACGGAGCTGACGTGGGACTATGACATCAGCCACCTGGTGTGGAAGCCGGGCCGCTACCGCGCGATCTGCAAGTGGATGACGGGCCCGCACGGCCTGATCCTGAGCGGTGCGGAGTTGTTGCTGGATGATGTGCCGGTGGCCACGGACCAGCATCACGGCTTCACGGGCACGGTGTCGATGACGAGGGACAATGAGTATGATCTGGAGGTGACGAAGGAGCAGTATCGGCGCGGGCGGTGGACGCTGCGGGTGCACGTGCGGCCGGATTGGGTGCCGGACAAGCCGCAGGAGGCGCGCGGGGTGATCCTGGTGGAGGATGGTCTGGCGCTGAATGCGAAGCCGGAGGATTTCATCGGCACGTGGGAGTATCTGCATGACGGGCAGTCGTTCCGGCGCACGTTCATGCCGGATGGCACGGCGCGGTTGACGATCGATGGGGTGAACTACGGGATCTTCGAGCAATCGCATTGGAAGGTGGAGGACGGTTGCCTGGAGCTGTCGATCCCGGAGAAGCCGGCTCCGATCGTGGAGCGTCATTTGTTGAGGAATGCGGATACGTTGATCTTCACGAACCGCGCCTATCGGGACGGGATCCGGGCGAAGAAGTGATGGAGGGCGCGGAGCGTAGTAGCGCGAAGGTCCTCCTTCGCGTGCTGTGGGCGGTGCGATGGAGGCGAGGGGGGCCTTTCCTGTGAAGGGCCGTGAGATGTCCGCCAAGGGGGACCTTGGCGGCTACTTCGCTGTCGCGGGAGTAGAAGAGTTCTTTGCCCCGGTAGGGGCAATGGATGGTAGCCGGTGGCGGAGGAGCCTGGGCGACGGCCCCACCGGACCGGCGTGATTGATGGATGGCGCCCCGGCAGGGGCGCGGGAGAGGTGCGAAGAAAAAGACATTCGATGGCGTCATTCCATCGGCATCTTTCCTGCATGCCTCCGGCATGCGAAGATCATGGCGGGGGCTTTCCGGTGGGGGCGTCGCTGCGCGACTTGCCACCGGCTACCGTCCGATGCCCCTCCGGGGCAAAGAGTAGAAGACGGGTGCGCTGCGGGGCTTCGTGACTTGCATGAAAAAAAACCGGGTCAGGTTTCCGGGCTTGGGGATATTTGTGTGATGAGGATCGGCCACTGCGTCATCGCGCGCGCCGCCTCTTTTGCTTTCTCATTTCTTTGTCATGAAATCCTTCGTTCGCATCTTGTCCGTCCTGCCGGCGGCTGTTTCGTTCCTGTTCGTGTGTGGCGTGGCATCCGCCGCTGCTGAGGGTCCTGCGGATGCGGCGTCGGGAGTGGTGCGGCGGATATTCGGTCCCACGGCGGTGGCGGATGTTTCGTTCGTGGCGCGGGAGGTGGGCCGGGAGGGCGAGCATGATGCCTATGACTTCACCGCGGCGAATGGCAGCCTGACGGTCACGGGGGGCACGCCGGTGGCGCTGGCGCGTGGCTACTATGATTACTTGAAGTCCGCGGGCATCGGCCAGTTCGGCTGGAGCGGCGCGCGGTTCGAGCGTCCGGCGCGCTGGCCGGATGCGGCGGCCACCCACGGGGCCTCACCGGTGAAGTACCGCTATGATTTCAATGTGGTGACCTACGGCTACACCATGCCGTACTGGACGTGGGCGCGCTGGGAGCGGGAGCTGGATTGGATGGCGCTGCACGGCATCAACCTGCCGCTGGCGCTGGTGGCGAATGAGGCGATCTCCGAGCGGGTGTGGAAGTCGATCGGGCTCACGCAGCCGGAGATCGATGCCGCAGTGGTGGGACCGGCGCATTTGCCGTGGTACCGCATGGGAAACATCGCCGGGCATGACGGCCCGCTGCCCGCCTCTTGGCACAAGGACCAGATCGCGCTCCAGCACCAGATCCTGGGCCGCATGAAGCAGCTCGGCATCACGCCGGTCACGCCCGCCTTCGCCGGGTTCGTGCCTGCGGGGATCCGGCGGTTGCTGCCGGATGCGGAGCTGCACCGCACGGCGTGGGCCTTCCCGGCGGAGAAGCAGGCGACCTTCCTCTCGCCGAATGATCCGGCCTTCAACCGCATCGGCCGCCTCTTCATCACGGAGTGGGAGAAGGAATTCGGAAAGAGCTCGTACTTCCTCTCCGACAGCTTCAATGAGATGGAGCTGCCGAAGAATGGCAAGTCCCCGGCGGAGCAGCTCACCGGCTATGGCCAGGCGATCTACCGCAGCATCGCGGATGCGGACCCGGACGCCACGTGGGTGATCCAGGGGTGGATGTTCGGCTACCAGCGGAAGATCTGGACGCCGGAGAACCTGGCCGCGCTGCTCTCGAAGGTGCCGGATGACAAGATGCTGCTGCTGGATCTGGCGGCGGACTACAACGCGACCCACTGGCACAATGGGATGAACTACGACTTCCATCGTGGATTCTACAACAAGCCGTGGGTGTACAGCGTGATCCCGAACATGGGTGGCAAGACGATGTTCACCGGGGTGTGGGATTTCTATGCCAAGGGCTTCGCCACCGCCAATGACTCGCCGAACCGCGGGCGTCTCATCGGCGCGGGTGCGGCGGGCGAGGGGATCGAGAACAACGAGCTGATCCACGAGCTGTGCTACGATGCGGCCTGGAGTTCGAAGCCGGTGGATCTCGCCACGTGGCTGCCATCGTATGCGAAAGCCCGCTACGGCGCGGCTCCGACCGGTGTGCTGGAGGCGTGGGACATCTATCGCCGCACGTGCAATGCCGGGCTGAATGACCATCCGAGCTTCAATTGGCAGGTGCTGCGCCGCCAAGGGACGATCAAGCCCTTCCCGGAATTCCACGAGGCGGCGGAGAAGTTCCTGTCCGCCGCTCCGGAGCTGAAGAAGGAGAAGACGTATCAGGCGGATGCCATCGAGGTGGCGGCGCTGTCGCTGGGCATGCGCGCGGACGAGTGGTTCCGCATCGCGTATGATGCGCAGGACGAGCGCGCCTATGACCTCCGGGACACGGCGGTGGCGAACGGCCTGCGCCACCTGGCCACGCTCGACCGCCTGCTGGAGTCCCATCCGGTGTATCGCCTGGAGCGCTGGACCTCCTTCGCCCGCGCCCATGGGGAGAATGATGCGCGCAAGGATGCGTATGAGAGCAATGCGCGCCGCCTGGTGACCACCTGGGGTCCGCCGATCAATGACTATTCCTGCCGGATGTGGAGCGGGCTGGTGCGTGACTTCTACGCGCCGCGCATCCGCGAGCAGTTCGAGGCGCTCAAGGCGGGCCGCGAGTTCGTGCGTGCGCCGTGGGAGGAAAAGTGGGTGCAGGCGCATGGCGTGAGCCGCGTGGAGCCCTTCGCCGATCCGGTGCAGGCAGCCGCTTCCGCGATCGCCGCGTTGCGTGCGGAGAAGCTGCCCGCCGCCGTCCCCACGAATGGCGATGTGATCGCCACCTGGGACACGCCGCAGATGTCAAAGGACGGCGCGTGGGTGACGCTGGAGGTTCCGGTCACGCTGGACAAGGTGCGCCATTCACGCGGCATCCGCTTCCTCTACAAGAGCGGCTACCACCGGCTGGACATGCGCTCCGTGACACTGGTGGCGGACGGCAAGGAAGTCGCGAAGGATGCGCACAACGGCACCGCCGGACTGGATCATAAGGGGGCGATCTACAAACTCAGCGTGCCCGCGGATGCGACGGGGAACAACTCGTGCACGTTGAAGCTCGAGGTGCGCTCCGATGGCGGGACGGATTCCCGTGGCGTCGTCCTGCTGCTGCCGGAGTGAGCTCGAAGGTTCGTTCATTCAATTTTAACCACAATCGGAGCGAAGCGGAGATGGACCCACACTTCATCACTTCAATCATTGGGTCAAATTGAACGGATTTTGGGATGAACGGAGGTGGCCTTCAGATGGGGAAGAGTTTTGACCGCAGATTGCGCAGATTACACAGATTGAAGAGGAGGATTCTAAATTCAGAACCTGTGTAATCTACCCGCAACCCAAGGCGTTGTCTTGGGCTCTCACATCACGCCTCGTTGGGGCTTAAAAGTCTTCGGATGTTTCGTCCCAACGGGACGACCCATACCAGCCCGGGGTCCACGACCCCGGGTCGAGTCCGGGGTGTGAGATGCACCCTGAATGGGTGCCCCATGTGGGGAACAGCTTTGGATGGAATGAAACGTTTCCCCTGCATGGGGCATGCCTTCAGCATGCGGAGAATCTGAGAAGCGCCCACCTAGGGTCTGCGACCCTAGGCTGGTATGAGTCGTCTCTTCAGGACGAAGAAGGTCAGGTCCGCTACTCGGGTAAATGGACTCAAGTCCTGGAACGCGTCTCCCATTTCGGTTCATCCTCTCAAGGATTCCCCCAAGGAGATGACCTTTAGCCGATGAAGCGTTCAGTCCTGACGCCGTGAGCGGCGGAAGAGGCCCAGCATGCCCGTGGTGGCTACGAGAAGCATCGAAGACGGCTCCGGCACGGCGAAGAATACGAAGTCCTGGCCGGGGGTGTCGGAATGTCCTCCGTAGAGTTGGAAGTCGGCGCCTACCCCGGTGCCGGCCGCATTTTTTGCCTGGACATAGTAATCATAGAGCCCGCCCGAGGAGATCGAGGTCCAGTTCATGTTGAACATGATATTCCGCCCTGAGTTCAGGTTCAGGGAGCTCGACGTTCCATTGTAGTCGGCGATGATTTCCCAGGTCGCCATGGTCAATGCTCCAACCAGATCGGCATACGCTGTGGAAGATTTGTCCATGCTCAGCAATTGATCTGAGAAGGTCGCATAGACATCCTTCAGGGCGCCGAATTTTTCGTACCGATAGGAATCCCAGTAGTCGACGCCGTTGACGATATAGGAGAGATCGTCGCCGGTCAGGGTGATGGTGTAATCGGCGGTTTTGCTGGGAGCCGGATATAATTGGCTCGCGCAAAATGCCACGTAATCATTTCCAGCCATGGAGGCGGTGGTTCCCGTGGCACTGGTCACCGTCATGTCGAAATTCGACAGGGTGGTGTAATAGTCGGAGGGGGCGCCTGCATTTCTGGAGATGATTCGATGGAATCCGTTCGTGGCGGGAATGGATTCGTAGTCGATCGTGAAGTTCTGGGCGCACACGGGAATCGTGCTCGCAGCGAGCAACAAGAACTGAAGGCGCAAAAAACGCGAGGTCATGGGGGTGGGGGGATGTAGGGTGGAAGCCCCCCATGGCATTGCCATCCGTCGTCAAGGGGGGGCTCGACGACGGATGGCGCACCGACAGCGCTAACTGTTTGAATAAACCGGGGGGGAATGGAGTTGAAGTCAACTTTCCCGGCGCTCTCAAGTGGATTGTCGGAAATGTAAAAATTCGCCAGTTAAACAAAAAAATATGCCAAGTTGAGGAGGGTTGAACGGGGAGTTTCGTTCCTATTTTATCGGGCAGGGGAGCTTGGCCGTGGCGGTTTCGTGGAGGGTCCGGTTCCCCGGATCTCACGAAGCTCCCCGATGCACCAACGCCTCAAGAGGGCCATCGAACGGCTGTGGCAGCATCTCAAGGGACATTGCCTCGCGGGCTTTCTGACGAGATCTACAACAGCATCCGGACTCTGCTCTTGCAGCCCGAGGTCATCCGTTCGGTCTGCCGGACACGTTCGCCTTAACGGGATCTATTTTCGGCAATCGGTCCAAACGGATTCGGGGTGGGCGAAGGGGGGCATTTCCTTCTCTTCATCCGATCCGCTTAATTTGACCCAATGATTGAAGCGGGAGCGGTCCTACCTCCAGGCGAGGCCGCCCTGCCTTGGCGGAAGAGGGGTGTTGGAATGATGGAGAAAAATTTCCGGTCAGCTTCCGGGAGGTTGGGAAATCTACATCCATCCCCGCCTTGCGTTCGGGAGGGGATGCAAAAACCGACCCCCATCATTCCGCATGCAACCTCGTCGTATCCTCCCCTTCCTCGCCACCGTGATGGTGGCCACCTACACCGCCCAGGCGGATGTCCGCACGTGGCAGACCACCGGCACCACGGACACGTGGAGCACCGCCGGAGGTGACACGAATTGGTTCATCGATGCCGACACCACGCTCTCGCCGTGGGTGGACGCCAATGCCGCCGTCTTCGATGCGGCCACGGGCGAGACGGTCACAAAGACCGGCACGCTGCTGCCCACCACCGTCACCATCGGCGCGAACAATGGCAGCTGGACCTTCTCCGGCGCGGGCACGATCGGCGGCACCGCCAGCGTCTTGAAGACGGGCAGCGGCGCGCTCTCGCTCACCACGGACAATGCCTTCAGCGGCGGACTGGTGATTTCGCAGGGCACGGTGAATTTCTCCACGGCGAATGCGGCGGGCACCGGGTTGGTCACGCTGAATGATCCGAACACCGGCACGGCGAATACCTCGCTGCTCGGCACGATCAGCACGGCGCGCGCGATCACGGTGGCGAATGAAGGCACCGGCACGGCCACCATCGGCTCCACGGGCGGAGTGGCGGTGGCCTTCAGCGGCGCGCTTACATTGAACAAGGCGGTGACGCTGCAGGGCAGTGCCTCGGACCGCACCGACTTCAGCGGCGCGATGAGCGGCGCGGGGGACATCACCATCACGGCCGGTGTGGCGAATGGCCGCGTGATTTTCAACAGCACCGCGAAGACCGCCACCGGCAACCTCACCATCGCCACCGGCGGCAATCTCCAGCTCAGTGACGGCTCCGCGACGGCGAACAGCTTCATCGGAGACAGTTCGCTGGTCACGGTGAATACCGGCGGCTTCCTGCGCATCGCGAAGGGCGGGAACAACGAGACCATCGGCGGGCTGGCGGGCGCGGGCAAGGTGCAGGCCTACTTCAGCAACAACACGCTGACCATCGGCGGCTCGGGCACGAATACCTTCACCGGCGAGCTGGAGAACAACAGCGGCACGCTCTCGCTCACGAAGACCGGCACCGGCACGCAGACGCTGGGCGGCACCGGCAGCAGCACCTTCACCGGGAACGTGCTGGTCAGCGGCGGCATCCTGAAGCTGGCGAAGTCCACGGCGCTCGGCGCGGCCAATGCAGCGGTGACGAAGACGACGGTGTCGTCCGGAGCCACGCTGGATGTGAACGGCACCAACGATACCAACACGGGCGTGACCATCGCGGGCACCGGCACCAGCGGCCAGGGCGCGCTGGTCAATACCGGCGGGAACACCGGCGCGGGCAATATCCAGACGCCGAACATCGCGTTGTCCGCGAATGCCACCATCGGCGGCACCGGGAACTTCTACATGATCGCCTCCGGCTTCGGAGCGACCACGCTCACGCTGAATGGCAATACGCTCACGAAGGCGGGCACGAACACCTTCTACCTCACCAATACCACCGTCACCGCGGGCAGCGTGGCGATCACGGGCGGCACGATCTCGCAGAACCGCGCGTCCAATGGCAGCGCGGCGTCCTTCACGCTGGATAATACGGCCGGAGTCGCGCTCTCGTTGGGCGCCTATGATCTCTCGGTCGGCTCGCTGTCCGGTGGCGGCACCACGGGTGGCAATGTCACGCTCGGTGCGAATACGCTCACGGTCGGTGCGCTCGGCACCTCCACCTCCTTCGCGGGAGTGATCGGCGGCACCGGCGGTCTTACCAAAACGGGCGCGGGCACGCTCACGCTCACGGGCACGAATACGTGGAGCGGCACCACCACGATCAATGGCGGCACCTTGCAGGCCGGATCGGCGGGTGCGATCGGATCGAGTTCGACCGTGGCGTTCGCGGATGCCGCGGGAGCCACGCTGGATCTGAATGGCTTCGCATTGACCATCGGCTCCCTGTCCGGTGGCGGTGCCACCGGCGGCACGGTCACGAACAGCAGCGGCACGGGTGCGGTGCTCACCACGGGCGGACTGAATGCCTCGCCGACCTTCGCCGGGGTCATCACCGGTTCCACCATCGGCCTTACGAAGACCGGCACCGGCACGCTCACGCTCTCCGGTGCGAGCAGCTATGGCGGCGCCACCACCGTGAGCGGTGGCAAGTTGATCGTGTCCGGTTCGCTGGCCTCCGGTAGCGCTTCCGTGGGTAGCGGTGGCACGCTGGGTGTCGCTGGCACGGGATCGGTCACGGCATCCTCATTGACACTGGCGGATACCTCCGCGGTGCAGATCGGCGCGCTGGCGAGCTACACCTCCACGGCGGCGGTCCAGGTGAGCGGCGCGCTCACCACCACCGGCACTCCGGCGGCCGTCACGCTGAATCTGCCGACGGGCGGCATCGCCTCCGGCACCTATCATCTGATCTCGCATGCGAATGCGCTGGCGGATCTTTCCTCCTTCACGCTGGGCACCGCGCCCACGCTCAGCAACCGCCAGAGCGGCATGCTGGTGAACAATGCCGGATCGATCGACTACGTGGTGGCCGGTGACACGCCGAAGTGGACCGGCCTCGATGGCTCGGACTGGGTGGTGGGCGGCACCGTGCCGTTGCACAATTGGAAGCTGGTCACCGCGGGCACCGCCACCGACTATATCGAGGGCGATCTGGTGTTGTTCGATGATTCCGCGAGCAACAAGAACGTCCGAATCTCGATCGCGGATGTGTCACCCTCCGCCGTGACCTTCAACAACTCCACGGGCAATGACTACACGTTGACCGGCTCGGACTACTTCACCTTCACGGAGACGTGGGGCATCACCGGGGCCACCAGCCTGACGAAGTCCGGCACGGGCGCGCTCACGCTGACCGGGCCGAATACCTACAGCGGCGGCACCATTCTCAATGCCGGCACGATCAATGTGGACAATGCGGCGGCGCTCGGCTCCGGTCCGCTGGTCTTCGCCGGTGGCGCGATCGACAACACGACCGGCGCTCCGCTCACGCTCACCACCAGCAATTCACTGGATGGTACGGCATCCATCGTATTCACCGGCAGCAACGAGCTGAATCTCGGCACCAGTCCGCTGGCGCTGGGGGCGAACCGGCAGGTCACGGTGAATGGCAGCACGCTCACGCTCGGCGGCATCGTCAGCGGGGCGGGCTTCAAGCTGACGAAGGCGGGCGCGGGCACGCTGGTACTCACCGGCGCGAATACCCACGGCGGCACCACGGTCACGGCGGGCACGCTGCGTCCGGGCGCGAACAATGTCTTCGGCACCGGCGGGCTCACGCTCGATGGTGGCAGGCTCGATCCGAATGAGCTCACGCTCACCGCGGGCATCTCCGTGGCGGCGGGCGGCGGCACAATCTCCGGCCATGGCACGGTGAACAGCGTGATCACCGGCAGCGGTCCGCTTTCCGTGGCGTCTGATGGAGCGCTCACGCTCGGCGGTATCAGCACCTTCACCGGCGGCACCACGATCACCGCGGGCACGGTGACGCTGTCCGGTGTGGCGGGCTTCGGCGGCACCAATGGCTCGGTCGGCACGGGCAGCCTCACGGTCCAGGCCGGGGCGACGGCGACCACCAGCGCGGCCTTCTCGATCGATGGCGGCAGCTCCGTTTCCACCCGCACGGTGAGCCTCGGTGGCACGCTGAACCTCGCGGGCAGCGAATACTTCCGCACCATCAATCTGACCGGCGGCACGCTCAATGGTCCCAGCACCGGCACCGAGTATCTGCGCGTGCCGGCCACCGGCCTGACGATCAACTCCCTCGCCTCCGCCACGACCTCCACGCTGGCCAACCGCCTCGACCTCACCTTCAGCCCGCTGGTGGTGGATACCGCGGATGGTGCGGCGGTGGTGGACCTGGCGATCACTGGCACCGTCTCGGAGAATACCGGTGGCGGCTCCGGCGGACGCTCCATCACCAAGAACGGTGCGGGCGCGTTGCGGCTCTCGGGTGCGAATACCTACAGCGGCGGCACGATCGTCACGGCGGGCACGCTGTTCATCGGGAATGCCAGCGGCTCGGCCACCGGCACCGGTGCGGTGAGCATCGCCAGCGGCGCGGCCCTGCGCGGCTCGGGCTCGGTCAGCGGCGCGGTCACGGTGAATGGCACCATCGCACCGGGGCAGGGGATCGCGGCACTGTCCACCGGCGGCCTCACGCTGGGAGCGGGATCGACTACGGCGCTCGACGTAGATACCACCGCCGTGACCGCGGATGTGGTCCACGTGACGGGGAATGTGGCGCTGGATGGCACGCTGTCCCTCACCGATCTGGCACCCGGCACGCTGGGCTCCACGGCGAAGATCACGCTGCTCACCTACACCGGCACGCTCACCGGCACCTTCGCCGGACTGGCGGAGGGCGCGACGGTGAACGTGGGCGGGAATTCCCTCTTCCTCCACTACCATGACGGCAATGCGGTGACGCTCTCGATGGGCGATGCCTACACCGACTGGGCGACCACCCACGGCCTCACCGGCCCGGATGCCGCGCGCGATGCCGATCCGGATCATGATGGTGTGATGAACGTGCTGGAGTTCCTCTTCGGCAGCGAACCGAACCCGGCCAACGCCGGTGCGGGCTCGCTCGCCGCGCTGCCGACCAGCACCACGGATGGGACCGGCCTCCACTTCGTCTATCGCCGCAGCTCGGCCTCGGTGGGACTGGTGACGCCGGTGGTGCAGTACGGTTCCGATCTCACCGGCTGGACGACGGCGGTGAACGGCACCAATGGCGTGGTGATCCAGACCCTGACCGATGGCTTCGGTTCCGGCGTGGACAAGGTGACGGTGGATATCCCGCTCGCACTCTCCAGCGGTGGCAAGCTCTTCGCCCGCCTCAAGGTGGTGAATCCCTGAATGGTTTTTCTTGGGTACATGCAATGAATCGTGCGGTCGGGTGGCTCTGCCATCCGGCCGCACTATTTTAGAGAGATGCCAGGCGCGATGGCGGTGAGGGTGGGCCTTTCCTGCAAAGATCCGCGAGATGTCCGCCAAGGAGGACCTTGGCGGCTACTTCGCTGTCGCGTAGAATGCGAGGTGCTCTGGAAGGGGCGTGACGATCTGCTCTTTGCCCCGGAGGGGCATCGGATGGTAGCCGGTGGCGGAGGAGCCTTGGCGACGACCCCACCGGATACGCGTGATGAAAAGATGGCACCCCGGCAGGGGCGCGGGAGGCGTGCGAAGAGAGGGAAGACGATCGATTTCCATGTGAACGGAACCCTCCCCCATACCTCCGGCATGGGAATCCTTCACTCCATCCTTTCCGGTGGGGGCGTCGCTGCGCGACTTGCCACCGGCTACCATCCGATGCCCCTCCGGGGCAAAGAGTGACATGCACGCTGTAGGCGCGGAGCGAAGTAGCGCGAAGGTCTCCTTCGCGTGCTGGATGCGGCGCGATGGGGTGAGGGTGGGTCTTTCCTGCAAAGATCCGCGAGATGCCCGCCAAGGGGGACCTTGGCGGCTACTTCGCTGTCGCGTGAAGAGAAGAGCTCGATGCAGGCGCGGAGCGAAGTAGCGCGAAGGTCCTCCTTCGCGTGCTGGATGCGGCGCGATGGCGGTGAGGGTGTCCCTTTCCTGCAAACGTCCGCGAGATGCACGCCAAGCGGGAGCTTGGCGCTACTACCCTGCGGGGCCATCAATGTTCCGCCGCAGGAGTCCCTGCGGGCTCCTCACCCCCTTGTCCGAGGGGTGGCCATTGGGCGGGCATGAGCTGTGCATTCCACGTTTCCCATGCGGCGTTGAGTTCCTTGAGCTTCTCCGGTTCCCGGGCGGATAGGTTGGTCTTTTCGGAGATGTCCTTGTCGAGGTCGTACAAGGCACCGCCTTCGAGCGCGGCTTTCTCACCGATGGTCTTGGGGCCGATTCCTTCAGGTAGCACCCTGATCATCTTCCACGAACCCTTGCGGACCACGCCCAGATTGCCGAACCGCCAATAGAGGAGTTCATGCGGATCGCCCGGCTTTTCTCCCGTCAGATAGGGCAGGAGGTTCACGCCATCCATGGGGTGCTGCGGATCAGGCTTCTCTCCTGCGGCGGCAAGCGCGGTGGGCAGGATGTCCAATGAGATGACGGGGCGGTCGTCGACCTTGCCCGCGGGCAGATGACTCTTCCACTGCACCATCATCGGCACGCGGATGCCTCCTTCCCACAGGCTGCCTTTCGCGCCGCGCAGGGGGGCGTTGCTGGAGGTGGACTCTCCGGGAGCGCCGCCATTGTCACTGATGAAGAAGATCAGCGTGTCCTCCTCCAGATGCAGCTCGCGGATCTTCCCCACCACGGAGCCCACGGCATCATCAAGGGCGGAGAGCTGGGCGGCGAAGGTGCGGCGCTTGTTGTCCGTGAGCTGGGGAAAGCGGGCGAGATACTTTGGGGTCGCCTGCAGCGGACCATGCACGGCATTGAACGGCAGATAGACGAGCCATGGCTGGTCCTTGTGCCGCGCGATGAAGGATACCGTTTCTTCGGCGAAGGACTCGGTGGTGTAGCCGATCTTTTCCACCGGCTGCGTGCCACGCATGACCGCATTCACGCCGTCCTTGTCCGCTACTTTCAGGTAGTTGTGCGCGCCATCCAGGAAGCCATAGAACTCATCGAAGCCGCGCTTCTGCGGATGGAACTCCGGAAGCATGCCGAGGTGGGACTTGCCGAACCAACCGGTGGTGTAGTTGGCAGCCTTGAAGCAGTCGCCCATCGTCTTTTCCCCGACGGGCAATCCACCCTCACCGGCGAGCGTGCCGAGCGGGCCGGGATTGAACTCATGGCCGAACCGCTGCTGGTAGCGGCCGGTCATGAGACCCGCCCGTGAGGGGCTGCAGATCGGTGCGGAGACGTAGCCGCTGGTGAAGCGGATGCCATTCCGCGCGATGGCGTCGATATTCGGAGTCGGGATATCCTTGCCACCCTGGATGGCCGGATCGCCGTAGCCGAGGTCATCGGCGACGATCACCAGCACATTGGGCTTTCGTCCTTCCGCTTGGCAGAGGGAGGAGGAGGCGAGGAAACTCACGGCCGCGAGACAAAGTTGCAGGGAACGATACATGGAATGAAACAAGGGATGGCTCTTCACTACGGGACGCCCGGTTATTTGTTTCCATGGAGCGGGCAAATCCGAATGGATTGAAATCGTCCTGCTGCCCGCTTCGGGCACCGGTTTGCTTGTCGAGGTGCATGGAGTGAATTGCGATTTCCATGCGGATGAAGAAGCCAGGGTGGAGAGAATAGGCCGGCGGGTCTTCGCGAGACTTCCCCCGCCGGCCCTTTCTATCCATACAGTACCCAGATAAAACCAACAACGATTCTGCCATGCGGCAGGAGCAGCAAACCCAGGAGGAGCGAAATCACCCGATCATCTTCCGATGATGGGGTGCCCACCCACTAAGATCACCGTATGAACTATAAGCACATGTCTCATGCGGATGCTTGGCTTCAGTTGGCTTGTTCTGCGCGCTGTTTGCCAATGATGCCAAAAGGAACGTCGTGATTCCGCGTTCGTCGAAGTCCGGCCTTTTCGGATCCACGGGATTGACGGCCTTCCCGGAATCCAACTAGTTCATAGGCGTTATCTCCCCCAATTCTCTCGTGAAAGTACATTGCCTTCTCCCGCTTGTCACTGCGGCCTTGTTCGCCAGTTCCCAGGCCTCGCATGCCACGGTCGTCTACTCTGGAGTCCAGAATACCCTTTTTCATGGAGGGCCTCACATTCTTCATCTATTCGGCACTACCTCCAGCTGGGATGATTTCCGTATACGGGTGCTCTCTGACCAGATTTGGGTGGGGTCTTCCCTTAGTGGCAACCGTGTCGCGGTGGTGGAGGCAGGCACGTACCTAGCCGACAATCTGGCCGCCGGGAGCGATTCGGTCGGAGGTACCTCGGTGTTTCAAAATCTCAGTGATTACTACGACAATGCCCAGCTGGTGTTGGATGATCCAAGCCTGGGAATGGTGGGGTATTTCCTCGCTCCGAATAACACCGGCTACCTCGGGCTGAAATTCACGCAAGGAACCGATGTTTATTTCGGCTGGATGCAGGTCCGGATCGACGGGTTTGATGCGGAGTCGGAAGGAAGGGACCCATCGATCACGCTGATCGATTGGGCGTATGAAAACACTGCCGGTAAGCCGATCGTTGTCGGTACGGTGCCCGAGCCCTCGGCATGGATCTTGGGTGCAGTGGGAGGTCTCGCGCTACTGCGCCGCCGCCGTTGAATAGATAGGGGAGGGATGCAGCCGTTTTCCTGCGTACGGAGCTGCCGGCGCAGGCGCGGAGCGTAGTCGAGGGAAGGCCCTCCGGAGGAGACGAGACGATCCGCTCTTTGCCCCGGAGGGGCATGAGATGGTAGCCGGTGGTGGAGGAGCCTTGGCGACGACCCCACCGGATAGGCGTGATGAAAAGATGGCGCCCCGGCAGGGGCGCGGGAGGCGTGCGAAGAAAGGGATGTCCGATTGCGTCATCCCATCGGCATTTTTCCCGCGTGCCTCCGGCATGCGAATGCTTCATTCCATCCTATCCGGTGGGGGCGTCGCTGCGCGACTTGCCACCGGCTAACGTCCGATGCCCCTGCCGGGGCAAAGAGTAGCAAGCGAGCATGATGCGGGCGCGTAGCGTAGTAGCGCGAGGCTCCGGCCTTGCGTGCTGGGGATGGCGCGGTGGCGGTGAAGGCGGGCCTTTCCTGCAAAGCTCCGCGAGATGTCCGCCAAGGAGGACCTTGGCGGCTACTTCCCTGCGGGGCGGAGATGTTCCGCGTTCCGGGATGCTCTTTCAATGATCCTCCGGATCGGCGGCTTTCCCGGCTTTGTTCGCAGCCTTGCGCCATTGAACGGCAACGTCGTTCTTTTGTCCGGCGCCGGGAGTACTGACGTCCGTCGGAGATGTACTTCTCCAGCAGGGCCATCAGCTCCGCGACGATCTCCGGGTGTTCCGCTTGTTGATTGTGTTGCTCCGCGATGTCCTTCGACAGGTCGTAGAGCTGCACGGGCGGCAGATCGCGTTCCTGGTCGGAGCCGGGCTTCGGGGTGCTCCAGCCGCCGGAGCCAGCGCAGAGCTCCAGTTTCCACGGGCCCTTGCGGATGGCGAACGAGCCATTGATGGAGTGGAAGACGAGGGCTTCGTGCACCGGCTTGTCAGCCTTGCCGAGAAGAACCGGCGTGAGGCTCACACTGTCTTCGCCAGCGGTTTCAGGATACTTTTCACCGATGAGGTCCGAGCACGTGGCCATGAGATCCACCAGGCTCACCATCTGGGAGGAGGTCGAACCCGGCTGGATCTTCCCGGGCCAACGCGCCAGCAGCGGCACGCGGTGGCCGCCATCGAAGATGTCCGCCTTGTAGCCCCTGCGGTCCGCGCTGGGGAAGTGGCCTTCTTTCTCCAGTTCAGGCACACCCACATAGGGGGCGCAGCCATTGTCGCTGCTGAAGAAGACCAGCGTCCGATCGCCCGCGCCGCTCTTGTCGATGGCCTCCAGCACCCTGCCGATCATGGCATCCGTCTCGGCGACGAAGTCCGCGTAGAGACCGAGCTTGGTGACGCCCTTCCACTCCGGGGCCACCGCGAGCGGAGTGTGGGGGGAGGTCAGCGGCATGAAGAGGAAGAAGGGCTTGTCCGCTGCGGCACGGGTGGTGATGTAGGTGCAGGCCTTGTCGGTGATGCCGGGGAGAATTTGCTCCAGGTCCCAACCGGCGATGCCCGGTCCGGGTTTGCTGGCGAGATTGTTTCCAAGCAGCTCCTTCGGCAGCGGGGTGTCTGGCGTGCCGACGGTGCGGTCGTTTTCGATGAAGCAGTAGGGCGGATAGTTCGGAACGTCCGTGCCAAAGTAGTAGCCGAAGCCGCGGGTGGTGGGGCCGCCTGAGATGGGCTTGGTGAAGTCGGGCTTGCCGCCGGTTTTGGGCCAGTCCCATCCCAGGTGCCACTTGCCGATGCAGGCCGTATCGTATCCCTGCTGTCCGAGGAAGCGGGGGAGGGTGAGCCGGTCCGCGGCGATCAGCGGCTTGGCATACGGGGCGAGGACGCCGTTCTGGAGGGTCGATCGCCAGTTGTAGCGGCCGGTGAGCAGGCCGTAGCGGCTGGGCGTGCACACGGCGGAGGTGGTGTGTGCTTCGGTGAAGGTCATTCCCTGTGCGGCGAGCCTGTCGAGATGAGGCGTGGGAATCTTGCAGCGCCCGGGATTGAGGGCATTCACGTCTCCGTAGCCGAGGTCGTCCGCCAGGATGATGACGATGTTCGGCTTCTGGCCGGCGGATGCGGCCTGGAGGAAACAGAGGAAGAGAGATGCGAGGATGGATTTCATGTTCCCGGATTCAGATCGGCGTTTTCCCGACCGTAACGATCAGCGTAGTGGACAGGGGAAATGATCCAAGAACGCGGACTCCTCATTTTACGGTGGAATCGTCCGGCCTTTTGTTTGGGGGTCTGCAACAGATGGGGATTTGAATCCAGAGATTGCGTCATGGTACAGCCCGGAGCGAAGTAGCGCGAAGGTCGTCCTTCGCGTGTTGGGGACGGCGTGATGGAGGTGAGGGTGGCCCTTTCCTGCAAAGGTCCGCGAGATGTCCGCCAAGGAGGACCTTGGCGGCTACTTCGCTCCGCGGCTTCGGAGACCCGCTGAATCCATATCAAAAGACCTCAAAAATGCAGGTTTTAATTCCCTCTTGAATTCCTATTAAAAAGGATGAATTAGGCTTCATGGCTTTCTCTTTTACGCCTCCGGAGTGTGTTGGATCGGGAATTGTGAGGCTCGCCGAGGAGGTGGGCCGGGCGCTGGAGAAGGCCGGTTCGGTGGACTGGGCGGAGGGGGATATCAAGAGCGCGCTGGAGCGTGCGTTGGCCGGGGATGACCTGCTGGAGGGCGAGCTGCCACCCGCGCCGCTGGCGACCTATCGGCAGGAGTTGCTGCATGTGGATCCGGCCGGACGCTTCTCGATCGCGGCGCTGGTGTGGCTGCCGGGGCATCGCACGCCGGTGCACGATCATCGGTGCTGGTGCTGCTTCGGCGTGTGGCGCGGGCGGGAGGTGGAGACGCTGTGGGCGCGGGATGCGGCGGGGCGGCTGGTGCCGGAGCAGAGCACGGTGTGCTATCGCGGCGAGGTGGAGTTCCTGCATCCGCCGGGGGACATCCACCAGGTGTCCAATGATGACATGACGCCGACGATCTCGATCCACATCTATGGGACGAACCTGTTGGAGGCGGGCAGCAGCATCCAGCGGTGCTATGATGTGGAGGGTGGCGCGGAGCGGGCGGCGGAGGAAAGGACCTTCGCGGTGGTGGGCGGAGGATTTTCCGGTACGATGACTGTCGTACATCTGCTGCGGAACTGCGGGCCGGACACGCGGGTGGTCTTGTTCGAGCGCGCGCCGGAGGTGGGTCGCGGGGTGGCGTATGGCACGCAGTGCGCGTCCCACCTGCTGAACGTGCCGGCGGCGGGGATGTCCGCCTTCCCGGATGCGCCGTTTCATTTCCATGAGTGGTGCCAGCGGAAGGGGCGGGCGGTGGAGCCGTCCGGCTTCGCGCCGCGGCTGTGGTATGGTGAGTATCTGGGTGAGGTGCTGCGGGATGCGGCGTTGTATTCACGGGCACGGTTGGAGGTGCGGCGCGAGGAGGTGGAGCGCATCGACCGGACTGGCGCGGGGTTCCAGATCATGACCGCAGGCGGGGAACCGCTGGCGGCGGAGGCGGTGGTGCTGGCGATCGGCACGCCGCCGGGGCGCGAGCAATTTTCAGCGGAGGGTTCGCAGCAGGATTGGCCGCGGATGATGGACCCGTGGCAGGCGCGGGCGCTGGAGGAAGTGGGCGCGGAGGAGCGCCTGCTGGTGGTGGGCACCGGGCTGACGTGCATGGATGTGCTGGCGGAGCTGGCCTCGCGCGGGCATCGCGGCGGGATCGTGGTGATTTCACGGCGCGGTCTGCTGCCGACGTGTCATGGTGGCCATGGCGGGGCGACCTTCGATGCCCAGGCCTTCCGCGAGATGCTGGGCCGCGAGCCGATGCGGATCTCGCGGCTGTGCCGACGGGTGCGGGAGACGATCGCACAGGCGGCGGCCGCAGGGATCGATTGGCGGGAGGTGATCAATGCGATCCGGCCGATGACCACCGGGATCTGGGCGGCGCTACCGGGTCGGGAACGGCGGCGTTTCACGCGGCATCTGAAGCCGTATTGGGAAGTGGTGCGGCACCGCATCGCCCCTGCCACGATGCAGGCGGTGGAGGAGATGCGCCGCAGCGGCAGGCTGGAACAGCGGCGCGGTGCGCTGGCGAAGCTGGCGCGGTTGGCGGACGGACGTTACGCGGCGGAGTGGATGCACCCGGCCACGGGCGGCGGGGCGGGGGAGTTCGATCGCGTGATCAATGCCACGGGATTCTCGGCGCGGCTCGCGGGATCGAGCAGTCCGCTCATTGATGACCTGCTGGGCAAGGGCTGGATCCGTGAGGATGAGCTGGGCCTGGGCGTGGATACGTCTTCCGACTTCCGGCTGGTGGAGGAGAGCGGCGCGGTGGTCAGCGGGATCTACTATGTGGGTCCGATGTTGCGCGCGCGCTTCTGGGAATGCACGGCGGTGCCGGAGCTGCGCCTGCGCGCCTCCGAGACGGCGGCGAGTCTGCTCAAGCACGCGGCGAAGGCGCGCAAGCCGGTCTTCACCAGCGAAGCGCGAAGGCCGGAGATGGCGTATCAGATTTGATTCGTCTCTTCCGTTTCCGTTGATTTTTTGACCACAATCGGAGCGAAGCGGAGATGGACCCACACTTCACCTCTTCAATCATTGGGTCAAATTACACGGATTGAACGGATTTATTGAAGAGAAGAGAGGGACCGCAGATTACGCTGATGGCGCAGATTTTGAATTTCAGAATCCCTCTCTTCAATCTGCGTAATCTGCGAAATCTGCGGTTAAAATCTTCCCTGGTCTGGTAGCCACCCTCGTTCATCCCCAATCCGTTCAATCCGTGAAATCCGTGGTTCTCTCCACCCCTATCACACGAGCCCGGAACGGGTGTGGGATGACGGTCGTTTGATGATTCTCGAACTTTCCCCTTGAATTTGACTAAATGGTCAACTAGCGTCCGCTCATGGGTCGCGCAAGTGATGGCCGCCAACGTCTGCTGGACGCGGCGTTGAATCTGATCTGGGAACGAAGCTACGGCGTCGTGACCATCGATGCCATTTGCGACAAGGCCGGGGTGAAGAAGGGAAGCTTCGATTACTTCTTCGAATCGAAGTCCGATCTCTCGGTGGCGGCGCTCGGGGAGAATTGGGAGAAGTGCGGCAAGGTGAAGTGGGACTCCATCTTCTCCGCGTCCGTGCCGCCGCTGGAGCGGATCACGAACTACCTCCAGATGATGCACGATACCCAGGCGGAGCTCCAGAAGGAGCATGGCCAGGTGCTCGGATGTCCCTGTTTTTCATTGGGTACGGAGGTCAGCACCCAGAATGAGGAACTCCGCACGAAGACGCAGGAGATCCTCCAGATCCAGCTCCGCTACCTGGAATCCGCAATCCGCGACGCCCAAGGCGAGGGAACGATCCCGCCCGGCGATGCGGCGATGAAGGCGAAGTGTTTGTTCGCCTTGTTCGAGGGGGCGATGGGCCAGGCCCGCATCCAGAATGACCTGAGCTTCATCCAGAGCCTGCCGGGGGTCGTGATGGACTTCCTCGGTGCAAAGCGGGCGTGAGCCAGCTCCTTTTTTTTTGCCGTTAAATTTTACTATTTAGTCAACTACCAATCCTTGATCCTCAGTCATGAAAACGTTTGAAACAGCATCCGCCCCTGTGGCGTCGGTTCGCTCCCGGCTGCGGAACATCGCCGTATCCACCGTGTTGGTGGCTGCGGTAGTGGGTGGCTACTGGGTGACCGGTAGCCATGCCGAGCCGGATACGCCCGCCGCTCCACCCGCGCCTCCGGCCCCGAAGGTCACGGTGGCGGCGGTGGAGGAACGCCCGTTGATCGATTACCACGAGCTGCTCGGCCACGTGGATGCGGTGGAGTCCGTGGAGCTGCGTCCGCGGGTATCCGGCCACATCCAGGAGGTGAAGCTGAAGGCGGGCGAGATCGTGGAGAAGGGTGACGTGCTCTTCGCCATCGATCCGCGCTGGTATCGTGCGCAGTTCGATCTGGCCTCTGCGGCGGTGGATCGTGCGAAGGTGCGGGTGACGATCGCGGAGAGTGAATCGAAGCGCTCCACCGAGCTGCGCGAGGTGCGCGCCGTGTCCGCCGAGGAGGCGGAGAAGCGCCAGTCCACGCTGGCCGAGGCACGGGCGGATCTGCTGGCCGCGCAGGCCACGCTGGAGAGTGCGCGTCTCGATCTGGAATACACCGAGGTGCGCGCACCGATCCGCGGCCGGGTGAGCCGGGCGCTGGTGACGGCGGGCAATCTGGTGTCCGGTTCGCCGGGCGGTGCCACGCTGCTAGCCTCGATCGTCTCGGTGGGTGAGGTCTACGTTTACGCGGATGCCGACGAGGCGACGGTGCTGAACTTCAACCGCCTCCGCGATGAGGGTCGCATCCTCACGCAGAACGGCCGCGTGCCGGTGGACATCCAGCTCACGGATGAGACGGATTTTCCGCACCGCGGTTTCATCGAGTCCACGGACAACCGCATCGATCCAGGTACGGGAAGTCTCGTATTCCGGATGGTGGTGCCGAACGAGGATGGCAAGCTGGTGCCCGGGCTCTCCGCCCGCGTGCGTCTGCCGGTGAGCGCCTCCCAGCCCACGCTGCTCGTCAGCGAGCGGGCGATCGGCACGGACCAGAGCCAGAAATTCGTGCTCACCGTGGCTGCGGACAAGACCGTGGCCTATCGCTCGGTGAAGCTCGGGCCGCTGGTGGAGGGCAAGCGCGTGATCCGCGACGGCCTCCGTGCGAATGAAACCGTGATCATCAACGGCCTGCAACATGCCCGCCCGGGCATGACGGTCGAGACGACCAGCATGTAACCCGCGCCCGCGGGCCGCTCTCATCCCAACTTCCCCAAGCCGGCCCGTGCGGACCGGCTTGGGAGGCTGCGCCCCCGGCCTTCCCGGTGTTGGCAAGGCGCAGCTCATCTCCCGCGTGCGGGACCCATTCCTTCCTCCCCAATGAACTTCTCAGACTTCTTCATCAAGCGCCCGATCTTCGCGGGCGTGCTTTCGATCCTCACCCTGCTGGTGGGTGGGATCTCGCTGTGGAATCTCCCCGTGAGCGAGTATCCCGAGGTGGTGCCGCCCACGGTGGTGGTGACCGCGACCTATCCCGGTGCGAACCCGAAGACCATCGCCGAGACCGTTTCCACTCCGCTGGAGCAGGCGATCAATGGCGTGGAGGGATCGATGTACATGTTCTCGCAGGCGACGAGCGACGGCGTGATGACGCTGACCGTCACCTTCAAGCTCGGCACCGATCTCGATAAAGCGCAGGTGCAGGTGCAGAACCGTGTGGCACAGGCGGAGGCGAAGCTGCCGGACGAGGTGAAACGCATCGGCGTGACCACGGTGAAGAGCTCGCCGGACATGACGCTGGTGGTTCACCTGTTCTCACCGGACAACCGTTACGACGACATCTTCGTCCGCAACTACGCGACGTTGCAGGTGAAGGACACGCTGTCCCGTCTGGAAGGCGTGGGCCAGGTGCAGATCTTCGGCTCCGGTGACTACGCGATGCGCGTGTGGCTGGACCCGAACAAGATCGCCTCGCGTGGATTGACCGCTGCGGAAGTGGTGGCCGCGATCCGCGAGCAGAACGTGCAGGTGGCCGCCGGTGCGGTGGGCCAGCAGCCGAACCCGAACCCGGTGGACACCGAGTTGCTGGTGAATACCAAGGGCCGCTTGGTGAATGAGGAGGAGTTCGGCGAGATCATCGTGAAGAACGGTGAGCGCGGCCAGCGCACGCTGCTGCGGGATGTGGCGCGTGTGGAACTGGGTGCCTCCGGCTATGCGCTGCGCTCGCAGCTCAACAACAAGCCGGCGGTGGCGCTGCCGGTCTTTCAGCTTCCCGGTGCGAATGCGATCGCGGTGTCCGATCAGGTCCGCGCGACGATGAAGGAGCTGAAGAAGAATTTCCCGGATGGTCTGGACTACGCCATCGCCTACGACCCCACGGTGTTCGTGCGGCATTCCATCGAGGCGGTGGTGCACACGCTGGTGGAGGCGATCCTGCTGGTGGTGTTGGTGGTGATCCTGTTCCTGCAGACGTGGCGGGCTTCGATCATTCCATTGGCCGCGGTGCCGGTGTCGCTGATCGGCACCTTCGCGGTGATGCACATGCTGGGATTCAGTATCAATGCGCTCTCGCTCTTCGGTCTGGTGCTGGCGATCGGCATCGTGGTGGATGATGCGATCGTGGTGGTGGAGAACGTGGAGCGTAACATCGCGCTCGGGTTCGGGCCGGTGGAGGCCACGAAGCGGGCGATGCGCGAGGTGACGGGGCCGATCGTGGCGACGGCGCTGGTGCTCTCCGCGGTGTTCATTCCCACCGCCTTCATGCCGGGCCTCACCGGTCAGTTTTACAAGCAGTTCGCCATCACCATCGCGATCTCCACGGTGATCTCGGCGTTCAATTCGCTCACGCTCTCGCCCGCGCTCAGCGCGCTGCTGCTGCGCGATCATCATGCGCCGAAGGACGTGCTCACCCGCGTGATGGATAGGCGCGTTCGGCTGGTTCTTCCGCCCGTTCAACCGCTTCTTCGACTGGGCCTCCGCGAAGTATTCCGGCTGGCGTGCGGCGTGTGATCCGCTTCAGCTTCGTGGCGCTGCTGATCTACGGCGGCCTGCGTGTTCCTCACGGCGCGCACGTATCAGAAGGTGCCGTCCGGATTCGTGCCGGCGCAGGACAAGCAGTATCTGATCGCCTTCGCGCAGCTGCCGGATGCGTCCTCGCTGGACCGCACCGATGAGGTGATCCGCCGCATGACGGACATCGCGAAGAAGCATCCCGGCGTGCAGGACTCGATCGCCTTCCCGGGCCTCTCGATCAACGGCTTCACCAACAGTCCGAACTCCGGCATCGTCTTCGCCACGCTGAAGCCGTTCGAGGAACGCAAGGGCGCCGGACATGTCCGGCAAGGCGATCGCGGCGGATCTCCAGAAGGAGTTCGGCCAGATCCAGGATGCCTTCGTGGCGATCTTCCCGCCGCCGCCGGTGAACGGCCTGGGCACCACGGGTGGCTTCAAGCTCTACATCGAGGACCGCGCCGGACTCGGCTACGATGAACTCTATGCAGCCACCCAGGCGCTGATCGCGAAGGCGAACCAGACGCCGGGCCTCGCCGGGATGTTCTCCAGCTTCACCGTGAACACGCCGCAGCTCTATGCGGATGTGGACCGCGCGAAGGCGAAGCAGCAGGGCGTGCCGCTGGCGAATATCTTCGACACGCTCCAGATCAACCTCGGCTCGCTTTACGTAAATGACTTCAACCGCTTCGGCCGCACCTATCAGGTGGTGGCGCAGGCGGACGCGAAGTTCCGCGCCAGCGCCGAAGACATCGGCCGCCTGAAGACGCGGAACCTGACACGGGTCAGATGGTGCCGCTGAGCTCCGTGGTGAACGTGAAGGAAACCTACGGCCCCGACCGTGCGATGCGCTACAATGGCTATCCCGCCGCGGAGATCACCGGTGCGCCCGCGCCCGGCTATAGCTCCGGCCAGGCGGAGGCGCTGATGGAGAAGCTGGCGGCCGAGACGCTGCCGAAGGGCATGAAGCTGGACTGGACCGACCTGAGCTACCAGAAGCATGTGGCGGGCAATTCCGGGGTGCTGGTCTTCCCGCTGTGCATCGTGCTGGTGCTGCTGGTGCTAGCCGCCCAGTATGAGAGCTTCCGACTGCCCTTCGCGGTGGTGCTGATCGTGCCGCTGGCGATCCTCGCTGCGATGACCGGCGTGCTGTTCAAGGACGGGGACAACAACATCTTCACCCAGATCGGCCTGATCGTGCTCATCGGCCTGGCGGCGAAGAACGCGATCCTGATCGTGGAGTTCGCCGTGAAGCTGCGCGAGGAAGGGCGGGGGATCGTGGAGGCGGCGGTGGAAGCCGCGCACCTGCGCCTGCGTCCGATTCTCATGACCTCCATCGCCTTCATCGCCGGGGTGTTCCCGCTGGTGACCTCCAAGGGGGCGGGCGCGGAGATGCGGCAGGCGATGGGTGTCGCGGTGTTCTCCGGGATGATCGGGGTGACCGTCTTCGGCCTGTTCCTGACTCCGGTGTTCTACGTGGTGCTGGAAAAACTCGGAATAAAGAAGCCCAAGCCTGCTCCGGCTCCCATGGAAGACGAAGGACTCGAGGAGCCTGCATGAATGAAGAAACGCGAAGCGTAGTAGCGCTTCGCGTGCTTCTCACAGCGTCCCTATCGAATCGAGCCCGCCCCATCCTCAAACGCCCACCCCGCACGCGAAGGGGGACCTTCGCGCTACTTCGCCTCCGGCGATCTCACAAGACTCTCATGCACTCCCGATTGTTCATTCCCCTGATTCCGCTGTTGGTGGCGGGTTGCTCGTTGATCCCGGAATACCAGCGCCCTGGCGCTCCCGTTGCGGACCGTTGGCCTGGCGGTGGCGGCTCGTCCAAGGACGGCATCGACTCCCGCGGCTTCTTCGGCGATCCACGCCTGCGCCGCATCATCACCCTCGCGCTGGAAAACAACCGCGACATCCGCATCGCCGCGCTCAATGTCGAGCAGACCCGCGCCCAGTACCAGATCTCGCGTTCGGAGTTGTTCCCCACCGTTTCCGCTGGTGGCACCATGGCCCGCGAGCGTACCAACCGCACCGACTCGCATCTCTACAGCGCGACGGTCGGCGTGACTTCGTATGAGCTCGATCTCTTCGGTCGCGTTCGCAGCCTGAACAAGGCCGCGTTGGAGGAATACCTCGCGTCCGATGAAGCACGCCGCGGCGTGCAGCTCGCGCTCGTCTCGGAGATCGCCACCCAGTATCTCACCGAGCGTGCGTTGCTGGAGCAGATCGCCTTGTCGGAACGCACTCTCGGAGCGGTCAGCAAGACGTATGACCTCATCAACCAGCGCTTCACCGCCGGGGATGCTTCCGATCTCGATGTGCAGTCGGTGAACACCCAGGTGCAGACCGCGAAGGTGAATCTGGCGACCTATCGCCAGCAGCTCGCTCAGACGCAGAACGCGCTGATGCTGCTGTCCGGCAACTCGATTCCCTCGAACCTGCCCGGCGGTCGTGGTCTCGACTCCGGCATCGTGCATGACCTTTCGCCCGGCGTGCCTTCGAACCTGATCACCCGCCGTCCGGACATCCGCGAGGCGGAGCACAACCTGATCGGTGCGAATGCGAACATCGGTGCGGCACGTGCGGCGTTCTTCCCCTCGATCACGCTCACGGGCAATGCGGGCACGGCGAGCGCGTCGTTCTCGAACCTGTTCAAGAGCGGCAGCGGCGCGTGGTTGTTCTCGCCGCAGATCAATGTGCCGATCTTCACCGGCGGCCGCAACCAGGCCAACCTGGATGTGGCGGTGGTGCGGAAGAACATCCAGGTGGCACAGTATGAGAAGACGATCCAGACGGCCTTCCGCGAAGTGGCGGACGCGCTTGCGGCGCGCAGCGGTCTGGCGAACCGGATCGCGGCGACGGAGGCCCTCGTGGCGGCGCAGGACAAGCGCTTCTCGCTGGCGGACGCGCGTTATCAGCGTGGCGTGGACAGCTACTTCGAGGTGCTCAATGCGCAGCAGGACCTGTATTCCGCGCAGCAGAGCCTGATCCAACTGCGTCTCTCGCGTGAGGCGAACCTGGTGTCCCTCTACAAGGCACTGGGTGGGGGTTGGTGATCGAGGTGGGGCTCTGAAGGCAGGGCGTCCTCGCCGAGGACGCCCTACTCAGAGCTCCTTCAGAATCCTAGCGCGTGATCTCCGTGACGGTCATGTGGATCGCGCCGTGGTTGTTGCCGTAGGCGTATTGCCAATCGTTCGCGAAGGCGTGGAGGATGCCGCTGGCCGGGGCCTGCCAGGTCATGCCATCCCGGATGATGAAGGCGTGTTCGGGAAGCGAGGCTCCGGTGCCACGCCCGATGGTGCCGATGGGGATGAAATAGATCGCGGCGGGATCACGGGAGGTGGTGAAGCGCAGTGCCCACCGGATCGGCCAGCCGTAGGCGCGCATGAGAGGGGACACCGGACCCTGCGGCGTGCACTTCGCATACGCATCGTACCAGATGCCGCTGACGTGGAGCCGGTAGCTTCGGCCCTTTACTACGGTGATTCCCGTATCATTCCACAGCGCCTTCGATTCGACCGTGGTTTGCCAGGTGTGGCCTTTTTTCACCGTGGGGGCTTTCACCACCTCCGGGGCGGGGCCGCAGCAGGAGAGCGCGAGGGCGGCGGACACCGCACAGCAGACGATAATGGATCGTGCAGACGCGTCTTGTTTCATCGGCATGGTGGCGGGAGATCAGGGAGTGGCGGGCTTCGTGCCCTGATAGAAGTAGGGCACCGCGAAGGTCCACACCGCGATGGCCACGGAGATGATTCCCGGATCGGCAGGGGCGGGCAGATACGGCAGCGCGCCGCCCACCGAGTAGATCCACAACGAGAAGGAGATCGCGCTGATGCCGACGCTGATCCACTCCGGCCTGCCATCCGCCCAGGTCGCCTTCGCGCGGACCAGGATGACCAGCAGCAGGCAGACGAGACCGAAGGCCGGCAGGAATTTCTCAGCGGCCTGCTTCATGGCCACATACAGCGAAATCACCTCGGCAGGCACCAGCAGCACCAGCCGGGCGAGGTAGGGCTTGTCCGTGGCGGGCGGCGGCTGGGGTGGTGCGCCGGGAATGTTCTCCAATACGGACGGGGCCGGCGGTGGAGGCGGGCCGATCCGCAGGGAACCTGATTCGGGGACGAGGGAGGGGCGGGTGGCTGGCATGGCGGATGAGGTGGCGCGTGACGTGGGGAATCAACCGCGGATCTCCTTGAGCAGACGGATGTATTCGGTGATCGCGTGATCCCGGAAGATATCGAAGAGCCCTTCCAACTGCGCACCTCCCTGCCCGGCGGCATCGAGCGAAGCCTGCAATTCCAGGAATTGCTTGGCGGTCAGCGGGGACAGTTCCGAATCAATCATCAGCGGCTTGCTGATGCCGGACTGTGCCACCGCCTCCATGGACTCGAGCGTCAGAGAGGCAGTGCCTCTCACCGCCGCCGCCAGCTCCGGGCTGGGTGTGGCCGCGATCGCTTCCAATGCGGGCATGGCCTCCAGCACGCCGGGCCGGACGATGCGCTTCAACATTCCGGTATGGCTGAAACCGGGCGGCACCCGCGGCACGATGTCGCTCTGGTTCACGAAGCGGACGAGGCGCCCCGGCAGCTCGATGGCGAAACGATCGGCGAAGCCTTCCAGCCCGACCATCGGCTGGCCATAGGTGTAGAGGGATGAGGGGATGCCCATCATCTTCCAACGGGCTGCTGCGATCAACGCGATCGCAGCACCGAGGCTGTGGCCGCTGAGCCAAAGGTGCCTGGCATTCCTCGCCGCCTCATCGAAGCCCAGCAGATCCGGCTCGACCTGGGTCACGCCATCCTTGAAGCCCTCGTGCACGCGGCCCCACGGATGGCTCACCGGATAGAAGCGGGCATCGCGCAGCCACTGTCCCGGATTGCTCGTGCCGCGGAAGACCAGCAGCGCCACATCCTCCACCGTGCACCAGAAGCCCTGGATGTTTCCACGGTTGAAGACGGTGGTGTGGGTGAAGCCCGCGGCCTGCGCCCACCTGCGGGCGTCCTGATCATTGTAGGCAGCCTGCGAAGCCTCTGCGAGGAAGACGGCGGTATCCAGATGCAGTCCGGATTTCTTGAGGAGCGTGTAGGAGGACATTTGGGGGGATGGTGGAATGAAGGCGGTATGCAGTCAGTTCGATGGAACGGCGGGAGGCGGCTGGGTGGGAATGCTCAGTTGCAGCTCGTCCTCGGGATTGGCCCCGAGGAACTTGGCAACCCCCGGAGAAATATTGAAGGCGTGGCCGGGCATGTGCCCCCAATCCACCGGATAGACTTTGATCGACTTGCCATTGGCGGGGTTCACGATCGTGGCCTGATGGGTGATCAGCCACTTGCGCGGCGTAAGCGTGTAGTCCCACCGTGCGGTCACCCATTTCGCATCGGGATCCAGCTGCGATAGCAGCGGCCGCTTGGTGCGATCGACATTGCTCAGAAACACATTGGGCGCTCCGTCGTAGGATCTGAGGAGTGCGAGGGTTTCATCGTCCTTGATCTGAGGATTGGTCTGGGGTTCCAGCACAAAGGCGGTTCCCTTCAAATTATAAAGACCGTCTGGCGATGGAGGAGGTGCCGTGGGTCCGGGGGGAAGGCTCTGCTCCTGCTTCTTGATGGTCTCGGCGAAATCCTTCTGCGCCTGCTGCGCTTCCTCCACGGTGGTCTTGCGGTTCTCCGGAGCTTTCTGGAGATTCTCGGTCAATTGCCGGAGCTGTTCGTTGGCGGCCTTCACCACCTCGTCCTTCTGCTTCAGCGTGATTTCATACTGCTCCTGGACCTTCTTGGTGGCGGCCTGGGCTTCGAGGAAATCTTTTATGGTGAGTTGAAGTTGGGCATTCTGCTGCTCCGCATATTCCCGTTGGAGCGTGGCTTCCTTCTCCTGATCGTTGGCCTTCCGGCGCTGCACGCGCTCTTCGTGGGTGGTGTAGATGAGTATGCAGATCAATGTGATGGCGAGGGCGAGCACCGTGCCCAGGACTCCGATGATGCGCTTGGTGCGCGTGCGCTCCTTGGTATCCCGTTCCTGCTGCAATCCCCGGCTGGCCTTGAGGAACTGGTCCTCGATCTCGTTCTTCCCCGGATAGCTGTCGCCCTGGTCGTATTTCGCCCCTTTGCCCAACAGCGCCGTCGGATCCTGCCCGCCATTGTGCCAACCGGTGGCAATCAACCGGAACGCCTTCCGGTCCACCACGACTTCCTTGAGAGGTGCCCAGCGGGTGAGGAAGCGTGGAGAGCTCAGTTCAAACGCATCGCTGCCCGCGCTGTTTGGCCGCTTCTGAATGATGTCCGCCTCCACCAGCTTTCCGACCAGCTCCCGATAAGATGGCTTTGCAAGCAGACTGTCCGTCTTCTGAAGCGGATAGGGATAGGGATCGCTTCCACCTTCCTTGAGGCGGAACAAACGGAGCATGATCTCATCCATTGCCGCGCGCTGCGCGGGATCGAGCTTCTTCACGAGCGCGTCTCCCTTTTTGCACGTTGCCTCGATCCGGCTCTCTTCGACCGCTGCTTCGTTGGATATGGCCGCCGATGCGGGCGCATCGAAGGGGGCCAGGGTGAAGTACTTGGATTGGTCGATCGCCTCGGGGGTGACGGAAAGCAGGAAGCCGACCCAATAATCGATCATTCCTTGCGCGGTATCGCGGTTATCGTCATCCGGAAGGGTCGAGCCCAAGGAGGCGGCCGCCTGAATGAAGCCGAGCATCTCCTCCGGTGTGGTCCTGTCTTCCTTGTTGGACTCTCCATTCCGATGCCTCGTGCGGGCGCGCTGGAGCAGCGCGGAATGTTGTTCGCGCAGGGTTCCAAGGGAGGTGATTCCGGGAAAAGGAGCCGGTTGCAGATTGGATGCCTGGGAGTTCATGAGGATGCCTTTCCGTTGAGCAAAAGTGAGAGCGATTGGCTGATGTCGGAGACTTTCTTGGCGAAGTCCCGCATGCTGGAATCGCAGGCAAAAAACTGGGCGACCGCTTCGGTGCGGAAGAAACTGAAGTTGATGGCAAGTGACGGCCAATCGCCATCGCCGAGGCTCTTCTCGATGGCGTCGCGTGATCTCTCGAGAGGGATGAACCAGGCTTCAACGTCACCGGGTTGGGCGGGCATGATGGCGATCAGCTCATGCAAGAAGGGTTGGGCATTCAGGAAGACGGCGTCGAAGTCCGAGGTGTCGTCGGTGTCCTGCTCGGGCATGAGATCGGCCATTTCCCAGATCTCCCCGTCCAGCCGCTGCCACAGGGAATGCATGTACATCCTGGCGTTGATTTCAGTGATCAAGGAGGTGGCCGCCGCCTGGGCTTCCGTGAGGGCGGCCTGGGTCTGGGGAGGTGTGCCGGGTAGTTCGGAGGTCTTCTTGAAGAGATCAACCAGACCGCGGACATCGAGTGCATTGCTCGCATCGAGGATCGCACGATCGATCCGTGGTGAGTTCTGCCGCAGCAGGGACTTCACCATCTGCACGCTGCGGCGGCCGGAGACGGGATCGCGGTTTTTCTTCTGTTGCTCGGCGAGGGTGATCGCCTGTTGCAGGCTGCCCAGCCACTCGTTTTCCGTGGATTGAAGATAGGATGGGAGGGCGTCGATACTCGGCCTGGCCTGACCGGCGGCCAGCCGCATCGTGGAGATGCATTCATTGAGATCGACGAGAGATGAGGGATCGGAAACCACCTGGCGGGTGACATTGCTGAACCGCCGCAGGTTCAATTGCAGCAGGTGCAGGTGGTCATGCAGCTCCTTGTAGCTCCGTATCTGCACCAGATTCACCCTCAGGTCGTTGAGGACGCCGTTGGTTGCATCAAGAGGGCCGGTCAGCGAACCCCGGTTCTGTTGGACGGTATGAATGCCCGTCTGAACGATGGTAATGTATCCGCTGGAATCCTTCAGCGGACCTCCGAGTTCCTGCTCGAGGATGCTTGAGAATGCGGTGATCATCTCCTCCAGCTTCGGCCGCAGGTGGATGCAGCCGCCGAGCAGATCGCGGGTCTCTCCGGTCATCTCGGTGTACTCCACCAGCTTGAAGACCATCTGGTCCAAGGAATCGGCCTGGACCTTGGTATCCAGCCTGAATCCGAGCCGGTAGACGGTGAGTTGTTGCAGGCCGCCCAGATCGAATGCCGCGGTGATGGCCTTGCAAACGAACTCCATGCTCTCGGGCTTCAGACGCATCGTCGTGAGGAGGTTGGGGGGAGGTGACCCGCGCGGATCATCCGAGCAGCGGGCCGAAACCGGCTGCGGTGATCTTGTCCCGAATCAGATTCAGCGGGAGCACGCCCTGGTTGTAGCCGGGCAGATCGTTCCGGGCGGGATCGCCGAGGTGATGGAGGGCCACCAATTCCCACAGCATGTTGAACACCGCGCTGCCGGAGGAGCCTCCCTGCGTATTCGTGCGGTAGCGGACGCGGGTTTCGTTCGCGTTCACATCGATCACGCTCTGGGTGTCGATGGCCAGTTTCATCGGTTCTCCCATCGGGTGCTGGGCGATGATCAGACCCTCATCCGGCAGCAACCGGGGAAGCATGTCCGGCAGCGTTTCCCATCCACGCCGCGGTGAACCGGGAACGGATAGGGGCTCGTCACCGATCGGCCTCGCCAATTGCAGCAGGGCGAAGTCGAGTTGATCGGTGGTGGGCGGCGGCGGGTCCTGCGGGCGGCTGGCCAATTCCATCTGCGAGCATGGCTCGTAGAGAAGAATGCCGGCACCGGCGGCGAGACCCAACCGGATGCCGGGCTGGCAGCTGCCATCCGTGAGGATCTTGTAGTCGAACAGGCAACTCACCGAGGACGGATGCCCACTCTTGAGGACATTCATCACCACATGGTAGTTGGTGAGCACGAGATCCTTTCCAATGAGGAATCCCGTGCCGCTGGGCGCTCCATTCACGTCCACCCGGCACACGCGCGTTTCCACCTCGGAGAGCCGCGTCCGCCAGCGGTTGATGTCCAGCGCGGGATTGTTCTCACGGAGGAGGACTTCCAAGCCAGCGGAGGATGCGCGTTTTGCGGGGCCCGGCACGGGAGTGCCCGCCTTCTCCACTGCGATCGCGGGCGCGATACCATATTTCTCGTAGACCGCGCTCAGTTGGGCGTTCCCCGGATTGAACCGGTGCGCTTCCTGGATCAGCTGGACTTCCCAGCCTTCCCGGATGGCGACGTCCAGAAGATCGAAGACCACCGAGTCGAACCGGCCGGGAGCCACGATGTTATCGAGCCGTTTGCCGATCTGGAACCTCAGCATCCTTTCGAGACTGTTCGAATCAAATGCGTCCGTGAAGGCTCGCACGACTTCCTCCATTTTGATGTCGCTCATAGGAAGATGGGTGTATGAGTGAGGGAGACCGGGCTTCTCATCGGTGCGCCAGGATCGCGTGGTAGATCGGGTCGGAGGCTTTGCCGAACCAGTCGCTGGTGGGGTGGAATTCATCGTGCCAGCCATTGGCGGGGACGATGCCGCGGAGGTCCACGTAGGTGGCGTTCGGCTTGAACTTCTGCGCGCAATCGCTGAGGAGATGGTTCAGATCACCGAGGATGGCCTTCACGATCGCCTGCTGGGTGCTGAAATCGGTGATGCCGATCTCGGTCATCGGCTTGCCGAGCCACTTGCCGCTGGTGGGGCGGGGGACGGCATCGCTGTAGCCGTGGCAGATGATGTGGACTCCCGGCTGCTGGCGCAGCACGCGGAGGAAGAGCGTCTCATACTGGCGCTTCATCCCGTCCATGAAGGTTTGATACTCGGGAGTGAAGTAGTCCCTCGCGGAACCCGCACCGGATCTCGCCTTCAGGAAGCGCCGCAGCCCGCGGCCATCCACGAGATCGTTCCCGCCGCCGCTGAAGAGGAAGAACTTCGCCTGCTCGCGTTGCAGCGGGACATAGAATTCTCCGGCCGGCAGCATGTTGGAAACCGTATCTCCCGCCTCACTGCAACAGAAGATGGCCAGCTCCGGGCGATCCATCAGATGATCGATGACGTCATAGAGCAGGAAGGGATACTCGAACCACGAATCCCCCTCCGCGACTATGCGGATGCGCCGTTCTCCGCCGGGCTCACGGATCTGTTTGGCATAGCGCCGCTGGCGCAGCATCTTGCAGTAGCCGTTCGCGGAGTTAAGCAAGAGAGCGGATTCCAGCCCCGGGATGGCCTGATCGACGAGGACCTTGCCCTCGTTCAAGCGGAAGCCGGGATCGGTGCCGCGGGCCACCTTTTCATCCTGGATGAAATAAGGGGCGAGATCCGCTTCCTTGGTGGCGGGGTCGTCCACCAGGGCCATGAATTCCTCGATCGTGAGCGGACGTGCATTCGCCACGGGCGGCACTGGAGCCACGTTTTCCGGATGAATACTCTCCAGTCCTCCAGCGGCGGGAAGTGTCACTTGGAGGGCGCGCGTGGCGGGATTGATGCGGATCTGGATCGCCTGTGGTAATGGCCGGGATGGGTCGGCGGAGGCGGTCTGGCTCATGCCTGCCAGGATGCCGTTTATCTGGGGATCGGTATGGAGGATGCGATCGAATGCCTCCTGGAGGAGGGACTGGTAATCACTCATGACAACGGGGGGATGAGATGTGGGGAGAGAAAAGTATCAAATGAGGAGGATGATCGATCGTTAGATGGATTTTGATTAGATGACAAGATTGCCGGGTGTACAAAACCGGAACAGTGTTTTGCTTTACGTGAATACGTGGGTCTCCTGTTTGGGGTTGACCAGTTAGGTGTTGTTGAGCCAATCATGGTTTTGATTGGCCATGAGGATCGTCCGGAAAAACGATGGCTGGCAGGTGCTGGGTGCCTGTGGGCGGTTGCGCCTGAGTCTGGAGGCCATCGCCTTTCGGAACGGCTTCCGCGTTTCCGGGATCAGTGCCACGCTGGGTTGCAGCGAACGCTATCTTTATAGCATTTTCGTGCGGGATATCGGCCTGCCGCCGAAGGAGTGGCTGGCGCAGGTCCGGATGCTGCAGGCGCGGCAACGCCTGCGCGGCGGGGACGATCCTGGACGGGTGGCGGCGGATCTCGGCTTCTCCACGCCGGGGAGCTTCCGCCGCGAGTTCATCCGTTGCTACGGCCTCTCTCCACTGCGCTATGCGGTGAAGATGAAAGAGGATGGGTGATGATCGGGGGGGGTATACATCGATCCTGCGTTATCCACCGGAGTTGGAAAACATGTGCATTCTTGTCTCTGGCTGAAACGAATCGATGACTTGATCGGGTTCCGGTTGAGCGGAACGATGAATCTCATTGTCGGGAGACGGAGATTGTTCTTTGAATGATCCGAATCTCCCGACCATGAGTGCGAAAAAATCTGTATCCAAAGTAGCATCGAAGAAGCCGGCGAAGAAGGCCGCCCGCAAGACAGCGAAGAAGACCCAGCCGCAGGCCAGGGGATCGCTTGAGAGCCTGCTGCCGCCAGGGGTGACCCGTGCGGCGGTGATTTCGCCGTGGGCGATGGCTGGTGCTCCGCTGGGCGGGGGTGCCGCACCACCTGCTGCGGCTGCTGCGGAGATGTTGTTGGTTTGCCTACAGGACCCCTTCGATGGGATCGGGGCCTCGTCTTCCAAGATCGTGAGCTCGCTGGTGTCGGCATCCGATCATGATCCGCGGCATCTGTGGCGGTTGGAGTCGGTGCTGGAGATGAACAATCCGCGCTTCTTCGAGAGCTGGGCCACGCGTGGGAGTTTCACGCTCGATCTCACGGTGGCGGCGAGCGTGCGCGAGGATGCCGGGCAGTGGGGCGGAAATGCGCGCATCGCCTCATCGACGGGGGATTGCCGCGTGATGATCATGCGGGATGCGGAGAACAAGATCCGCTTTTCGCTCGCATCCGGAGCACGGCAGGCCGGTGAGAAGGCGATGCCGCGTCCGGATGGCCAGCGTTTCCTCAATGCGGATGTGGGCTTCGAGGCGAATGGCTCGAACGGCCTGACCGCGGGAGCGGTGGGGGTGATCTCCAACAAGAATTGGTCGCGCCTGATCGCCGGTTCCACGGTGGCCACCAAGGGCCTGGCGTTCGATGGCAAGTGGCGCACCAATCTGGAAGCGGGCGATGGCGATGCGGTCGCGCAGGGCACGTGGGCCTTCGCGGTCATGTCCCGTGCGGACTATTCCTCGCTCTGCGCGAACCACGGCTGGCCGGAGCATGTGGAGGAGTGAGACGGGGATGGCAGTTTCCAGCATGTCCACCACCCACCGTTTAACCAGATAGGGGAAGATGATTTCACTACTCGCAGCAGCTTATTCCGTCACCGTGCACCTGCCCGACGATGGAGAGCCCTCGCCGGAGGTGAACGATGCGGCGATGACGATCTGCTTCCTGATGGTGTGCGTGATCCTAGTTGTCGGCGTGTGGCTGTGCCGCCGCCCGCAGACCCGAATCTACGGGAGGATACTGATCGGCTTGATCGTGGTGCCGACGGTGCTTGCTGCCGCGATGACCGCAGTTAGATTGCTGGCGAGATGAGCCCTGCGGACGTGATTGGGAAGGAATGCTGGGGTTCTCTTGCGGGCTCCGGGACTGGAAGCATGTTCACGCTCCATTTTGGCGGAAAGATTCCACGAATGCGCCTGCCATCATGGAAGCGGACGGATGAAATGGTTCGGAACTTTGAGGGCGAATACGTCCTTTACGTGACCTTCGGCGATTGGAGGCTGGAAGGACCGGAGGGTGTCATCTGCACCTCGAGGAGTTCCAATGAGAAGGATGGAGAGATGGTCACAGGTCTGAGGCGGCTGGAAGGTGGGTCGGTCACGGAGGCATCGATGAGCGGACCTTCCAATGATCTGCTACTGGCATTTTCCCATGGTTTGATCCTGAGGGTATTCGTGAATACAGTCGATGAGGAGGAAGATGATTATTCCATCTTCTACCCGGAGGGCATCTGCACGGTCGGCGCGAAGGGGGGCTTGAGGTGGGAGGGTCGATCTGGCAGGTCAGGGTGAAGCCAAGGCTGGATTGCCCGAGGAATTGAGAGACAGTGTGATTCAACCGTGAGCAGAAATCTCCAGCAGTTCGACGATGAACCAACGCATGAAACGTGATCTTCTTTTGAGCGGAGTTCTCGGGCTTCTGATGTTCTCCTGCAGCGCGCCTCAGGGAACGATGCATGGACATGCGGGTGGTGCCGGGAGTGGTACGGCATCGGTGTCATGGTATGATTACGTGAACCGGTTGATGCCACCGGAGGAGAGGAAGATCGGCCCCTACGAAAACCCTTATAAAGGGGACGTGAATCTGGCGGGCTTGGAAATCTACCAGAAGCCGTATGGTGACAATGCGGTGGAGGATTATTCCGACTACCTCGGAGATCATCACCCGGGCACGATCAATTATCACTTCTGGGATGGCCGGATTCGGAGCGTGAATTATTCGAAGGACGGCAAGGTGCTCTCGGAATACTGGGATGCGCATGCGACCGGAACACGCGAGGGACACGGGACCTACCAGTCTTGGGAGATGGTGGATTTCAGGCTCGGGAGTGATCCGGAGTTCAAGAAGCACCGTGATCCACGGAAGCGGGGATGAATGCTTTTGTGAGCGGGTGGTGTGAGAGAGGCCTTGCGCCCCGGTGGCGGATGAAGCCCGTTAGGGTGTTTTTTTTTGTTCGGTGGGTTACTTCGCTTCGTGAGGTTTGATTGGTGAATGGTGGGTTACCCAATGGCGTAAGAGAGTGGATTTTGGTGCCTGTGTGAAATTTTGATGAAGGCCGATTTTGCGACCCTAACAGGGTTGCGAATGCGAAACGAAACTGGCTCTCTCCGCGCCCGCTTCCACTGCGGAGCTTCGCCGATCCTGCTCTTACTCTCCCCGTTCCTTCATCATGAGATTCAATTACGCTACCAAGTGGCTAACCGTCTTCGTCCTCCAGTTGGCAATGAGTGTCAACGTGCTGGCGTTGGCGTTCGTGGAGCCTTTCGAGGATCCCGCACCGGGAACAAATCCGGGTTGGTGGACTGAAAATGGCGACGCCTCATTGGTGTCCGATGGTGCTGGCAACAAGGTGCTGCGTCTGGCTCCGGCTGCGGATGAAGGCAATGAGACGAAGGTGGTGCGGCCCATCACCTGGAATGACGCGGAATCGATCGCGTTCATTGATTTCCTGGTCAAACCGGCGGCGAATCCGGAGGGCAGTCTGGCTTCGATCTATGTGAATGGCACGCAGATCGCCTTCCAGGTGACGCAGGGGGAGACCAGTGGAACGGTCTGGGCCTATCATGGCAATGATGATGACTCGAGCCAGGCCTCTTCCTACTGGGTGGAGACTCCGGCGGAGTATGCGTTCTCATCGACCACGCTGAAGGCGAACGCTTTCAATCGGATCACGCTGCGCCAGGACTACGGGCGCAAGGTGTGGGACTTGTTCGTGGATGGCAAGTTGGCTGCGGCGAACCTGGGATTCTCGGGGCGTGAGGATCATCTGGCGGCGATCGAGTTCTACGGCGGCACGGTGGCGGATCAGGATGTCGACCAGTTGCAGGCGGATCCGAACAACATGCTGTTCACGGATACGGACAAGGACGGTCTGCCGGATGCATGGGAGACGGCCAATGGCTCGAACCCGAATGTTTATGACCGCGACAATCTCGCCTCCAACGGCAAGTCGTTCCTGGAGAACTACGTGGGCTCCTTGTGGTCTTCTGCCACGGTGCCGAATGCGCATGCTCCGGGTGGTGCTGTATCCAGCGCGAACATCCCCCCGCTCACCATTCTGGGCAGCCATCAGCCGGTGGGTTCGCTGAAGGGAGCAATGACGGTGGGCGGTGATGGTGCGGCGAATTATTCGATCCCGCTGGATCTGCCGAAGGGCACCGGCGGCATGGAGCCGAAGCTTTCCTTCAACTATTCCAGCGGTGGCGGCAATGGTTTGCTGGGTGTGGGCTGGAGTCTCGGCGGCCTGGAAAAGATCGTGCGCGTGCAGGCGGGCGCGGTGAAGGACGGCTCGTTCGATCCGGTGGACTTCGATGAATACGACCGCTTCCTTTTCAATGGCGAGCGTCTGGTCTGTGTGTCCGGCACCTACGGTTCACCGGGTTCGGAGTACCGCACGGAGATCGATTCCTTTGCGAAGATCAAATTCAATGCGGCCACTTCTCCGCAGAAGCCGTATTGGACGGTGCAGACGAAGTCCGGCCTGACGGTCACGCTGGGAGAGACGGCGGACTCGCGCGAGGATTGCGCCGGCGGCACGCTGGCGTGGGGCGTGAGCAAGGTGTCCGACACGGTGGGGAACTACTACAAGGTGGACTACACCCGCGATACCGTGTCCGGGATCGGCCTGGCCAGCCAGCGGGTGGCCTCGATCTCGTATACCGGTCATGAGGGTTCCTTCACCCAGGCGCCGTATTGCACGGTGTACTTCGACTACGATTCCCGTGACGACCAGACGCGGAGCTACACGCCGCAGACGAGCTATCTGTCCGCGAAGCGGCTGGCGAAGGTGCGTGTGACCACGAAGGGCTTCTGCAACCACAGCTACGTCCTTTCGTACGATTATTCCTACCAGAGCAAGCGCTCGTTCCTGAAGTCCGTGCAGAAGCTGGGCATGGACCAGCTTTCCCAAGGTGTGCCGGCCACGACCTTCAACTACGGCGGTCTCACCAAGGATGAGAACTTGTGGGGTGCTGCGAGCAATTCGGAGTGGCCGGTTTACAACGCATCGTGGGATACGACCGGCAACATCAACTCGATGGTCACCACGTCCGAGGGTGGCACGCTGGTGCGCCTGGACGGGGATGTGGCCCGCGCTCATCCTCTGTCGGGCGGAGGAGTCACGCTGTATTCGGACTCCAAGCTGACGTTCCAGTTCCGCGGAGGTTCCGCCACGGGTGGTTCGTTCGTCTCCGGTGCCTACATCGGCTTTGATACGACCAACACGTATAACGTGTTTTCCGTGCCACGCCTCACGCTGATCAAGGGCAGCGGCGCGGCGGCCGCGATCGCGAAGGACAGCACGATCGTCTACAACCCGGCATCCACTCCGGATGGCTGGCAGACCATGACCATTAACGTGGGGGCGATCGCCACCGGCGTGCACGGCTACTTCGTGCTGATGAATGTGGATGACAATGCGAACGATGGTGTCTCCAGCGCCGAGTTCCGCGATCTCCGCCTCTACCGCAGCGGCACCCAGGTGGCGTCCGATGTTTCCCCGATGAGCTTCTCGGCACAGTGGGAGATGCCGCACTTCCTTGACTCCACGGGCAAGGACCTGGGCATCCGCTTCATTGACCTGGATGGCGACGGCCTGCAGGACATGTGCGATTGGCGTGCGGATTCGTATGATCTCGCTTCGGGCAATCTGACCCCCCACAGCATCGGGCAGGTCTACCGGAATACCGGCAATGGGTTCACGGTCGCGCCCTCGCTCCAGCCGAAGGACTGGATGCCCTTGTCGTCCCGCAAGGACGATCTTGCGGCCTATCACTATGACCGCAAGCACCACCTCTTTGCCCAGCCGATGGATATCAACGGCGATGGCAAGATGGATCTGCAATGCTCCACCGGCATCCGCTATGCGGGCTCATCGCTTTCCAATGATCTCACCTTCTGGACGCAGGTGGACAATGGCAGCGGAGGCAAGGTGTGGAAGGAGCTGACCGATTACAAGCTGCCCTTCCGCTTGAAGAACGTGGCCACCACCGCGCCGTATGGCGGCACGCCGCGCGACCAGCACACGGAGTGGGTGGACATTGATTCGGACGGTTATCTGGACTTCGTGTGCTTTACCACCTCGCAGGGCAAGCTGGTGAGCCCCACGGATGAAAGCACCATCCTCGTTTCCACCAACAGCCCGACGGCGTGGCTGAACAAGGTGCACAAGGGACTGGGCTGGGTCCGTGCGGACAATCTGGCCTTCCCGGAGATCCTGAAGCGCACCTATCCGGCGGAGGCGGAAATGGGCCGCCGCCTGGCGGACCTGGATGGCGACGGCCACCCGGAGGTTCTGGAGGCCATCTCTTCCGGCACCATCGAGATCCGCAAGAGCTATGCAATGCTCTTTGCCGCGAACGGACAGGCCACCGGTTGGAATGAAACGGCGGGAGCGGAGAATCCGCCTACGTCCGTCGGCAACTTCGACTTGCCGACCGGCACCGGCATGGCGAACACGCCGTTTGTGAATGTGAACGCCGACTCGCTCGGCACGCAGATGGTGGACTTCAACAACGACGGTTTGTCGGACGTGATCCGCTCCGCACGCAATGGCACCAACCTGCGCTGCATCTACATGAACACCGGCTCCACCACCAGCCGGTGGGCCGCCGAGCCGGTGGCTGCGAATGCCGCCGCCCAGCGTTACACCTACGATCTGCCGCGGCCGCTGAACTTCGTGGTCAGCAACGTCTATTACCCGATGGGCTACGAGATCGCCGATATCAACGGCGACGGCCTCTCGGACATCATCTTCGGCCAGAACGATCAACCCGATGACGGCGGTGCGAACAACAACGCCGTGATGATGAACACGGGGTCCGGCTGGATCGCGCGCAATGACCAGCCTGAGTCCGGTGCCACCGGCAACTGGGGCATGCCCAGCGGCGTCCGCTTCGCGCTCACCCAGGGGGATGCTCAGAACGGCCGCCACCGCGCGAAGCTGCAGGATCTCAATGGCGATGGTTTCCCGGACCTGATCGCCGGTCTGATGGATCAGGCCCCTTCCGTGCTCATCAACCAGTGCCGCCCGGAGGTGATGACCTCCGTGACGGATGGTTTCGGCGCAACCCTTGTCGCCACCTATCAGCGTCTGAACGATCCTGCCGCCGTGAAGGGGGATGCGGACGGTCGCCCGGTGTATCTGCCGTGGGAGGGAAGCAGCGAAAGCGACAGCCTGCCCGCCGGCCAGATCGCCGTGCGTGACAACCGCCTGATGGTCTGCCGCCTGATCGAGTCGGACGGCCAGGGTGGTTCCCGTGCCACACGTCATCATTACGGGGACCTGCGTTTCGATCGCCTCAATGATGTCTCGCTCGGGTTCGGCAAAGCGGAGGTGTTCGATGAATTGTGGCCCGGTGTTCCGCCATTGTCCGTGCCGGGTGCCGTGATCACTTCCGGGAACTACTTCATCCGTGGTAAATCCAGGACCGTGATGTCCCGCACCTTCCCGCATGCGGGGAGCCCGGTGCTCCAAGAGTCCTACATCAATGTCACCGCTGCCAGCCCCTCCGGGATCGAGACGGGTGTGAGCACCGGCTTCAAGCTGGTGAAGCGGGATCTCTCCGCCTACAGCGAGCTGGGGTCCACCACCGGCGTGGCGGGTGGCACGATCCGCCGCCCGGTGCAGGTCCAGTCGGTCAACTTCACGCTCGATATCAATGGCGCGGTGATGACCGAGACGGTGGCCAATAATCCGGTCACGAACTTCGATGCCTACGGGTTCCTCACCTATGCGAAGGTGATCGCAAAGACCCCGTCCGGCAGCCTTCCGGCCAGCATCACGGATGTGGGTGCCGCCATCACGGCTGCGAACGCCCACACGGACTTCTCCAGTCTGGAGACGACCAACACCTACGACCACTACACCACCGGTGGCAAGTGGCAGCTCGGCCGCCTGTTGACGGCGACCAGTGTCTCGAAAAAGAGCGGCGTGCCGGATCTCACCAAGAACACGAGCTACGCCTACGATTCCGCAGGCACCGGTCTGCTGACGGACGAGTGCGTGGAGCCCGGCGACTCACTCCGCAAGGTGGCCACCAGCTATGGCCGCGATGGCTACGGCAATATCACCAGCACTTCGGTCACGGCGTCTTCCAAGCACGACACCTACACCGCGCAGACACGGACCAAGTCCACGAGCTTCGATGATCCGGATGACAGCAGCTTCAACGGCCGCTTCGCCTGCTCCGAGACCAATGCCGTCGGCACCGTCCACCACTACTACGATCAGGAGCGCGCGCTGCTGATGAAGACGAAGAACGTGGACGATCTCGCCACGACCTTCAGCTACGATATCTTCGGCACGCACATCGCGACTCTGGGTCCGGACGGCACCCAGGCCGCGGAGATCACCCGCAATGCGAGCAACGCCGACCTTCCCGCCAGCGTGGTCACCGCCATGGGCGGCGCTTCCATCCGCTGGATGAAGGGCAAGCAGGATTCCGCTTCCCCGTGGGCGGTGGCTTACTACGACTCGCTCGGTCGCCAGGTCGCGGCGGAGACCATGACGATGACCAGCTACTCGTCCGGCGGTTCGCAGTGGAAGCCGGTCTACTCGGTCATCAAGTATGACAATCAGGGCCGGAAGACGGACGAGTCACTGCCATTCATCATCGGTGAAACCATCCGCTGGACCAGCTACCAGTATGACGATGTGGCACGCCCTCTCGTGACCACTCATCCGGATGGCACCCAGGAGCATGTGATCAAGCTGGAGTGCACCCAGATCAATGGCGAGCCGGTCAGCTACATCAAGATGGAGGGCCGCAAGTTCGCTTCCGATCCGGATGCCTGGGCCACCCAGTATGCCCAGCGTTGGAACAATGCGAAGGGCACTCTTCTCAAGAGCCTGGATGAATCCGGGATCACCAGTGAATTCGCCTACGATGCGCTGGGTAACATGCTAACCGCCACGGTGGGGGGCACTGTCATGATGTCGAACACCTACGATGTCCTCGGCCGGAAGACCCAGGGGGTGGACAAGGATGCCGGCACCAGCTCGGTCGGTTACAATGGCTTCGGCGAGACGACGTGCGTGGAGAACGCCAGCGGTAAGAAGACCTACACCGAGTATGACGCCCTCGGCCGTGTCACCAAGGTCACCCGCCCGGCGGGAGAGGGGACCTTCGAATACAGCTACAAGACCTCATCTCCCGGCAAGGGTCTTGTCTCTTCCATCCAGCGCACGGATGTCTCCGGCTGGAGCGAGACGGTCCATTACGACCCGTTTGCCCGCCCGGATCTGGCCACCCGGAACCGTCTCACGGAGAGCTTCACCACCGAGACCCACTACGATGCGCTCGGGCGCGTGGACTACACCGTGGATGCGGGTGGTCTCAAGGTGATCGCGGAATATGACAAGGTCTATTCCGCCAAGGTGCGGACCTCGATGTTCAAGCCCGGCAGCAGCACCCAGAAGATCACGCTCTGGGAAGCCCGTGCCTTTGATTCGGCAGGCCGCGCCACCCAGCAGTATCTGGCACAGGGCGTGACCACGGACACGAGCTATGATGCGGCCACGGGCAAGACGCTGGCGATTGCCTCCAGCGGTCCCACCGGCACGCTCCAGAACCTCGCATTCGCGTGGGACAGCAAGACCAACCTCAAGAGCCGCCAGGACTCCGTGGCGGGCAAGACCGAGACCTTCACCTACGATACCTCGAACCGTCTCGTCTCTTCCTCCATCGGTGGTTCCTACGGTTATGCTGCGAATGGCAACCTGACCTCGAAGGACGGTGAGTCCCGTACTTACGATGCCACCCGTGTCCACGCCGTGGCGCAGGCGAGTATCAAGAGCCAGGTCAAGAACTACGCCTACGATGCGGGCGGTCATGTCGTCACCGAGAAAGACGCATCGAACAATACGCTGCGGGCCTATACCTGGACCTCCTTCGGCCAGCTTGAATCGGTCAGCCAATCGAGCTGTCCGCTGCTGAAGACCTTTGATCCCACGGAGAAATACAGCGCACAAGGATTGGCGGGCATCGATCTGACCACCCAGTTCCTGGAGTCGGCGGGTGTCGCCAGTTTCGAGTTCGATTCCGCCGGAGACCGCAGCGCCCAGACGCTGTTGCGCACCTTCGTGGATACCTCCGTGGCCCGCGTGGAGACCACCTACCTCGGCAGCTACGAGCGTGAGATCCACAGCACCATTCCGGCCGGTGGAGGCACCGCGACCGTGACGAAGACCCTCCACCGCCACCACCTCGGCACCGCGGTCTACACGGAAGAATCCGGCACCGCCGGTTCGTCCATCAAGCTGTCCACGCTGCTGGTGGATCACCTCGGCTCCACGGATGTGCTGCTCGTCGGCACCTGGAGTGGAACGGACTTCGGCAGCTTCAAGGCCGAGCGCCAGAGCTTCGATGCCTGGGGCGAACGCCGCAATCCGGATACCTGGGTGAAGTGGCGCAGCAACTATCTGGATGGCCAGCGCACCAGCGCCACCGACTTCCACCGCGGCTACACCGGCCACGAGATGCTGGATGACTTCGGCCTCGTTCACATGAACGGCCGCATCTACGACGCCGAGCTCGGCCGTTTCCTCTCCGCGGATCCGTATGTCCAGGCTCCGGAGCTGAGCCAGAACTTCAACCGCTACAGCTACGTCCTCAACAATCCGCTGAGCTACACCGATCCGACGGGGCACTATATTTTGGGGATCGGTGGGATGATCCTCCGGAAATATTGCATGGATCATCCGCATACGTTCGCCGGGCAGATGATTCCGAAAGTTCTGGCCTACGTGACGGCAGTGATCGTGGGCTACTATGCAGGGCCGATCGCTGGTGGAGCAGCAAGCAATACGGTCGAATCTTATTTGTCCGGAGGCAACGCGGAGGACGTGCTTCGGAGTGCTGCGGTGGGCGCGGTTCAGGCTGGAATTGATGGCGGAATTCTTCACAATATAGAGCCGTATTCCGGCGCCGCATTCGACTCGGTCGGCGGGGCTATTGATACGGCGGTGCATGTGGCTGGCCACGGTCTTGTGGGTGGCGCGGCGAACGCCGCCATGGGTGGCAAGTTCAAGGATGGATTCATTTCTGCCGCAGCCGGGGCACTTGCCACCGACCTCGGAATTCAAGGCCTTGTGGGAGATGCTGTTCCTGGATCAATGGATAGTGTATTTGGGCGCGACATGGTTGCAGCGGTCGTGGGGGGGACGGCTGCAGAATTAGGTGGTGGAAAATTCGCCAATGGTGCCTTCATGGCCGCCTTCCAACATCATTATAATGCGGAGTTTGTTCCTGTTTACGATCGAGGAACGGAGAAGAGACTGAGCGGATATATACTTGTTGAAGAATTGGGGCCTGGGCCAAAAGGGGGGATAGATTGTAAATATTATTGGTCTGATGGTAGCGCGGTTATAGTTAGGTCGGTTATTCCTGTGGGGGCTAATACTGATGATATTGCGCTATTTGCTTTGATTCCTGTTGAAAAAGTGTTCTCTTTTATTGGGGGTAAACTATTAGGTCCACTCGCTAAGCGGGCGGGGGGGAGGGTGGTGCTGAATGCCCTCGAAAAAACGCCGGGCCAAATAATTAAAGAAACGAATTTGGTTGGTAGGATCGCAGAATCGGGAATGTCTGTGCGCGAAGCTGGGCAGTTTTTCGGCTGGGGAAACAAGGAGATTACGAAAGATATTGCGTCATTCACTCGAGAAGGCCTAGAGTCAGCCGGTTGGACAAAAGAAAGATTGCTTAATGTGGCACGAGGTTATCGTAAAATTGCACAGGTGACGCCGAATAAAAGTGCTCCGCTTAGAGCTCAACAACTCGAAAGTCTTTCAGGTTTATTTTAATTTGAATGCTATGATTGAATATGATTTGAAGAATGAATGTGATGGAATTCTTAGGGTTATTGTCGAGCCGGAATCCATTAATTATGATATATTGCCTAATCAGGAGGTTACTGTGGTTGTGACCGGTGATAGTCCTGCTTTTCAATGTAAGCATTTTGTGGATGATGGAGGTGTGAGTTGTCTTTCCTTTTGGCCTGACCGGGGAATGATTGAGATTCGGTTTAATGGGAAAAATATCATTGATCTGTAAGTGGGTTCTTCCCGCGATTTAGTGGGTGAGTTTCTGGTCGCAGATCCAGACGAGGTCGGTTAGGGGTAGCTCATGGAGCAATCTTTGTCCTCACATTACGTGTGGAGGGCCGAGGTGACGCCGTGCCGAATGGCCGAATTCATATCGTAGGATTTTGGGCGGATGGCTGGGCTGACATCGTACTTTGCGGCTCGGGCGGGCGTAGGAGCGTATTTGGAGTACGACGGCTGCGAGGGCGGGAAGACGGGGCGCTGCCCCGGAACCCCGGGATTTTGGGAGGCCTGGCCTCGGGCTCTTGAACAGGTTGTGTTTGCGACGTGAAGGGGCGTGGCCGCCAGCATGCGGCCACCCAGACCAGCTGCCCGCTGCTGAAGACCTTCTCCGGCACCGGCAAGTATACCTCGCAGTCGATCGCGGGCATCACCCAGTCGACCCAGTTCCTGGCCTCGGTGGCGGTGGGCAACTTCTACTTCGATGCTTCCGGTTCCCGTTCTAAACAGGATGTGGTCCTCGTCTTCCTGGATACACCCAAGGCCCACGGCACCACTCCGGTGAGCGGCAGCAGGATCGTTGCGCTCCACTGCCTGCTGGGTGCCTGCCCGGGTTCTCTGCTTGCATGGTTGACCCCGAAGGGGCCTTCTTCAGTCGCTACCCACGTCACCATTGTGCCGAGTGGAGCCGGGGTCAAAACCGCCTTTCCGACGATTCTATGAACCACGCATTCTATGGTGCGCAAATAACAGCTACCGAAGTTGCCAGCGATTTGCTGGGGATTTCTCGGGACTCCTACGATCAGGATTGGGAAATTGAAGTCGCTAATCCGGGAAGAATAGGGGATATCATGCCTCTCTTGGAAGGGAGTGGATTGGATTTCGAGGTGCAAAGTGCTTTGGCTTTGTTGCTCGTGAGTTGCATGATCGAGGCCCACGTCGAGGGTTCGTTGGATCCGCAGCAAATATCGAGGGCTATCGCCATTTGGCCGAAAATGCCCGATGTATTGGAGAGGATGAAGTTTTTCTATCTTCACCTCAAAATGACAGATGAGGTGGATTTCGTTAAGCATTTGCTTGGTGTCAGCGACCACTCCGGCTGAATGGTTGCGAGTCGAACTGACGTTGTTGTCACCAGCCAAGAATCGTTCATGGAGTCTCTGTGGAACTTGTGGGTGGAGCTGTGCCGGGTGAGGGCAGCGTCGCTTGATTTCGAGGCGGAGCCTTGGGAGTCGGAGGTTCCAGCGGTGATGGAGGCGTGGGAGGTGCTGACGCGTCCGTGCAACTTGGCTGCGTTGGAGGATTGGCATCGCGAGACGCGGGATGCCAATCCCGGGGCGAAGCTGGCGGCGGACAGGGCTTTGGAGCGGTGTCAGGAGCGGGCGGCGGGGGATTTGGGAGGGCCGTCTTTGCCGGGGGCGTGAACTTTCTGGTCAGGTTTCGTCATTTGGCGGAACATGCCTTTTGTGAACCCCGATCCGGTCGAGCCGCAGGATGCGCCACGGGACGAGGCGGAGCTGGTCCGCAGGATTGCGGGGCTCCGCGTCGCCCTGAGGGCGTATGTGCTCTCGATCCTCCCTCACAAGGCGGCCTGCGATGACGTGGTGCAGGAGACGATGATCTTCCTGTGGGAGCGCCGCGGCGAATACCGGGAGGATACGAACCTGCGGGCGTGGGCGTTCAAGGTGGCGTGGTTCAAGGCGATGGGGCATCGCCGGGACCGGATGCGGGAGGAGCGGATCGTGTGCTATTCGGAGGAGGCGCTGCACCGCCTCGGCGGGGCGATGGAGGAGATCCTGGAGCATTCGGACGAGCGGATGGAGGCGCTGCGGATGTGCCTGTCCCAATTGGATGAGGAGGAGGTGCGGCTGCTGCGCTTGAAATACGTGGATCGCGCCTCGCTGACGGACTACGCGCTGGGCCGCGCGGAGAATCCGAACCGTTTCCTGAAGGCGATCTCGCGCCTGCGCCTGCGCCTGCGGCACTGCATCGAATCGAAACTTTCCCTGTCATGAAGCCGCCTACCCCGGAGTTGCGCAAGCTGGTCGATCAATTGCTCGACGAGCGTGAGATGAGCCGTGTCGATACCAGCCGCCTGGAGGATCTGATACGGGATGAGGATGCGATGCGCTATTACGCGGAGATGGTGACGCATGAGGCGATGATGGAGGATGCGCTGGATGGGATCACGGGGGTGAAGCGGAAGCGGCCGGGGAATGTGCTGCGCTTTCCGCTGGTGAAGGTGGCGCTGGGTGCGGCGGCGGCGGCGGTGGTGTTTGCTGCGGGTTTCTTCTCACGACCGCCGGAGGTGATCCGGGTGGAGATGGCGGCGAAGGTGCCGAAGCTGGCACCGGAGGCAGAGCCGGAGCCGGATCCTTCGGATCCGCCGGAGGGATCGGAGCCATCGTTGCCGTTGATGATTTCGTATGATCCTCCGGCGCGCATCACCGGCTTGACCGGGGTGGAGTGGGCGGATGGCGGCGAGCCGGATCTGCTGGAGTCACACGGGCAGGTGCGGCAGCTCTCGATCCGTACCGGGCTGGTGGAGCTGACGTATTCCTCCGGGGTGCGGGTGACGCTGGAGGGGCCGGTGGATTATTCGATCGTGGATGAGACGTCCGGCAGGCTCACGATGGGGAAGCTGGTGGCGTATGTGCCGAAGGGGGCGGAGGGCTTCCATGTGGACTATGCAAAGGGCCGGGTGGTGGATCTGGGCACGGAGTTCGCGATGGACGTGCATGAGGATGGGAAGACGGAGCTGGGAGTCTTCGAGGGGAAGGTGCAGCTGCATGTTCCCGGGCAGGATGTGCGTTTGCTACAGGTGAACCAGGCGCTGATGCATGATGAGAAGGCGGAGGACGTGGTGAGCTCGATCCCGCTGGACCGGGACAAGTTCGTGCGGCGGATGCCGGCCCGGGATTTCCGCTGGGAGGTGACGAGCGGGGCACCGAAGCAGTTCGAAGTGGATGTGACGCACCTGATCTGGAAGTCCGGCACCTACCGGCCGGTGTTCAAGTGGATGCAGGGTCCGGCGAGTGTGGAGGTGAGGAATGTGATGCTGCTGCGTGACGGGGTGGAGGTGTGTCGTGCGGATGGCCGGGGTGCCACAGGGCCGCCACGTAGGAATCTGGTCGCGGACAATCTTTTCACCCTGCCGGTTGCCAGCGGTCAGTATGAGCCGGGGCGCTGGACGCTGCGTGCCACGCTCCGGCCGGTGGGGGGCGGTTCCCAGTGCGTCGGGATCGTGCAGTTCGAGGAAGGGCTGATCACCACGGCCACGGAGGCGGACTTCATCGGGACGTGGCGGTATTTCTACGGGGGGATCGAGCACAAGCGGCAGTTCATGCCGGATGGCACCATGCGCTTTTACAAGGGTGGGCGGCTCGCCACGGAGAATTTCGTGAACGGCCACTGGCACGTGACGGATGGCATCCTGTATCAGGAGGTCCCGGAAGGCGGCTTTATGGAGACGCACGCGCTGCGGAACAAGGACACGCTGATCTTCGTGAACCGGCCGTATGACAATGCGGTGCGGGTGGAGGATCCGTGAGGGAGGGCAGGGAGGGGGTGTCCTGGCAGGGAGGAAGGTAACCACGGATTACACGGATTGAACGGATTTTGGGTGAGAGAAGGTGGCCTTCAGATGGGGATGAGTTTTGACCGCAGATTGCGCTGATTACGCAGATTGGAGAGAAGGATTCTGAATTCAAAGTCCGTGGTGAATAGCCACACCTCCTGCATGGACGGGCGGCTGGGAGCGGACGTGGGTGATGGACCCTGCGCCCTCGGAGAGGTCGCTCTACCGTTGCGGAGCGGGGGAGATGGGTGCCCGTGAACTTTCTTTGTTTTTCCCGGTCAGGTTTTGAAGCGCGGTGGCACTCCCCACTGCGGCGTGGTGTGCGCCCGCGTTTTCAAGACCCCCGAACCATGAAGAAAAAAGCCCTATTCACCGGTTGTTTGTTGTCGGTTTCACTGTGCGGCCTGTTGCGGGCTGCGGATGTCACGTGGGATGTTTCGCCCGGCACGGTCGGGGCGGGGAATGGCGCCGTGACCGGTGGGGCAGGGACCTGGGATACGACGACGGGTAACTGGACCACGGACGGCGGCCTCAACAATGTGGCGTGGGTCAACGCGAACAATGACACCGCGGTCTTCGGAGACACGGCGGGTACGGTGACCGTCACCACGGCGACGGCGGGCGGCATCAAGTTCAACACCACCGGCTACACGGTCTCCGGCGGCACGCTGACTCTGGCGGGCACTCCGGTGATCGCCACCGGAACCTTGAGCGGCACGGTGAACTCCATCCTCGCGGGCAGCAGCGGTTTTTCAAAGACCGGCACCGGCACGCTCACGCTGGGTGGTGTGAATACGGTCACCGGCGCGGTGTCGATCGGTGAGGGCATCGTGATCGCGAATACCACCACCGGTCTCGGAGCCACGGGCACGACGAACGTGGCCACGGTGCAGTCCGGCGCTTCCGTCCAGATGGGCGTGGCGGGCACCTTCGCCAAGACGCTGGTGCTGAATGGCGGCACGCTCCAGAACAACGTGACCGGCCAGACCTGGTCGGGCGGCATCACCTTGAGCGGCACCAGTCCCTCGATCGTGCTCAATGGCGGCACCAGCACCACGGTGGCGCTGGTTGTTTCCGGGAAGATCACCGGCAGCTCGGCACTGGCGCTGACCAGCACCTCCAGCACCGCGCGGAACATCCAGTTCACCGCGGCGAACGACTATACGGGTGGTACTTCCATCGGCTCCGGCGTGCGTGTGAATCTCACCACCGCCTCCGGTGCCTTCGGCACGGGCAAGGTGACCATTGCTTCCGGAGGGCAGGCGTACCTCTCCTCCACCACCGCCATTGCCAATGCCTTTGATATCGCCGGCACGGCTTGGAGCGGGGATGGCACGCCGGGCCGTGGCGCGATGCGTCTTGGAACGGGCACGGTGGTGTCCGGCCCCATCACCCTCACCGCCGCCGCTGCGGTTACGGGCGGCAGCGGCACGTTCTCCGGTGTCATCTCCGGTGCGTTCGCCCTGAACTTCGGCGGCTCGGCGGGCGGCACCTTCACCGTCTCCGGGGACAATACCTACAGCGGTGCGACCACGATCGGCACCGGCACCACCACGCTCACCGGTAGCAATCTGAGCAGCGGCTACACGGTATCGAGCGGCACCACGCTGAACATCGGCTCCGGTGGCACCAGCGGCAGCATCCTTTCCTCCGCCACCGTGGCAAACGCGGGCACCTTCCGCATCAATCGCAGCGATGCCGTCACCCTCGCCAACAGCATCAGCGGCGCGGGCGGCTTTGTGCAGGTGGGCACGGGCACCACCACCCTCACCGGCACCACCACCTGGACGGGCTCCACGACCATCTCCGCAGGCACGCTCCAGATCGGGGATGGCACGACCACGGGCCGCATCGGCAGTGGCGCGGTGACCAACAATGGCTCGCTGGTGCTGAACCGCAGCGATGACTTCGCGATGGCGGGGGCGATTTCCGGCACCGGCGCGCTCACGCAGGCGGGCAGCGGCACGGTGACACTCAGCGGGACGAATCTCTATACGGGTGCCACGAGCGTGAACAGCGGCAAGCTGCTGGTCACGGGATCGCTGGCGGGTTCGGCCGTGGCGGTGGCCTCCGGGGCCACGCTGGGCGGTAGCGGCACGCTGGCGGGCACGGCGACCATCGCCGACGGTGGCAAGGTTTCCTCAAACGGCACGCTCACGCTGGGCGGGCTGTCCTTCAGCGGTGGCGGCACGATTTCCTACGGTGCGGTTAGTACCACGGCGGCGGGGGTGAATGTGGGCACCGGCACGCTGGTCACCTCCGGCACGGCGGGTTCGGTGGGGATCGATCTCTCCGCGGCGAGCATCGGTGCGGCGGGCACCTACCACCTCATCCAGCATGCCAGTGGTGTTTTGTCCGGTGCGGACTTCGCGGCCTTCACGGTGACCGGTACCTCGATCAGCGCGCGCCAGAGCGGCGTGCTGGTGAACAACGACGGCTTCCTGGACTACGTGGTCACCGGTGAGACTCCGGTGTGGACGGGTGCGGACAGCAGCGTGTGGAAGACCGGAGCGACCGGCGCCTCCGGAAACTGGGTCCTTCCCATCGGTGTGACTCCCACCAACTTCATCACCGGAGATGTGGCGGTGTTTGATGACACGGCGGCGAACAAGACGGTGACACTCTCCGCAGAGGATGTGGCGCCATCGTCCGTCACCTTCAACAACTCCACAGGCAATGATTACTCGCTGGGCGGCACCTTCGCGATCACCGGCACCACCGCGCTGACGAAGTCCGGCACCGGCATGCTGACTCTCTCGAATGCGAACACCTACAGTGGTGGCACGATCGTGGCGGATGGCGTGCTGACGGTGGCGAATGGCTCGGCGCTGGGCAGTGGCACGGCCACGCTCAATGGCGGCACGCTGGCGCTGGGCGGACAGACGATTGCCAATGGCTTCTCCGCCGCGGGTGGATCGCTGGCTGGCAGCGGCACCTTGAGCGGCACCGTCAATGGCGCGCTCGTCTACAACAGCCCGGGTGACACGCTGGTGCTCACCGGCACCAATGGCAACAACTCCACCACCATCACGGCGGGTACGATCCAGGTGGGGACGGGCGGCACGGCCGGCACGCTCGGCGCGGGACCCATCGTCAACCAAGGCTCGCTGGTGCTGAACCGTTCCGATGACACCGCCTTCACCAGCGGCTATGTCATGATCGGTGCCGGCTCTTTGGTGAAAAACGGAGCGGGCACCCACACGCTGGCAGCCCTGAGCACCTATAGCGGCGGCACCACGGTGAATGGTGGCACGCTGCGCCTCACGACCAACGCCGGGCTGGGCAGCAGCAATACCACGGTGGGAACCGGACCACTCACGATCAATGCCGGTGCTACGGTGACCACCACCATCGCCTTCAGCATTGAGGGTAACAATACCAACACCAACGCGCGTGTGATCACCATCAACGGTGGCACCTTGAACGAAGGCGCGGCGGATTACATCCATACGATCCAGTTCACCGGAGGCACGCTCAATGCGCCCACCGCGGATTATCTGCGCGTCCCGGCCAATGGCATAACGTTCAACACATATGCCGCAGCCACCACCGCCACGATCAACAACCGCGTGGACCTGACCCAGGGTAGCCTCATCGCGGAGGTGGAGGATGGAGCAGCCGCCGTGGATTTTTCCTTCACCGGTGCAATCTCGCAGAATACCGGGGCGGGCACGGGGAACAAGACGCTCACCAAGAACGGCGCGGGCCTGCTCTCGCTCTCCGGTGCGAACACCTTCGCCGGTGGAGTGACCGTCAATGCGGGCACGCTGTTGATCGCGAATACGACCGGCAGCGGAACGGGCACGGGACCGGTCGCCGTGGCGACAGGAGCCACCCTCACCGGCACCGGCACGGCCAGCGGGGCGGTCACGGTGTCCGGCACGCTGGCTCCGGGCTCGGGCCTCGGCACGATCAAGACCGGCGCGCTCACGCTTGATGTGGGCTCCACCGCCGCGCTGGAAATCAATACCTCCAGCCTCACCTCCGATGCGGTGCAGATCACCGGGGATGTTTCGCTCGGTGGCGGCACGCTCTCGGTGGCGGACATCGCGGTCACGCCCGCCACGCTGGCGGACGGCTCGAAGTTCACGCTCATGACCTACACCGGCACCCTCACGGGGACCTTCGCCGGACTGGCGGAAGGCAGCGGCGTCACGATCGGCGGGAACTCCTACATCATCCGCTACAATGACAGCAAGGCGGTGACCCTCACGGTGGGCGTGCCGAACGCCTTCACCATGTGGGCCGGACTGAGAGGGCTCGGCGGTGCGGATGCGCTCCGCAATGCCGATCCGGACCACGATGGCATCCCGAACGTGCTGGAATTCATCTTCGGCAGCGAACCGAATCCCGCCAATCCAAACGCCGCCTCAATGGCCGCGATGCCGGAGACCTCCATGGATGCCTCGTCCTTCTACTTCGCCTTCCGCCGCAATGCGGAGTCCGAATCACTGTTCAGCCCGGTGGTGCAATACAGCACCGACCTGACGAACTGGACGAATGCAGCCAATGGAGTGGACGGCATCTTCAGCCTGGAGACGCCGGACTACTATGGAAGTGGTATCAACCAGGTGCTGACCAGCATCCCGCTGTCGAAGGCAGTGAACGGGAAGCTCTTCATCCGCCTCTCCGTGCCATGACATCAGGGGACGGAGGAGCCGTGCGGTTCCTCCGTCCCGTCCCGCTTTTCCGGGTAACGTATGCAATGAACGAAGGTCCGGCGGCGGCTGGAGAGGGGTGATTCTCTTTGCAGTCGCCGCCGGACTATCCCGCCCGGAATTGAATTTTCCAGGGTAATGCAATGCAACAAATGAAGGCCCGGCGGCCACTGTGGAGGGGACTCGTCCTCTCCGAAGTGGCCGCCGAGCTGGATTTGCCCGTTGCGGTCAGCCTTTGCCGGGCGAGGTTGAATCGACATTCAGAATAGCTCCGGGCAGAGTCCTGATCTTTATGCGCATCCCGGAATACGGAGCGTCCGGTGCCCCTCCGGGGCAAAGACGCTCCGCACTCGAAATCAAGAGATCTCTCCGGAGGCTTCCCGATCTGGACTGAATCGACATTCCAAACAGCCCTGAAGGGGCGTCATGGGATAGCCCGGGGCAACGCCCCGGGGGAGTGAAGGTCGATCGTAACGAGCCCTGTAAGGGCGGAATGAAAGTGGGGAACAGGCTCCTCCCGACGTGACGCCCCTTCAGGGCTTGGTCCTTTTCCCATCTGCAACCCAAGGCGTTGCCTTGGGCTATCCCATCACGCCCCGTTGGGGCTTGAAATCCTTCGGAAGTTTCGTCCAACCAGCCAGGAGCTTTGAATGTCGTTCTGCCTAGGCCTTCAGGATGGCCATCAGGTCACCGAGCGCGCCCTTCACCCGGCCGGTGCGGCGGGCGAAGACGTGGGTGATCTTCGGCTGGCCCTTCAGCGGCAGGGCGACCACTGCGCTGCCAGCGAGCTTCTCCAGCGCAGCCGGAAGAATGGCGATGCCGGATCCGGCTGCGACCATGACCGCGACGGCTTGGGCGCGGGAGGACTCCAGAATCACGCGGGGGCGGAAGCCGGCATCCGCGCACAGCCTGCCCACCAGCGCGGAGTAGGCGGGCGCGGCCTCATGCGCGACGGCGACGAAGGGTTCCTTCGCCAGTTCCTTGAGGGCGATCTGTCTGCGCACGGCCAGCGGATGATCCGCCGCGAGGAAGCAGCACAGCGGCTCACGATGCCAAGGTGTGACCTCGATCCCCGCGGCGTCCGCAGGTGCCTCGATGCCGACAAAGCCACCATCGAGCCGCCCCTCCGCGATGGCCTTCAGTTGGTCGTGTGGCGGTGCATCGTGCAGGAGGATCTGAACCTGCGGATGGGTGGCGCGGAAGCGGCGCAGGATTTCCACCAGCCCGTCATTCATCACGGCACTGACGAAGCCGAGCCGCAGCCGCGTGGTCTCTCCGGCGGCGCTGCGTTTCACGGCCTCACCGGCGCGGATGAGTCGGTGCGGGATCGTCTTCGTCTCCTCATAAAACAGGTGGCCCGCCGGAGTGAGCGAGACGCCGCGCGGCTCGCGCTGGAAGAGCACCGCGCCGAGTTTCTCCTCCAGCAGCCGCACATGGCGGGACAGCGGCGGCTGTGCCAGATGCAGCCGCCGTGCCGCCCGCGTGAATGACAGCTCCTCCGCCACGGCGAGAAAGCATTCCAATTCCCGGAACGAGTAATCCATACCAGAATGGTATCACAGGACGACCAAGCAAGTCATTCCAATATGAGGACCGGCAGGTGAAGAATCCGCCCATGGCTCTCAGCGACACCGTCAAGAAGGGCGCGATCCGCGCGCCGCACCGCAGTCTCCTCCGCGCGACCGGCGCGATCCGATCGGAAAGCGATTGGGACAAGCCGTTCATCGCGATCGCGAATTCGTTCGTGCAGATCATTCCCGGCCACGCGCATCTCGATGTGGTCGGGGCGGAAGGTGCGCGAGGCGGTGCGGGCGGCGGGTGGCGTGCCGTTCGAGTTCAACTGCATCGGCGTGGATGATGGCATCGCGATGGGGCATGGCGGCATGCGCTACTCGCTGGCCTCGCGGGAGATCATCGCGGACAGCATCGAGACGATGCTGCGCGCGCATTGCTTCGATGGCGTGGTGTGCATCCCGAACTGCGACAAGATCGTGCCGGGAATGATGATGGGCGCGGCGCGGGTGAACATCCCCACCGTCTTCGTGTCGGGCGGGCCGATGCGTTCCGGGAAGAACCCGACGACCGGGGAATCGCTGGATCTCGCCTCCGTCTTCGAGGCGGTGGGCAAGCTTTCCGCGCAGACGATCACGGAAGACCAGCTCGGCGAGATCGAGCGCAATGCCTGCCCCACCTGCGGCTCGTGCTCGGGCATGTTCACGGCGAACTCGATGAACTGCCTGTGCGAGGCGCTCGGGCTGGCGCTGCCGGGGAATGGTTCCATCCTCGCGACCGATCCGGCGCGCGATGCGCTCTTCGAACGAGCGGGCCGGACCATCGTGCGGCTGGTCCGGGACGAGGTGAAGCCTTCGGACATTCTCACGCGCGGTGCCTTCGCGAATGCGCTGGCGCTGGACATGGCGATGGGGGGCTCTTCGAACACGGTGCTGCACACGCTTGCGGTGGCGCGTGAGGCGGGGATTCCGCTGACGATGGCGGACTTCAATGACATGGCCGCGCGTGTGCCGCACCTGTGCAAGGTGGCCCCCTCCGGGAAGCACTACATGGAGGACATCGATCGTGCAGGTGGCATCTCTGCGATCCTGCAGCGGCTCGCGGAGATCCCGGCGCTGCTGGATGTGGATGCGCTCACGGTGAGCGGGCTCACGCTGGGCGAAACGATCTCCGTGGCGGAGGTGAAGGATGCGGAGGTGATCCGCACGCTCGACCGCGCGTATTCGCGGCAGGGTGGCCTGGCGGTATTGAACGGTAACATCGCGCCGGATGGATGCGTGGTGAAGGCCGTCGGCGTGAGTCCGAAGATGATGAAGTTCACCGGTCCTGCGGTGATCTTCGAGTCCGAGCAGGAGGCGAGCACCGGCATCCTCACCGGGCGGGTGAAGGCGGGGGACGTGGTGGTGATCCGTTACGAGGGACCGAAGGGCGGCCCCGGCATGCCGGAGATGCTCGCGCCCACTTCGGCGATCGCGGGCAGAGGCTTGGGGGAATCGGTGACGCTGATCACGGACGGGCGTTTCTCCGGAGCCACGCGCGGCGCGGCGATCGGGCACATCTCACCGGAGGCGGCGGCTGGTGGCCCGATCGCGTTGATCGAGCCGGGAGACTTGATCGAGATCGATATCCCGGAGCGGCGGCTGCATCTGCATGTTTCGGAAGAAGTGATGAACGAACGCCGCGCCCGCTGGACACCGCCCGCGCCGAAGATCCGCAGCGGCTATCTGGCGAGGTATGCGAAGCTGGTCACCAGTGCGGATACCGGAGCCGTGCTGGAAGGGTAGGGCGTCTCCCGCCGAGAGCGCCGGGCATAAGACCACCGGCTGCTGCCGGCTACGCGACGTTCACCTTCCCGAGCCAGACGGCCATCAGGCCAGCGCGACCGGTGACGCCGAATTTGCGGAAAATTTCGGTGATGTGCTTGTGAGTCATGCCCTGGGTCCGGCCGATCTCCGCGGCGATTTGCTTTTCGCTGCGTTCGGTGAGGAGCAGGCGGCTGATCTGGCGTTGAATCGGAGTGAGGGGAGTCTCCGCGAGGAGGAGGCCGTAGCTGAGGGCGACCTGGCGGTGAAACCACTTGATACCGCGCAACGCGTAGGCGGCGATGGCTTCCTCGGCAGCGGTGAAGTCCCGCGCCACGCCGACGCGCTGGAAGTTGAACATGGATTCGTAGTCGTCGTTCACCGGGAAGAAAACGATGCACTGGTCGTGAAATCCACGGGACGCGTGGAAGGTTTGGTAAAACTCCTCCTCGAAATAGGCGGGTCGCATTTCCTTGCGGAGGCGGAAGGATCGAAACCGCCCCACGTCGCGCGCGGCCCGGACGTAACCTTCGTTGACTTGCCGGCGATTCCACTGGTCCGTCTGGTTGCGGGCGGATTCGCCGTGCGTCGGCGTGGGATGGAGGTAGCGCCCGGCTCCTGGGCGCAGTCCCTTGAGCGGATCATCCGGCACCGGCGAACACAGGCGGATGTAGCCCAGCCAGTAGGCATTGCCGGCATCGATCATTTCGGCGATGCCGGCCATGAGATGTTCCAGCGCGCGTTCGGTCTCGGAGGCCGGAAAATCCGTGAGTGAATCCCATAGTTGGTGAACCCTCTCGCGCTGGGCGTCCGTCATGGCGGTATGGATGCAGGAATGCGCCGCGAAAGCCAGCGCAATGCCGGTCCCGGACACTCTTCGTCGTGTCATGACACCGGGAGATCGTAGCCGCCAGACGACCCGCGCTAGGGTGCTGATCAGCACCCTAGCGGAGTGGCAACCGGATTGTCAGGATGCATGTCGCACATGTTTGGCACGAACGTCCGTAGCAACCTCCACCTCGCCCCGTGAAACTCTCCCGTCGCACCCACCGCCGTTTCTTCACCCGGATCGCCGCTTCCGCCATCTCCATAGGCGCACTGGCTCTCGTTCCCTGTGCTCATGCGATCAACGCCTATTGGATGGGAGGAGGTGCCGACGATTGGGACGGTTCCCACTGGGATGTGGGAGGCTCCGGCTTTGGCACCTCTCTCCTCAACTCGAACGACGAAAGCGCCTACGATCTCTATTTCGGCAGTGGTGGCTACCACGACGTCAACGGCATCGTCACGACCACCCAGAGCGTCAGCCCGTCGTCGCTGAACTTCTCCCAGCAGAATTGGACGCTGAATGTCGGCGCCATCGCCTCGGGAGCCAACTCGGCGTCGTCCGTGCATCTCAATGTCAACAATACCAGCCCGCAGGTGACGATCCATTCCACCTACGGCATTTCCTTCGGAACTTCCCTTTTGCCGTCCTACATGGATATGAACGTCGATACTGGATCGGTGCTCACCCTCAACGCCAACGTGTATGGCAGAGGGAGCCTGAACAAGAATGGAGGTGGCACGGCCATCATCAACACGCCGGACTCCCAAGCCAGCGTGGGCGCTTCCGGCACCAACGTGTTCGCAGGCACGCTGATCACGGACAACCCCACCAACGACTACAACGTCCAGGGGGGCACGATGAACTTCAATATTCGTCCTCAAACCTGGCTCGGGACACGAGGCGACCTGACTTACAACGGTAACGTCTACGGCCCCGGCAATTTCGTCAAATCGGGCAGCGCGACGCTGACCATGACGCAGGACATCTATTACACCGGCTCCACGGCCGTCGCGGGCGGGCGGCTCGTCCTCGCCACCTTTCACAACCCCTACGTCACCAGCAGTTTCACCTTCAATGGTGGTGATCTGGAAATCCGAACGGGGACGAGCCACCAGACCTACGCCAATCCGGTCAACGGAACCGGCTCGTTCACCAAGAGCGGAACGTTTAACCTCACCCTCACCGGACCCGGCAACTCCGCGGGCGGCGGTGTCTTCGTCACTGGCGGCAGCCTCATCGAAAGGTTTCCGATGGGCCAGAGCTACACCCTCAGCAGCGGGAGCAGTCTCACCTTCGCCCCCATCGGCGGTGCCTTTCGGGCGATCAGCGGCGCGATCACCGGCGATGGCAGCTTCACCATGTCCGGCGTCGGAATTGTGGAGCTTGAGGGGGGGAACACCTACACGGGCGGGACCACGGTCACCTCCGGAAATCTATGGGTCAGGCATCCTCACGGCAACTACGCAGTCGCTTCCGAAGGCACGCTCTTGTTCGAGACCAGCTACGGAGTCCAGACCTACGCGGGGCTCGTCACGGGCAGCGGGACCTTTCAGATGAATGGCTACAGCACCCTCACCCGGACGGCGGATTACGGGAATGGCACCTCCTGGACAGGCACGACCATCGTTTACAACGGGCGGCTCGTCGAACTCCATCCGCACGGGAACTATGCGATGGATGCGGACGGCACACTCGAGTTTGCGAATGCGAACACTCTCTTTTTTGGCGATGGCCAGAGTTATGCATCGGGGTATCGCAGCGTCACCGGCGCAATCTCCGGCACTGGCGACTTCACGAAAAGCGGAGCCGGAGAGCTCGTGTTTACCAGAGCCATGACCTACGTGGGGAGGACCACGATCGCTGAAGGGACGCTCTCCACCCTGGTGGACAACGCACTGCCCACCTCGACCGACCTGATCGTGAATGCGGGCGGCGCCTTTGGGACGAGTAGCGGCAGATCGCAAACGATCAACTCGCTCGCGGGCGACGGTTCGGTGGTGCTCCCCGACAGCACACTGACGATCGACGGCTCGACCGACGCCACCTTCTCGGGTGTGATTTCGGAAACTGCCGACTTCCGGGGCAGTGTTACGAAGAATGGCACCGGCACGCAGACCCTTGCCGGGCAGAACACCTACACGGGTGACACCCTCGTTTCCGGCGGCACGTTGACTCTGGCCGACGGTGGCACCCTGCGGATCAAAGTCGGCGCAAACGGCGTCAGCAACAAACTCACCGGTACCGGCACTCTCAATCTCGACGGCACCTTGGTGCTCGATCTCACCACCGCGGGCAATACCCCGGGCCACAGTTGGACCTTGGTGAACACCTCGACCCTGGCGGAGATCTACGGCAGCACCTTTGCGCTCGCCAGCACCCGGGGTGCCTTCACCAAGCATGCCAGCAAATGGACGAAAGTGGAAAACGGGGTCACCTACGAATTCGTGCCCGCCACCGGAGTGCTCACAGTCGTCCCCATGACGGGATACGCTCTATGGGCATCCAGCCATGCCGGTGGACAGGCCGTGGATGAGGACTACAACCGCGACGGCGTCGGGAACGGGATCGCTTACTTCCTGAATAGCCCGGGCTACGTCACGCTCCCTGGCATCACCGGCGGCACCATTACCTGGACGAATGGCGGGGATATCCCTCATACCGCCTACGGCACCCAGTTCAAGGTTCAGACATCGTCCGATCTCGTGGAATGGAACGATGTCCTGCCCACCGATGCCAATCTGCACAATACCGCCGGATCGGTGGGATACACCCTCCAGACCGGCCTGGGCAGACGCTTCGTGCGCCTTCTTGTTACCCCGGAGTGAGGCTTTTCATCGCTCCGGCAGCCGCATGATCCCGGGCAGCTCCCTGCATGGGATCATGAGGGGATCTGAGGTCGGCCGACGGAAAAAATTTGGTCAGGTTTGGGGGATTGGTGGCACTCATTGGGACGTATTTTTGTATTTCCCGTTGTTGTTGCCTTATGAACCGCCGCCAGTTCCAGAAACTCCTCGCCGCCACCACGGCTGCCGCTTTTGTCCCCGTCGTCCGTGCCGCCACCACGGGCTCGCCGTTTCCTGCGGCGGATGCCTTGTTGAAGCGCCTGCTGGGCCCTGCCGCCGCGAAGATCCGCTGCGAGAAGACCGAGGGCGAGGTGGACAGCTATACCATTGATCGCGATGGGGATGTGCTGGTGCTGCGCGGGAATTCCCCGATCGCCATCGGAGCGGCGCTCAATGATTGGCTGCGCCACGATGCGAAGCGCCAGCTTTCCTGGACGGGCGAGAACCTGGTGCTGCCCGCGACCTTGCCGTTGCCGGCCGAACCGCGTTCGGCAAAGGCGGCGCTGAAACACCGCGTGGCGTATAATTTCTGCACCTTCGGCTACACCATGGCGTGGTGGGATTGGGCAGAGTGGGAGCGTGAGATCGATTTCCTGGCGCTGATGGGCGTGAACATGCCGCTGGCGATGGTGGGCACGGAGTGTGTGTGGCGCTCGGTGTTCACGAAGATCGGCATGAGCGATGCGGCGATCCGTTCCTTCCTGTGCGGACCGTGTTTCCTGCCATGGCAGTTCATGGCGAACATCGAGAGCTGGGGCGGGCCGATGCCGGTCTCGTGGCTGGACAGCCATCAGGTGCTGGGCCGGAAGATCCAGGACCGCATGCGCGAGCTGGGGATGACGCCGATCGCACCGGGATTCACCGGTTATGTGCCGCTGGCGCTGCGCGAGCTGAAGCCGGATGCGAAGATTCTCCAGAAGAAGCCATGGTTCGGCTTTCCACAGGGCACGGCCCAGCTCGATCCGACCGATCCGCTGTATCCGCAGCTGGCCTCCATGTTCGTGGAGGAACAGCAGCGGATCTTCGGCGAGGCGCATTGGTATGCGTGCGATGTGTTCCATGAGAGCAAGCCGCCCTCGAACGATCCGGAATATCTCGGCGCGGTCGGCAAGATGCTCATCGACGCGCTGATGAAGGCCGATCCGCAGGCGAAGATCGCGATGCAGACGTGGACGCTGTATGAACCGGTGGTGAAGGCGATCCCGGAGGACCGCCTGCTGCTGCTGGATCTGGATGGCCGCCGCAAGGACTACTGGGGCCGCGCCTTCGTGTCCGGGGTGATCCACAACTTCGGCGGACGCGTCTATCTGGGCGGCAATCTGAAGAAGTCGCTGGATCTGGACCGCCATGCGGTGAATCCGGATCTGAAGAACGTGCAGGGGCTGGGTGTCTTCTGCGAGGGCAGCCACGCGAATTCCCCGATCTACATGGCGGCGCTGGAGGGCACCTTCCGCAAGCCGGGAGCCTCGGACGATGGCAAGGGCTGGCTGAGGGATTGGGCGGCCTCGCGGTTCGGCGTGGCGGATGGACCGGCGATCGAGGCGTGGGTTTCCACGTGGGATCATGTGTACGCCCTGGGTAGTAGTTCATCCTACAATTCCGGCGAGAGCCCGCTGTGCGCACGGCCGACGCTGAATGGCAATGCGAGCTCGCCATCCGCCGGTTCCTTCGGCCGCAGCTATCCGCTGGAGAAGCTGTGGGACGCGTGGAAGCTGCTCGCCAGCGACAGCCAGCGGCTGGGCAAGCTGGACACGTTCCGCTACGATCTCGTCGATTGGGGGCGTCAGGCGCTGGCGGATCTTTCCGTGACGCTGCGCAAGGCGATCCTCACCGCGTATCAGGCCGGAGACCGCAACGCCTATGACAAGGCCTGCCGTGAGTTCCTGGAGCTGGGCCGTGATCTGGACCGCCTGCTCGGCACGCGCCGTGAATTCCGCCTCGGCAACTGGCTCACGACGGCCCGCCGCTGGGGCAAGGATGCGGCGGAGAAGAAGCTCCACGAGCGTGCCGCGCGGCTGCTGGTCACACTGTGGGGGCCGAACCGCCAGGCGCAGGTGAACTTCGACTACTCGAACCGCCAGTGGCACGGGCTGATGGGCTCCTTCTACCTGAAGCGCTGGGAGAAGTATCTGGTCTTCCTGAAGTCCGAGATCGCGAAGCCGCAGGACCAGCGGCTCGATGACAAGACGCTGCTGAAGGTCTATGGACGACCGGGGCCGGAGAATCATCCGTTCTTCAAGGAGCTGGCCGAATGGGAATGGAAGTGGGCCGACCAGTGCGAGGGCAGCTTCACGGCGGAGCCGGAGGGCGACCCGCTGGCGATCACGCGCGAGCTGCTGGCGAAGTACCGAGAAGTCCGTACCACGCACCGCGGCGAAGAGTGCGGTGCGTTCTGATATTCCGGAGGATGCATTCGCCGTGGGCGAGTGGGGCGCGGGCAAGCTGACGGCGGATTGGAAGAAGGTGCGTTGGTCGGCGGAAGGGAAGTTCTCCGACTCCGGCAAGTTCGGCGTGACCTTCCAAGGCACCGGCAAGGACAAGGTGCGCGTGCGCAACGTGACGCTCTATCAGAATGGCAAGGCGGTCTCCACTGATCCGCATGAAGGCGGTACTGGTGCCGTGAGCACAGGCAACGTGTGGACGCTGCTGTTCCCGAACGTCACGCAGGCGGAAGGGCTGGAGATCGAAGCGGAGATCGCCAGTGATGCGCCTGCGGCATCGACCGGGGTGATCTACGCCAAGCGGATCGCGGCGAAGTAAGGAGACGGAGGTAGGGCGCTCTCGGCGAGAGCGCCGGGTCTGTCATTCACGTCCGCTGACAAGGGCTCGTCCTTGATGGGGATGGGCGGATGTTGACCACAATCGGAGCGAAGCGGAGATGGACCCACACTTAACCTCTTCAATCATTGGGTCAAATTACGCGGATTGAACGGATTCAATCATGAGAAGAAAGGGACCGCAGATTTCACAGATTACACAGATTGAAGAAATGATTCTGAATCCAAAATCTGCGTCATCTGCGTCATCTGCGTCATCTGCGTAATCTGTGGTTAAATCTATTTCTCGTCTGACTGCCGCTTTCGCTCATCCTAAAATCCGTTCAATCCGTTCAATCCGTGGTCCTACTTGGGCGGACTGTTAGGAGCGGACGTGCGCGGAAGACCCGGCGCCTATTCTTCAGAGTCGCGGCCCATTTCGGAGAGGGCTTCGGCGATGAAGAGATGCATCTTCGCCTGACGACGCAAATCGGTGTTTGCCTGCAATATTTCCGCCAGCGAAAAAAGCTCCCACGAACTGGCCGTGCCGTCGACAAGGCTTTCCAGCAGCTCGGAAAATTCGCTGGTGGGTTCGGCGGGCATGGGGCGGGGGAAGGGTGTCGGACGTGGAGTGTTCTTAAGAAACATTTCGCGAATCCCGAACGGTGTTGCCGACAAGTCGCAGAATTCACGCCACTTCATGCGTTGTTAGAGGGAATCGTCGTAGGAGCGCTTCCAGGCAGGCGCGAGGGGACCGGTACCTCTTCAGCCCGGAGGGAACGAAGAGGTGTCAGGAGGTGTTGCAGCCCGCGCCCGCGTGAAACGAAACGGCGCGGATGGAGAGCGTCCGTTCGCGCGGGTTTACTCTTCCAGCGGGGGCTCGTGGGCGGTCACCTTGCCGGCGATTTCGGTGAGGCGTGCGGCCATTTGTTTGACGACTTCCGGGCGGCTGGCCGCGACGTTGGTTTTCTCTGCAGGGTCTTTGGAGAGATCGTAAAGTTCTTCCGCGCCCTTGCGACCGCCGGAGGGGATGAACTTCCAGTTGCCCTTGCGAAGGGTGACGACGCTGCCAAGACCGGCGACTTCCTCGCGGCCGGTGGAGACATCACCCAGCAGTGCGGGCAGCACATCGCGGCTGTCCGGGAAGACGCCATTGCCCGCGGGGACTCCGGAGAGCTTGGCGAGGGTGCGCGGGAGATCGACCTGGCTGACGATGGCATCGGTGGTCTTGCCGCCCTTCACCTTGGCGGGCCAGCGGACGATGAAGGGCATGCGTGTGCCGCCTTCGTAGTTCGTATACTTGCCACCGCGCCATGGACCGGCGGGCTTGTGATCGCCCAGCTTGATGATGGAGCCGTCCTTGTAGCCGTCATTGACCACGGGGCCGTTGTCGCTGGAGAAGATGACGAGGGTATTGTCCGCGAGCTTCAGCTCATCGAGCACGCGCAGGATTTCACCGACCTGCCAATCCGCCTCCAGGATCGAGTCGCCACGCGGACCCATCGGTGTCTTGCCCGCGAACTGCGGTGCGGGGACACGGGGGACGTGGATATTATGAAAGGCATAGTAGAGGAAGAACGGGCCGTCCTTCGACTGGCGGATGAAGTCGACCGCCTGCTTGCAGAAGGTGGAGGACATGTCCTCATCCTTCCACAGCGCCTTCGTGCCGCCGGTCATGTAGCCGATGCGGCCGATGCCATTGACGAAGCTGGTGCTGTGCTGGGGATCGGATTCCATCTTCCGTTCGGACTTCTCCAGTGCGGGCGGCTGGCCATCGAGACGGTGATGATAGGAGACGGTGATGGGATCCTGCGGATCGAGCCCCACCACGCGCCCATCCTGCAGATAGACGCAGGGCACGCGGTCCGCGGTGGCGGGCATGATGAAGGAGCGGTCGAAACCGACCTGGTTCGGCCCCGGCGTGATCTGTTTGTTCCAATCGACGCCATCGCCATTGCCGAGACCGAGGTGCCACTTGCCGACCGCAGCGGTGCGGTAACCGGCAGCCTTCATCGCGGAGGGGAGGGTCGGTTGGTCGGTGGGCAGGATCAGCGCGGCATCGCCGGGCAGGATGCCGGTGCCTTCCTGGCGGAAGGGGTATTTGCCCGTCATGAGGGCGAAGCGGGAGGGTGTGCAGGTGGAGGCCGCGGCGTAGGCAGCGTGGAAATTGAGGCCTTCCTTTGCCAGGCGGTCGATATTCGGGGTCTGCACGGACTTCGCGCCGTTGCAGGAGATGTCGCCATAGCCGAGGTCATCCGCGTAAAGGATGACGACGTTCGGAGGCGCGGCGGCGAGGGCCAGCGGCGCGGCGGCAAGGAGGAGAGAGGTGAGCAGTTTCATGAAACGTACGAGACATTACATGATTTTGCGGGGGTCTCCCGGTGTGACCGGAAAACCTGAATTTGCGCGCAATTTACGGAAATGCACGCAGGTCCGCGCTTTTGAGGCTTGAGGCCGAGTAGGCCTTCTTTGCCCCAGAGGGGCATCGGATGGTAGCCGGTGGCGGAGGAGCCTTGGCGACGACCTCACCGGTGGACATCATCAAGATATTCGTGTCCCGGCAGGGACACCGGAGGGAAGCGTTCGCTTGCAGAACGATCGGATCATCTCCGCTATCGCACGCCTCCCGCATACCTCCGGCATGCGAAATTTTCCATTCCATCCTTACCGGTGGGGGCGTCGCTGTGCGACTTGCCACCGGCTACCATCCGATGCCCCTCCGGGGCAAAGAAGGCAACCGGTTCGATCACCCTGGAAGATATGAATAAAGATCAGGGCGCACCTGTTGCCGGACCAGTCCATGGGTAGACCCACGTTTCCCCGGTGGCCTTGCCATCCTGTGACAGCCGCGCGCGGAAGGTGCCGGTGGCGTCGCCGGGCTTTGGCACCACGCCGAGGTGGAGGCGCACGGTTTTGCCATCCGGCAGGGGCTTGAGATAGGCGAAGCGTTGTTCCACGGAGTCAGGCAGTTCCAGTTGCGGGGCCAGTTTCGCGGCGGGGATGGGAGTGGCGAAGTCGACGGTCAGCAGGGTGATGCCGGATTTGTCCGGCAGCTGGCCGATGCGGGTCTGCACCACCTGCGGGCCCTCCACGGCGGGCGCGTCCTCGCACCACAGCAGGCGGTAGGAGATGTGCAGCGGCTCGCGTGAACCGGCGGGCAGCGCGGGGCTGAAGGAGGCGGCGACATTGTCATCATACTCGCCGCGGGTCGGGAGCTCCAGCAGCTTCACCTCGCCATCAGTCATGCCCTGCTGCGGCTCCACCCAGGCGGAAGTACGGCGTTCATAGTGGGCGGTCTCGTCCTGATAGGCATCGAAGGAGCGGCCGCGCTGGACGAGGCCGAAGCCCTTCAGCCCGTGCACGGGGAAGGCGGTGTTGCGGATCTTCGCCGGATTTCCCAGCACCCGCCACAGCCGCCCGCCCTCGCCGGAGTCGATCGCCAGCGCCTCGGAATCGTGGACACGACCGCGGAAGTCCGCCGTGCGGCGCGCGTCCGCGGGGCTGAACCAATACATCGACGAGAATCCGGCGAAACCGGGCGAGACATCATTCCACGTGATGCCGGTGCGGGGGAAAAGGTCCGCCTGGATCTCCATGACATGCGGATTCCCCGGGCGGCTGGTGAAGCGGAAGGCACCGGTGGCGGAGGGGCTGTTCAGCAGCGCGTGCCACACCAGCACGGAGCTCTGCGGCTCCGGCTTCTCAAAGACGAAGCGTTCGAACATGGGGAACTCCTCCTTGCCATCGCGGCGCAGCAGCAGGCCGCGCGCGCTCAGGCCGTAGCCGAAGTTCTGCGGGTGGCTGCGGAAGTAGCTCGCACCGCCGAAGCTGAACTGCTCGTAGGAACCCCCGCCGGTGCGAGACGGCCCATGGACTCGGAAACCCTTGAATCCCGAGAGATCCGAGTCCGCAGGTGTGGCCATGCCCTCGGGGAATTGAAAGAGGCTGGCAACAAAGGGGACGGGCTGGATCTGGTCCCCCTCCAGCAGGCCGAGTTGCAGGCCCTTGCTATTGAAGCTTCCCGCCAGCAGCGGTTCCACCTGCACCTGGCTGTCACTGAACAGCCAGCCCTGGCGCTTGATGCGGATACCGCGCATCTGGTCATAGGTGAGGGCCTTGGTGAACTCCGTGGGCGGAATCCAACCGGGTACATACGGCTGCTCCGCGAGCCGCGCCGCCTCGGCGCGATGGAAGGGCGTCGGCGCGGCTTGGACGGAATGGATGGATTGCGCGAGCAGGCAGAACAGCAGGAAAGAGCGGCGTGGATGCATGATGAGATGAACGAACGAAATGGCATGCAAAACGGGCATTTTCAGGCAAAAACACACATTTGCACAGCCACTCCGATACGCCCGCGATCCGGGAATGTTTCGGGGAATTTCGCCTCGGTGCGGAGAGCGTTTCCGGTTCTGCGGTTGCCACCTAGAATGTGTTTGGCAAATACGGCAGCCTGAGTGGGTCAACCCGGCATGACGTCTGTGAGCTTGTTCCCAGCTGCGCTCCGTCCTATACCGGTATCGGCTTTTCCTGGCAGATTGGTTGAATCGCAATCATCGATATGAAGAAAATTTATGTGAGGCTTTCTGGAATTGTGATTTTAGCAATGGTGATGGGTTGTGCCTATCATTCAAAATCGAGACAAAAGGATGACGGACGTTCGCCTGATTCGTCCAAAATAGGGAGTAGACGGGTAACTTATGAGTTCATCGATATGAAACCGGAAGACGCGGAACAATTCCAGAAAGACATGGAGGAGGTCAATCCCGGGAAATGAGCTCCACGTGCCAATTCATGGCATGGTGCTGTGCAAAATCGCTCGATGAACCCGCAGGATGAGGGCTTCATTGCGAAGCTGTTCATTTAGAGCCAATCGGTTGAATATCAATGGAGATCCTGAAATAACCCCATTCTGATCATGAGGAAATTCATCATCATCTTGCTGGTTGTGGGGCTGGTGCAAGCCGGATGCGACAAAACGGAGGTTCATTCATCCATGCCTGCGGAACCCGCATCGGCGGATCCAAATCGATTGTCGAAGCTTTTTGCTGCTTATCTTGATTGGCATGGGCAACAGTTGATAGCCGAGCAGTTTATTCAGCCGTTCACAACCTACAAATCCGATATCATTGATGACGAACGGTCCTTTTCTTTTTTGAAGGTGATCGATAAGCAGAAGGAATTGATTTCCTCGGCGGAAAGAGCTCATTCAGCAGGACCTGAATTCAAAGCAGCCATGCGGAAATGGCGTTCCACTCAAATAGAGGCGTCAAATATTCTAAAGAACATATTAAACGAAAAGCGGATTGTGATGCCTGAAGAGAACGATCCCATTTCCATTTTAGATCATCAAAGGGAGGACGGCCACAGGATCGAAGAGGAGACGAAACTTTTGGACGAAATCGAACGGCCGATCTTCAAGGAACAAGCGGAAAGAGCCGAGAGGCAGAAAGCCGAGACTCTTGGAAACCAACCGCAGTAGTGCGTCCCAATTTCCGCTCCGCTCCCAAGCTGGATTGGAGCTTCGTTTTTGCAAGGGCGGCGCTAGGATTGTTTCCCGTCCGCAACCCATGATTTTCGCCAATCAGACCCGCATGCCGGAAAAATGGAGTGAGCATTTATGAATGTAAACAAAATCACCATCTGGACCTGCCTTATGCTTGGGTTGTATGTTGGATCATATTTTTCCCTGTTTGATCCAAAAACCAACATGAATGGGATGCGTGGGGAGAGACCGGATATGTCGAGATCGATATTTAACAAGCCGAAATTAAATCCCAAAGGACATCTCACCATTTATTATTTTGAGGCGAATTGGGCGAATTATTTTTGGAGGCCTGTGGATTTGTTCGTGAGACACCATATTAAATAGTGCGATCGACCGCAGGGGGGCTTGTGGGAACTGTGACATTTCTTGTTTTTCAAATCCTCGATGAAAAGGAATATGTTATTTCTGGCCTCGGTGTTCTTGTTGGGATGCGGGAGACCTGCAACCTCCCAGGAAGCCTCAGCGGTCGATGGGTTTGGTAAACGCGTTCTAGCTCATGCAAGAAGCACTGAGAATATTCAGGATGGGGCTGTAACGTGGAAATGGGACACCAAACATTCCAGAATTCATTTTGTTTTAGCGAAGAACCTTGATGACCGACAAAAGGTGGCGTTTCGTAAATTGATATTGGAGATGGCCAAGCAGGAAGGATGGGATGTGTTTGTCGGTGAAGGTGGCCAATGATGCGGGAAGGCGGGCGCAGTTGGTGCGCTAGTCGGTGGTGTGTCCAAAGTGGGCCCGGGGCCATTGTGGCCTCGACCTGATCGAGCCCACGGGGTTAGGGTGAATGCACTGACGATCCGGCCAAGGCTCTGAATTTGGACCCGGTCGTTTTGATCACGCGAAAAGCATCTAATGGAGCAATTGGAGGTGAGTCCTACGGCAAACGAGATTGGAGACGGGAAGGCGGGGGGACGAATCTGTTATGGGTTCCTGTGGGGAATCGGATTCGCGTCCAGCTGTGTGATTCCTGCGGCTTCCTGCTATTTCCGGATTTCTGAAGTCATCGAGCCATACAGGTATGTGAGGACCGGATTGCATCCCGCAGAGCTTCTCATATTGAGAAATCTCGCCAATATGGCTTTCTGGGTTCCTGCATTGGTGGTGGCTCTCATGGTGGCGGCGATCAAGTTCAAGAAAGCCGCTTGGCCGCTATTGGTTGTGGGGGTGTTGGTTCCTGTATCCTGCCTGGTGGTTTATTTGCTGTTTTGTATCTCGTTGGTGGGTTGGTATATACAGAAGGTATATAAATAGTCACAGTCGTCCGCCGTGAGAAAGGGCTTGGTTTTCATGTCCGCGCCGGATCAAGGTATCTTTTTTGAAGGGCGATGCAGCCTGACAAAGGAGGGGATGGGTCGTCCCGTTGGGACGGAGAGGAGTGGTTCTTGTGGTCCGAGATTACTTCCTCGCTGGTTCCGGCGTTTCCCGCGCGGTTGTGCTGCGGTTCCCGTCGATGGCTCTCCCGGGCTGAAAGCGGCGATGGCTCGCCGCACTCCATATCAGAGGTGGAGGGGATGGGGCGGGCTGTTGGGGAGCGGACGGGGGGGTGAGACCCGGCGCTCTCGGCGAGAGCGGCCCTACCTTTCAGAGGGCGTCATGTGGGGGAACAGCTTTGGATGGAATGAAACGTTTCCCCTGCATGAGGCATGCCTTCAGCATGCGGAGAATCTGAGAAGCGCCCACCTAGGGTCTGCGACCCTAGGCTGGTATGAGTCGTCCCTTCAGGACGAAGAAGGTCAGTCCCGCCTTTGGAGTAAATGGACTCAAGTCCTGGAACTCACCTCTCCATTTCGGCACACCCTCTCAGAGGGGATGCGGGCTATTCCTTGGCTCCGGTGGCGGTGGTGGCGACGACCTGGGGGACGCGGTCCGGGATGCAGCGGAGGTTCATGCGGCCGGAATCGGGGTCGCGGTAGATGCAGAGAAGCCAGCGGCGGTCGTTGCGGACGGCGCAGCGGGTTTCGGTGAGGAGGTTCCAGCGGTTGTTGTCCTGGAATTCGAAGCGGGAGGGCTGGACTTCTCCGGGCTCGCCCTGCGGCTTGATGGTGCCCATGGCGGCGGATTTGAGCTCGACGTAGGATTTGCCGATGGCTCCGCGGACGGGGAAGGGGGAGAGATTGGCGACGCGGTAGCTGCCGTAGGGGAAGGCGGCATCGGTGTAGTCGATGAGGGCGCAGCGGTAGGTCTCACCGCTGCCGGAGGCGGGCGGGAGGAGCACGAGGAGGGCGCGGGTCAGCTTGTCCGGCAGCTTGGCGGAGCCGATGACGGGCCAGGTGATCTCGCCCTTCGGTCCTTCCACGCGGCGGTGGAGGGTGACGCGGCCATCGGTGAGGGCGGCCTGGACGGGACCGGTGATATTGGCGGTGGAGAGGGTTACATCCGCATAGCTGGCATCTCCGGTACGCACGGCCACGGTCTTGGCCTCGGGCGCATACTGGAAGCAGTAGAGCGAGACCTCGACATGGGGCGGGTCTTCCGCGCGGGCGAGCCCGGCGGCGGCGATGAGGATGAGGAGGAGTTTCTTCATGCGGAACGATGGGGATGCAACAACTCAGGGGGGAGAGTCAGAGTTCCGCGGGGCGGAGCCAGCGGAAGGAGACGATCTCGAACTGGCGGCCGAAGGTACGGTTGATGGTGTCGACCGGGGTGGCGGTGGCGAGTTCGGAGGGATTGATGAAATCCGGGAGGCGCTGGACGGTGGCTTCGCACCAGGCCTTGCGGGTGTGACCTTCGCCATCGGTGGCCTCGCCGTAGGCGCGGATGCAGAAGGTGTCACCACGCACGGTGAGGACGGGGCCGAGCGGGGTGAGGAGGTCGGCTTGGTTCAGCACGCCGGGGGCTCCATCCGCGGTATTGCCATTGCCGGCGGTGGCGTAGGGCAGGGTGGTGGGGGCGGCGACGGTGTGGGTGGTGTCCAGCACGGGGGTATTGATCCCGGCGCGGCCGATGGCGGCATCCACGGCTCCCTGCTGGGCGAGGTCATCGGTGCCCGGGCGGCGGTTGACGAACTCGGCGATGGATTGGAAGGGACCGCGCTTGCGGATCTCGGCGACGATTTCCACGGCGAGCGAGTGGATCTGATCGCGGTTGAGGCGACGGTAGCCGCTCCACTTCGCGGTGTCCGCCTCGGGGCCGGAGGTGCCCTCGAAGGCATCGCCCGCGGCGGGGGACTGGCGCAGCACGGGGAGCTCCTCATTCGCCACCTCGGTGAGGGTACCGTTCTTGTTGGAGGGTGAGGTTTCGCCGAGTTGCTGGCGAGAAGGGCCTCCCAGGCGGGCACGCTGGTGGAGTTCACATTGAAGGGGGCGTCCACGCGGAGGTAGGCGGCGAGGGTCTTGTAGGCATCCGCGGCGGTGAGTTCACCGGCCAGGGTGGCGGGGTCCTTGCCCTGGGTGTCCGGGAGATAGCGGCTGTCCGGCAGCGGGGTGGTATTGCTGAAGAACTCGGTGAGGATGCGACGGGCATCCCGTGGATTGGTGAAGCGGGCGGAGCTGCGGTCCGCTGCGGAGGAGAGGAACCACGAATCGAACAGCGCGTTGTTCGCGAGGTAGCAGTGATCGAGGAAGGTGCGGGTGCCTGCGGTGGACTTCACGGAGGCGGCGGGCAGCAGCGGATGCGGGTGGGAGCCGCCGATGATCTGGCTGGTGAGCGGGAGCTGGCCGCCTTGGTTGAGCGGGGCGTGGCGGAGCTGGAACAGCGAGGAGGCGGGGCTCAGCGGCAGTGAGCCGAAGGTGGCGAAGGAGCTGCCGCTCTGGGCGTAAATACCAGGACCACCGTAGCCGCGGTTTCCGGTGTTGCTGATCTCGATGGTGGGGCTGCCCGGCGGCCAGTCCGTCATGGCCTCCCACTGGAATTCATACTGGTGGGTGCTCCAGTCTTCCGTCTGATCCAGACCGGCGGAGGAGTAGAGATTCACGGGACTGTTGTTCAGCCACGAGCGGGAGGGGAAGCGCGAGTTGCGCTCGGTCTTCTGCTGGAAGGTGGCGATGAGGAAGGGCTCCTTGTAGCGCACCACCGGTGGCGGGCTGGTGCCCTGGTAAAGGTCCGCCTGGACTCCGGTGGGGATGGCGGAATTGACGGTGATGGTCGGCAGGTCCTCCTTGTAGAAGGATTGCAGGAAGGTCTTCTCCTGGGTGCCGTAGTCGAGCTCGATGCCGCCGACGAGGGTGGGTGCGGAAGGCGAACCGGCGTAGGACTTCGAGGAAGCCGGTGATCTCCTTGCCACCGGTCTCGGCCGGGGTGTCGACACCGGCGTGCATGGGCGCGACCTCGATCTGGATCTGGTCGTTCGGCTTCACGGGCAGGAAGCGGGTGTCCTTGCCGTAGGACTTGCCATTGGAGAGTCCGTTCGGATCCACGCAGATGTTCATGGTGGAGGCACCGCCGACTTCCTTGTTGCTGCTGGCACCGGCGGGCGGGAAGAAGCCGGGGCGGAGATCGAGGCCGACGGTGGAGTAGGTACCTGGTTGAAGTGCTGCACGTGGGTGTGCGCGGTCATCACGATGTGCTCGCCGGGAGCCATGATCAGATCGGTCTTGCCGGTTTCCGGCAGGAGATTGAGGCGGTAGTATTTGTTCGCGCGGGCCCCGAAGTCGGTATCGAGGAACATGTTTGCCAGCTCGGTGTAGTTCGGATTCACGACCGTGCCGTTCTTGTAGAGGCGGAAGGCGAGCGGGACGCGGTAGAGATCGATGCGGCCGCCGGTGAAGCGGATCGGCACGTTGTAGGGATTCCAGAGGGTGATGACGGGATCGATGACCATCCAGGTGAGATACTTGTCCCGCTGGTCGGTGGGGGCGCTCTTGGCGGAGCCGCTGGTGTACATCCCCTCGATGGTGGGGTGGTAGCCGAAGCTGATGCTGAAGACGAACTGGGCCTTTGCGATAACGGGGAAGATCTGCTGGCGGTTGAAGGCGGGCTGCGTGGTGTCATTGAGCGCGGCGGTGCCGGCGGCGGGGCGCGCGTCCGCCACGGTCTCCATGGCGGAGCCGCTGGCGGTCATGCGGGTGTAGGCGCGGTAGTGGGACTGGAGCAGTTTCCAGGAGGGATCGGGACTGGGCAGCGGGTTCGCGCCCTTGAAGCGGGTGGCGGCGGCGGCCAGCGGGGTAGAGGAGTCCGAGTAGAGGAAGCGCGAGGCGTAGTCGGAAGGCAGCGTGTCGCTATCGAAGAGGCGCGAGAGATCCTTCGAGAAGCCGCCATTGGCCACATCCACCACGAGGCCTTCCGTGTGGGAGGCGAGGTCGTGGAAGGAGCGGGCATTCGCGGGCATCTGCACCAGCGCGGTCTGATTGAGCGAGACGAGCTTCTGGCGGTCCTCCTCGCGATTCGCCAGCGTGGTCCAGTCGAGCGAGGAGACGGCTTGGTAGCCGGGCTTCGGCGCGGCGGCCATGCGGTCGAGGCGGGTATCGATGCCGCTGCCACGATTGGCGGGCAGGGTCATGGCGGTTTTTTCCGCCTGGTCGAAGACGGCCCAGGCGTAACCGGCGCTGCGCTTCTGGCCGGGGGCGGGCAGGCCGACGATGCCGGCCTCCACGGGAGAGGTCTCACCGGGCGCGGTGCTCACGAGCTGCGCCTTGTTTCCCGCCACCGGAGAAGCGGGGAAATCCGTCTGCTGGGCGAGCGTGGGATCGGCGGAGGACACCAGCCAGCCCTTGAAGAGGTCCTTTTTCTTCTGCTGCCAATCCGGGGTGCTGCCCTGGCCGTTCCACTTCCAGCCTTCCCAGACACCGGTGAGGTGCTGGCGATTGCCGGAGGGATCCCGCTGGGAGGAGGTGGCGGAAACGCGCTGGTCCGGGCCCATGGTGCGCTGGAGCTCTCCGAGCGCCAGCAGCATGCCGAGCCGGGCGTTCTGCTTGGCCTGCCATTCCAATTCCGACTGGCTGCTGGTCCGGAGCGTGACCGTGGAAAGCGAGAGGAGTCCGAGCGCGAGCAGCGAGATCAGAATCATCATGCACAGCACCACGATCAGAGCGAACCCACGTGGGGAGCGCCGGGACCGGGACGGGACGGTATGGAGCATCGGGTTCATGCGCGTTGTGACTACATGGTGATTTCACAACACCTCAGAAGTGTTCCATTAATTCATCAAACGGGGGCTGGGGGAACAAATCCGTTCATGGGAAGTAACAGCACATCCAGACGGCGGCATCCATCCAAAACTGTCATTTCCGGGGACGGTTTTGGGGCGGAAGGTGATCAAAATTCGCTTTGACCGGGTCTGCGGCGGAGACGTATCAAGGAGACCAGAAGGCCGGAGTGACATGTCCGGCGGGTGAAATTCGGGATATGCGAATGGATTTTACGCGAATGGTGGCCCGGGAATATTTCGCCCGACACAAGGTATTCGGGGCGATCGAGTTCGGAACGAAGGTGGACCAGCGGACCGATTTCGGTACGGGGTTCAGTTTTTTCGATTTCGAGGAGAAGGTGGTTTTTTACGAGGATGCCGCCGGGCGGAGGAAGCTGGCGGACATCGTCGGTGGGAACGACCGGATGGCGTTGTTCGAGGGGGAGCTGAAGGCGGCGGACTATTCCGTGGAATGTCGTTCCGAGGGGGTGTTTTTCAAGAAGCTGTGTTTCAAGGTCGTGTGGGCGGGCGGAGAGACGCACGAGGTGGCGGTCGGCTCCGGCTGCCTGTCCCGGGTGCAACTGGGGGACAAGGGATCATTCGAACTGGAGCTGGTGGGACGCGGGGAGGTGGTGTTTCACGCCGCGCCGGGATGTGAGGAGGTGTTCATCCTGGTGGCCTCGCTGATGCTGCACTTCATGATGGGGTATATGAAGGTAGGGGCGGGGTGAGGGTTGTTAGGTTGTGAGGGGAGCCCTGAAAGGGCGTGATGGGATAGCCCAAGGCAACGCCTTGGGTTTGATGCGCCAGGATGACGAGCCCTGAAGGGGCGGGATTGAAGGAGCGAGGCCTCCCACCATTCATTCCGCCCTTTCAGGGCTCGCTTCCTTCTTTTGTCTGCAACCCAAGGCGTTGCCTTGGGCTATCGCATGACGCCCCATTGGGGCTTGCCGTGGTGGTGTCTTTTGGGGAACGCGGGGTGTTTTCTCACAGAGGAGCACCGGGGGCCGGTGCTCCAACTTTCTGAAGCCGGAGGCTTCAGCTACTATGAAGACGATATTTTATCCCATCAGAAGGAACACTGATGAATCTCCATCACATCATCCCTGAGCATCCCATCGGGATCGTTCATGGCTGAGTCATGACGGTGCGTTGGGATGCGTGATCCGGATGTCGCCCAAGGGGGGAGGCTCCGGCGTCTATTGCAACCCAACTCATATTCCCATGAAGACTCCGACTTCCCGGTTGCGGGAAATCTCGTGCATTGCGGCCATTTGCTTCCCGCTCACGTCCTTCGGCCAGACCAATGGCAGCCTGACGCAGGAGCGGTGGCATCACCTGCCGGATGATGCCACCATCCCGGCCTTTCAACGCGGGGCGATCGCCGCGCGACCGGCCGATGTGAAGAATCTCCAGGCCGGGTCCTCCACCGTGATCGGTGCGGATGCCCACGATGGCGTGCGGCTGCGCGCCACGATCACGCCGAAGGTGAGCGGCAGTTATGCCTTCCAGGTCAGCGGAGGGGTGAATGCGGAGATCCGTGTTTCGACGGATGCCTCGCGCTTCAAGAAGAAGCTGGTGGCGACCCGTCGTGCGGGTCGCGATGAGGCGACCACCGTGCGTCTGGAAGCAGGACGCCGGTATTACATGGAGGTGCTGCTGGTGGAGCGCGGCGCACCGGGTAGCCGCGCCACGCTGGAGTGGACCTGCAATGCGCGCGATGGCCGCGTGATGCACGAGGCGATTCCAGAGAATGTCTTCGCCGCATTGACCGCGGACCCGCTGGACAAGGATGATGACGGGCTGCCGGACGTGTGGGAAAAAACACATGGTCTGGATGCCACCAATGCCCTTGGCGCGAATGGCGAATATGGAGATCCGGACAACGATGGCATTCTCAATGGCGAGGAGTTCCGTCTGGGCACCGATCCGCAGCAGCAGGAGGAGCTAGCGGATGGCATCACGCGCGAGCGCTGGGAAGGCATCGCCGGGGACACGCTGGCGGATTTCACCGGCAGCCGCCGTTCCCATATCCTGCCGGACGAGCGCTGCCCGATCCCGAACGTGGATGAGGTGCGGAAGGCCGGCCAGACCGCCACTCGCTATCGCGGCACCATCACTCCGGAGACGAGCGGCCCCTACACCTTCTGGCTCGATGCGGGTGGCGAGGCGGAGCTGTGGCTGGCGGATGGCAGCGTGCGCATGCCCGTGGATGGCAAGATCACCGCTCTCACCAACCGCTATGGCAAGCAGGGCATCGCCACCACCAACAACGCCGATGCGGCGGCGGAGACGGACTTCGACCGCCAGACGGCACAGCGCAGCCGAGTGATCCAGCTGGAGGCGGGCAAGACCTACTATCTGGAAGTTCTCCACAAGACGGGTGACAGCCGCAACCGGGTGGCGCTGGCGTGGCAGCCGCCGGATGGCAAGCGCGAGATCGTGCCCGCGAAGGTGCTCACCGGAGACGTGCCGGAGGTGGACGATCCGGATGACGATTGCCTGCCCTCCGCCTGGGAGATCGCGAACGGTCTCGACCCGCATGACAACGGTGCGATCAATCCGCAGGACGGCGAGTATGGAGATCTCGATGGCGATGGCTTGACCAACTTCGAGGAATTCCAGCTCGGCACCGATCCCCGGAAGAAGGACGCGGTGGCGGCGAACGGCGCTCCTACGGTGACCGCCGTAGAGGATGCCGGCAGCCCCGATCTGGTCACGGCGATGGACAAGAACGCGCTGGCCACCGGCATCCTCAGCCAGCAGACGCAGGCCGCTCCGGCGGCGAAGGTGCAGAGCCTGGCGGCCGCGGCCTACACGCCGGTCGATTACTCCGCGGAGTATTCCGTGATTCCGGGACCTGTCTCGCGGGTCTACCGGCCGATGGCGGATGGCACCATGGACATGAATTTCAAGTGGTTCCCGGACTCGCACTTCCCGCTCATCACCGGTGGTGCGAACGAGCCCTCGAAGACCCTGAGCTGGTGGATCGACCGCAAGGAAAGCAATCCGCCCTCGCTCGACCACACCATCGCCTCTCCGGGGGCCACGTGGATCACGCACGGTCCGCTTCACAGCGGGGACTATCGTGGCTACTGGCTGATCACGATCTACCGCCCGGTGGATTATGATGCCACGCTGAATGGCACCACGGTGGCTCTCACGATCCTCACGGATGACAATTCCAGCTCATCGGTGCAGAACCACACGATCAATGCCAACTACCTGGTCGGCTATGCCCACATCGAGGACTACGATCCGGTGACGGGGAAGGAGAAGAACGGCGCGCGCCTCGTTTACTCCTTCGACAACGGCCTGACATGGAAGCACGGCCCGACGACCGACTCGTTCGCGAACGTGATCGACAACCGCACGGACCCGGCGCATCCGCGTGCGATCAGCCTGGGCAAGGACAAGCTGATCACGACCACGGACCTCGCCACGGGAGTGACATGGAATGCCTCCCAGACCATCAACTTCCACCCGGGCGGCGACTACGCCTATGTGCAGTCGCTGTTCTACAACCGCTACTTCGGCCGGTGGATGTCGTGGAACTATTGGTGGGGCCAGACGAGCTTCACCACGATGGCCCTCTCGGACAATTTCACCGATTGGGACACGGGCGGGCGGATGAACTACAACACGGGCTCCCCGGCCAACATTCTGGATGGCAAGGGCGACTATCCGACGATGATCGGATCGCTGACCACGAGCGGCAACTACGATGCCGAGTGCGGCCAGATGGCCTGGCTCTACAACAACCACGGCGGACTGTCCGGACAGGCGATCCACTTCATCGGCAAATCCCAGCAGGACATCACGTGGACACCGGCGGGTGGCAGCACCGCGCTCGGTACCAGCGGGAACTGGGCGCTCACGGCCGGTGGTTCCTTCGGCGGATTCGTGGATGAGAAGCACAGCCTCACCTTTGGGGGAGCCGCGGGCGGCACGCTGAACAACACCATCCCGACGACGAACCGGCTGCGCGGCATCACCTTCGCCAGCACGGCGGGAGGTTACACCATCAATGGCAACACGCTGCAGATGGAGGCCACTCGCTTCACGGATAGCAACGGCTGGATGCTGGGCATCACCAACCGCTCGGCGAACCTGCAGACGATCGGCGCGGACATCGATGTGCGCACGGCGGCCTTGTTCGTGAATGCCTACGCCGGAGATCTGGCGCTGGCGGGGATCGACATGCGCGGCAGCGGCGGCATCGTGGCCTATGGCGGGCATGACATCACGATCAACGGCGTAATCAGTGACACGGGCTACAAGGACTTCGCCACCGGCACGGCGGAAACCATCGCCTCCTCGAATCCGGGGCGGCTGGTGAAACAGGATGCCGGGATGCTGGCACTGGGCGGGGCGAATACCTTCCCGGCCGCACCGATGTGAATGGGGGCACGATCCGCCTCGATCATTCGCTGGCGCTGCAGAACAGCGTGGTGAGCGTGAACGTGAGCGGCGGTCTCGCGCTGACCACGGACTCCACGGTGGCGGGCTTGAACGGTTCCGGCGGCTTCTCGCTGGGATCGCACAATCTGACGCTGGGCAACAGCAAGCCCGCGGACTGCTACACCACGATCCACACCGGAGCGATCACGGGCACCGGCGGCATCGTGAAGAACGGGCCGAACGTGCAGCGGCTGGGAGGTGCGAATACCTACAGCGGCGGCACGATCCTCAATGCGGGCACGCTGGAGATCACCGGCGGCGCGAACGCGCTGGGCACCGGCACCATCACCTTCGGCGGCGGCAAGCTCCGTGCCACCAGCGCGATGAGCCTGTCCAATGCGATCGACACCGGCAGCGGCGGCGTCATTGATACCAATGGCAATGGCATCACGCTGGGCGGCACGATCAGTGGCACGGGATCCCTGCAAACACTGGGCACCGGCTCGCTGACTCTGGCGGGGACGAACACCTACAGCGGTGGCACCACCATCGGCAATACGGTGCGCCTTTCCAACAGCAGCGCGCTGGGCACCGGTGGCTTCACGCTGGCAGGCGGCACGCTCCAGATCGGCGCGGATCTCAATCTGGGATCGCAGCCGATCACCGTGTCCGCAGGCAACAGCGTGATCGATACCGGCACCTACACGCTCACGACCAGCGGCGCGATCACCGTGCCCTCGTCCTACAGCCTGACGAAGCGCGGCACCGGCACCCTCGCCTGGAGCGGGGATGGTTCCGCCTTGGATGGCGATCTCATCGTCGAGGCGGGCAGCGTGGAATATTCGCGGTCCGGCACTCCGCTCACCTTCGCGGATGGGAACGTGGTGCTGAAGGGCTCCACGCTCTCGATCAAGCCACCGGGCTCCGGCGGCACGCTCGCGGTGAACCTCGCCCAGACCAGCGGCAAGAGCGTGCAGGTGCAGGGCGCGGGCAATCTCGCGCTGAACCGTGGCTCGAACAATCTGCTGACGGTGAACATCGGCAGCGCGACGAACACCAACGCGCTGACCCGCGGCACCAATGCCACCTTCATCATGACTCCCGCGGGCCCCACCTCGAACCTGGGCAACAGCCCCGGCGTGCGGGTGGTGGTGCCGGGCACGACGACCACGCCGAGCGGTGACATCTTCTCGCCGAGCGTGATCACCACCGCGGGTGACACGGGGCTGGGTGACTTCGTGCAATATGGTGCCACCGGCTTCGCGGCCTTCGGCAGCTACTCGGCGCAGTCCGGCAGCTACTCCGATACCAGCAGCAGCTCCACCACGGTGGTGAACTACACGGCGGGCACCACGCTGTCCGCGAACAGCTGGTCGCGCGGCTTCCGCCTCGCCGGAACGCCGACGCTGAACCTCGGCGGCTACACGTATGTGATGAACGGCATCGGCACCGAGGCGGGGATCATCCTCAACGGTGGCACGGTGAGCAATGGCACGCTGGACTTCGGCTCGCTCCACGGATTCGTCCAAACCGGCAGCACCAGCGGAGCCTCGCTCACCGCGAAGCTGACGGGTACCGGTGGCGTGACGTTCTTCGGCGCGCCGGGGACGAAGCTGACGCTGAACAGCAGCACGAATACCATTGATGGCGATGTCTCGGTGAACGGGGCGTTCGTCTCCGTGACCAGCATGGGCAGCCTGGGCGACTCCACCAATACGGTGACGCTGGATGGGCAGGGGACGATGCAGTTGAACGCGGGCACCACCGCACAGTGGCAGCGTGCGTTCATCATCGGCTCCGGTGGTGGCTCGATCGACGTGCCGGCCTCGAACGCCCCGCTGGTGAAGCAGGGCGTGAGCGGTGCGGGCACGTTCTCGAAGACGGGCACGGGCTCGCTGCAACTGGATGCGTCGAACACCTTCAGCGGTCGCGTGCAGGTGAAGCAGGGTACGCTCATCTTCAACGGCACGGGCGCGCTGAATTCCTCCACGGCGCAGATCCAGGTGGACAGTGGCGCGAGCGCGCTGCTCTACACCTGGGCGTGGGGTCCCACGTCCTCGATCCCGAACAACTTCGTGATCAGTGGCACGGGCATCTCGAACGCGGGCGCGCTGCAGATCCAGGGTGGCAATTCCGCGAACGGCACCATCACGCTGGCGGGGGATTCGCTGATCCGGGTCTCCGCCTCGAACGGGGCGAAGCTGGGAGGCCTGATCACCGGTCCGGGCTACAATCTGACGGTGGATTCCTCCACCGGCTGGCTGATCGTGAATGGCTCGCTGTCGCTCGGTGCGGGCAACCTGACGCTGTCCGGCGGACAAGGCACGACGTTCAACGGTGTCTCGCCCTACACCGGCTCCACGACCATATCGAGCGGTGGCAAGGTGACGCTCGCCGGCCAGTTCCAGGGCACGTCCGGCGTGACGGTGAATGGCACGCTCAATGGCGGCGGCCTGATCACCACACCCGGCACGGTGACGGTGGCCAGCGGTGGTGTGGTGGCACCGGGTCTCGCGACCAGCCCGAATATGTTCACCATCAACGGTGACTTCACGCTCAACACGGGCGGTGAGTTGCAATCGCTGGTGAACAACGCGGGCGCGAGCACCGGCGGCGGCACCAGCATGGGCTACGGCCAGCTGGTGGTGCTCGGCAGCGGCACGCTCTCGGGCAAGCTGCGGCTCACCGTGGATGCGGGCTACACGCCGATCGTGAACGACCAGTTGTTCGTCGTCCTCCGCAATGGCGGCAGCGGACAATTCAGCGATGTGATCGTGAACGGCGTCACCTACAGCGGCGCACCGGGCACCTCCATCACGGTCAATGGCGTGGTCGGCACGCTGCAATACAACAGCTACTCATCGCAGGCGTTCACCAACGGCGGCTATGACGTGGTGATCAAGTTCTGAAGATCTTCCCGGGTAAGATGAACGATAGCGCGGCCGTGGGGAAACCCGCGGCCGCGTAACATGGGGGAGGCTCTTTGCCCCGGAGGGGCATCGGATGGTAGCCGGTGGTAAGTCGCGCAGCGACGCCCCCACCGGTAAGCGTCCGGCATATTATTCACATCCCGGCAGGGATGTGGGAGAGGGCAGCGACGAGCAGATTATCTCCGTCATCGCACGTTTCCCGCATGCCTCCGGCATGCGAATCACTATGCCAACTTATCCGGTGGGGTCGTCGCCAAAGGCTCCGCCGCCACCGGCTACCGTCCGATGCCCCTCCGGGGCAAAGAGGGGAGTTGTAGGAGGCATGCGATGCGGATGCGGAGCGTAGTAGCGCGAAGGTCCTCCTTCGCGTGTGGGGGGTGGAGCGATGGAGGCGAGGGGTTCCTTTTTCTGCAAAGGTCCGTGAGATGTCCGCCAAGCGGGAGCTTGGCGGCTACTTCGCTATCGCGGGGGCGAGGCCTGCGAATGGCGGCATGCGATTCTCACTCCACCGGCAGGGCCAGTCTGGGCGGGCGGTGGGCGGCCACGCGCTCCAGCACGGGGCGGGCGAGCAGCAGGGTGCAGCAGAGGCCACTGAGGATTTGGCAGGGCCGCAGCGCATCCTCGTAGGCGGTGCAGCTTTCTCCCCACTCGTGGGAGAGCTCGTGGGCATGGAGGCCGTAGAGCGGGATGCCGCCGAGCACCGCCAACAGGGTGAGCAGGATCAGAAACACCGGTGGTCTCCGGTGCTGCCAGACGGGAATGGCCATCCAGATCGCGCAGGCGATGACCAGCAGTGGCGCGGAGAGCTGGCAGAGGGCGATCCGTGCCACCTCGGTTTTCAAGAGCGGAAGGGCGACCCCCATCGAGACATAGTCACGATAGAATGCCATCAATGCCTGAGCGGTGATGGTGATCTCCGTGATGGCCATGGCCGCGAGCAGCGCGATCACACAGAGCTTGGCGATCCGCAGCCGCCGGGGCCATGCCTCCAGCGTGCGGAGCGGGAGATCGGTGAGGCGGCGGCGCGTTTCCAGCCGCAGCAGGTTCCAGCGGGCGGGCGGATTTCTCGAGATGAGGGCGCGGGCGACGGCGTGGGGCAGGATGTAGAGCGAGTCCGGAGTGCTCACGAAGCCGCACACTCCCCGGAAGAGGAAACGGAAGCGGGTGAGATCCACGATCCGCCGGCCGGGCAGCCGCTCGCGCAAGCGTGTCAGCTCCATTCCGGGCCGGCCCACGGCTTCCAATCGCACGCCCTCGAAGGGGATGATCCGCAGCGGCAGCACGCCGAGTGAAAACACCGTCAGCTCACTCCGGGAGAAGATGTAGCGCCGCCCGATCACCGGCACCAGCAGGGCCAAGGGCAGCGTTCCCACGCAGAGAAGGAGCAGATTGACGACGAGTTCCGACATGCGGGATGCCCGTCCGGGCGCATCTCCTTTAGCGGGTCCAGTCAGGAAACGCCATCCCTTGATTGGTGAAAATCGCGTGGCTCGGAAGGATGAGGCCTCAGCCGGAGGGGATGCGGGGGAATTTCCAAATTTGTGAAGATTTGCGGTCAGCTTTCAGCGGCTCGTGGCACTACGTACCGGAATATTTCCAGAAACCCGTTTTACCATGATGACCCGTCATGTCTCATCCCGAAAACCCGCTCGCCGGGGTTTCTCGCTGATCATCAGCATTTTGATGATGATGTTGCTGCTCATTCTGGCGCTCGGGCTGCTTTCGCTTTCGACGATTTCCCTGCGTGCTTCCGGCGAGCAGCAGGCGATGGGGGTGGCGCGGGCAAATGCCCGGCTGGCGGTGATGCTCGCGCTCGGCCAGCTGCAGGCGGCGGCGGGGCAGGACCAGCGGATCACGGCTCCGGCGGAGGTGGCGGGCAGTGGTGCACCACCGCAGCCGCATCAGAGCTGGACGGGGGTGTGGAAGGCGGCGCCCAACCGCGTGACGGATTTCCCCGCAGGGCGGAAGGACTCGTTCCTGTCCTGGCTGGTGTCCGCACCGGATTCGACACTTCCGGAGGCTGTGCTCAATGCCGGTGCAAGTGAAGTCGTGGTGCATCGCATGGCGGATGGACGTGAGACCCGCGTGCCACGCCTGGACATGCCGGGCGGCGGGCTGGCGTGGTGGACGGCGGATGAGGCGATGAAGGCCTCCATCGATCTCGGCGTGACGACTCCGGACTCGGATGGGGCTCATCTGCTCTCGCGTCATGCGCCGCCTTCGCAGGGACCGCAGGCGATCGATGGCATGGCGGCGCTGCCTCGCGAGGCGACCGTGACCAACCGTCTGGTGACTCCCGCCAGTGTCCGGCTGGCGGCTTCCGGACTGCCGGAGAACTCATCGGCTTGGTCCGGCGTGGACGTGCGCTCGGTGCTGGCGGATGTGCGGAAGGGGGGATTGAAGAAGGACTTCTCCACGCTGTTCGAGCAGTCCATCACGGACATCCAGGACTTCGGCGTGTGGCAGGGGAAGACCTCCGCCGCGGATGCGAAGACCTACCTCTATGGGGATGCAAACATCGCCTACGGCGCGCGCTGGCCGCAGCTCTACCGCTACTACAATCTCTACAAGGATGTCACCTTTGCCGGGGGCGAGCCCCGCCTCCCGGTGACCACGCAGACGCTGGCGAACTGGGCCAGCGGCTTCGGGGATGAGGCGGGCGGCCTGCGTTATCCGCGCATCGTGAAGATCGCCTACGTCTTCTCCTACTTCGCCGAGAAGACCGGCACCGATCCTGCGAATGCGTACACGCTCGAGCTCGGCATCGATGCCTTCGTCACGCTGTGGAATCCCTACGACGTGCGCCTCACGTGGCCATCCGGGCAATACTTCCTCGCGAAAATCAGCAAGGGCCTGCCGTTCCAGTTCCAGTGGCAGATCAATGGCACCAACCGTGGCAATCCGGTGGGTGTGGGCGAGATCATTCCCGATCCAGCGGTGAACGTGAAGCAGTGGGTGGACTCCGTGTTCTACATGCCGGGTGGTGCCCAGTTCACGATGGGACCGGGAGAGACCCGCGTGTTCTCGCTCGATTCGAACATGCGTACCTACAATGGTGACAAGTTCCCGGACTTCCTCCCCGGCATCGCCTACAAGAACGTGCTCGCCTACAAGAAGGTGCTCGGCTCCTCCGCCATCACCGGAGCGGCTGCGGACAAGATCGCCGTGGGCATGAAGCCCTTCCAGGGAAACAGCGGCTCCTATGGCAACAATGCCGAGTATCTCGACTACTGGGTGTATGACGTCACCAAGGGCTATCCGAACTACGAGCAGCGCGGTGACATCGTCGCCGATCCGAACAGCCCTTTTCTGCGGAACCTGCCGGAGATCCCGGTGAATACGGTCCGCTCAGTGACCTTTGCGGAGGCCTCCGCGCAACGTCTGCCCTTCGCCGCCTTCGTCATCCAGATGAAGACGGCACGGGATGCGATGCAGCCCACTCCGGCCTTCCTCTCCGGTGGCACCACCAAGCTGACGTCCCGCCTCGGCAGTGATCCGGTGGACTTCGCGCTCGATCAGATGGAGTACCGGATGCAGAAGGTCAGCTCGTTCCAGGAGGACATCCTGCAGACCACGCTGCCGGGTGATCCGGAGGGGCCGGACCATAGCTACATCGCCTCCGGACGACTCCCTCCACCGGGCGCACCCATGTGACCGCGCTGGGCGTTCCCACGCTGCCGCCTGTTTCGATCGGCTCCTTCCGCCATGCGGGCACGGGCGATTGCGCCTCCGCCATCCGCGCCACCACCTATGCGGTGAATACCAAGATCAACGCTCCCTTCACCGATCAGGCGATCGGAAATTCCTACGCGCATCCGAAGCTGGCTGCGGATGCCGTGACCTCGGGCACGATGTATGACCATTCGTTCCTCGGCAATGAGGCGCTCTGGGATGGGTGGTTTTTTTCCTCGCTGGCCTCGCGGAACGCGGCATTCGCCACGGTTGCGCTGAAGGACCAGTGGAGCGCATTCATCGAGAGCCGCTCGCCCTTGCTCAATCCGCGCTTCCTCGCGTGGCCGGACGGACTTTCCACGGACCAGATGCGGGATGCGGTCTTCACGGGGGCGAAGCTCAGGACGGACGCCTACAAGACCATCGCCGCGCGGCTGCTCCTGCGCGGGGGCTTCAATGTGAACTCGACCTCGGTGGAGGGCTGGACTTCCTTCCTCGCCTCCACTCGTGGCAAGAAGATCCGCAAACTGAACCGCTCGGGCAATCCGGGTGGCGAGCTGGTGGATTCGAAGGGCACGCTGTTCTCCCGCACGGACTTCGTGCTGGATGGCTCGGTCGAGGACGGGAGCTCGTCCTCGGACCCGCACTACTCCGGCTTCCGCGATCTGGATGATGCCAGCGTCCGCAAGCTGGCCGCCGCGATCGTGGAGCAGGTGAAGCTGCGCGGACCGTTCCTGAATGTCTCCGAATTCATCAACCGCCGGCCGGGTGGAGATCCGAAGCTCTCGATGCGGGGCGCGCTCCAGGCCGCCATCGATGGATCCGGCCTCAATGACGCGCTGCTGGCGGACGGCCGCCCCGGAATCACACAGCCGATGGACGGAGCCTTCGCCAATCCGGATGCGGCGGGATTGAACTCCGCGGCTGGTGCTCCCGGCTGGCTGATGCAGGGGGATGTGCTCGATCCGCTGGGCCCCTTCGTCGCGGTCCGCGGCGATACCTTCCGCATCCGAGGCTACGGAGAGGCCCGTGATACTGCGGGTGCCGTAACAGCGCGCGCGTGGTGCGAGGCCGTGGTGCAGCGGGTGCCCTCCTATCTGGACCCGAAGGATGATTCCGCTGTCTATCCACCCACCGCCCAGGTGAACCTCCTCTTCGGCCGCGGCTACCGCATCACCGGCTTTCGCTGGATCACCCGGCCGGAGGCCTGACCCTTTCCCATGAGATCCCGCTTATCCGTCCTCTTCCTCCTCACCGCCTGCATCCTGCCGCTGCGGGCCCATACCCTGCGCTTCGTCGCGTTTGATTTCCCGATGTCCGTGGGTGCGTGCAAGATCACCGCCAGCGGCAAGGACGCGGCCAAGGAGGCGAAGCAGATCGAGCTGGGCATCAACCGCTTCAGCGCGCCGCTGGAGCTGCCGCCGGGGCCCTACCAATTCGCGCTGCCGGACGGGAAGACCGCGGAGCTGACTCTCACCGGGGATGCCGCGGGCAAGGTCCTCGTCATCGTGCTGCCTGGCAGCCAGGGCAAGGTGGCGCTGGTGCAGGTGCCGGATCAGGCGGCCGCCTTCGGTGCGGGCGATCGTGTGTTCATCAATGCCACCAAGGTGCCGGTGCGCATCCAGCTCGGCACGGTTCCGATTTCCTGCCCGGCCGGTGGCAACAAGGTGGTGAAGGCGCTGCCCAAAAGCGCGGACGGCCGCATCCCGGTGCGGATGTGGTATGCGCGCGGCGAGGAGTGGCTGAAGTTCAACAGCACCTATTGGCCGGACAATCAGGCGGTGCGCTCGATGGTGCTGATCTTTCCGAATCCGGAGATCGAGGCTCCGGGCGTAAAGACCATCGAGGAAGTGCCGCCTGCGGAACGGTCTGAACCGTGACCGGGGAGGACTATTTCTTCTCCGGCGCCGTGGACCGGATCCACTCCGTGAGCAACTCGATGCCCGCGTCATCGAAGCGGCCGGTGGTGCCCATCGGCATGCGCGGCACGCCATCGGCCTTCAGGCGCTTCAGGATCATCGAGTGCGCCGGATCGCCGGGTGCGATGACCTTGTTGGTCTTGTCCCCGAAGTCGGTGTTCAGGCCGCCGCCGAGAAGGCGGGTGCGCGAGGTGGGGAAGGAGGCCTTGGTCGTCCACGGGCTGCTGGCCACGCCGTCCTGCTGGTGGCAGTGCGAACAGTTCACCGCGAGGTAGGCGCGGCAGCGGTCCTCCAGGCTACGGGACTTATCGTAGAGGGAGGGGAAGGAAGGGGCCTTCGTCGGATCGTAGCCCTTGGGATCGAGCTGGCCGCCATCGATCAGCGCCTGGATCCGGGTAGGGGCGGACGAGGTTCCCGTAGCGGGCGGGCCATTGAGCTGCCAGGTATTCATGCCAAGCGTGTAGCCGGCGATCGCGGTGTGGCACATGAGGCACTCGGCACGGCCGGGCGTGGGGCGGCCGTAGTCCGCAGGACCGGCGGGCAGTCCGCCATCCGGCACGAGGTCCGCGTCGCTCTGGTCCTCGCGCCATTTGTAGGTGATGCCATAGGCTGCGGTGGGGGTGCGCATGAGGAAGCGTGTCTCCACGCGGCGGCCCGGCTTGTCAGCCCGGTCCGGCTCACTGAGCTGCTGGATGAAGACGGTGCCAGTGGGGAAGCTCCAGGAGTCCATGGCATTGTAGCCGATCTTCTCCGTGCCAGGCAGGGCGAACCAGTAAGACGGTACCAAGCCGCCGTTCCACGCCGGATGATTCACCTCATACGACTGCACTCCGGGGGCGGGCTTGAGCGTGGCGATGTCCTGGAATGCGCCGGTGGCCGAGAGGGTGGCAGGCGGTGGTGTCTGCTGCTGCGGGGCGCGTGCCAGCTTCTGAATGCGGCCGCGATCGATGTCCGCCAGCAGCACGCCGCCATCCGCAGGATCGGTGCCGAAGGCGCTCACGGCTCCGCCTCGGGCGATCAGCTCCGGCTTCCATTTCCCTCCGCTCTCGCGGAGCGCCCACACGCAGTGGCTGATGTAGTCCCCATAGAAATAAGCGCCCTCCAGCTCCGGCAGTTTCTTCCCATGATAGACCACACCGCCGGTCACGGAGTTTCCGCTGAACAGGGTGTCATTGCCGTGGGGGTATTCGTAGATCGGCTTGGTGAACTGGAGCCCCTCCGGCAGGTCCTTCAGGCGCGGGCCCTCGTGACTGCCTTCATAGTAGCTCCAGCCGCCATTGGTGCCGGACTTCACCAGGTAGATCTGTTCCCAACGGTCCTCGCCGACCACGCCGAGGAAGAGACCGCCGGTGGCGCTGTCGAACGAGAAGCGCCATGGGTTCCGGAAGCCGCAGGCATAGACCTCCGTGCGGATCTTCGCCGGGTCCAGGGTTTTGCCATTGTGGGTGGTGGCCTTGATGAAGGGATTGTCCGCGGGAATGCGGTAGCCGCCGGGCTGTACGGCGGAGGGGTAGGTGGTGGAGGCTTGGGAGTGGGAATTCGGATCGAGGCTGCCGGGGCGTTGATCGACATCGAGCCGGTAGACGGCGGCGAAGAAGTCTTTGTCGATGTAGCGCGCGTTGTCATACGCGTCGTAGTGGCCGCCGCCATCGCCCATGGAGTAGTAGAGACAGCCATCCGGGCCGAAGTGGATGTCCCCGCCATTGTGATAGGCGGCGGGATCGACCTGGCAGAGCATGGGCACCTCGCTGTCCGGGTCCGCCTTGGTGGGATCGCCCTTCGAGATGGTGAAGCCGGAGAGGCAGTTGAAACCGAGGGTCTTGTCGCCTTCCTTCACCTTCAGGTCATAGGTGATGAAGAAGCGTCCGTTTTCCGCGAACCGTGGATGGAATGCCAGACCGAGCAGGCCCCACTCGCCCTCTGTTCCCAGCGTGCCTTTTTTCTTCTGCATCAGAACGGCGGGGAGATCGAGAAAGACGGACTTCACCGGCTTGTCCGGCCAACCGGAGATCATCTGGATCCTGCCGGTCTTCTCCACGATGAACAGGCGGGTGGCATCGCCCGGTGCGGTGGCGATGGCCAGCGGTTGGTCGAACTCCATGCCGGGCAGCGCCTCCTCAAGCTGGTAGCCGGAAGTCGAAGGCAGGGTGAGGGGCAATTGCAACGGCGCGGCGGTGGCGGCCATGGCAAGCGCCTGCAATCCCAGGGCAATGGAGAGCGAACGAAGCATGCGCGTCAGCCAAGCCGTTCCCACGCCACGAGGCGAGAGAAAGGTGGGGGGATGGTGAGCCGAGGTAGGGCGTCTCTCGCCGAGAGCGTCGGGGGAGAGTATCGGCGTTCGTTCCTGACAGTCCTCCTATTTACGACCACAATCGGAGCGAAACGGAGATGGGCCCACACTTTGCCTCCTCCATGATTGGGTCAAATTACACGGATTGAACGGATTCAATCATGAGAAGAAAGGGACCGCAGATTACACAGATTTTGAATTCAGAATCATTTCTTCAATCTGCGTCATCAGCGTAATCTGCGGTTAAAAACACTTCGTCGTTTGGTCGCTCCTTTCGCTCATATTGAATCCGTTCAATCCGTGTAATCCGTGGTCCAACATCGGCGGAATGTTGGGAGCAGTCGGTGGTCATACGCCGGCGCCCTCGATGAGGGCTGGCGTACCTTTCCGCTTGGCGGGTGGGGCTTCCGCGTTTCAATTCCTCCATGGCCGCCGGACCGAACCTCGATGAGTTGCGTTGCTATGCGGTGGCTCGCACGCTGTTCAAGCCGACCACGTTGCTCGCTGCCATCCAGCGCCTGGGTTTTGTGCAGGCGGATCCGATCCGTGCTCCGGCAAGGGCGCAGGACCTCACGCTGCGTCATCGTGTGAAAGACTATCGGGCCGGTGACTTGGAGCGTCGGTATGCGAAGCTGGCGATCGAGGAGGATTGCCTGATCAACTACGGTTTTCTCCCACGCGAGCACGTGACGCTGATGCATCCGCGTCAGGCGGCGCGGCCATGGGATGGTGATACCCAGCGCAAGGCGGCCGAGGTGCTGGCCTTCGTGCGCGAGCGCGGCGTGGTTCATCCGCGTGAAGTCGAACAACACTTCGCCCACGGGCGGGTGAAGAACTACTGGGGCGGCTCAAGCAATGCCAGCACCCACCTGCTGGATGGCATGCACTACCGTGGCATGCTGCGGGTGAAACGGCGTGACAACGGCACCCGTGTCTATGAGGCGGTGGTGCATCCGCCTGCGGACGATGGTCCCGAAGAGTCCTCGCGCCGCGCGGCGGCATTGATCGATCTGGTGGTGCGCAAATACGCACCGCTTCCAGCCGCCAGTCTGACGTATCTGGTGAGATTGCTCGGCTATGGTGCGCCGCACCTTTCGGTCCACACGCAGGCTGCCCTCCGGTTGAAACGTGAGGAATTGGCGAGCTGCCGCATCGATGGAACCACCTGGTATTGGCCGACTGATGAGAAACCGCGCTCGCGTCGCCATGCGGTGGATGAACAGTTGCGTCTGCTGGCCCCCTTTGATCCGGTGGTCTGGGATCGCCGCCGCTTCGAGCTGCTGTGGGGGTGGACGTACAAGTTCGAGGCCTACACCCCGCAGCCAAAACGCCAGTTCGGCTACTACGCGCTGCCGATGCTGTGGCAGGGACAGGTGATCGGCTGGGCCAACGTGTCCGTGCGCGAAGGGCGACTGGAACCGGCTTTCGGCTACGCGTCAGGATCGGCACCGAGAGGCACGGCGTTCCGCAGCGCGCTGGACGATGAACTGCAACGCATGGCGCAGTTCTTCACCGCACGCTAACGCGGGGTGGATGCGAAGTTAGGGCGTCTCTCGCCGAGAGCGCAGGGGAAGCATGTCCGCGTTCGCTGCCGATGGCTCGTCATGCAGGAGGGGTATTTTAACCATGGATTACTCGGATTGAACGGATTTTGAATTTAGAATCCTCTCTTCAATCTGCGTCATCAGCGTAATCTGCGGTCAAAAACACTTCGTCGTTTGGTCGCTCCTTTCGCTCATATTGAATCCGTTCAATCTGTGTAATCCGTGGTTCAAGAAAAGTAAGGAATACTCTGCCCGGCGCTACCGGAGTTCTACTTGTCCGCCTTGCCCCGGTTCTTGAGCAGGGTTTCCGGGTCCTGGATGCGGGCGCGCCATTGGGCGGCCTTTTCCTTGTAGGCATCGCTCGTTTCGCCGTGCGGCTCGGCTCCCAACAGATCGAACGCCCGATCGTAGTAGGCGAGGGCGGGGCGGGTCATCAGGTGATCACCGACCCGCTCGCGGTCATTCAATGACAGGAGGCTGATGAAATAGGTGAGCGCCACACCGTAGCGGGGATCGTCCTGCTCGTGGGCGTCCGTGAGCGAGAGGAAGAATGCGATCTCCTTTTCGTCCGGAGCGATCCCGAAGTCCGCAGCCCGCAGATATTGCACGAACATCCGCGGGTCCGCCTGCGGGTCCGCGGTGGCGTAGGCTTCCCAGCCGGCCTCGATCCCGTCCTTCTGGATGCGGCCCACGATGATTTCTCCTAACAGATCCTTCACCAGGATGCTGTTCCCCGCCGCCATGGCGCGCCGTTTACCCCAGGCTTCCCATGCGGCCTCCGGCTGGCGGCGGCCGAGAGCGCGGTAGAGGACGTGGGAGTAGGCGGACTTGCCCTCCGGGAAGAGGCGGTAGCTGTCCTGCACGCGGTCATACATCTGGATGGCCTTCTCGGGATCGAGCTTCACCATCTCATCGACCAGCGTATTGAGCGCATCCGGTGCGAGTTCATCCTCCACACCGCCCTTCATCGCACGCCGGATACCGGTCTCCGGGTCTTCCGCCGCACGACGCCGGAACTCATCCACCATCCGTTCATGCGGGTTGCGCGGATCGACCGGCACCACGGGCACCGCCGGTGGCCGCAGCATCAGATACAGGATCACGAACGGCAGGCTTCCCAAGGTAAGAGCGAGCAAAACGAGGAGCGGGCGGCGCATGACTGTCATGGAGGTAGCAGACCTTTCTCCGGCAGGCACGTGCATTTATCCGGGCCGGGAGATGAGGGAACCGTCCATGACGGTCTTGTCAGCGGGCTGTTGTTCCGCTCATGTTGGCCGCGATGACTTGGGATCTCGCAGTTGCCCGTGGACGTTGGTTCCTGTTGCTGGCCGCCATCTTGCAGGTGCCTGCGTTCTTCATGCCGATCTCCCGTCTCGATTTCGTGGGATGGGCGGGACGCTCCCAGCCGGTGGTGACCTATCTGGCGGCCATGCCGGGAGGCATGGTGGCGGAGATCCGGTCACTGCTGGATTACCGGCAAACTCACCAGGCAGGAGATGCGGGGCTTGCGGAGGGCACGCTGACATTGCTCGCGAGTGGTTCCACCTTGTTGGCGGCGACCGTCGCGTTTCTTGCCTGGCATTGGTTCAAGGTGCCGGGGCGGCATATCTCCGGGAGACGCTTTGCGATTGTGATCGTGGCCATTGCCCTGTTGTGGTCGTTGTATATCGGGTCCAAACCCATGCCTCGTGGAGTTCTGCGGAAGCTCCAGCCCGGATACTGGCTGTATCTCATGTCCCTGGGGTCCCTCTTCTATGGCCTGCTGCGTCTTCCATGGACTTCTGCTCCGCAGCCTGCGTTGGAGGAGTCGGCTCTTCCCGCTAATGATCTGGAGTGAAATCGGGCAACGGCTTCTGTAGATTTGGAGTGCGGCGAGACATCGCCGCTTTGAGCGGAGGCGAGGCATCGCCGGGGACAACACCTGCATTCGCCGATCCTCTCCCTCGTTCCAAGATCGCCTCTTCCCTGGGCTCCCGCTCCTCTTTCACAGGTCCGCTGCAAATCCCGTCGATTCTCTCCGGCACCCAAAGCGGCGATGCCTCGCCGCACTCCAAATCCAGAGCGACCCTAGCTGTTGTTCACGATGCGGCCGACGCCTCCGGACCAGCCCTTGTCCAGGGTGAGGGATTCCGCAGAGGAGAAGCCGAGGCAGAAGGCGATCAATTCATCCGCGCTCGTCTCCACATCCAGAGTCCAGGTGCCTTCCGGAACCTTTCGCTCCACACGCCGGACGGTGTGTCCGCGCAGGCGGTTGATGATCGTTCCGCTTTGCAAGAGCGTTTCCAGTGCGGGGGTGAGGGGGCCGAGGCGATGGCCTCGGAATTCCTCAGGCAGCGGCGGAGTGGGGCGCTTGTGCGGTGGGATGGAGCTCCGTGCGATCCACCAGAACAGCAGCAGGAACACCGCATAGGCACCGAGCCCCCAAAGGCCGCGCCCGAGCTGATCATGAGCACCATGCCATATCAGCCAGCCCGCCATCAGCAGGAAGGCGGGGACGTGGACGGCTTGCTCGATCTGGCGGCGTTTCATTTCAACGGCGTGGCCCTTATCGCATCCATGGGTGCTCATGACGATGGGAATCAGGATGCTGTTTTCCCCTCACCGGCGGGGATGGCCATCTTGCCAGCCGGTTGGGCGGCTGATAGATCTGCATGGTTCTCATCTCTCCCCATGGAAACAACCGACCGTAGCCCGAAACGACTCCGCGCCGCACGCATCGTGCTGGGAATGGCGGCGGTGTTGCTGGTCGTGCTTCAGTTCAGTTCGACCCGTTTCATGGATGCGACGGTTTGGTTCTACGAAGTCTGGCTGTGGATGTGGGATGAGCTCCGAGGAGTCGTTCACGGCTCTTTCGAACTGCCGATGCTCTTGTTCTTCGGCGTGATCATCTTCAGCCACCTCTTTATCCTGAGCCAGCCGTTCATGGTCGGTTTCTACAGCCGCGCGCGGGCCTTGCTGTGGGTCGCCCGCCTGATCGCCATCGCCCCGTGGGGATGGTTGATCGTCTGCGGGTATCTGGGAGACCTGATGAGGATATTCGAGGGCGAGATGCCCGATCTGCTCTTTCTGTTGATTCTCGCGATCTTCGCGCTGGTGCCGGTCGGGTTGTTCCTGATTCCTGCGCGTGGTGTTTCTCTACCGTCTGATCTCCCTAGCACGCCCGTGCAGGAAGACGATGGGGGTCAGGCTGGATGAACGAACGACGTCCACCGCCCGGCACTTTCGGCGAGAGCGGCGCTACCTTTGCATCCATGGAAACAATCGATCGCAGCTCTGGACGGCTTCTTGCCGCACGCATCGTGTTGGGGATGGCGACGGCTTTGTTGATCGCGCTTCAGTTTTCCTCGACGCAGTCCCTGTTCGGGAGGCAGTGGTTTTTTGAGAACTGGAAGGACATCGGAGAAGGGATCGTGAAGTTCGTCCACGGTGGAGCGAATCCGTCCGCGCTATTGTTCATGGGAGTCTTCTCCTTCACCCATCTGCTGATCTTGGTGCAGCCGTTTCTGGTGGGCTTTTACAGCCGGGCCGGTCTGCTGGTGTGGATCGTACGATTGATGGCGGTAGGGCCGTGGGTCTGGTGGTGCGCCAATGGCGAGATATTCAATGTGCTCCAGACGCTTCAGGATCAGGGTGGGTTCGAGAGGAAGATTCTAGCGATCCTGATCCTGGTGCCGGTCGGGTTGTTCCTGGTGCCGACGCAGAGGCGGGGGGAGGAAAAGTAGCCGACGCCTCTGGCGTCAGAGGGTTGCCGTGGACGTCCCGGCCATGGCTGGGGAGGGGAGTGCTTTTCTCCCGGCAGAGGAGCCCCGGGGACCGGGTGCTCCAACTTTCTGAAGCCGGAGGCTTCCGCTACGATGGGCAGCGATGTTACTCGCCGGTGTCCGGGTAGGAGCCGAGGAGCTTCACCAGCGAGCAGTGGCGGCGCAGTTCATCGATGGCGGAGGCGACTTCCTTGTCATCGCAGTGGCCGGCGAGGTCGACGTAGAAGATGTATTCCCAGTCCTTCCGCTTGGAGGGGCGGGACTCGATCTTCGACATGTTGATGTGGAACTGGTCGAAGGCCTGGAGCGCGCTGACGAGCGAGCCGGGCTTGTCCTGGATGGCGAAGAGGATGGAGGTGCGGTCGTTGCCGGTGGGCGGGCAGGTCTTTTCCCCGATGACGAGGAAGCGCGTGGTATTGGTGGCGCGGTCCTGGATCGTTTCCTCCAGCATGGTGAGGCCGTACATTTCCGCAGCGAGCGGGCCACCCATGGCGGCGGCGCCCTGGGCGGCATTGTCACGGGCGAGCTGGGCGGCCTTGGTGGTAGAGGAGACCTCCACGAGATCGGCATCCGGGAAGTTCTTCAGGATCCACGAGCGGCATTGGCCGAAGACCTGCGGGTGGGAGTAGAGGGTCTTGATCTCCTCACGGGGAATGGAGGCCATGAGGCCGTTCTCGATCCGCATGAGGATCTGCGCGCAGATGTGGAGCGGCGAGTCGACGAAGAGATCGAGGGTGTGGGAGACGGCGCCCTCGGTGGAGTTCTCGATGGGGACCACGCCGTAGTCGGCACGGCGGCGGGCGACCTGGTCGAAGACATCGGCGAAGTTCGGCTGCGGCGAGTAGTTCACCGAGTGGCCGAATTTCTTGATGGCGGCCTGGTGGGTCCAGGTGCCTTCCGGGCCGAGGTAGGCGATCTTGAGATCATCCTCCAGCGCGAGAGCGGCGGACATGATCTCACGATAGATGGCGCGGATGGATTTCTCCGGGAGGCGGCCCTGGCTCTTCTCGATGAGGCGGCGCAGGACGGATTCCTCGCGCTCCGGGGCGTAGATCTGGAGGCCATCGCGCTTTTTCACGACGCCCACTTCATGGACGAGGTCGGCGCGGCGGTTGAGCAGGTCGAGAAGTTCGGTGTCGATCGTGTCGATCTGCTTGCGGATGTCGTCGAGATTCACGGGTGGGAAAAGGGGATGAAATCCGGGGCCGCCGGACGGACAGGATTAACAGGATTTTTCAGGATTCGGAGAAAGCGAAATCCGCTGCGGAATGAGCGGAAGGCCCTTCATCCTCCCATTGCGCTGGAAGAGGGATTTTCAACCGCAGATGGACGTGAATGGACGCAGATGGAAGAAGGGATGTTTGGGATGAGAGCCTGTTTTCCGCGATGGCCAGCCTTCTTTATCTCTTATCCGTGTCCATTTGCGTTCATCGGCGGTTGAAATTCTTCTGAATCGCTGATGATGGCCCACCGGGCTGGAATGCTTCAGGACTCGGTGGAGGCCTCCGCATTCGCGCCCAGGCTGAGTTGCTGGGGCTCCGGTTCGGGGGCGGGCTTGTTCTCGTCCGGCTCCGGGAGCTTCACCTTGCGGAGCTCGGCGGCATTCGGGAGGTCGTCCACGCTGCGGATGCCGAAGTGCTCGAAGAACAAATCGGTGGTCTCATAGAGCAGCGGTCGGCCGGGGAGCTCGGCGCGGCCGCCGATGCGGATGAGGTCGCGGTCCAGGAGCTTCTGGAGCATGCCATCGCAGGCCACGCCGCGCACGGCTTCCATGGCGGACTTGGTGATCGGCTGGCGGTAGGCGATGATGGCGAGCGTCTCCATGGCGGGGCCGCTGAGGCGCTCCGGCTTGCGACCGGGGAAGAGCTGGCGGACGAATTCGCCATACTTCGGGCGGGTGTAGAGCTTCCAGCCCTTGGCGCGCTCGGTGAGGTAGAAGGCGCGGCCGGACGCCTCGTAGGCGGTATTCAGGGCGGCCACGGCTTCCGCGACCTGCTCGGAGGAGACGGCGGAGAGATTGGTGAGCCACTCTTCTAGGGCGGCGGGTTCCTTGCCTTCCTCGATTTCGCGGGCGCGGACGTCCTCGGCCTCCGCCACGCGGGCGCGGATCAGGCGCGCGACTTCCGAAGTAGCAAGTGGCTCATCCGAGGCAATGAGCAGGGCTTCGACGATCGCGCTGAGTTCCATACGGGCGCGCAGCGTAGGAGCCCAGCTGCGGCCTGACAAGTCCCCCGCGCTTGGAAAAAGCGATCGGCAGGGGAGCGGAGGCATTTGAGAGGCCCGGCCGGGAGCGGGGAGAGACGAAAATCCGCCGGAGAGGACTTATAGAGTCATGGAGTCCGTGGGAGGAATGAATGGGCTTCCCGCCCTGCGCGGGGCGTCCGCCCAGCCGGTGCAGGCCGACTCCGGGGCCCCGCTACCAAACACAAAACTCAGGTGAACCTATCATCGATTTTCAAGAAAACCTCTGCATTTGCAGTGTTCCGGAGCCTTCCTGACTAAAAAACTTTCTCAACTGGGGTGGTCCTGCGGATTTATGAAATTTCCCCTTGATGGAGGCCCGTTCAGGGGCTAATCCACCCCGCCCTTCTGGAGGGGTGGGGGATGCAGGCAGCACCTGCACCGACCCTCGATCAACTCTCACTGAGAACTCGCTCACGCGCCATGGCCGCGAAGAAATCCACTCCCAAAAAGGCGGAGCCCAAGGCCCCCGCCAAGAAAGCCGCCCCGGCGAAGGCCGCCAAGGCTGCTCCGGCTCCTGCGAAGAAAGCCGCACCCGCCCCGAAGAAGCCCGAGCCTGAGAAGGCCGCTCCCAAGGTCGTGGCCGCGAAGCCCGCTGCCAAGGAAGCTCCCGTGAAGGCTGCTGCTCCCCAGCAGGCCGAGGCCGCACCCGCCCAGACCAATGGCGGCGGTGGTTCCCACTCTCCTGTCTTCGTGGACAAGCAGAAGCAGCGCCTTCTCGACCTCCGCGACGAGCTGGTGGATGCCATGACCGGCACCACCCGCGACACCATCCGCAACGCCCCCGAGGGCTCCGAGGCCTCCGGCTCCGGCATGCACCAGGGTGACGCCGGCAGCGATGCCTACGACCGCGACTTCGCCCTCAGCGTGCTCGCCAAGGAACAGGACGCCCTCTACGAAATCGAGCAGGCCCTCCAGCGCATCAAGAAGGGTGCCTACGGTGTCTGCGAGATGTCCGGCCGGAAGATCCCGACCGCCCGCCTCGAGGCCATCCCATTCGCCCGTCTGACGGTGGAATGCCAGGCCCAGTGGGAGAAGGAATACGGCAACCGCCGCTTCCGCCCGTCCAACGAAGTCGGCTTCAGCGGAGGAAATTATTCGGATGATGAAGATTCCGAAACAGTTTCTCTTGACGAGGACGACGATTGAACTAAATTCCCGCCCCCTACGTTTTCTGACACATGCCACGCGAGATCATCATCCTCGAATGCACCGAAGCCAAGGCTGAGGGCAAGCCGACGTCCCGCTACGTCACCACGCGCAACAAAAAGAGCCTGCGCACGCCGGGTCGTCTCGAGAAGGTGAAGTTCAATCACTTCCTCAAGCGCCGCACCCTTCATCGCGAACTCCGCTAATCTTTTTTTCTCATGTCCGAGCCCAAGACCGTCCAGCGCCGCATCGCCTTCCGCAAGGCGAACCGCAAGATGCCGACCCGTCGGCACGACATCCAAGTGGAGCAGGTGCGCCACACCAATCCGGAACTTCTCACCAAGTTCACCACCGAAACCGGCAAGATCCTTCCGCGCCGCGTGACGGGGGTTTCGGCCAAGCTTCATCGCAAGATCACCCGCTCCATCAAGCAGGCGCGTGCGGTGAACCTCCTGCCCTGATCCCGGGCTCCGGAGAAACCATCATTCTCACGAGGAGCTTGTCCGTATCCCGGACAGGCTCTTTGTGTTTTCACGGACCATGAAGGAACTCAAGGATACCCAGAACGAGCGCGATGACCGCCGTCTGCCCATCGACCGGGTGGGTGTGAAAGGCCTGCGCTTCCCGGTGGAAGTCAGCGACAAGGGCGGCAGCGTCCAGCGCACCGTCGCCACCGTCTCCCTCGCCGTCGATCTTCCCGCCCATTTCAAGGGCACGCACATGAGCCGCTTCGTCGAGGCGCTCCATGCCCACGGCGGCTGCCTGGATGTGCGGACCATCGCCTCCCTGCCGCGCGAACTGCTGCGGAAGCTGGATGCGCGGAAGTCCCACATCGAATTCCAATTCCCATTCTTCCTCAGCAAGGCCGCGCCGGTCACCGGTAAGCAGGGCCTGCTGGACTACGAGGTCCGCTTCGAGGTCGAGGCCGAGGAAGGCAAGCCGACGGACTTCATCGTGACCGTCTTCGTGCCGGTGGCCACGCTCTGCCCGTGCTCCAAGGCGATCAGCGAACGCGGCGCGCACAACCAGCGCGGCATCGTGACCTACTCCATCCGCTCCACCGAGCCGATCTGGATCGAGGACCTCATCGCGCTGGTGGAACGCTCCGCAAGCTGCGAGCTCTATAGCATCCTCAAGCGCCCGGATGAAAAGGCCGTAACAGAACGCGCCTATGACAATCCGGTGTTCGTGGAAGACCTCGTCCGCAACGTGGCCTCACGCTCGAACGCGCATGAGTCGATCACGTGGTACCGGGTGGAGGCGGAGAACTTCGAGTCCATCCACAATCACAACGCCTACGCGGTGATCGAGAAGCATTGACCACTGGGAGTGGCGGCTTTCGAGCCGCCATTCCGGGATGGGGCACGCTTGGGTCTCCTGCGATCGCTTGCTTGGTATCTTTCGTTCGTGGCGGAGCGCAGGCACGCCACTTGAGGAAATGGCGGCTCGAAAGCCGCCACTCCTTGAGTCCTTTTAATCCGCCTTCAATCCCGCGAAGCCATCGAGGGATTTCGGCACGATGACGTGATCGATCACGTGGATCGTTCCGTTGTCCGCCTTGAGATCGGGGTTCACGACCTTGGCGTCATCGGCTTTCATCTTCGACTTGCCGATGTCGATCTTGATGGGCTCGCCGTTCACGGACTTCACCTTGCCCTCGGCGAGGTTGGAGGTGGTGAAGTCACCGGCCACGGCGTGGTAGAGGACCAGCGAGCGCAGCTTCTCCTTGTTCTCCGGCAGCATGAGCTTCATCAGCGTGTCCTTCGGCAGCTTCATGAAGGCGTCATCGGTGGGTGCGAAGACGGTGTAGGCACCCTTGTCCGCGAACATCTGCGTCACCTCCGCAGCATCCATCGCCTTCGCGAAGATGGAGAACGTGGCACCGGCGCGCAGCATGCCGGCGATGGAGGTAGCGGCAGGTTCGCCCGTCTTGTGAACGGTGGTTTCCTTGGTCGTGGTGGTGGTTTCGGTCACGGTCTCACGTGAGGGAGCCTTCGTGCCGAGCTTGTCCTCCGCCATGGCCAGCGGACACATCATGGCCACCGCGAGGATGGAAAGAATCGGTTGCGTTTTCATCGGATTGCGAGGTTGTGGTTGCGGAAAGACAGGGGTCTTCCGTGGTTGATTGCCTCGTCGCAATCGTCGTGCCCGGGTGTGATGATGATGGTTTGGGTTTTCGCAAGGTTCTTACTCTCAGTGTGAAGTGGGTGGTGTTTGGTTTTTGGTAAGGCGCCAAAAGCGAGTGTGTTCCATGCACCCTGCAAAAGATCCCCCGTATCCTGCACGATCCCGAGTGAATATCGGATCGACTCAATGGGACGAGGGATTGTCAGCCTTTCCGACAGCAGGTAACTCCTGTTCCGACTTGAGCGGGGAGGTGAGCAAAAGTCCCGTGATGTGGCAGGCGATGGCAACACAGGCAAACCAGAAGCCATTCAAGTACTCCGAGATCCGCAGCGCAGGCACGGGAGAGATCCAGAACCGGAACAGGAGTGCCGAGGCCAGAATCGTGAGAGTAAGCCAGAGAAGTCTCAGAGCATGGGAGCGGAACAGAATGCTTGCGAAAAGGGGGGCGGCGACGAATGACACCGCGAGGTAGAGTTGTAACGCAGCCGCAACCGGTGAAGAAGGATCTGTGAGGAAGCCGTGGCCGCGCAGGTCTCCGAAGGCTTGCGGAACCGACCAGAGGGAATCCCTCGTGTAATCCCTATAGAGAATCTGCTGCTGAGGAGATGTTCCGAAACAAGATACGTCCGCTTTTGCCCATGAGCAGCGCTGTGCCAGCGCAACCCATAGCGGCGCGATCAACAGCAGCATCCGTGCAGTGAGGCGCCGGTTCATTCGGTCATCCGTATCCATTCGAGAGAGAGACGGCAATCCACTTCCACGTCTCTATTCACGGCTTCTCGCGTGAATGGGATTCCGCTGCTCCTGAAATGAGAAACAGCGCCACGACCTCCACACCAAGAGCCGCCACGGTCAGCCAGTAACCGGCACCCACGTAATCAACGAGGCAAGCATGGGAGTCGAAACGGGAGTCTCCGATGACAAGATTCCGAATCGTCGCGGCAAGGATCAGCAGAATGAAGATGCAGGCCAGCCATAGGATCGTCTTCGGGGGCTGCCGGGGCCCTGTTAGAAAAGGCGTGGCCATCATGAGGATGATGGTCATCAGATAGGCGGAGATGATGGCAGGCACGGTGAGAGTCTCCATTCCCGCTTTAGGATAGTCCGCCCATCCTTCCGCACAATGGGTGAGCTCCACCGCCAGATTCACCGGCAGGAGTTCCGGAGGGTTTCCGTGGAAGGCGGTCACGGTTCCGACGCTTGGACCGGTGGTGTCAGAGGCTAGGAAGTGGCGGCCCGCTGGCCAGAAAGGATCGTCCTGTCCAAGGTTGAAAGTCCACCATCGGTGGATGGGGAGAAAACAGGAGTTGGCATTGTTGACTCCTTCCCAAACGTTGCTCTTTTCGATCACCACCTTTTCCCACGGCAGGCATTGTGCGACCAGAATCATGGCAAGGGCCAGCCATGCCAATGTCCTTGCGATGCTGGGCTTTCGCCGGGGTTGTTCCATCTTCCGGGCAGGTTGGTGGATCTTCCACACGCTGGCACGCGCAAAAGCTGGCGATGCGAGGATAGGACTCAAAGGTAGGGCGGACTTCATCGAGGATGGCGGAGTCTTCCGCCCGGCGCTCTCGGCGAGAGCGGCCCTACCTTCGAAGACCCTATCTCTGGGAAGCTTCCGCTGGTCTTGAAATGAGAAACAGCGCCACGACCTCCACTCCCAGTGCTGCCACGGTCAGCCGGTAACCGGCACCCACGTATTCAAGGCGGGAATGGGGATCGGAAAAGGAGTCTCCGATGACCAGGTTCCGGACAGTCCATGCGAGGATGAGCAGGACGAAGATGCGGGCCGGCCACAGGATGATTTTCGGGGCGCGCCGACGTCCTGTTAGAAAAGGTGTGGTCGCCATGAGAATCATGGTCATCAGATAGATAGAGATGATGGCAGGCACCCTGAGAGCCACTATTCCCATTTCATGCTGGTCCGCCCATCCTTCCGCACAGTGGGTGAGCTCCACCGCCAGATTCACCGGCAGGAGTTCCGGAGGGTTTCCGTGGAAGGTGGTGGCGGTTCCGACGCTTGGACCGGTGGTGCTAGAACCTAGGAAGTGGCGCCCCGCTGGCCAAGAAGGGGCGCCCAGTTCGAAATTGATGGTCCACGATCGGTGGATGGGGAGAAAACAGGAGGTGGCATTGCTTGCGGCTTCCCGCATGAAGTCCTTTTTAACCACCACCTTTTCCCACGGCAGGCATTGCGCGACCAGAATCATGGCAAGGGCCAGCCATGCCAACTTTCTCGCGATGTAGTGCTTTCGCCGGGGTTGTTCCATCTTCCGGACAGGCTGGTGGATCTCCCGCCTGCTGGCACGCGCAAAAGCCGCCCTACCTTCGAAGACCCTACCTTTGGGAGGCTTCCGCTGGTCTTGAAATGAGAAACAGCGCCACGATCTCCACTCCAAGGGCCGCCACGGTCAGCCAGTAACCGGCACCCACGTTTTCAAGGCGGGAATGGGAATAGGGAGAGGGATCTCCGATGAGCATGTTCCGGACGGCCCATGAGAGGATGAGTAGAACGAAGATGCGGGCCAGCCACAGGATCGCCTTCGGGGCACGCCTGCGTTCTGTTAGGAAAGGTGTGGCCGCCATGAGGAGCATGGTCATGAGATAGGCGGAAATGACTGCAGGCACGATGATAGACGCAGGTCCCATTTCATGCTGGCCCGCCCATCCTTCCGCACAATGGGTGAGCTCCATCGCCAGATTCACCGGCAGGCGCTCTGGAAGGTTTCCGGGGAAGGTCGTGAGGGTATTTACGCTTGGACCGTCGGATAAAATGAAAAACCAATGGTTCCCTGCTGGCCAGGAAGGGGTGTCCCGATCGAAATTGATGTTCCACCATCGGTGGATGGGGAGAAAACAGGAGGTGGCATTGCTTGTGCCTTCCCAAGTGAAGTCCTTTTCGACCACCACCTTTTCCCACGGCAGGCACTGTGCCACCAGAATCATGGCAAGGGCCAGCCATGCCAATTTCCTCGCGATGCAGGGCTTTCGCCGGGGTTGTTCCATCTTCCGGGCAGGTTGGTGGATCTCCCGCCCGCTGGCACGTGCAAAAGCCACCGATGCGAAGGTAGGGCTCAAAGGTAGGGCGACCTCGCCGAGGGTGCAGGGTCTATGGTTTGCGTTCGGTGTTGGCGGTCCGTCCATGCAGGAGGTGGGGTTTTTAACCACGGATTACACGGATTGGGGATGGGCGAAGGCGGCTCTCAGAGCAGGAGGTATTTTGACCGCAGATTTCGCAGATTACACAGATTTTGAATTCAGAATCCGTTCTTCAATCTGCGTTATCAGCGTAATCTGCGGTCCCTTTTCTTCTCTTCATCAAATCCGTTTAATCCGTTTAATCCGTGGTTTTGTATGGGCGGACTGCTGGGAGCGGACGTGGGTGGAAGACCTGGCGCCCTCGGCGAGAGCGGCTTTATCTTGTCGCCTTGGTTTGCCGGTGTTGAACTACGAGAGATGGAGTAGTTCCGGGATCACGGGTTGCCGTCCAGGGTTTTTCTGATGGTTTCGATGGTGGTGTCATCGATGGGCTTGGATGGCTCCGGAGAAGAGGATTTGTTGAAATCGATGCCTGCGGAGAGGGCGACGTCCTTTGCCAATTGTCTCTTTTCGGGATCGGCGATTCGTTTGATCCAGATTGCGGCTTCTTCGAGCCTGCCTTTTCGTGCCAAGGATGCTGCGACCTGCCGGTAGCCGGGAGCATATCGGTCGTCCTGCGGTTGTTGTTCCAACCAAGTGGAGAAGGCATCCACGGCTGAATTCGCAAGTGGTTGGGCCACGTGTCCCAATTTTTCCTCAAAATCAGCTGAGGTGCTTTGATGGTCGAGCAGGGCCAGCGTGCCGTTCACCATCTCCGGGGTGAGAGGCTGCCGCTGTGGAAGCAGGACGCTAACAAGATCCCAAGAGGACGCTTCCGGCACGTGTCCGTGGAAGAAATCGATCGCTCCTGCAAAGCCCCGGCTTTCCACCAGTTGGGAGAACATGGCCTGACCACGAAATGTGCCGAACGGGTCCACAATCTCCCCGAAACTCACTTTCAAAAATTCATATGCCTTGTCGGGATCCCGCCGGGTGAAGGCCTTGGTGACTTCGCCCAAATAGATCCAGTTGTCGGTGTATTCGATATGAGGGCTTCCATCCTTGAGGATCTGCATGAACAGATCAGTTGGTCGGTCCAGATAGTCCCCGATCATTTCATCGAGAACGATCGCGAGACCTTTTCTCAAGACGGCTTCGTCGCCATGAGCCTGCTCGATCACGAGCGCGAGTGCCTGACTCGGGTGTTTCCGAGCGAGGCGGGCCAGTTGTTCTTCCGGGGATGCTGGGGCCGGAGGGGTGTCCCGGGTGGAGGGCTCTGATCGGACTCTGGCGGATAGGCGCGCGTCCTTCGTATCAGCCGACGATGCCTCCGTCTCCCGGCGTTCGCAGGCGGAGAGGCTCAGGCACAGGACGAGGAGCCAATGGCGGTGCATGGGAGGGAAACGATCGCTTCATTTCATAGCGGGCGTATTTCCACCGGGCAAGCCACTCGTAGGTAAGATAGGGCGCTCCCGGCGAGACCTTCGGCTCCGGGGGGATTCGTGTGTTCACAAGGGTATGGCATCGTGCTAACAGAGGATCGGTTTACCGATGTTTCCGCCGCCTGACTCATCCTCCTGCAATCGCCGCCTGCGGGCTGCGCGTGGCCTGTTCATTGCGGCGGTGGTGGTGGCGCTGTGTGGGGAGCCGCTGCCTTGGATCTGGGTGGAAATGCGTGGGGCGGGGCTGGAAGGTGGAATTCTCAACGGCTACCACCTTCCTATCCTTATACGGTCCTTCGGGGCTTTGTCGTTCCGTCAACCGTGGCCGCTCCTGATGCTGCATGGGTGCATGGTGATGGTGGATGCCTTCAAATGCGCCTTGCTGTTCAGTGCTCCATGGTTGGCCGGATTCCTGCGGAAGATCCCACCGCTGTTGTGGATCGCCCGTGGTACGGCTTTCCTTTCCATGACGGGGTCGATCCAACTGGCGACGATTTGGCCACCGGGCGTGTATCAAGCGGGCTTGGGATTGAAGATCCATGTCGTAGCATGTGGTCTTCTGTTTCTGGGCCTGTGCTTCCTGCCGGTAATGCGGCGGGAGCATGGCGTTTATTCTTCTGCCGCGTAATGGCTTCTTCCTTTCATCCCCGTCTTATTGCGGCCCAGATCGTGCTCACGCTGGCGATCGCCTTGGCAGGAGTCGTCCTGTGCTGGAAGCTCGGTCCGGATGAATACGTCTTCGACTGTTTGTCGAAAGTTTGGGCTCCCGGCAGGTCTTTCGAGCCGTTGCTGGGTGCGCTCGTGGCAGCGGTTTTCGGACCATGGGTGTTGCTGCCGATCCATCCGTTCCTAGTTGGCTACTACATGCGGGCACGACCGATCTTCTGGATCATGTTGTTGTTCAGCCTGCCCGGAACTGTAGCCGCGGTGATCCTGCTCGGATCGATTCTAAAAAGCGCCATCGCGATTGGGTTACCTTCCGGTGGCCCCACTCAGTTGCTCTATTTGTTGGCGTCGGTTCCTCTGCTTTACACCATCGGCCTCCTGCTGATTCCGGGACCGCGTGATCTTGCCCGCCGGGATCGTGAGCGGGGGAACCTTGGCTAAAGCGCCGGAATTTCTGGCAGGAGCGCCATTGGGAGAAGAATCGTGCGGGTGGTGGCGTTATGGCGGGGTATGCGTCCGCTTCTCTGCCTTCTCGCCTTTGCGTCCCTCGCCACCGCCACGGAGTTCAATGTGGTCTCCTTCAACATCCGCAATGGCGGTCGCCGCATGGATGGGAAGTATGACCACGCCTTCCAACAGGAGATCCTGAAGAAGCTGAAGCCGGATCTGGTGGCGCTGCAGGAGGTGGATCACCTGACGAAGCGGAACGGCAACGTGAACGTGGCGGCCACCTATGCGGCCACGCTGGGGATGACTTCCGCGTATGCGGCGGCGATGCCGTATGATGGCGGTGCCTACGGGGCGGCGGTGCTTTCGCGCTTCCCGGTGGTGGCGGACGAGTCGATCCAACTGCCGGTAAAGGATGGGGAGCCGCGGGTGTGCGTGATCCGGTTCGTGAAGGTGCCGGATGCCGGGGTGCTCGCGTTCGTGGGCGTGCATCTGGATTCCGCGGACGATGACACGGCGCGGCAGGAGAATGTGAAGCTGATCCTCCAGCGGCTGAAGTCGGTGAAGGAGCCGATCGTGATCACCGGTGATTTCAATGACGTGCCGGACTCGAATGTGCTGAAGATGTTCACGGAGGCGGGCTTCCGCCGCAATACGCCGCAGGGCGATCCGGCCAGCTTCCCGGCGGACAAGCCGCGCATCGTCATCGACCACGTGCTGCTGCGCGATGGCAATGGCCTCAAGCTCCAGGATGGAGGCACGCAGGTGGTGGCGGAGCCGAATGGCAGCGACCATCGCCCGCTGCTGGCGCACCTGAAACTGGTGCCCGCGAAGTGACGCAGTGCGCCGGGAGGGCGAATTCCGGGCCCGGATTGTAAGTGACAGGCTGCCAATCCGGATGATGCTGGGCGCGTGATGAGTGAGGAAATCCCCCCGCAGCCCGCGCCCTCCACCGGGAAGATCATTCTCAACCGCATCGTGGCCGGAGTGCTGGTGCTGCTCGGGGCATGGCTGACGGTCGTGGACTTTTCGCATCCGGGGGATCTGCTGTTTCAGCTCTCGCCCGCCGGGATGATCGCGGTGCTGGTGTGCCTGCTCATTTCCACGCTGCTGGTGGTGATCGCGGCGCTGCCGCTGCGAACCATTCTGATGGCGGACCTGCTGCTGGTCTGGCGCTGTGCGCTGGGCTTCCCACTGAATATCTGGCTGGGGAACTCAGTCGCCGGGCGCACGGCCTCATTCGTTTTCCTCGTGTTCTCGTTGCTCTATCTGTTCTCCACGCTCCGGCGTGGCGGGCGGTTCGGCGTGCGACCGTGGGTGAAGTTCCGCCATTCATGGATGGCGGCGGTGGCGCTGTTCGCGGCGGCCGTGGTGGCGGTGCCGCTGTGTGTGCTGGGCTATGGCCGGGCGTTCCAGAATGCGATGGGCGACTATGTCCGTCTGACTCCGCGCGGGGTGGATCTGGTGGAGCGGGTGTTTGAGAAGGACGGGCGGCAGGTGCACCTCGTCGGCATGATGCATGTGGGGGATGGCGCGTATTACCGTGATCTCACGGCGCGGATGACGGCGGCTCCGCTGGATGGCGGGAAGAAACTCATTTTGACCGAAGGGGTCTCCGATCGGAATCATCTCCTGCCGCAGGACTTCGCCACCGGCAAAACCTACGCGCGACTGGCGAAGCGTTTCGGAATGACCTCGCAGAAGGATGAATTCGGCGGGCCGAAGCCGGCGGCTGCCAATCAGGCGGAAGGCGCTGGCGGCGTTCCGGAGGCATCCGTGCATCATGATCCGCAGGTGACGTGGCGGAATGCGGACATCGATGTGGCGGATCTCCCTGTGGGCTATCGCACCACTTTGTTGGAGCTGCTTTCGCTGATGAGTGCGGCGGATTATCCGTTGATGGCGCGGCCGCATTTCAAGATGACGGGTGATCAGCTCGAGGACTTCCTGATGAACGGGCTGGTGCGCTCCCGTAATGATGTGCTCATGGCGCACTTCGCGGAGGCGGATGCGGGCTACACGGAGGTCTACATGCCGTGGGGCGCGGCGCATCTCCCGGACATGGAGAAGCGGCTGGCAGGAATCGGATACCGGAAGACGGAGGAGGTCGTGCGGCCGATCGTGAGGTTTTGGAAGTGAGAGGGGTATTGGGCCGGAATCTCCGGCGTTCGAAGCAGCCCTGAAAGGGCGCGATGGGATAGCCCAAGGCAACGCCTTGGGTTTGGCACGCCAAGAGGACGAGCCCTGAAAGGGCGGGATTGAGGGAAAGCGGCCTCCTACCATTCATTCCGCCCTTTCAGGGCTTGCTTCCTTCACTGTCCGCAACCCAAGGCGTTGCCTTGGGCTATGGCATGACGCCCCTTTGGGGCTTGTCGTGTTGATGCTCTTTTAGGATGGCGGGGCTTTCCCGTGCACAGAGGAGCACCGGGGACCGGCGCTCCAACTTTCTGAAGCCGGAGGCTTCAGCTACTTTTGCCTCAGCGGGCGGCGGAGGCGGTGGAGAGGCGGGTGCGGTCCAGCCAGCGGTCCCGCTCACGCAGGCAGGAATCGCAGACCCACGTGGTGACTTCCTTGCTGCCGCATTTGCCGATGCGGCCGCAGTTCGGGAAGAGATTCTTCTCCGCCGGATTCACGGAGGAGGCGTCCACGGTGACGACGGTGCGGTGCATGGCCTCACGGTGGATGCGGCACATGGAGGCATCGTAGAGCACTTTGTCACCGGTGGAGATTTTCCACAGGGCCATGCCTCCCTGGGTGCTGAAAAACGCAGGTTCCAGGAAGGTGAAGGTGAAGGCCTGTCCCGCCGGGAGTTCCCCGGCGGGCAGGTCGGCCTGAGGCCAGTGGAAGTGGCGTCCGCGGGTGTCCCCCTCGATCCAGGCTTCCGGGCAACCGTCCGGACCGCTGCTGGAAAAACGGGGCGTGCCGGAGATGCGCACTTCATGCTCGCGCAGCGCGGCTTCGCCACGGGCGAGCATGCCCATCTTGCAGGCTGTGAACCAGACCGCGAAGAAGCCCAGGGTCACGGCAAGCGTGATCCACGGGACACGGGGCCGGGTCCGGACCAGCGTAGGTGGAGTCTCCACGGCCTCGGCGAGTTTGGATTACTGGCCGGGGGCGGTGGGGGCTGCGGGTTCCGGCGTGCCACCGGCGGCCTCCTTCAATTTCTTGGCGGCTTCATCGGCCTTGGCCTTCAGCTCGTCGGCCTTCGCCTTCGCGTCGGCAGCGGCCTTGTCGGTGGCGGCCTTCATGTCGGTGCCCATCTTTTCGGTCGCCTCTTTCATCTGGGTGCCGGCCTTGTCGGCGGCATCCTTGGTGGCGGCGGCGGCATCCTTCATTTTCTTGGAAGCATCGTCAACGGCGGCCTTTGTGTCAGCTTTCGCCTTTTCCAGTTGCTCATCCTTCTTCTGGTCACACGAGGCGATCACGAAGGGAAGCGCGAGAACGGGGATCCAAAGTTTGGTTTTCATGGCTGGTTATGCGGGTTGGCGGGACTAGCCCTGTTCCGGGACATGGAATAGGGACTATCCTCACCCATATCTCATTCTTCAGCGTCCGTCAAAATGTCTTCGTTAGGTGGCTTGTAACGATCCCGCCACAGGACGCAGAATCGGCCATGGAATTCGCCGAAGTGACCTGCCCCACCTGCTTCGAAACCTTCGAGGTGGCCGTGCCGCCGGACGAGGAGCTGCCCACGGAGTATGACTACGATTGCGAGATCTGCTGCCGGCCGATGGTGATCGTCTTCAGCCGCGAGGGCGTGTGGGCGAAGGGGCTGGGGGAGTGAGGCGGTCACGCCGGATCGTCCTTGCACGGCACTCTTCCAGCGTTTCCACTCCGCCCGATGCCTGACGCCGACTACGTGCGCGATGCCTTCGCCCGGATCGCCGACCGCTACGTGCTGACCAATCACGTCCTCAGCGGCGGTGCGGACCTGTGGTGGCGGCATGTGGTCACGGCGCGGATCAAAAGCTGGAAGCCGCAGCGGCTGCTGGATGTGGCCAGCGGCACCGGTGATCTGGCGCTCTCGATCCAGGATGCGTGCCCGGATTGCGAGGTGATCGCCTCGGATTTCTGCGCGGAGATGCTGGCGCACGCCGGCCGCCGTGGGATCGCGAAAACGATCGTGGCGGATGCGCTGAACCTGCCTTTTGAAAGTGCGTCGTTCGATGTCGTGACCGTCGCTTTCGGGCTGCGGAACATGGCTGACTACGAGGCGGCGCTGCGGGAAATGCGGCGCGTCCTGAAACCGGGAGGCCGCCTGGTGATCCTGGATTTCTCCCTGCCACAGGGCATCCTGCGCCGCCCTTACCGCTTCTACCTTCACAACGTGCTGCCGAAGATGGCGGGCGCGCTGACCGGGGAGCGGGATGCGTATGAATACCTCGGCGGCTCGATCGAGGCCTTCCCGTCCGGAGATGCCATGACCGCGCTGCTGGAAAAGTGCGGCTACATTTCCGCCTCCTGCACGCCGATGACCTTCGGGGTGGTGAGTTTCTACGAGGCGACGCAGCCTGTTTGAGAGAAACCACGAAAGACACGAAGGTTCACGAAAGGGAGAGCGCCCGGACGTCGGAGAGCAAAGGCCGCGTTGAATCGTGACCCCTTTCTGCAAAGGGAACCCCGGAGTCCCTCCATTTCGTGAAATTTCGTGCCTTTCGTGGTTCCAAAAGCAGGGTGGAAAATCTTCACAGCTTTACAAACCTGCCATTCCCCGCCGTTGACCTCGCGGGGGGAGGGTCCTAGGGTTTCTGGCGGATGAATATCGACCATTACGCGAACCGTTTTGTGTGTGATCTGGTGGCTTACGAGCCCGGCAAGCCGATTGATGAGACGGCGCGCGAACTCGGTCTGGAACCGGCGGACATCGTCAAGGTGGCCTCGAATGAAAACCCGCTCGGCCCCTCGCCGCGGGCGAAGGAGGCGATGATCTCGGCGCTCGAGGACGCGCACATTTATCCGGATGGCGGTGGCTACCGCTTGCGCAGCGCCATCGCCGGAAAGTTCGGCCTTTCCATCGACCACGTCGTGCTGGGCAACGGGTCGAATGAAATCATCGAGCTGCTCTGCCACAGCTTCCTCAATGCCAAGGCGGAGCTGATCGCCGCGGAGCACGCCTTCGTGGTCTACAAGCTGATGGCCACGCTCTTCGGTGCGAAGTATGTCGAGGTCGCGGACCCGGGCTTCATCCACGATCTGGATGCCATGGCGGATGCGATCACGGAGGACACGCGCCTCGTTTTCATCGCGAATCCGAACAACCCCACCGGCACGATGGTCGGTCAGGAGGCCTTGGACCGCTTCATGGCACGCGTGCCGGACCACGTGGTGGTGGCCTTCGACGAGGCCTATCACGAGTTCCTGGAGAACGCACCGGACACCCTCAAGTACATCGCCCAGGGCAAGAACGTCTGCATCCTGCGCACCTGCTCGAAGATCCACGGCCTGGCCGCGCTGCGCGTGGGCTACGCGCTCGCTTCCAAGGGCGTGGCCGCCATTCTCCAGAAGGCCCGCCAGCCCTTCAACGTGAACTCCATCGCCCAGGCCGGTGCCATCGCCGCGCTCACCGATGACACGCACGTGGAAAACACCCGCCGCGTGAACCGCGAGGGACTCGCTTTCTACAGCAAGGCCTTCGCCGAGCGTGGCTTGGAATTCGTGCCCAGCGTGGCGAATTTCATCCTCGTGCAGGTGGGGGACGGCGACCGCGTGTTCCGCGAGATGCTGAAGCAGGGGGTGATCATCCGCGCCATGCGCAGCTACAAGCTGCCGGAGTGGGTCCGCATCTCCATCGGCACCAAGGAGCAGAACGAACGCTGCCTGGAAGTGCTGGATGCCGTGCTCGGCACGGTGGCGGTCTCTTGAGAGAGGCGCGCGTTTGACAGCGGCCTTCCAATCTTCTAACAATCGAGTGGGGACAGTTTAAACAAAACACATGACGGGGACGATCGATCCATATCAACAGCGGGAGTTCCGCTGCGGCCACTGCAATGGACGGATTGTCATCCCCATCGACCTGCCACCCACCACGGGGCCCTGTCCGCACTGTGGTGGTGTGATCACTTCCCCGGCACCGCCGCAGCACAAGGCGATGCCATCCACTCCGCCAGCGGGCGTGCAGCCCGCTCCGGCTCCTCCGGCGGTATCCGTGCCGCCGGTGCAGGCACCCGCGCCCGTGCAGGTGGCTCCGCCGATCCAGGCGCAGCCTCCGGTTCAGACGCCACAGCCCACGGTTCAGCCTGCGGTGCAGGCCCCCGCCCAGCCTGTGGCGCAGGTGCCAGCTCCGTCTCCAGCACCCGCTCCGGTTTCGACACCGGCTGCCGCTCCGCAGGAGGCCGCCGTGGCTGCATCCGCCACGCCGATCGCCACCACCAAGGTGGCGGCTCCCGCTCCGCCGAAGGCCGCACGTCGCGGACTCATCCCCGCTTTGCTGGTGATGTTGGTCCTCATCGCCGCCTGCGGTGGTGGGGCGGTCTATTTCCTGAATACCTACTATGGGAAGAGTACGTTGCCGCTTGGGCAGGTGTCCGCTTCTCCGAATGGAACGGGTCCCGGCGGCGAAGAGGAATTCCTCCGCACCGGCTGGCAGCGCGAGGCCTACAAGGTGCTGCGCGGCTATGTGGATGCCACCACCCCGGAGGCGAAGGCCCCCTACATCGTGGGAGGCAAGGCGGAGATCCCGAAGCTGGCGGATTTCTATGGTGGCGGCCGGATCGATGATACGGACACGCCTGCGGAGGCCTTCTCCGCCTACGAGCTGTCCATGGAAGACCGCAAGCGCGGGCTCTTCCTGATGATTTACGACCAGCCGCCGCAGTTCGAGATGCGCGAGTTCTTCCGTCCGCTGGCCTCGCTGGAGGTGCAGCAGGGACTGGAGGACCCGGACATGCTGCTGGCCAGCGTGGCACAGGCCTCGAACTTCGCGATGGAACCTGTGCGCGTGCAGGCGTTCTTCAAGCGGTTCCCGGACGGCCTGCGGCTCGATTGGGACATGTTCGCCCAGACGAAGTACCGTTCGCTGCGGAACTTCGTGGACACGCCCTCGCCCGGCCGCAAGTCGGTGTTCCGCGTGTTCGTGGTGGAGGATGTGGGCGAGGAAGGCCGGTCCTCACCGGGCATCCGCACCTATCGGATCGCCGATCCCGCCACCACCTCCGACTCCGCGCGCATCCGCGTGAAGGTGGATTCGGAAGCCGGCCACGCGCTGTCTTCGATCAACTGGCGCGGCAGCAAGGATTCCCGACCCCAGACCCGCACCGCCACGGTGGAGCTGGAGTGGGTGGGAAGTGATGATCCGCAGCTCACCGTGAGCCGCTTCGTGTGCTGGGAATTCCTCGGCCTCGGCGGTCAGGAGACCGAGCAGGCGGCGAAGTGAGCCGCCGCTTGTTGGAAGTCTTCCCCGGTGGTCGATTGATCCGCTGGTAAAGGGCGTGATCCGTGGTCAGACTGCGGCTCTTTTCCGCTCCGTCCCTGCTTCTCCGTGACTACCTCCGATCTCCACACACCGACCATCGCCGCTGTTGCCACCGCACCCGGCGTGGGGGCCGTATCGCTCATCCGGGTCTCCGGACCGCAGGCGGTCGCCATTGCGGACCGGGTCACCGGTGGGCGTGCCTCGCGGGCGGAGCCGCGTCTGGCGGTGCGCTGCCGGATTCTGGATGCCGCCGGGGCGACGCTGGATGATGGCCTGATGACCGTGTTCCGTGGTCCGCGCAGCTTTACCGGGGAGGATGCGGTGGAGTTCGCCGGGCACGGTGGGATGCTGGTGACGCGCGAGGTGCTGTCGCGGTTCCTCGCTTGCGGGGCCATCCCCGCCGGGCCGGGGGAGTTCACCCAACGGGCGTTTTTCAATGGCAAGCTGGACCTGACGCAGGCGGAGGGGGTGATGGATCTCATCTCCGCCCAGACCTCGCTGGCGCTCCGCGCCGCGCGCGAGCAGATGGAGGGCACGATCGGCCGCCGCACCATCGAGGCGCGGGATGAGATTCTCGGCGTGCTCGCCCATGTGGAGGCCTTCATTGATTTCCCGGATGAGGATATCGATCCGGACACCGGCCGTGCGCTGTGCGACCGGTTGGAACGCACCGCCGCCGCGATCGACCGGCTGCTGGCCACCGCCGACCAGGGCCGCATTCTGCGGGAGGGTGTCCGCACCGTCATTTTCGGAGAGCCGAACGTGGGCAAATCCAGCCTCCTGAACCGGCTGCTGGGTTATGAGCGCGCGATCGTGAGCGAGGTCGCCGGGACCACGCGTGATACCATTGAGGAAACGGTGAATCTCGGCGGCATTCCGCTGCGGCTGATCGATACCGCCGGTGTCCGCGAGGCGGGCGACCGGATCGAGGAGGAGGGGATCCGCCGCACGGTGCGCCAGATCGAGGCGGCTGACCTGTTGCTGGAAGTTGCCGATGCCGGGCAGCCGCGTCCTGCCATTCGCCCCGCGGATATTCCGGAGGGGACGAAGCATCTGCTGATCCTGAACAAGGCGGATCTGGGCGAGCATCCAGACTGGACAGGTGTGGAGGCGGTGCGGATCTCCTGCCATCGGGATGAAGGCTTCGACCACTTGGAATCCGTGCTGCGCGAGACGCTGCACCTCGGCTCCGGGGAGTGGGGGGATCATGCGGTGGCCATCAATGCGCGCCATCAATCCTGCCTCGCCCGTGCCCGCCAGTCGCTGTCCGCCGCAGGAGCGCTGCTCCAGCCGCCAAGAGCGGATACCGAGCTGGCCGCCATTGATCTGCGGGAAGCCCTTGATGCGCTGGGGGAAGTCGTGGGCAGGGTGGATACGGAAGACCTGCTGGGCGTGATCTTCTCCAGCTTCTGCATTGGGAAGTGAGATTCGTATCCGGCTCTCAGGTTAGGGTGAGAATTGACCACGGATTACACGGATTGGGAGTGAGCAAAGGCGGCTCTCAGGGCAAGACGTATTTTGACCACTGAGTTCACTGAGAGCACTGATGGAAGAGAGGGTTCTGAATTTAAAGTCAGTGGAATCAGTGGAATCAGTGGAATCAGTGGTTCCCATCCTCTTCTTCAATAAATCCGTTCAATCCGTGTAATTTGACCCAATGATTGAGGAGATAAAGTGTGGGTCCATCTCCGCTTCGCTCCGATTGTGGTCAAAAGAAGCATTAGTCGAATAGGCGCGCACTCCCGCAGGAGTAGTTGAACGGTGGATGCCTTTGGCTACTGCCTTTGTAGTGGTTCGAGCCAGGTTTCGCGCTTGAACCAGGTCTCCTGCCGCTTGGCGTATTGGCGGGTGGCGGCGTTGATGAGTTCCTCGCAGGTGGCGCGGTCGATCTCGCCGTGGATCAGGGACTGGATCTCGCGGAAGCCGATGGCCTTGCCGAAGGTGGCGGAAACCTGCTCAAGGGCTTTCACTTCCTCCACCGCGCCGCCGTCCAGCATCGCGCGCGTGCGGCGGGTGATGCGGGCGTGGAGGTCCGGTCTGCTACGATGGATGACGTAGCCGCGCAGTCCGGCGGTGCGGGCGGCGGTCGAGCTTTCCCATTGGTCGCGCAGGTCGGAGGCCTTGGCTCCGCTGAGGAGGCAGATTTCCAAGGCGCGGCTCACGTAGCGGCGGTTGAGCAGATTGGTGCGTGCGGCTTCGGCAGGATCGAGCGCTTGCAGGTGGGCGGCCAGTTCTTCCAATGGCTGGGCATCCAGCTCGGCACGCAGGGTGGGATCGCCGGTGGGCAGCGGCGAGGCACCGTGGGTGAGGAACTTCAGGTAGAGTCCGGAGCCACCGGTGACGATCGGGGTGCGACCGCGGGCGGCGATTTCCGCGATCACTTCCGATGCCATGCGGGCGTAAGCCTGCGCGTCATTCGGGGTGGTGGGATCGAGGACGCTGAAAAGATGGTGGGGAACGATCGAGCGTTCCTCTGCGGAGGGGGCGGCGGTGAGGATTTCCAGCCCGCGGTAGAGCTGGAAGGCATCCGCATTGACGATCTCGCCGTGATGGCGCTCCGCCAGTTCGAGTGCGAGCGCGGTTTTCCCGGAAGCGGTGGGGCCGCAGACGTAGATGGGAGCTGGAGGCGCGGGATTCAAAGGCGGGGAAACGGTGGCCTGCGGAGAGGCGGAGATTCAAAGAGAAAAGGAGGGAAGGAGAGATGGACGGAGGTAGGGCGACCTCGCCGAGGGCGCAGGGCAAGAATGCTCACGTTCGCCGCCAACGGCTCGTCCGTGCAGGAGGCAGTGTTTTAAACCACGGATTTCACGGATTGAACGGATTGGAGGAAGAGAAGAGAGGGGACCGCAGATTGCGCAGATTTCACAGATTTCGAATTTAGAACCCTCTCTTCAATCTGCGTCATCTGCGCAATCTGCGGTCAAAATACCTCCTGCTCTGAAAGCTGCCTTCGCTCCTCCCAATCCGTGAAATCCGTGGTCAAAAAACATCTCCTGCATGGGCGGACTGCTGGCAGCGAACGCAGGTAAACGATCCGGCGCTCTTGGCGAGACACGCCCTACCTAAAGAAAAACCCCCGCCTCGGATGGACCGGGGCGGGGGCTTGGGAAAAGACGAATCAGGCCTTGGGATCAGGCTTGCTCGGACTTGTGCTCACCTTCGGCGGCAGCTTCCACCGGGGCGGCTTCGGCCACGGCAGGAGCGGCTTCAGCAACCGGGGCTGGAGCTTCTTTGGCAACAGCGGCGATCACAGGAGCAGCTTCTTCCACCGGAGCGGCGGGAGTTTCGGCCACCGGGGTGGTTTCAACCACGGCAGGGGCGGCTTCAGCAACCGGAGCCGGAGCGGCTTCGACAGCGGCGACTGCGGCCGGAACGGCAACAGCAGCAGCGGTGGCTGCAACAGCGGCAGGGGCGGGAGCCGGAGCGGGCTTCGGACGGCGCTCCTGGCGTTCTTCACGCGGCTCGTCCTTGTCCTCGCGCTCATCCTGGCCCTTGGACTTGGCGCTGGAGACGCTCATCTTGCGGCCCATGAAAGGCTGGTCGTGCAGCACCTCGATCGAGCGCTTGGCATCGTCCACGTGGAGCATTTCCACAAAGGCGTAGCCCTTCGAGCGATGGGTGTTGCGGTTGTAGACGACCTCGACGTTGCGGACGCCACCGATGCCCTTGAAGAGGTCGATGAGGTCGCTTTCGGTGACGTCGTAGGACAGGTTTCCGATATAGAGGCGCGGGGACTCGACGGGGCCTTGTTCCTTGCGCTCCTGCGGGCGGGCGATGCGGATGTTGGACTTCACCGGCTGGGCGGGGCGGTCGCCCTTTTGCGGGGCATCCTTCTCGCGTTCCTGCTGGCGTTCCTGGCGGGTGGGGCGGACGGGTTCCTTGTAGAGGCCGAAGATCTTGAGGAACTTCTGCCACCAGGTCAGCTTGGCCGGCTGGGGCATCGGGCGGCGCTCGCGGAAGCCGCGGTTGCCACCGCCGCCTCCGTCACGATTGCCACCTTCACGGCGTGGGCCGCCTTCGCGGTGGCCGCCGTCACGGCGTCCGCCTTCGCGGCGCTGGCCACCTTGACCGCCCTGGCGGTTTTCGGGATTGTTGTTGTTGCGGTTCTGCCCGCCGCGGTTGCGGCGGCGACGCTTGCGTCCCGGGTTCGGGGAGTCTTGTGTTACGTTGGACATGGTGTTGTCGCGGGGTCTTGGTTGCGGGCGGACCGGCGCGGCGGGCGGGTGAAGGCCCGGCGGTGATGGAGGGTCCAGCGTGCGGACCGGCGAGACAGGGATCGACCGGCTTTTTGGTGCCGGGAAGGGACCGCGTCCGGAGAGCGTGGCGGTGCCTGGGGATCCGTGCCGGCCGGCTTGCGCCGCCGCCCGAGGGAGGCAGGATGTTCCCGGATCCAGCGATGCGGCGACCGGAGGGCGCTCCACTCGGGGCGGCCGCGGCAATGGTCATTGGGCCGGGTTCGGGCATCCGGGATCGTGGGAAAAGTCCTGCTGCCGCGGGAAACTAAAGCTTAGAGGAGGATTGGCAAGGCATTAAGCCCGGAAGGTCATCGGGTGAGGGGGGCGGGGAGGGGGGAGGCCCGCGTTTCCTCCCGTGGCTGCCGCCTCCGGGTGCGTCCTCCCTTGGCATAAAAAATGCGGCTCCGCATGAAGTGCCCTCCGTCTCTCCCGGTTCTGCAATCCTCCGCGTTTGGGGTTGAGTCGTGGGCGGCGGTCGGTAGATTTCGCGCCGGATAGCCATGCTCAAGCGTATCATTTTCCGCCTGCTCCCGTTTCTCGTCGTCTCGGCTCCTGCCATGGTCTCCGCCCAAGGGGCTGAGAGCGTGATGGTTGTGGAGGCGTGGTCCGGGAAAGTGCTGGTCGCCGCCAATGCCTCAGCCAAGCGCCCGGTCGCCAGCCTCACCAAGATCGCCACCGGTGCCGTGGCCGTGGACTGGGCGAATGCGAACCAGTCGGACATCGCCACCGTGATGATCACCGTCCCCGGCTCCGTGGCCGCGATCGGCGGCCCGAATCCGATGCGCCTCGTCCCCGGTGACCGCATCAGCCTGCGGGATGCCCTGACCTCCGCGCTGCTGGGTTCGGACAATCTCGCCGCTCAGGCCATCGCCGACCACATCGGCCGCGATCTGCTGTCCCGCCGTGGCGGGAGTGGCGATCCGGTGGCCGCCTACGTGGCGGAAATGAACCGTCTCTCCCGTGCCCTCGGTGCGACCAATACCCGCTTCACCAATCCCCACGGTCTCGAGCTCCAGGGGCAGGCCGTCGGCACCTCCACGGCGGCGGACATGACCCGCCTCTCGATCTACGCGATGCGCCGCGCGGCCTTCAATTACATCGTGCGCCAGAAGGACCGCCGCGTGACGGTCAGCGGCGCGGGTGGCAACCGCACCTTCACGGTGAAGAATACCAATGAGCTGATCGGCGAGCCGGGCATGCTCGGAGTGAAGACCGGCACCACCAATGCCGCCGGCCCCTGCCTCTCCGCCTGCCAGGAGCGTGATCCGCTGGTCCGCAAGAAGGCGGACGGCAGCAAGGGCGTGACTCCGCGCCGCGTGATCGCCGTGGTGCTCAACAACCCGGACCGCTTCAACCGCGCCCGCGCCCTGATCCAGCAGGGCTGGGGAATCTACGACCAGTGGCTGTCCAATGGCGCCCCGGTCCAGGATCCCCGCCGCGAACTTCTCAAGGCGGACGATCCGCTCTGACGAAAAAATCCGGGGTCTCCCGGGAACACATTGCTCCATACCCGAAATCTAACACACTCATGCGCATTGGTATCCTGAACAGCGGCGGGGATTGCCCCGGTCTGAACGCGGTCATTCATGGCGTGGTCGGCGCGGCCGATCAGCTCGGCTGGGAGGTGATTGGATTCCGGGATGGTTTCGAAGGTCTCCTGCCTCCCGGCGATTACACGATTCTCAAGCCCAAGGACACCGTCGGCATCCTCAAGATGGGCGGCACGATCCTCGGCACCACCAACAAGGGCCACTTCGCCGCCAAGGTCGGCAAGGGCGACATCGCCGAAGTGCCGCCCGAGATCGTCGCCAAGGCGAAGCGCACCATGGAGCAGCTGGAAATCAGCGCGCTCGTGATCGTGGGTGGCGATGGCTCGCTGACCACCGGCCTCCAGCTCTATCGTGAAGGCTGGCCGATCATCGGTGTGCCGAAGACGATCGACAACGACCTGCACGCCACCGCGATGACCTTCGGCTTCGACAGCGCGGTCAACTCCGTGGTCGATGGCCTCGACCGCCTCCAGACCACTGCGGACAGCCACAAGCGCGTGATGGTGCTGGAAGTGATGGGCCGTCACGCCGGCTGGATCGCCCTTTGGGGCGGCATCGCCGGTGGTGCCAGCGTGGTCCTCCTGCCGGAGATTCCTTTCAGCTACGAAAAGGTCGCGGAGCACATCAAGGCCCGCGATGCCCAGGGGTATCACAGCACGCTCGTCGTGGTCGCGGAAGGTGCCTGCCTGCCACAGGGAGACATCGTCAGCGTGGATGCCAACTGCGGCGGCGAGGTCCGCCTTGGTGGTGTCGGCCAGATCGTTGCCAAGCGTTTGGAAGAGCTCACCGGCAAGGAAACGCGTTCCTGCACGCTGGGTCACCTCCAGCGTGGCGGTGCGCCGACTTCGCTCGACCGTATTCTCGGCATGCGCTTCGGCGTGATGGCCGTGAAGCTCGCCTCTGAAGGAGAATTCGGCCGCATGGTGAGCTACCAATCCTATCACGTGGGCTCGGTGCCGATCCAGGAAGCGGTCAACAAGCTGCGTCTGGTGGAGCCGGACAGCGAACTGGTGCAGGCCGCACGTGCCGTGGGCATCTGTCTTGGCGAGTGATCCGATAGGGGACCACATCTTTTCAAAGACAAGGACGCCTCAGCCGGGGCGTCCTTCTTTTTTTGTCGCCACGTTTGTGAGAAGGTGGGTGAGGTGGACTCGCGCTGATTCTCACGCGATGGTTTCCAAGCCCCGGAGGGGCGACGAAAGGTAGCCGGTGGCGCAAGCCACCGGTCAGGCAGATGGAAGGGATTGAGCCCCGTTAGGGGCGACGCAAGCGGAGTTCTATGGATGACGAATGGATGGTCGGGCAGGCAAACCGATGAACCTTGGATGGGTTGGTCCCACGTAAGAGCGCAGGCTGCGTCGTCCCTCCGGGACTAAGATCAACAACCGCGGCTACCCAGCTCCACCTGCACAGATCGTCACAAACCTTTCCCACACAGACGCTGGATACGAAAATCAGGCGTGACGGATGCCGCTCTTCCGCTAAAACGGCGGCGGCCACCCGCACGGCCACTCATTGGAAGTTTTCCGCATGTCCACCGATCCGCTCCTCCAGCTCCTTCGCAGCAAGGCCCGCTACTCGCACGAGCAGCTCGCCGAACTGCTCTCCATTTCCCCGGACCAGGTCAATGTCCGCATTGCCGCATGGGAAAAGGACGGCACCATCCTGGGCTACCAGGCCGTGGTCGATCCGGAGCGTGCGGACGGTGACTCCGTGTCCGCCTTCATCGAGGTGAAGGTCACGCCGGAACGCGGCGGTGGCTTCGACCGCCTCGCCATGCGCATCGCGCGCTTCGACCAGGTGACGAGCTGCTACCTCGCCAGCGGCGGCTACGACCTGATGGTCGTGGTGGAAGGCAGCGATCTCCGCGAGGTCGCGCGCTTCGTTTCCGAGAAGCTCAGCACCCTGGATGGCGTGCTGTCCACGGCCACGCACTTCCGACTGAAGACGTACAAGGAAAACGGGTTCCTCTTCGATCAGGAAGCCCGAGCCGAGCGCCTCGCCGTCTCTCCGTGAGAGAGGAATGGGTAGTCGCGATTGGTGATCTGAAGCCGGCGATTGCCCGGCAATAGATCTCCAACCACCGCACTGCATCCCATCCCACCACCACCATGGACTATTCCACCAAAATCGCGCGCAACGTCGCGGGTATCCCGCGATCGGGCATCCGCGATTTCTTCGAACTCGTGCAAGGCCGAGAGGGCGTCATCTCCCTCGGCGTTGGCGAGCCGGACTTCGTCACTCCCTGGCACATCCGCGAGGCCGCCATCTACTCGCTTGAGAAGGGGCAGACGACCTACACCTCCAACCTCGGCCTGCTCTCGCTGCGCAAGGCCATCTCCCGCTATGTCGGCGAGTTCTTCGACGTGCAGTATGACGCGGCGAAGGAAGTGCTCGTCACCGTCGGCGTCTCGGAGGCGATCGACCTCGCGCTACGCGCCCTTCTCAATCCGGGCGATGAAGTGATCTTCCACGAGCCGTGCTACGTTTCCTACAGCCCGAGCATCGTGATGGCCTATGGCAATGCGGTGTCCGTGGAGACGAAGAAGGAAAACGGCTTCTCGCTGAAGCCCGAGGCGCTGGCCGCCGCGATCACGCCGCGCACCCGCGTGCTGATGCTGAATTTCCCGACCAACCCCACCGGTTCGGTCGCCACCAACGAGGATCTCGAAGGCATCGCCAAGCTCTGCATCGAGCACGACCTGATCGTGCTGACGGATGAGATCTACAGCGAGCTGCGCTACGATGGCGTGAAGCACGTCTCGATCGCCTCGCTGCCCGGCATGAAGGAGCGAACGATCCTCCTGCACGGCTTCTCGAAGGCCTTCGCGATGACCGGTTTCCGCCTCGGCTACGCCTGCGCTCCGCAGCCGATCATCGAGGCGATGATGAAGATCCACCAGTACTCGATGCTCTGCGCTCCGATCATGAGCCAGAACGCCGCGCTGGAAGCTCTGGAGAACGGTACGCCCGCCATGCAGATGATGCGGGACAGCTACCACCAGCGCCGGGACTTCCTCGTGAAGCGTCTCAATGAGATGGGCCTGTCCTGCCACACGCCGGGTGGTGCGTTCTACGTGTTCCCGGACATCCGCTCGACCGGACTTTCCAGCAAGGACTTCGCCACCCGCCTGCTCGAGGCGGAGAACGTGGCCGCCGTCCCCGGCAGTGCCTTCGGTAACAGTGGCGAGGGCTTCCTCCGCTGCTGCTACGCCACCGGCATCGAGGACCTGCGCAAGGCCATGGACAAGATGGAGCGCTTCGTCGGCACCCTCTGATCCGCCCCGCTCATGAACACGGCCCCACGCAACGAACAGGAGGCGCGGGCGCTGACGACCGCGCATGTCGCGCCGCTGGCCGTGTTTCTGGGCTTCATGCTGCTCCTGCAGGTGGTGGGAGCGGCGATCACTTGGAAGCATCCGGACGCGCCGTGGTGGCGGCGCGCGCCGGAGCACTGGATGTATCCACTGCAGACGCTGGTGGTCCTGGGGCTGCTGCTGCGCGGGTGGAAGTACTATGAATTCCGTTGGTCGGCCAAGGGCGTGCTCGCGGGCATCGCCTGCGGAGCCATCGGCATCGGCCTGTGGCTGCTGCCGACCACGCTCTACGACCGCCTCGGTCTGGATGCCGATCCGGAAGGCTGGCGGGCATGGCTGGGAGTGGCGGCACGCAAGGAGGGATTCGATCCCGGAGTGTTCCAATCTCCCGCCGCGTGGTGGACCGTGGTGGTGTTGCGTTTTTTCCGGGCCGTGGTGGTGGTCGCGCTGGCGGAGGAGATCTTCTGGCGCGGCTTCATGATGCGCTTCCTGCTCACCATGATCCCGACCGTTTCCACCTCACCGAGCGTGTGGGTGAGGCGGTTGATGCGCCTCGTGCCGGATTGGAAGGGGGAGTGGTGGCAGCAGCCGTTCGGCAAGCCTTCGTGGGTTTCCTATCTGGTGGTCACCGGGCTCTTCACCGGCGTCCACATGGGCCCGGATCGGGCGATGGCCTTCCTCTACGGCAGCATCACCTATCTGCTGTGCATCCGCTCGAAGAGTCTCGGAGCCTGCGTGGCCATGCATGCCACGGCGAATCTCCTGATGTGCCTCTACATCGTGGCCTACGGGAAATACGGGCTGTGGTGAGGATCACCTTGCGCTCTTAGAGGGTGTACCGAAACCCTGGGGGCAACCTCTTCGTCCTGAAGGGACGACTCATACCAGCCCGGGGTCCACGACCCCGGGTCAAGTCCGGAGAGTGAGATGCACCCTGAATGGGTGCCCCATGTGGGGAGCAGCTTTGGATGGAATGAAACGTTTCCCCTGCATGAGGCATGCCTTCAGCATGCGGAGAATCCGAGAAGCGCCCACCTAGGGTCTGCGACCCTAGGCTGGTATGAGTCGTCCCTTCAGGACGAAGAAGGTCAGCCGCGCTTCACGGGTCAAATGGGTTCAAGTTCTGGAACGCGTCTCCCCATTTCGGTACACCCTCTTAAACAAACGCCCGCTCATCAAGAGGTGTTGGGACGACGTCGTTGGTGGTGGTCTTCTCCACCGCCCGTCGCTCTCGGCGAGAGCGCCCGACCTTTCTAGGCGGGAGTGGTTTCCGTGGGGCTGATCTTGCGCGGGTTCGGAATGAGGAAGAGCGCGATGATCTCCACGAGCAGGGCGCTGAGAGTGAGCCACTGGCCTGCGCCGATGCGGCTGTACCTCTGGAAATGCCTGCTCCCCGAAGGCTAGGACGAGATTTCGGATGAGCCAGACGAGCATGGTGAAGGCGAGGTAACGGGCGGTCCAAAGGGTGGTGCGGGAGTGTCCGAGCGGGCCGGTCAAAAACGGCATCGCAAGCAATGCGAGAAAGGCGACAGGCCAGATGGCCAGCAGCATTCCCGGCCACAGTGTGGAGAGCAGGTGGCTCGCAGAAGGTGAGCTGTCATAGAAGCCGCGCCCCAAGGTCCAGAGTTCCTGCATCAGATAGGTTTGAATTTCCTTGGGTGGATCGTGGGGCGATCTGGATTCGGACCTGATGACGTTATAAAACAGCTCCTGATCGGTGAATGACGGGCGTTTCCGGGACTGGTCGAAGGTCCAGACGTGGGGGATTTGTTTGGTGATTGAGATGGCTTCGACATAGGACAAACTCGAAGAATATTGAGGAAAAGATCGGCTAAGATAGTGATGGATATTCACTGGGACGCACTCCCACGGCAGGCACTGGCCGATGGCCATGAGGATGACGGCCAGCCACAGGAGAGATTTGACCAGGTAGGAACGGGAGAGGGGCATCCAGTGGAGATGTTACTCGTGGGACGGAAGGAGTGTGTCCGGTTTGATGGATATGGACTCCAGTCTCAGCTTTGGAATGAGAAAGAGCCCGATGATTTCCACGAGGAGAGCGATGAGAGTAAGCCATTGGCCGAGACCGATGCGGCCGTAGTCCGGGGATATCTTCCCGCGAAAGGCGACGGAGAGATTCCAGATGAGCCAGATGAGCATGGCGGCTACGAGGGCCCGGACAAGCCACAAGGTCGCACGGGAGTGACCGAAGGGGCGGGTGAGAAAGGGCATTGCAAACAGTGCGAGAAAGGCGGCGGGCCAGATGATCAGCAGGACCGTGGGCCAGCGCTTCGACAGGAGGTAACTGGCGGTGGGGTGTGTGGCGAGGAGGCTGTTCCCAAAGGTCCAGAGATCCTGAATCAGATAGCTGGGCATTTCCTTGGGGATCTCTTCGGGGGAAACCCGGATGAACCAGATCCCATCGTAGTGTGCGCGTTGATCGAGGGTCGGGGAAGTGGTGGAGGATTGGTGAAATGTCCAATAATGGGGGACTTGTCCGGTGATGGCCGAACCTGCGACATAGGTGGGGCTCGCCCAATAGTTCATGGGGACATGCTCCCATGGGAGCAGTTGGGCGAGGGAGATGAGGATGACGGCCAGCCAGAGGAGGGCTTTGGCTGTGGAGGTGCGGGAAGGTGTCATCCGGTGGTGGGTGGGTTGGAGTTACGGGGAGGGTAGTAAATGGCTGGTTGAGGAGAGGTTTGCGGTTGGGGCGGGCGGTTGGGTTTGAGCGTAAGGCGGTCCGCCCCTTTGTCATGGCGGCTCGAAAGCCGCCACTCCCAGTGGCGGTGATGCCTGGCGGGGCTTCGGGATGAGGAAGAGGCCGGTGATTTCCACGAGCAGTGCGACCAACGAGAGCCAGTAGCCGGAGCCGATGGCTTTGTAGGGAAGGCTGGGATAGCTGGTGTAGATCAGGATCAGATGCCGGATCAGCCATACCAACATCGAGAAGGAGAAGAAACGGACGATCCAGAGCAGCGGTTGGGCACGTGACAACGGGCCTGCAACGAAGGGCATGATCAGCATGCCGGGTATCGCGAGCAGCCAGACGACAACCGTGAGCATCGGCCAAGATATCAAGGGGAACAACGGTTGGCGGTCCAAATAAGACCGTATCACCAGCACCACGTCCGCACCTTGATAGGAACGAATCTCCGAAGGAGGTGTGGGGGTGTCCAGCGTGGTGAGAATCCGGCTGAAACGGATCGTCATGCCCATCCATCCTCGGATAGGGTGGTCGGAGGAACTTTTGTCCTCGATCCACCACATGTGGGGGATCTGGCTCAAGGTGGATCGGACCACGATGCGTGAACCTGTGGTCAGGTATTCCCGCTGGATCTGCGGATCCACGATCACTCGCTCCCACGACAGCCACTGCGCTACGCCGATGAGGATTACCGCCAAGCCCAACAACAGGCGTGCGGCAAGCAGGCGTGAGCGGCCGGGGGCTTCCATCGTCACCCCGATGTTGGAACATCGGCCGGAGCGAAAGGCGAGTCTGGATTCAGCGATCCCTTATCTTGGGAGATGGGCTCTGGAGGTAGGGCGCTCTCGCCGAGAGCGCAGGGCGGTGGAGGTCTTTCTCTCGATAACGCCGTCCCAACTGGCCCTTATGGGCGGATGGCTGGTTTTGAGCGTAAGATCATCCCCTCCCTTTTCATGGCGGCATGAAAGCCGCCACTCCCAGTGGCTCACGGGGCGCACTTGGCGGTGGGCGGCTCCGAGTCCGCATCCGTATCGGAAGCGGGGTCAGCGACGGCTGCGGGAGCAATGGCCTTTTGCGTGGGCACGGGGCCGAAGAGGCATTCGGTGGGAGTGACGGGGGAGTCCTCCTCATCCGCGATGAGCAGTTCTTCCGGCACGGCACGGATCTGGGGTGTGTAGGTCCAGGTGGCGTCCGGATTGATCTTCAGCACGGCATCGAAGACCTCGTAGGCCTCGCCGGTGCCGCCGAAGGTGACGCTGCCCTGGCCCATGCGGCGGAAGGCGGTGAGCACGCGGGCGAGCTCGTCTTTCTTCAAGGTGGTGCCGGGGCGGTCGAAGATGATGAAGTCCGGGTTCGCGGCGATGGCGCGGACGCAGGAGAAAAGCTGCTGCTCTTCCAGTGAGAGGACCTCGCCCCATTCGCGGACCACATCCAGTCCGCCCACGCGGGCGAGCGTGGCGGTGAGGCCGAGCTGGCGCAGCGCCTGGGTGGTGCGGAGATCGTTGATGCGGAAGTCCCCGCCTTCCACGTGGAGGATCTGGCGCAGCGTGCCGGTGGGCAGATAGGGGCGCTCCGGGAGGAGCATCATGTGGTTGTTCTCCGGCATGACCACGGAGCCTTCGCCGCGTTCCCAATCGCCGGCGAGCAGGTGGAAGAGGGCGTGGCGGGCGGGGCCGTTGGTGCCATTCACGAGCATGTTGGCGCGCTCCGGCACGACCAGTTCCAGACCGCGCACGAGTGGCACGCCGGTGTCCGGTGCGAGCAGGTCGAGCGCCTCGAAGCGCAGGCGGCGCGGCTCGTGGCGGATCTCGATGGGAGCCTTCTTGCGTTCCGCGGCGTTCTCGATCGAGGTGGCAAGCTCGCTGAGACGGGCGATCACCGCGGCGAAGGTGGAGATGGATTGGAACTGGGTGACGATCAGCGAAAAGGCCCCGAGCAAGGTGGCGAAGGCCATGGCCGATTGGGTGATGACGCCGAACTCGACCTTCCCGGCGAAGAACAGCGGCGCGACGATGAGCGCGGGCAGGAGCTGGATGCCGTAGTTGTAGCCGGTAGTGAAGAACGAGAGGTTCCGGTTCACCGAGATGATGCGGCGGGCATTGGCGGCCCAATCGCCGATGCGCTGCGACAGGCGGTTTTCAAACAGCGGCTCGTTGTGGGTGATCGCCACCTCGTCCGCATGCTCTCGCAGGTGCACCAGCTCGGAGCGGAAATTGGCCTCCTTGTCGGATTGGCGGAAGTTCAGCCCGATCAGCGGGCGGCCCAGGCGGATCGCCATGAAGGTCCCTGCGGCGGCATACAGCACGGCCACGAAGAACAGCAGAATGCTGATCGACCACAGCACGCTGGAGAAGGCGATGACGGTGAAGGTGCCATTCAGGATCAGCAGCACGAAGCTGAGGGTGGTGGTGGTGAAGGACTTCACGTCCTCCGCGATGCGCTGGTCCGGGTTCGCCACCTTTTCCGCGCCGTGGCTGCGGAGCGAGTGCTTCAGATAGGCGCGGGTGAGGTGGCGGGTGAGCGACTCGCGCCAGAGCAGGCCCAGCCTTTCCTCGCAGAAGCGGAACCACACGGCGGCCACGGTGGTCATAGCGAAGACCAGAATGTAGAGCAGCGCCTGCTGGGTGAATTCATCGGCGTGCCGCTGCTCGATGGCGGTCATGAACTTCCGGCCCACGTAGCTGTTCAGCACGTTCAGGCCGCCGATGACGATCATCAGGGTGAGCAGCAGCATGAACAGCCGCTGGCCTTTTCCGCCCACATCCGATTCACGGAAACTGCGGACCACTTGCATGAAGCGCTTCCGAGTGAGGCGGTCGATTCTAACCTTTTCCAGACCCATGGCTCTATCTGTTATGGACTGAAAGAATCCCTCAGCCAAGCCATTTGACCGAGATGTCCTTAATTTTTCCTTACGTCCTTTCATGGACGTTTCTTTCAAGCGATGGAAGCTTTTTTCAGGAGTTCTTCCGCTATCAAGCGAACACCCGTGGAGTCTAACTTACAACCTACGCGAAGGGGGGAGGAGGGCACGGGTTTTTACGGAGGGGCTTTTTGCCGGGGAACGGGTTGGGGGCGGCCGCCTGCGGGTGGTGTGTCACGATTAAGGTCTGTTCAAACAGACCCGATCCGCTAGCGTGCGCGCTGTTTCCTTCCCTTGGGTTTCCATGATGCGGAGGCTGTCCGCCGTGGAGCCGTTTCAATCTCCTCCAGCCCTATGAACCCGGCTTCCCCGCGCCTGCGCCGCGCCATCGTGGTGCCTCTCTTTTCCTGTCTGGCTCTCGGCTTCCCCGCTGCTCTGGCGGTTACTCCGGCGACGGTCTATAATATCAAAAAAGGGATCATCGCGGAGGGCACATCCATTTCATTGTCGGATATCCTGGTCACGGCACGCGGTGATGCGGGCTGTTTCGTGCAGGTGAAATCGGGCGACCCCAGCTACGCGGGTGCGGACTATTCCGGCATTTTTCTAGCAGGCAATTTCTCCGTGTCTCCCGGGCAGCGTATCAATATTCCCGCCGCCACGGTGGTATATGCGGGCGACCAGATCCTGCTGACGGATGCCGACCCGGTGATCAACAGTCCGGCGATCGAGGCTCCGCCCGCGCCTGTCACCGTGACCGCCGCGCAAATCGCCACCGGCGTGTACACGGAGCCAGACGCTGGAGGGAGTGCTGGTGCAGGTGTTTCAAGTGACGGTGGCTTCCTTGGTTCCTGCGGAAAATGAATTCGTGGTGGATGCCGGGCTGCGGGTGGATGACCTGTTTTATCTGGCCGATCCCTTTCCGTGGGAGGGGAGGCCCTATGCCAACATCGTCGGGCCGCTGGCCATCCGTGGTAGGTGTGGCGAAGGTGGAACCGCGCAATTCCGCAGATCTCGCGAATTCATCGGCCCCGCCGGCCAATGCCACCTTGCAGAGCTATCAGCAGTGGGCACGCACATGCATCGCTGACGGGTGGGGGACGCCTTGGCATGGACGGCACCGCATCACGATGGCGTGGCGAATCTCCTGAAATACGCCTTCAATCTGGACGGCACCACACCGGATGTGAGTCACCTGGCGGCGGGGACCGGAGTCCGGGGCCTGCCCTCCATTGTCCGGGCAGGCAGCGGAGCCGGGACCACCTTGAACGTGGAGTATGTGCGGCGGCGGAATCCCAGGATAGGTCTATACGCCGCAGCTCAGTTCCACGCTCAGTTCCTTCACGCCCTTCAGCGCGGCTGAATCCGTGACGAGCATCGACGGCACCTGGGAAAGGGTGGTGTTGGCGGAGCCACTGGGAAGCACTCCTCCGGACAAGCTCTTCGCCTCGGTGAAGGTCGAGCTGCCGACTGCACCGGATGCCGGTGGCTTTGCGCTGACGCCGAACGTACAAACGGTTTCTTCCAGCGGCACCACCATGCTGACGCTGACGCTGGCATCGCCCGCAGTGGCGAACACCCTGTTAACCGTGAGTGTTTCCAATCCAGCGATGGGGACGGTGCCCTTCAGCGTCACGGTGTTCGCCGGACAGTCCACGGCGCAATTCCCCTTCACGGGGGCAGGCATGGCCGGGGAGGTCAACGTGACCGCCATGCTGGGACCCTATTCCCACAAGACGCTGCTCACGCTCACGGCGCCTTAGGAAGAGAAAGGGCACGCCGCCGGGAAGCGGACGTGCCCTTGGATAGAAAGCCGTTAAGAGGATGGTTCCTCACGGAGTCGATACGTCGAAGCCGGAGACCCGTTCCTTGCCGTCACGTTCGTTCACGGTGATCCGCAGGACCTTGTTGGGTGAGGCGGCGGTGACGACGGTGTGGGTGGCATCGTGCTCGGCCACCTTCCACGCGACGAAGTCCTCCACCTTGCCGCCCGCACCTTGGAAGGAGGAGGCGAATTTGACGATGAAGGCTTCGCGGAAGCGGCGCTGGTCTTCTTCCGAGGCCATCACCACGTAGGCGGCGCCCACATCCGTGCCGAACGACTTCAGCATTTTCCAATCGATGTCACCGCTCACGGATTGGTCACCACGGGCGAGGCCTTCGAAGGTTTTGCGGGCGAAGGTGGCATCACCGGCGGTTTCGACCTTCGTCTTCACGTCCTTGCAGGAGCAGACGAGGGCCGTGGCGGCGATCAGGGGTAGGGCGAGGAAACTGGTTTTCATGGTCGTTTCAATCAGGGTTGGTCAGGTGAGGCGGGTGGTGGCTTTGGGCTCACCACCCGGCTCTCCTAACAGAGATACGACTGCATCAAGATCTCCGCAAATGGATCTTGATGAACGGCTTGTGGAGGTTGGGTGAGTCGATTGGAAAGTGTGCGACATGCAATGGGATCGCTTTCGAGACCCTGCGTGATGCAACGCGCACGGGTGGTCTGGAGGCATGCGAAGGTGCACTTGAGGAGGGGGGCGGAGGTTGACCGGAACCCGGCAACCTGTGTGCACTCAACAGGTCGTGACGACGGGCGCGGCAGAAGGGAGTGGGAGAGCGGCGACGATGCCTCGGAAACGGAAAATTTTTTCACGATTCGCCGTTTCCGCCCCTGCTTTCACGGATAAATCTGCCTTTTTCTGGTAAAATCTTTTTTGCGTGAATATCGGGCAAATTCCCACAACACTCCGGCGCCCGCCATCCCGGCTCCGCGCCCGCCGCGCCTTCATCCCCGATCGATCCCAGCCCATTCCATGAAGCACCATTCCCACATCCAGAATCCGGACGTCATTCTCATCGGCAGCGGCGTGATGTCGTCCAATCTGGGAGTGATGCTCAAGCTGCTGGACCCTTCGCTTTCGATCCAGGTGTATGAGGTCACGGACGAGCTGGCACAGGAGAGCTCCCATGGCTGGAACAATGCGGGCACGGGCCACGCCGGCATCTGCGAGCTGAGCTACACTCCGAAGGCGGAGGCGAACGGCACGGTGAACGCGGCGAACCCGATCAAGATTTTCGAGCAGTTCGACCACTCGAAGCAGTTCTGGGCCCACGCCGTGGAGCAGGGGATGATTTCCAATCCGACGGAGTTCATCAATCCGGTGCCGCACATCAGCTTCGTGCACGGTCAGGCGCAGGTGGATTTCCTCAAGGCGCGGCATGCGGCGATGTCCGCGCACCATTTCTTCGAGGAGATGGAATACACCACGGACCGCGAGAAGATCGCCTCGTGGGCTCCGCTCTTGCTGGAGGGCCGCAGCGGCGTGCCGATCGCGGCGACGAAGATGGACGGCGGCACGGACGTGAACTTCGGCGAGGTTTCACGCAAGCTGCTCGGCTGGCTCGCCCAACAGCCCGGCTGCGGCATCGCCAGCCGCCACCGTGTGACCAATCTCACGAAGAACGACGGTCACTGGGAAGTGGTGATCAAGAACCTGGAAACCGGCGAGAGCTTCGAGAACAACGCGAAGTTCGTCTTCGTCGGAGCGGGTGGTGGCAGCCTGCCGCTGCTCCAGAAGGCAGGCATCCCGGAGGCGAAGGGCCTCGGTGGTTTCCCGATCGGCGGGCAGTGGCTCATTTGTGACAATCCGGAGATCGTGGCGAAGCATCAGGCGAAGGTCTACGGACAGGCGCTCGACGCTGCGCCGACGATGGCCGTGCCGCACCTCGATACGCGCATTCTGGATGGGAAGAAGACGCTGCTCTTCGGCCCCTTTGCCGCGTGGACCACCAAGTTCCTGAACAAGGAAGGCAGCTTCCTCGATCTGCCGCTGTCCGTGAAGCCGGACAACCTCGCCACCCTCATCAAGATCGGCATCAGCAATCTGGATCTGGTGAAATACCTCGTCCAGCAGGGCACGCAGAGCATGCAGGACCGCATGGAGGTGCTGCACGTGTTCTATCCCGCCGCGAAGGTGGAGGATTGGAAACTCATCGACGCGGGCATCCGCGTGCAGGCGATCAAGAAGACGGACGGCGAGGCGGGCATCGTCCACTACGGCACGGAAGTCATCACCAATGAGGACAAGTCGATATCGGCGCTGCTGGGTGCCTCGCCCGGAGCCTCGGTGTCCGTGAACATCGTGTTGCAGGTGGTGAAGACCTGCTTTGCCCGCCTGCTGGAGACCCCGGAGGGCAAGGCCCGGATGAGCGCCATGATTCCTACCTGGGATCAGGACATCAAGCTGCCTGCAAATGCCGCTCGCTTCCGCGAGGTCAGCCGCCACGCCGATCAGGTGCTGGGTCTGGAGTGAGGCGATATTCAGAGCTTTTGGCTGGCTGGACAAAACTGCTGGAGGAATCTCAAGCCCCGACGGGGCGTCATGGGATAGCCCAAGGCAACGCCTTGGGTTACGGGTGGAAAAGGAACAAGCCCTGAAGGGGCGTCATACCGGGGGAGGCCAGTCCCACTCTTTCATCCCGCCCTTACAGGGCTCGTTACGATAGGTCTCCAATCCCCGGGGCGTTGCCCCGGGCTATCCCATGACGCCCCTTCAGGGCTGTTCTGCATGTCGATCCAGCCTGGAGTGAAGCGGGAGGCCCGCGCCCTGTGGGCAAAAAAAGTCCCGCCCGGTCAGATGGACCGGACGGGACGAGACCAACCAGCAACCGGGAAAGGGATCACGGTCGCACGCGCACCAGAGCGGGCTCCTGCTTGGGTAGCGGCTTCGCACAGCGGGCGGCTTCTGCCCCCACGCGCTTGAGCAGCGCAATCAGCGAGGCGGTGACGAAATACTCCTTCAGCAGCACTTCCCGGCTTTCACCGGCGGAATTTTTGGTACAGACTTTCATGGGCTAGGAGGAGCGGGTTTTTTTCCGACTCCAACATAGGAGCGATGCCACGAAGAGCCCTCGTCTGCAAATCGTGTTAGTAGCTTCTGCGTAGTTTTCCCCCTAATCGCGGGTTGGGTGCAGCGAAAAGGCGATCCGGACGTGTTTCCGGTGTTCCGGCTTGGACGCGGCCCGCGGCTGGTCATACTCGGCTCCCCGCCGTGTCGCAGATCCCACAGGAAACCATCCAACAGGTCCTCAGTTCGACCGATATCGTGGACCTGATCAGTTCCTACGTCCAACTGCGGCGGGCAGGCACCAATTTCGTGGGCCTGTGTCCGTTCCATAACGAGAAGAGCCCGTCGTTCAACGTGCGGCCTTCCACGCAGTCCTTCTACTGCTTCGGCTGCCAGAAGGGTGGGGATGCGATCGCGTTCGTCCGCGAGTTCGAGAACCTGCCGTTCACCGATGCGGTGCGGAAGCTGGCCGGGCGTTCCGGTGTGCCGGTGATCGAGGTGGAGTCCGATCCGCACGCGGATCAGGCGCGGCGCATGCGCGGACGGCTGCTGGATGTGATGCGGGACACCACCGCCTATCTCCATGAGCTGCTGCTCACTTCACCGGATGCGCAGCACGCGCGTGATTACCTGAAGTCCCGTGGCTTCGGGCGTGAGGTGGCGGAGCGTTGGGCGATCGGTTGGATGCCGGACAACCTGCGCTGGTTCACCGATTGGGCGAAGAGCCGGAACATCAACGGCCGCGAGCTCGTCGGCTCCGGCATGGCCTATCTGAAGGAGGAGAACGATCCGCGCTCCGGCCTGCGGGTCCGCTTCCGCAACCGCCTGATGTTTCCGATCCGCAATGAGATCGGGGATGTGATCGGCTTCAGCGGCCGCCAGCTCATCGAGGACAAGAACTCCGGCAAGTATGTCAACTCACCGGAGACGCTGCTCTTCAAGAAGAGCAACATCCTCTTCGCGCTCGATCGTGCGAAGAAGCCGATCCTCAATGAAAGCGCCGCGCTGCTCTGCGAGGGGCAGATCGATGTGATCTCCTGCCACGAACATGGCATCGCCCAGGCGATCGCCGCGCAGGGGACTGCGGTGACTTCCCAACACGCACGGCTGCTGAAGCGCTACACCAAGTCGGTGGTGCTGTGCTTCGATGCGGACGGCGCGGGCGTGAAGGCCGCGCAGAAGTCGTTCCGCGAGCTCATCATCGAGGGGATCTCGGTGCGGGTGGTCGAGCTGCCGAAGGGCGAGGACCCGGACAGTTTCCTGAAGTCGCGCGGAGCGGATGCTTTCCGGGAGTTGATCGCGAATGCGCGGTCGTTCTTCGATTTCAAGATCGACCAGGCCACGGCCAGCGGAGCGATGGCGAGTGCGGAGCAGCGTGCCGCGATCGCTCGGGAGTGCGCCGATCTGCTGGCCGTGATGGCGGATACAGCCACACGCGAGATCCAAATGAACCATCTCGCCGCCCGGCTCCAGATGGGCATCTCTTCCATCAAGGAAGTCACGGTGGCCGCGCTGAAGCAGCCGCAGCGCCGCGAGCATCCCACGGAGATGCCCACCCAGGCGGCTGCCATTCCCACGGCGGTGGATGGCACGGTGGCCGTGCTCTGCCATCTCGCGCTCACATCCTGTGAGGTCCAACATTTGCTGTCCGAGCAGTTCGAGACCCTTCACGAGGCCGGTGAGTTCCTGGCCGGGATTCCCTTGTTGGAGCGTATTCTGAATGCGCGCCCGGACAGCAGCTCGCCCGCTGCGGTGAATTCCTTCCTCGCCCATCTGGGAGAGGAGGACCGCCTCGCGTTGAACACCATTCTCCACGTCGAGCGGCCTCACGAAGATCCGGTGAAGGCCAGCTACGACACCATGTCCATGCTGGCGGCGAAGGTGCTGCTCCAGCGGGATGCCCGGAACAAGGCGCTGCTCGCTGTTCCCGGCCTGCCGATGGACCGCCTGACCGCCTTGATGGAGGAGGGGAAGGAGATCAAGCGCCTGCTGGACGGGGTCAAGGGACGCTTCATCGTGGAGGATGTTCTGCCCCCCGCGCCGAAGAAGGCGGTGGCGAAGAAAGAGTGGAAAAAGCGCGAAAAGTAGCCGCGCAAGTCGTTTCTTTCCAGTGGTTTTCGGATGGGTCTCGGCGCTTCCGTGCGAGGTGGTGTGGCGGAATCGCACACAAAATCGCCGTCACCCTACAAGCGGGTTTGTTCTAACTGTGGTTCGCTGGATGGCAACGGAATCCCACGCCACAGCGGTCCGGTCCGGCGTCCCATGAAACGCCGTCCGGAAGCCCCATCCCGCAGTGTCACGTGGCGTTCCGGCTCATTGCCATCCGCTCGCAACCACTCAGGACATGCACTCGAACGTCCACTCCGCCTCCGTGCCAGCAGCTCACATGCCAGCTGGCGTTTCCGTTCCCAGCCGGGAGCAGCAGGAGAAGAAAAACTCCGTCTGGCGGAAGCTGGGCGGTGGCTCCTTGTCCTTTTCCATCATCGTCCACGCCGTCCTGCTCGCCCTCGGCGTGTTCTGGATCTTCCAGGTGATCCCGGAGAAGAAGGCGGACGTCGACTTCATGCCCAAGGGGGGCGGTGGCGGCTCACCCGGCGTGAAGGAGATCAGCAACAAGAAGCAGCGCGCCAGCATGACCCTGCCGAATGCCCCGCGCATGGCGGCGAAGGGAGCCACCAGCAGCTTCGTCCTGCCGGAGCCGGATGCATCCGCTTCCATGTCCTCCGTGGGCTCGCTGAGCAGCGGCGGCCTCTCCGGTGGTCTTGGTGGCAGCGGTTCCGGCGGTGGCCGCGGCGATGGACAGGGCAAGGGCTTCGGCAATGGCATGGGACCCGGCCTCGGCGGCGGTGGCGGAAACATGAGCCCCTTCGGCATGATCGACCCGAATGCCAATGCGCTGGTCGGCACCTTCTACGATCTCAAGCAGGATGCGAAGGGGCGCCCGACGCCGCTCGGCGAGCTTTCGGACTGGGGCCAGATCATGGACAAGACCCGTGAGATCCTCCACGGCTTCGTGTCCCGCGGCTGGAACGAGCGCAGTCTGGCGGGCTCCTATTACCAGGCTCCGCAGAAGCTTTCTCAGAACAAGATCTACATGCCTGTGCTACCGGCGGACACCGCGCCGAAGGCCTTCAACTGCGACGTGCCCGGCTCGCGCTGGGTGGTCGTCTATCGCGGCATGGTGCGCCCGCCGAAGACCGGCAAATACCGCTTCGTGGGAGCGGGCGATGACGTGGTGGCGGTGCGCTTCAACAACAAGAACGTCTTCGACTACGGCTACGAGTCCCCCACGGCCAATGTGAAGCTGGCCTACAAGGCGGCACAGCTGACCGGGGAGAGCGAGGACCGCGAATTCGAGCGTGCGCGCCGCGATCTGGCCATGCCGAAGCCGATGCCGATCTACAGCTACGGCTCCATGTCCCAGCGCGCCAAGTCCGACCTCCGCGGGCTCGGGGTGGGCTTGGAATTCGAGGCGCGGGAAGGCACCGATTATCCGATCGAGATTCTCGTCAGCGAGGTGCCGGGCGGCTTCTTCTTCGCCTATCTGCTCATCGAGGAAATCGGTGCGACCTATGAGAAGGACCCGAGCGGAGCGCCGATCCTGCCACTTTTCCGCCTCGATAACAGCCCGGCCGCAGCCGGTGAAGGCCCGCCCTACGACAAGAACGGTCCGGTTTGGAAGATCAGCGGCAAGACGCGCGCGGATATCTGATCGGATGTGGGGAAGGGGAGAGCGGAATTCGCTTCGTTCTCCCGCTGCGATCCATAGCCTGTGATTCGAGCAAGGGCCCCACGGCCCTTGTTTGCGTTTCCGCTGGCAATGATGAAGACCGACTCCCGCTCGCAGGTTTCCAAGACTCTCACCATCACGGTGATGTTCGGCATCGGAACGTTCCTGTTGGGAAAGGGTTGGTGGATTCTTAGTGTCTTTGCGCGATTGGGTCCCGCGGTGGATCTCAATGGGTTCATGCTCTATCTGGCGATTCCCATTCTGATCCACGGGTTCCTCGTCGGTAGACGTGGGATGGCAGCAGCGGTGAGTTCGACCTTGCTCTATGCGGCGATGATCGCAGGGACGGGAGGCATGCTGCATCATGAGAATGCCATGATGTTCGGCGAGGCTGCCGGAGATCCCGGGAAGCTGCTGCCATCGGTTGGCTGGTGCTTGATGCTGCTCGCGCTGGGGCCGGTGGTTGCGTTGTTGAAGGATTGAGGGGGAGGTTGGATAGTATCGGCGTCTTCACTGGACGCGAAGGGGGACCTTCGCGCGACTACGCCTGCGGCGGGTTAGATTCCGAGTTCGCCGCCGATTCCTTCCAAGGCCAGCAGGCGGGCTTTGACCTCGAGTCCTCCGGCGAAACCGGTGAGCTTGCCATTGGTGCCGATCACGCGATGGCACGGTGCGATGATCGAGATGGGATTGCGCCCGTTCGCGGCTCCCACGGCCCTCACGGCGGAAGGGCGGCCGACTTGCGTCGCGATCTGTGCGTAGGTTCGCGTTTCACCGAAGGGAATGGTGAGCAGCGCCGCCCATACGTCCTTCTGGAATCCCGTGCCATGGAACTCCAGCGGCACCTCGAACACGCTCCGCCGCCCGGCGAAGTATTCCTCCAACTGGCGCGCCGTCTCCACCAGCACCGGATGATCCGGTGTTTCATCCAGCGTGCCGAGACGGACGCGATCCGGATCATCGTTTTCCCAGAGAATCGCGGCGAGCCCGGTTTGACCAGCCACGAGGGTCAGCTGGCCCACCGGAGTGGGGATCGTCTTGCAGGCGCGGGTGATCGTTTCCATGGAGGGAGTATGCCCGCTCCGGCAGGATTTGCTGGCCGTTTCCGGACATGGCAGCAAATTCATTCCGATGTCCGAAAACGGCCAGCGCGAAATCCCGCGTGGGTCTACGGTGCCCGTATCATGATCGACGACCTCGCCGCATACCAGGCCCTGTCTTCCCACGATGCACGCTTCGATGGCGTGTTCTTCGTGGGGGTGACCTCGACCGGCGTTTATTGCCGGCCGGTGTGCCCGGCGAAGACTCCGAAGCGGGAGAACTGCCGTTTCTTCGGCGGTGCCGCCGCTGCGGAGAAGGCGGGATTCCGCCCCTGCCTGCGCTGTCGGCCGGAACTCGCGCCCGGACAGGCACCGGTCGATCACGCGCAGCGCGTCGCTCATCTCATCGTCCACCGGCTCAATGAAGGACTGGTCGAGGAGGGGACTGGCATGGAGGAGCTGGCGGAGGACTTCGGCATCAGCTCGCGGCAGTTGCGCCGTATCGTCCATGCCGAGCTGGGCGTTTCCCCGATCGAGCTGATGCAGACACGGCGGCTGCTGCTGGCGAAGCAACTGCTCACGGAAACCCGACTGCCGGTTACCGAGATCGCCTTTGCCAGCGGCTTCTCCAGCCTGCGGCGGTTTAATGACGCCTTCCTACGCCGCTACCGGATGTCGCCCACCCGCCTGCGCAAGGCTGCGTCGGAGTCCGCGCAACCGACGGCAGGCAGTGAGACCTCCAGCATCCGGCTCGGCTATCGGCCGCCCTACGACTGGGAGGGCATTCTCGATTTCCTGCGGCAGCGTAGGATTGTCGGCGTCGAGTCGGTGGATGACGCGGGCTATTCCCGCACCATGCGGCTCGGGACTCACACCGGCTGGGTGCGGGTGACCCATGCGGCGGACAAGCATGCGCTGAGGGTGGAGTTCACGCATTCCCTCACGCCCGTGTTGCCCGCCTTGCTGGGGAGATTGCGTGATCTCTTCGATCTCGGAGCGAGGCCGGATCTGATCGCGGCCCACTTGGAGAAAGATCCTTTGTTGAAGGATGCTGTGCGGCGGAATCCGGGCCTGCGGGTGCCGGGGGCGTTTGATCCCTTCGAGATGTCGGTGCGCGCGATTCTAGGCCAGCAGGTCACGGTGCGGGCGGCGACCACGATCGCCTGCCGTCTGGCGGAGGCTTTCGGGGAACCGGTGGCCACCCCGTTCCCGGAGCTGACGCGGTTGTCTCCGGAAGCGGGAGCCCTGGCCAAGGCCGAGTTGGGCGATGTCGCGAAGCACGGGATCGTCGCCATGAGGGCGGCGAGCATCATCGCTTTGGCGCGGGCTTTCCAAAGCGGGGCTTTGAAGCTCGAAAGCGGCGGCGATCCGGAGAGTGCGATCGCCGGGCTCACCGCGCTGCCGGGCATCGGTCCATGGACGGCGCATTATCTCGCGATGCGTGCGCTGCGTTGGCCGGATGCCTTTCCCAAGGAAGACATCGCGGTAAGGAACAAGCTCGGCGGTGTCACCGCGAAGCGGGCGGAGGAGCTGTCCCAACCGTGGCGACCGTGGCGCAGCTACGCGGTGCTGCATTTGTGGCGGAGCTGAGAAGGTAGGGCGACCTCGCCGAGGGCGCAGGGGAAAGATACCTTCGTTCACTGCCAGCAATCCGTCCATGCAGGAGGTGGGGTTTTTAACCACGGATTGCACGGATTGAACGGATTGGGGATGAGCGAAGGTAGCTCTCAGAGCAGGAGGTATTTTGACCGCAGATTTCGCAGATTACACAGATTTTGATTTCAGAATCGGTTCTTCAATCTGCGTCATCAGCGTAATCTGCGGTCCCTTTTCTTCTCTTCATCAAATCCGTTTAATCCGTGAAATCCGTGGTTTTACATAGGCGGACTGTCGGGAGCGGACGTGCCCGGAAGACCCGGCGCTCTCGGCGAGAGCGGCCCTACCTATCCTACCTTTGGAACTTCACGATGCCGTCTTCCGGAACCCAAGTCATCTTGTCGTTGATGGCGATCCGCTTGAGGTGCGGGGCTTTCGGGAGGCGGATTTCGATGCCTCCGGTGGGCGGGATGGCGAGCGCGGCGATGTCCAGCTTCCAATCGCCACCGGCGATCCGCAGCGAGTAAGTCAGGCGTCCATAGTAGGTGGCCAGATTCTCCACGCCGTTGTTGCGGCCATGGTCGAACCAGCCCAGCGGCAGGCCCGCCGCCAACACCAGCGTATCATCCGAGGCACGCTCGTAGGCGAAGAGCGAGGCGAAGCCGTAGACATACTCCGCGCCGATCCACGAGTGCGGGATATCGCCGAAGTGGCCGGGGCTCTGCGGATCTTTCCAGGTGATTTCCGGCCACTGGTTCCATGCCTTGGGACGGCGGTCCTCCAGCAGGAAATGGAGCAGCTCGTGGGCATCCTCGCGGCGGCCCAGCCGGACCAGCGCGGAGACGATGCGCATTTCATACGCGGAGTAGTTCGTCCACGGCACGGAGCCGTTCATCTTCGCGCGGAAGCCTTCCATGTATTTGTCGAAGGTTTCCTTGAGCCCCTCGCACGGCAATACGCCGAGTCCGTCCAGCAGCATCACGGCCACGGCGGTGGCGGAGGGGTCGAAGTCCGCCCACTCCACCGAGCCGGGGACGTACGAGATGTTTCGTAGTTCCATGGTGGAACGCAGCGACTTGGTTACCGCCTGCACCATGGCCTCGCCCAGGGAGCGGATCGCATTCACCTCGCGTGCGGGGCGGCCGAGCTTCCCGGCCAGCCGGGCGATGTCGAGCAGTCCACGGATCGCCCAGAAGTCATCCCAGTAGGAGTGCACCGGATGGGCGAGGTAGCCCTCGTGGCTGGCGGATTCCGGGAGAAGACCGCGGAACGGGCGCTTCTGCGGATCGCGGTAGCCTTCGCCCGGCCGGCGTTCGCGCAGCGCGCGGGTCAGGGACACGCATTTTTTCACCGTGGGCCAGAGGGCCTCGGCGAAGGCATTCCCCGAGCCGAAGCGGTGGCACTCGGCGATGCCATGCAGCCACTGGCCCTGACTGTCATACTCGATCAACCAGTCCGCGCCATTCTCATCCACGCAGCAGGGGACGAATCCATCTTCGCGCAGGAAGGGCGCATACCAGCGCATGAAATCGAAATAGGCCTGTGGGGCCCCGGCGCGGGCGAGCGCGCCGCCCATCACCACGCCATCGCGGATCCACGCGCGGTTGTAGCGGCGCGGGCCGGGGTGCAGGGCCGCGCCCTGGCGGTTCACCAGGATGTGGGCGGCAGCGGTGCGCCAGGCATCCACCGCATCATCCCATGCCGGTGGCACGTCGAACTCCACTCCGCCGAGCTCGTGCTTCCACGTCTTGCGGGCGCAGGCTTCGCGGCATTGTGCGTTCTCCACATCCGCGATGGGTGAAAAGGGAATGCCCATCCGCCGGGTGACCTTTTCTCCGGGGGCGAGTTCAAGTTCGAAGCTGAACACCGCCTCTGCCCAGCCGAGCGGATCGGTCGTGCGCTGGGCTTCCGGCGTGCGGTTCTCGCCCAGGAGTGTGACCAACCGTCCGGAGACGAAGGGCTCGCAACCCGCGGCGTCCGGAGCATCCATGGCGAGGATCTGGCGCTCGCCATTGAGGCGGCAGACACGGCCATCGATCTCGATCGCATGGATGGCGCTCTTGCCGCCGAGCTTCTGGTAGTGCTGCCACGGAGGAGTGGCCTGGAAGGGACGGATCGCCACATGCAGGCGGGCGCGGCGTGGCACCGTGCCGTGGTTTTGCACCGTGTAGTCCACCACCGTGCCACGCACCGGACCGAAATCGCAGGGAGCGGCGAAGGTTTGCAAGGTCAGGTCACCGCAGGTCCAGTCGACCTTCGGCAGCGGCATCCAACCGTGATCCAGCGAGGGGACCGGCGTCACGTCCGCCCACGTCCACAGGCGCTCGCCATCGTGAAGGAAGGGCTCCAGCGAAGGGCCCGCAGCATCGGTTTCCACCATGCCCTCCTCGTTCATCATCGAGCGTGGTCCGCCTTGTGGCGAGCCCACCGGGGTCAGCAGGGTTTGCTTGCGCAGCCAATACTTCGGGAAAGCACCCGGCACTGATTCAGCGGCCACCGCGTGGAGGAATTCATCATCGGAGCGTGAGAACTCCGCGCCCTTCCACTCGATCCAGGAGAGGGCGGCTCCCGCACCGAGCTTCAGCCGGATCCGGCGGGTCTCTGGCGAGGGCAGGGGGATCGGAGTCAGGCGGCCATGCACACCTTGGAGCTCCAGCATCGGACGCCAGCCATCGCCGTGGAAACTTTCCACCGCCACATCCCGCGCCCGGCCCGGCACCCAGTGCAGGATCATGCCGCCGAGTTCGCGGGTTCTTCCGAAATCCAACTCCACCCACGGTGCGGCATCCGAGTCCGCCGCATACCATGGATTCCGGCTGGAGGGATCGCGCAGCGCATTCGGATCACCGGAGGAGGCCTGGCAGGACACCGGTACCAGCGCGCCGGTATCGACCCACTCGAAGCGGTCGATCAACAGATGCCCGGCCCCGCCGCTGCCTGCGGAGATGACGAACTCGATCGCTCCGATCTCGGTCGGCACGCCGCCGCCTGCGGGTCCCCAGGCGAAGGGCATCCGGCTGGCCGGGATCACGATGTCCCGCCAATGGCGGTTCGTTTCCAACGGTTCCTCCGTCCAGCGCCAGACGTTTGCGCCGGAGGGATCAACGATTTTGAATTCAAAGCGGTTCGGCGGCACCTCGCCGCGCAGCCGGAAGCGGAACTCCCACGTCTGCGTGAGCTTCATCGGGATCTCCTTGCGGGCGACCACGAAGCCGCCGCCGCCCTTGAAGTCGAAGCCCATCCGCAGCGCCTGGCCCTCGCCATCGCCGTTGGCATGCTTCTTCGCCTCGATCTTCAGTTCCGCCAGACCGGAGGCCACCGCCATCCACGAGTCTGGAGCCTCGAAATCGTCCACGATCACCGGTGTTTCCTCGTATCCTGCCACCCGCCGACGCTAACAGGGGATGCCGACCGCGGGCTAGGGAAAATCGATGTGACGATGCCTCAATAAGGGAGGGTAGGGCGGCCTCGCCGAGGGCGCAGGGGGAAGAGGGCGTGTCCGCTGCCAGCAATCCGCCCATGCAGGAGGCGGTATCGCTCCACAACAGTTCCGGGCTTCGAATACGGTTGGGGAACAACGGCATTCCCGGGGAAGGTTCCCCATTTCTCCGGTGGGGCGATGGCTGTTCCTATTGGGTCAAATACCGTCATTTTCCGCATTTCCCGCAGGTCGGGTATAAGCATCCGGATGTGGGATATAGATATCGGTGCAGCTTTGAAAAAAGCACCCGAACTATTCAGGATAGACAACACTTAGCCTCTTAAAACGAAGCTCATGAAAAACCCACTTTTCAAAAAGGGGCCTTCGGAATTTGAGAGCTCAAGACCAACACGCCTCCATCTCTCACCCGATTACGCCGGGAAGAAAGGATTCGCGTTGGTGCTGGTGCTCTCCATGATGGTTCTCATTCTAATCGTCGCCCTCGGGCTCTTGGGCCTGTCGACGATCACACTGCGAAACTCCGGGGCAGACCAGCAGATGGCGGTGGCGCGGGCAAATGCGCGGCTGTCCCTGTTGATGGCGATCGGAGAGTTGCAGAAGGAAGCCGGTCCCGATCAACGGATCACCGCCAGTGCCGCGGTGCTGGATTCATCTCCAGAGACTCCGGCCGCCGATGGCGTCGCGCAGGAGCATTTGCTCGGCGTTTGGAATGCCCACACGGACTGGCTCAACAGTGCCTCGATCAAAACCAGCTATGTCCGTGGACGTGCTCCCGGTTTCCGCCGTTGGCTGGTTTCCGGAGCGGATCCCAACACGCCGGCCAAACTCGAATACGCACAATCCCCTGGTGGCGACATCGATATGGTCGGAGCGGAGTCCTCCCGAAATGGAATGGTGACCCGTGCTGGCAAGGTGCCGGTGCGGAATGGCGCGTTTGCCTGGTGGATCGGTGGTGAAAATGAAAAAGCCGATCTCTCACTGGTCGATCCACAAGCCGGAGACACCGCCGCGCAAGTGGTGGCACAGGCGAATGCCATACAGCCGGCCATTTCCCAGGTGACCGGCTGGAAAGATTTTCCGGTGAAGCCATCGGGAGCGGCTCGTCTGGTCGGTGTCCAAACCGGTGGCCTCCTGCTCAATCCCAAGGAGGCAACCCTCGTCCCCCGGCAATCGTACCATGATTTGACCGCCGGAGCCTTCGGAGTCCTCAGCAACGTGAGGAAAGGCGGTCTGAAGAAGGATCTCAATCTGGCTCTTGAAGGGAGCAGCCTGCCACCGGAGCTGAACGCCACCGCGATCCGTTCCCAAGACCCAGCCTCGCTGCCGGCTCCGAAGTACGCCGACAATGTGAACTTCCCCACATGGAACCAGCTATGGCAGTACTATCAGCTTCAGAACGGAAGAACCACCGGCGGAGGTCTTGAAAAGAACCGTCAGCCCGTCACCTCCTATGTCTGGGCGTCCGGCAATCTGAACGCCACCGGCTACGATCGGACACCGATCGTCACACGTGCGATGCTGTTGCTTACCGCGCAGCGGCAGGCGGGAACCGCGCCGGGGACTTCCCGTTACAAGATGGGCATGACTCCGGTGCTGGTGGTCTGGAATCCGTTCTCGGCCAAGCTCAAATGCCAGCCGATCGCGTTCAAAGTCTTCGCCTATAAACTGGAGTGCCGACTCTATATCAACAACGTCGCGGGAGCATGGCAGCAGCTCAATACCCAGAGCGCCGCAGTTGCCACCACCGGGGCTTTCACACTTGAGCCGGGGGAAACCCGGATCTTCTCACCGAGCGGTACTGGTGGCCAGCTCACTCCGGGTTTCCGCACTCCCAGCACCGCCCCGGGGATCGACATCACCCCGGCCACACTCGCGCAGGATCGCCCCACCAACCAAACGGTCGATGTGGCCATCCGGCTGAACGATGTCGCGGACGTGGATATCAACGGTGGGAAGTTCCAAATCTACTGGACGATGACCAATGCCAATTCCGCCAGCGATCGCTTCAATGAGATGGCGTGCAACCCATGCGTGGGCGGACAACCGCTGACCATCGTCAGCGACCAGACCGGAGAACGCTTCCCGTTGAATACCGTCGGCACGGACCGGGTCAACATGGCGAACTTCCAGTTCATCCTCAAGACCGGCCAGGATCTCCGGAACGCCGACTACTATAGCAATGAGGATGTCCGCTGCAAAAACTTCATCCACGCCAATCCCGCTCGCAATCGCGCGATGATGGGGAGCGGGGATCCAGCGGTGAAACGATACTCCCAGTACATGATCTGGGCTCAACAAGGCACCGGCAATGAACTCAATCCTGACTGGGACAGTAACACCAATCGTGCCTACTTCGGCAACGGGATCGTCTCGGGACAGGGGCAGACCATGGTCCCGCTGGTGGATCTCAGCCCGGTGCCAGTCACCTCGCTGGCTATGCTCGAACATTTCAATCCCGGTGTCGGGAAAACCGATTGGACCAGCGGACGCCACAATTGGGAGGTGGCCGCGAACCAAGCCTTGGCGATCGGCAACTCATTCGCCCATCCGATGATCGCCGGCAATTCCGTCTATCAATACGTACCAGCGGCGGCCGGACTGGACAAAGGGAACGTCGGACAATTCGCCCGCATCGTGGATCAGTGGGATCGTGGATTCCTGTGCAATGATGGTCTTTGGGATGATTGGTTCTGCTCCGGCATCGCGAGCCAGGAGGACTCCTCGCTCGGAGGTTCTCTGACGATTGCCAAGGAAGTGGACTCCCTCCTGAACGGCAGGGACTCCGTGGCGAATCCCCGGCTGATGTATTTCCCCAATACCGGCGGCGAACGTCCGGACGACGCGCGAGCCCACCTGATCAATGGGGCCGCCCCTGCTTCCTCCGCTTGGAAGGAAGCGGCCCGCTACATGATGCTGCGCGGAGCCTTCAATGTGAACAGCACTTCGGTGGAGGCTTGGAAAGCTTTCCTGGCCAGCTCCACGGGTGGCAGTTTCATCACCACGGGAGGAAGCTCCACAGTTCCCGACAGCCAGATACTGGTCAGCCGTTTCGCAATGCCGCTGTCCGCCAACGAGGGCACGGGGCCGCAGGACCCGGCCGCGTGGAATGGCGTCCGCTATCTCACTCCCGCTCAGATCGACCGGCTGGCTCGTGAATGCGTCCGCCAGGTCAAGCTCCGCGGACCGTTCCTGAATCTCAGCGATTTCGTCAACCGCCGGTTGACCACGGATGAAACCGGGGTTTGTGGCGCTCTCCAAGCCGCGATCGACTGGGATGAATTCAACGGCAACCGTCCCCGGCCGAATGATGTGGAATCGATCAACGGTCGCTTCAAATCTCCCGACGACTACATCGACAGGAGTCCCACCGACCCCTCGAATTTCCCCGCCGCCAGTGTTGGATCACGTTATACCGGCATACCCGGCTACGTCACTCAGGCGGATTTGCTGAAGCGTGTCGGCAATGGAATTGCGGTGCGCGATGATACTTTCCGCATCCGTGGATACGGCGAGGCGCATGACGTCACGGGAAAGGTGGTGGCCCGTGCGTGGTGCGAGGCGGTGGTGCAGCGGGTGCCCCGGTATCTGGATCCCGGCGATGCCCCGGAGTCTTCTTTCGCAACACTCACGTCCCCCCTCAACAAAACCTTCGGCCGGGCCTTCTCGGTAGTGTCCTTCCGGTGGCTCTCCAGCCGCACGGACATTTGACCCCACACCGCCATGATCCTGCGCACTTTCATCATGCTGGCCGTATCCGCCACTTTTCTGACCGCCCAAACCGAATCAAAGAACATCAAGCTGCGAGCCGCGGCCCTTGGAATCGTGAACGAGCAAGACACGCTGTGGGCTGGCAATGGTCCCGGCAAGGAGGCCACACCGATACGTCTCAATACCCGCACCTTCGGACCCGAGGTGGAAGTCCGGTCCACAGCAGGGAAACTCGTGCTCTATCTGGAACGCAAGGATGCCGAAGCCGCCTCTCCTCCTCCAGCCGCGGTGAGCGTGACATTTGCCGGTGAAAGAGGACTTCTCATCTTCGCACCGGAGCAGGAACGCTACCGGGCATTCATGATGCCGGATGACGAGACCTCGGCCGGAGACTTCGTCCTGTTCAACCTCGCCCAGCAACCGTTGGCATGGAGCTTCGATGGCAACCAGGCGGAAGTCATCACTGCCGGGGGGCGGGCGATCCATCACACTCCGGGAGGCATCTCCACCGCCGTCAAGATTGTCATGAAGCAGCCCGACGGTTCACTGAAGGTGATTCGGAACACCGTTTGGCAAATGGGCGGCAGCCAGCGTGAATTCGTGTTTGTTTACGGCACTCCGAATGCACCCAAATTCCACCACCTGATCGCCAGCGAACCACTGAAACCGGCCGACGGAACAAAAGAGCCCCGGAATTGAGCCGATTTCACCTGAAGCCTTACGACTTCAGGTGTTCTTGGATGGGCGGCCTGTTGGCAGCGGCAAGAGGTGTTCCTGCCATGTTTACCGCGCGAAGCGGGCGAGGCGCTTGCGGATGGGGGTGTCCACGAAGCGCATCACCAGATAGCCGAGCAGAAGGGAGGCGAGATAGACTCCGATCGCCATCGGGGCCTGGGCGGCGGCGATCGTCTGGTGCTTGTTGAGCCAACTGTAGAAGACGTAGTGGAGCGGGTAGTGGGAGAGGTAGAGCGGATAGGAGAGCTCGCCGAGGAAGTCGCAGATCTTTTCACCCCTGCTCGTCACCGGTTGGCTGCCGGCACCGATCAGCACGATGAGCGGCATCAGCACGATGATGATGACGCACTCGTAGATGCCGTTCACCCACGGCATCGCATCCGGGCCGATCCGGACCATCGGCAGGGCAATGAGGAGAGCGAGCGAGGTGACGAGCATCGCGTGCTTCATCCGGATCGTCTTGCCGAGGCGGAAGAGGAACAGGCCGGTGATGAAGGGGAACATGACCCGGACCAGACCTTTCCAGATGTGTTCCTGGGTAAACATCCATCCATAGCCGATGGTGCCGGCCTTGCTGGTCACGATGACGTAGGCCAGGAGTCCGGCGAAGACGACGGACAAGGCACCGAGCACCCAGCGGTTGAACCGGCGGAGGAACAGCGCGTAGGCGATGTTCGCGATGTATTCGTAGAACAGGGACCATGCCGGACCGTTCAAGGGATACGCCTCCATCGGTCCGCGCACATCCATCGACGGGGTCGAAGGGATCAGGAGGGCGCTCAGGAGGGTGGAGAGCAGGAGCATGCCGAACGATGTCCGGTTGACGAGCGGGAACAGGTCGCACGCGCCGAAGTAGAAGAAGATCGCGCCAAGGATCGCGCCGATGATCACCATTGGATGCAGGCGGATGAGCCGCCGCTTGAAGAACGAGCCGAGCGACATGGTGCCCCAGCGGTCATCGTAGGCGTAGCCCATCACGTAGCCGGAGAGCATGAAGAAGAAATCCACCGCCAGATAGCCGTGGTTGACCTTGTTCACCGGGTCCGTATCGAAGATGTGGAAGGCCACCACGATCAGGGCGGCCACGCCGCGCAGGCCATCGAGAATCGGCAGGCGGGTTTTGGAGGGTTTGCTCGCGGTTGGCTGGCTGAGGGCGGGATGGGATGGCGCTGGAGTGTCAGACACGGGCAGAAGACGTGGGTTTGGAGAGAAAAATTTCGCTGAATACGGTCGTGGCGGGGGACTCTAGGTGGCACGGAGGGACTGGCAAGGGGGCGTTGCCCGGCAGGATTCTTCCGGCGCGGGAGACCCGCCGTTGCGGGCTTTCCGGGAAGGGCCATTCTCAAAAAGGGCCCTCCGGGGAAAATCGCGGAAGATTTTGCAGACAAACGACTCTCCTCGCGGCATTTTTCACATGAATGGCGCACGCTCTCGCTACGGAATGGAAACAATGGCTGACCGAAAACGGTCCACGCCTGCTTCTGTTCGCCCGTGGCTGGAGCCAATGCCGCCAGGACGCCGAGGACCTCGTTCAGGAGGCCATTCTCCGCCTCTGGAACTACCAGGCGGACAAGGGTGCCACTCCACCGGACCTGCCGCTGGCGTTTTCCACCATCCGTTTCTGTGGTCTGAACCACCACCGCTCGGAGACCCGCCGCCGCAATCGCGAGGAATCGGTCATCTATCTCAATGATTTCCAAGACGTCTGGCTCGATCCGGCGCTGGAGGAAGATGAAGAGGCCGTGTTTCTCCGGGATGCCGTCCAACGCCTGAGCCCGAAGCTCCGCGAGGTCGTCGTCATGAAAACCTGGGTGGCCTGACCTTCGCCGAGATCTCCGAGACTCTCGCGATTTCGCCCAATACCGCCGCGTCCCGCTACCGCTACGCGCTCGACCAACTTTCCCACGAACTTCGCCGCCTCAAAGAGGAACGCCATGCAAACGCCTGACCCCATCGAAGCCGCTCTGGCCCGCCTGATGCCGACCGCCATGAGCGTGTCCGGCCAGCGCTCGATCGAGGACATGCTCGACGGGCTGGCCGCCGAGATGCCTTCCGCCAAGGTGATTCCTTGGTATCGCCGCCCGGCATTCGGGTTCTCGGCAGCGGCTGCCATCGCCGGATTGCTCGCCATTCCGGCCGTGATGCATCCTTCCGGCGCTTCCACCGGCCGTGTGATCGCGGAATCCGCTCAACCGGCCACACCCAAGGGCCTCCAGCTTCTTGCGGAGTCCGATCGCATCGAGTCCCTGTCCGACGAGGGCTGGGTGGCGAGCCCGGATGGCTCCGCCATGCAGGCGGTGCGCGTCCGCTCGGTGGGTGAAAACACCTTCAAGGATCGTGAAACCGGCTACACCGTGCGGGTCTCCGAACCGCGCGAAGAGACCCTTTTGATGCCCGTCAGCTCGTTCTGAAATGAAATTTTCCCGCGTCATCCTGCCTCTGGCCCTGATTCTGGGTGGCATTCACGCTGCGGAGCCGGAGAAGCCCGAAGGTGGCGCTCCGCTGCCCTCCACCGCGCCCTTCCCGGGCCCGGAGCTGCGTCCCGGAAGCAACCAGAAGGGTCTGGAAGGACAGGGCCCGGCCTGGCTCGGCTTCAATGTTTCCAAGCCGGATGAGAGCACCCGGGCACACCTGCCGGAACTGCCCGCGGGGATGGGTTTCGTGATCCAATCCGTGGAGCCGAAGGGTCCCGCCGAGCGCGCCGGCCTGCGTGCGCTGGATGTGGTGTGGAAATTCGGTGACCAGCTGCTCATCAACGAGAGCCAGCTCGCCGTGCTGCTGCGGATGAAGCATCCGGGCGATGTCGTCTCACTCGCGCTGTTCCGTGGCGGCAAGGCCATGGACGTGGATCTCACCATCGGAGCCTACCCGATCAACCGGCCGCTGCCGATGGGTCCGGTGGAAAGTGTCATGATGCGTGAGGAAGAGGGCGTGATCACCCGAATCATCAACCTCGAGAGCCGCACTGCGAGCCTCAAGCTTGATGACGGTCAGGCCGCGCTCAAGCAGATCCCGGATGGCAAGGGCTACGAGCTGCAGATTCTGGATGCCAGCGGAGATGTGGTCTTCAATGGCAACCTGCCGCCGAACTGCGATGTTGCCGCGGTGCCGGAAGCATGGCGCGGCCGTGTGAAAGTGCTTCGCCGCGGTCTCGATAACGCCCTCGGTGGCGGCATGGAGAGCGTCCGGCCGCCGCGCCCGCGGGTCGTCCCGCCTCTGCCTCAGCCTGAGAAGTAAGGGGAGCGGATAGCAAAAGGCGGTGTCGATTTCATCAAGCCGCCTAGGCCTCTTCCTGCAGGGCTTGCCAAAGTTTCTCAAGCTTCACCTTCTTGCCGATTTTCAAGCCGGAGATATCCAGCTTCTTCAGGCATGCGGCGACTTCTTCCTGGCTTGGACGCAGCGGTCGCAGTCCTGCGGCTAGCTGCGGAATGATTTCCGTCTCTACAGTGCGGCGGGGGGCCAGCGCCATCAGAACCAGTGAGAGGAACGCCCCGATTGCCCCGACGGCGAGGGCTGTCAGGTAAACCGTTTCCTCTGCGGCGGCGCTTTTACAGAGTGACGGGCCCACGCTGACGATGAGGATGCAAAAAAGGAGGGTCCCCAGACAGCCAAGGCCGCCGCGGTTGTCGATTCTGGTGCCTCCGGTGAAGAGAGTCTCCACCTGCGGGGCTGCCACACGGAAAGGTTCCATGATGAAGGCTTGGCGGGTTTCAGGGTCCAGCGTTTCGCCCGCCGTGATCTTCCGCTCGATTTCCAGCCGGTCGGCGTAGGCTTCCAGGATATTGGGAAACGTCTGGCGGACCAGATCGCTCATTTCCTGGCCGGGTTTGGGGAGGAATGCGATATAGCGGATCGGATCGACCTCTTTGGTGGTCTTGCAGATCTGGCAGGTCGCGAGATGTCCCACCAGATCTCCCTTGCCCAGAGAAACACCGTAGAGGTGGCCGGCCACACCGATGCGCTTCACCTGAAAGGCCATGATCTTTCGGCAGACCGGACAAAATTCCGCTACCCACCCCAATTTCTTCTCCGTGCGTTTCCGCCCCCAATAGATGAACATGTGGAGGAGAGGGTGGGAGAGGGGCATTCCAGACGTCAAGTTTGCCCGGGTGTCGCCTTCGCGATTTGTAGAAATTGGGATAGGCCGACCCGGATGCCGGATCGGGACGGGCGTGCATGAGGTCCTCCAGCACCCCCACATGGCTTTTTAACCCGTCAATGCTTGCGTTTTCGCCGGTCGCTTTCCATCTTCCGCCGCATGCATCCCGATTTGGCGAAAGTGCTTGAAGCCGGAAGAATCAACCAAGCCGGTGGGCAAGCCGTCTCGACCCAACTGTCCCCCGGAAATTTCTGCGTCCACAAGTCCTGGGGTGCCGGAAAAGTCATTGATTGGGACCTGCCCTCAAAGAAGGTGACATCGATTTCGAACGCTCCGCCGCCCAGACGATGGAGCTCCAGTTCGCTTTCCAGAAGACCGAGTGGATTCCGGCTGACGATTTCCGTGCGAAGAAGGTCGAGCAACTCGAGGAACTCCGCTCGCTCGCCAAGAAGGACCCGGTCGAGCTCGTCGTCCACTTGCTGGACAGCCACGGCGGCACCATGACCGGAGACGCCTTGGAAAAGGAACTCTCCGGTGCGGTCATCGCTCCCGAGGATTTCCGCAAGTGGTGGGACTCCGCCAAGAAGGCGCTGCGTGAAAGCAGCCGCGTGGTGGTCCCGCAGAAGCGCAATGAGGCGCTTGTGCTCCGTGGCGGCGAGCGGAGCCCGGCTCAGGAACTGCTCGCCGATTTCGAGGCCGGCCCGCGATCTCAAGGGCATGATCGAAGGCTCTGGAAGCGATCGCCGCCGACATCGGTGCCTTCGCCAATGATCAGGATGCGCTCCGCCAGCTCCTCACGGATATCGACGAAGCCGCCGCGCAAGTCTTCCGCGTCCAGCTCGGTCTTTCCCTCCAGCTCCTCGCCGCCCGCGATGAAGTCGTCGGCACCGCCAAGGCACTCGAACTCGATCCCAGCGCCGTCCGCATCTCGGACCTGCTCCAGACCGTGGACGCGCAGAAGCTCGCCGAGGAAGTCGGCCCGCTGCCGTCCAACCGCCAGCGTGCGATCTTCGAAGCCTATCCCGGCCGCCTTCGGTGGCGAGTGGGTGGACCGCGTCGTGCAGGTCTTCGACCGTGTGGGTGCCCGTGGTGTCACGGAAATCGCCAGCATTCTGGTCGAGAAGAAGGAACTGCTCGCCCTCGGCCGCCACCTCCGCTCCGCCATCGCCCGCCGCGCCCTCGGCCCGGACGCGCTGATCTGGATCTGCCGCGAGCGCAATGGCTCCGCCATCGAGGTCTTCAGCCCGGAAGTGGGTGCCTCCATCCTCAACCTGCTGGAGAACGACCATCTTTCCGATGGTCCGCGCAAGACCTCCCGCCTCCAGACGCTCCTCACCGAGGACAAGCAGCTCCTTGGCGATCTGGTCACGCTGATGGACGTGAACGAGGCCCGCAACTTCGCCCGCCGCATGCTGGAGTGCCCGGTCTTCGGCGACCTTGAGAAGAAGTCGCTGATGGCCCGCGTGATCAAGGCCAAGCCGGAAACCGCCGAGCTCGTCTCCGGTGAGAACGAAGAAGCGCGAGGAAGACCTTCTCGTCTCCTGGGACAGTCTCGAGCGCAAGAAGGCGGAACTCGATGACATCATCCGCGTCCGCATTCCGCAGAACACGAAGGACATCTCCATCGCCCGTGAATACGGCGACCTCCGCGAGAACTTCGAATACAAGTCCGCCAAGGACTACCAGAAGTTCCTCGGCAACCGGAAGGCCGAGCTCCAGAAGGAAATCAGCCGTGCCCGTGGCACCGACTTCAAGGGCTCCGATGCCTCCGCCGTGAACATCGGCACCATGGTCACCTTCACCGATGGCAACGGCAAGGAAGTCGTCTACTCCGTGCTGGGTGCCTGGGACTCCGATCCGGAGAAAAGCTACCTTTCCTATTTGTCCGAACTCGGTGCCTCCTTCCTCGGACTCAAGCCGGGCGATACCGTCGAGGCACGCGATCTTGTCACCGATGAAAAGCAGACGCTCACGGTCCGCACCATCGCCGCCTTTAACCCGTAAATACGGGAATGACTAATTCCTAAGCCCTAATGACTAAATGGAGAGCCAGGGCAGCGACTCTTCCTCTTCATTTAGTCATTAAGGACTTAGTCATTAGTCATTTCTCTTCCTCTACCTACTCATGGACTACACCACCATTGTTGAAATCCGCGGCCGCGAGGTCATCGACTCGCGCGGCAATCCCACCGTCGAAGTCGACGTCGTCCTCGATGGCGGCGCTGTCGGCCGTGCCGCTGTCCCCAGCGGTGCCTCCACCGGCGAACACGAAGCCGTCGAACTGCGCGACGGCGACAAGAGCCGCTACCTCGGCAAGGGCGTGCTCAAGGCCGTTGAGAACGTCAACAACCGCCTCGCTCCCGCTCTCCTCGGCTTCGATGCCACCGAACAGGCCGCGATCGACGCCGCCATGCTCGCCATCGACGGCACCCCGACCAAGAAGGAGATCGGTGCCAATGCCATCCTCGGCGTCTCCATGGCCGTCGCCAAGGCCGCCGCGCAGCAGATCGGCCTGCCGCTCTACAAGTACCTCGGCGGCCCGAACGCCAAGGTCCTTCCGGTGCCGATGATGAACATCATCAACGGCGGCGCCCACTCGGACGCCCCGATCGACTTCCAGGAGTTCATGATCGTGCCGGTCGGCGCCCCGACCTTCCGCGAAGCGCTCCGCTACGGTGCGGAAGTGTTCCACTCCCTCAAGAAGGTCCTTCACGACCGCGGTCTCTCCACCGCCGTCGGTGACGAAGGTGGCTTCGCCCCCGTGCTCGGTGGTGCGGAAGACGCCCTCGCCGTGATCGCCCAGGCCATCGAGAAGGCCGGCTACAAGCTCGGTTCGGACATCTCCATCGCCCTCGATGTCGCCTCCTCCGAGTTCTTCGACGCTTCCAAGAACGCCTACGTGTTCAAGAAGTCCGATGGCTCCGTGAAGTCCGCCGAAGAACTCGTCGCCTACTACGCCGATCTCCAGAAGCGCTATCCGATCATCTCGATCGAAGACGGCTGCGCCGAAAACGACTGGGACGGCTGGAAGATCCTCACCGACAAGCTCGGCGCGCTCCACCCAGCTCGTCGGCGACGACCTCTTCGTCACCAACATCGAGTTCCTCTCCAAGGGCATCGCCCAGGGCGTCGCCAACTCCATCCTCGTGAAGGTGAACCAGATCGGTTCCCTAACCGAGACCTTCGACGCCGTCGAGATGGCCAAGGAAAACGCCTACACCGCCGTGCTCAGCCACCGCTCCGGTGAGACCGAGGACGCACCATCGCCGACCTCGCCGTCGCCACCAACTGCGGCCAGATCAAGACCGGCTCCATGAGCCGCTCGGACCGAATCGCGAAATACAACCAGCTCCTCCGCATCGAGGAGCAGCTGGGCGACGACGCCGTCTACGGCATCCACAAGCTCAAGGTCCTGCGCTAATCCGCAGGGCGGGGGACGCGAGTCTCCGCCAGTTTCAAAAAAGCCGCATCCGGAGACGGGTGCGGCTTTTTTCGTTCTCATGCCCGTGGCCGAAACCCGCAGTCCCATTGCGGTAATTCAACGATCATCCATTTTCATCAATGATGGGGAAGGTCTTGTCGACTCCCTGTGTTTTCATGCGTTTATTAGTGGAGAGTAGTCATGATACGTCTTCCGGAGACGAACCTGAGCATCTTCCATGACTCGCACGTAACAGTATTCCACTTGCCTAGAAGCTGGAAATGCTGCATTTCGGCTCCGATGTTTCGCCTTGGATGGTTCTTCTTCCGCCTTGTTGCCTTTTTTGCTCTCTGCTGCCCCTTTGTCCGTGCTGATTTCGATCCCGGTCTCCAGCCCATTGTCCTGACCAATCCGCGGCCGGATAACTACAGCTTGGAGGCTTGGACCTATCGCGAGGGAGCTTTCGCCTGCTGGGGGATTTATCACCAGACGGTCCTCGATCCTATGGGGCCCAGCCTGACCGGAATCACTCGTCCATACGACGCATCCAGCTTCGCGAATTCCTATCTCATCACCATCAACCGGGATCGCCTCCTTGTTCGTGGTTCTGCGGACAACAGCCCCTACCGCATCCTGAATGCGGCGGACCTCTCTGAGATCTCCACTGTTGTCCTGCCAGATGGGTGGACTTTCCGCAGGAATGGCAAGGTTTCCTCGGATGGATTCGGGAACGTGTTCGCCGGAGAGGTTTCGCGTCCGGAGCCCGGCCATCCCTCAAACACCCAGACCGGGGGAGCCATCGTGGACGTCCGGACCTGGATCGGTGAAGGTCCTGCTGTTTCCCAGCGGTGGAGCTCCTTTGGCGGGCCTCACTCTCCGTGAAGGTCGCCTTGCTTACATCTTCGGCACTGGATCCAACGACATCATCCAGAGTGGGGAAGTCCGGATTCTGGATGTGGCCACCGGATCGCTTCTGGGAGTCAAGAGCATCACCCAGGCATTTCGTGTCGTGGACATGTCTGCGGACCGCGTCGCTTACCAGAATGGGAACGATTTGATGGTGTCTTCCTTGGATTTCGCCATCACCGGCAAGATCACCACCATGGGCGAAACCCAATACCCTAGAGTGGTGCTGCGGGGCCAATACGCGTGGTGGATCTCGCAACGCACCCGACGCTATGATCTGGAGAATCCTCTCCATCCTGTCCTGGTCGATGATTTGAATCTGGACGGAGGCACCGGTAGCAACACCTATGCCTATGGCGAGTCTTGGGTCGCCCGCTTTGCCAATGGCAGTGGCACCGTTTATTTCTACGACCTTTCGGAGAACGCATCGAATCATCTCCCTCTGGCACTCGTGACCGGTGGTACTGCCCGAGAGCGTGATGGCCATGTCACTGCCACCATCACGTTGGACAAAGCCTCATCGGTGGACACTTCCGTGCGCTTCACGACTGGGGATGCCTCGGCCCGCGCCGGTCAGGACTACATCGCCGTCGACCACCGCGTGACCATTCCAGCCGGTCAGCTTTCCGCTACGGTGGATGTGCCGCTCATCGAGGATTCCATGGTGGAGGGGAATGAATCGCTCTTTGTCCGCCTTTCAGAGCCTCAGGGACTGCGCATCGGCCAGGGTTCCTCCACCACTGTCATTCTCGGCAGCGGCGTAGCCTGCTGGGAGCGATCTCTCGTCGGCAGCCCCGCTCCAGCGGATAGAGCACAGGTGGGTACCACGTTCGGCACCGTCCTCGCCACCACGGACACCCGTGTCATCGCCCGCGTAGCCAGCGACTCGCCGAACGCCGGCATGCTGGCGCTCTACGACATGGAGTCTCTCCGCCTCCTGAAGATTCTCGATGTTTCCACCAACTATCTTCTGAGCGTCACCGTAGAGGGCAACAAAGTCCGCATCGTCAACGCTCCGTGGAGCTACGCGGATTGCACTCAGATCGATGCGGAGACCGGAATTGTTGATTCCTCCGGCTATGTCGAGGTCCCCGTGGGCTTCTACGACTACAAGCGCTATTTCTGGCAGGACAGCCGCCACATCGTCGTCATCCCGGAACGTAGTTCCACCTGGATGGTCTATGATATCACCCAAAGCTCGTCTCCCATCACAATCACCTTGCCGGGGAGCGTCACCGGCACCAGCGCATTCACCGTGGATGACCGCTACATCGCCGCTTCCGTGGTGACCCAGACCAGCCCGTTCTTCGATGACATGCATCTTTCGATCCGTGTCTACGATCGTGCAACGCTCACCCCCCTAGCCTCCTATCCTTTCCCAGCCGATCCGCGGCCAACGTCTGGAAACGGCACCATCTCCTCCTCCATCTGCCTGATTCCGGGTGCCGTCGTCAGCTTTTCCGGAGGGCGGGTGGACGCCTGTGACCTCCTCACCGGTGCCTCGCGCTGGACGGCCACGGGCATCTCCACGAGCGGCGGTATCTACGGTTCAGCAACTCCGTTTTCGAGTGGCAACATGATCCTGCTCCCTCAGAGCGAAGCCTCTTATCGGGTGATGGATGGTGCCAGTGGTGCGATCCTCGATAGTTACGAAACCCACCGTGCCAGCTCTTATTTCGATGGTTATTACAGGCTCGATCGATCCGTATCCGGCTTTTGTGGCACGGACCGGCAAAAGGCCTTCCGCGTCTTCTTCGTGCCGAATGAACCGGTCTTCGATGCCGATCCGGTCACTGGTCCGGAAAACGCTGATATGATCGCCACTCTGCGACCCCGTGAGCGCTTCATCAACGCCCGCCCTCTTTTCTTCCAAGAACTCACGCCTTTCTTCGGAGGCATGGAGTTCACAAAGATGCCCGGCTCCGTCACAGCTACTCCCGGACTGGTGGATTCCACCACTATCCTCACCCCGGCCAATGACCGCACCATCCGTACGGACGACCGCAGTGCCACGATTACCTTCGCTGCCACCGCTCATCCATGGGAAGTCGTTTGCCGTCTCACCGCGAAGGTTACGGAGGACGATGAAGAGCTTCCTTCCGTTCCTCCCTTCGCAACCAACCCTGCCACCAACCCGGGGCTGGCCCTGCGGCTGGCGGTTTCCGACCCTTGGATGGTCACGGATAATGGGAATACGATTTCCGTTTACTCCACCAGCGGCACCTTTCTCCGTTCCTTTCCCGTGCCGTTTCAGGACCCCTATGCCACCCTCCTCATCCGGGGAGGGCGACTGTTCTATGCCACTCCCGGGCTGGACTTGGTCAAGCTGGGGAAGACCTATTTCGATATCGGTGCCATCAGCGTTTACGACCTTTCCACCGGAAAGCTTGTCGCCACGCTGGCCAACAACATCACCACGGAGCGTTTCGGCTCCACCATGGCCGCGAGCGACCGCTACCTCGCCGTAGGTGCCACTCTCAGCACCGCGAACAACGGTTCCGCAGGAGGCAGTATCAGTGTTTTCGACCTCACAACCCTGAAGCGTGTTCTCCGCAAGACCAGTAGTGCTGTCAATTACGGTCAGTCCATCGCCGTCTGGCAGGACCGTCTTTACTATGGTATCACCGATACCGTCCTGAAGACGCCTACTGGTGAGCAATATCGGAACACCGGCTCCGTCACCGCCCTGTCATTACCGCGAGGAACCGTGCTTTCCACCCTTACAGCACCAATGCCCCCCGCCGGGATCTATTATGATGGCCTCTATTTTGGTGCCGCCCTCACCGTTTCCAGAGACAAACTGATCGTCTACGAATCCGACCGCGGTTACACCAACTATGGTCGCGGCGCGGTCCACGCCTACAATCTACCGGATCATTCCCGTGCTTGGACCCTCCGCCGCCCGGATCTGGGAGACAACGGACTTACCAACGGATTGGATATCGATCCGCGTATGTTCGCCGGAGGAAACACACTCGCGTTGGTCACGCCGACCACCTTCATCGATCTCCCCACCGGCCGTATCGCTGGTTCGCGTTTGACTCCGGCCTCACCCTACCTCTTCTATCCGGGGGCGATTGATAGCGGCTACTACTATTGGGCGGATACGGATATCCACCGAATGCCCGTTCCCGCGCTGCCTGTGCCTCCGGAACCGCCGCAGCCTCCGGATCCAGAGCCAGTATCCGATCCCCAGTCATTCACCCAGTGGGCCAATCTCAACGTCGGCTCTGCCGGACCAACCTCCTCCCGTGAGCTGGATGCAGACCCAGATGGAGACGGCCTCAGCAATTGGCAGGAATTTGTTCTTGGATCCCATCCCCTGCGATCAGGAGCGAAGAGCCCCGTCATCACCCAATATCCGGGCTGGATGGCCATGACTTACCGCCGCGCTAATCCTTCGATCGGCCGCCCGGTCCATCCGGAGTTCAGCACCGATCTGGTTCATTGGACTCGTCAGCTTCCGGATTGGTGCCGTGCTTGGAGCCAAGGAACCACCGATGGTGTGGAGACCATCGAACTGGATATCGAGACCACCGGCGCTCCCAAGGGGTGGGTGAGATATTCATTCCTGGATTGAGCGGGGCCGCCTGAATCCGGCTCTATTTCTCGCCAGTCTTCTGTGCATGGCCGGGGGCGACGAAATCCCGGATCTCCTTCGCGAAGTGCAGGTCGTCCTTTTCCAGTTTCAGATCTTCCAGTTTGGGAAGGCCCTGGGGCAGGGGGCTGTTTGATGCCGGTTGCGGGGTGGGCTCCGGAGCCAGCTCGTTCAGCAGCACCACGATCCCGAACCAGACGGCGACCACCAGCACCAGACCGAGCAAGATCGGGGTGGCGTAGCGGCCTTGGTGGCGTAGCTTCGCCGCCTGGGCGCGGTCGCGCTCGTCCAGCATCCGTCGCAGGTCGTGTTCGGAAGGTCCCCGCACGGTGTTTCAGATGCCTGAATCAACACCGGGAGTCAAATATCAACCCTAGGCGAGAGCTCGCTACCTCAGTTCTTGGAGCGGATGTGCCAGACTTCGCAGAGCTGGTTGCGCTCGGGCACCTTGCTGCCGAAGCGGTCGGTCTGACCGAGATAGACGGCCTGGACCTTCTGGCCGGGGAGATTCATGTCTTCCAGCGACTTGGCCACGGCGGTGGCACGGTTGGAGGACAGCACGCGGTTGTCATCCACGTTTCCGGTCTCGGAAGCATAGCCCACGACCAGCAGGAGGCCGCCCTCCGTCAGTCCGGAGACCTTCTGGCTGAGATCATCGCTGGTCTTGGTGTCCGGGGTGCTGGAGCCGGTCGGGAAGGTCACGTTCGATACCACCGAGGCACCGAAGGCATTGGTGAACCCCTGATAGGCGGTGAGGATCTCGCTATCGGTGTGGTTCTCCAGTTCGCGGAGGCCACGGAAGAGCGCCACGGCGGCGGGCAGGAGTTCATTCTCGCTGGCGGCGAAGAGGCGGGACGCTTGCTGCGCGCCTTTGGCTTCCAGTTCCTTCACGCGGCTCTCGTAGAATCCCTTCGCACGGAGAGCTTCATCGAGACGGCGCTGCAGGTCGCTCACATCGCCGGGATCGGGACGGTTGGCGTAGGAGGCGAGCTGGTTGCGGGCCTTGGCGAGATCGGCGGTCAGGCTGTCCACCTGCTTGAGGGCATCGGTGAGCTGGCGCTTGGTCAGCTCGAGGGAGCCGGAGTTGGCCAGCGACCGCTCCAGGTCCGCCTTTGCGGTGGCATACTGGGAAGCGAGCGCCTGGTTGGTGCGCTCGAGATCGATGATCTGCTTGGTCTTGGAGATGAGCTGGGTGTCCCGATCGGAGATCTGCCCCTGGGAGAGGCTGTTCATCGAGATCAGCGTGTCGCAGTCCTTCTTGATACGGGCGGCGATGTCCGCGGAGGTTTCGGAAGTGACGGGCTTCGGCTTGAGATTGATGGCGAGGATCGCACCGAGCAGCGCCATGATGATGAATGCCAGCGTGAGCATGGCGGGAGAAGCCACGGGCTTGGCGGCGGTAGCCTCCACGGCGGGTGCGGTGGGCGTGGGGGCTGGTGCGGGAGCTGCCGAAGGAACCACGGCGGCAGGGGCCGGGGAAGTCGGAGGGGGCGTCGGTGCAGCGGGTTCCGTCATGGGGGCAGGTTTTGGAGGAGCGGGGCGGATGTGTCAATCGTGCGGGAGGCAATCCCTCTGGGGATGTCGTGCAGGGCGCATCAAGGGCTCATGCACGGTGCATCGTGCCATGTCTCGTGTATGACCGGGGTTGGAATCTTCATCAAGCGCCATCAACAGGTTACGCATCGTGGGGAACGGTGGCATGGCGGTTGCGAAAGGGAAACCTAACGGATCGCCCCGGCGCTCCGGATCTCGAATCCACATCGTCATGAACAAACTCATTCCACTCGCCACCCTCGCCGGTTTCGGCGGTCTCATGCTGACAAGTTGTGTCGTCGATCCCTATCCACCGCAGCGGGTGGTTGAGACGGGGCCTTATCGTCCCGGCTATGTCGTCGATCGCATCCCCGGTCGTTACGAGGTCGAAGTGGTCGGCGGTACCCGCTACTACCATTACAACAATGTCTACTACCGCCCGCAGGGACGCGGCTATGTGGTGGTGGACTCTCCCCACATGCATGGACATGGTCCCGGCCCGATGATGCCGCCTCCAGGTCCGGGGCATCCGGGGCCCGTGCGTTATGGCACCACGATCACCACACTGCCAAGTGGCGCTCGTGTGGTCACCCACAACCGCGCGCGCTACTGGGTGCATGACAACGTCTACTATCAATCCCGTGGCAACGGCTACGTGGTCGTCCGCAGCCCGTATCTCTGAGGGCATGAGCGCCAACTCCCCTTCATGGATGAATCCGTGAAGGGGAGATCTTTATTCCAGCCCCGAAAGCCGCGTCGTCCCATCCGGGACTTGGAGCATTCTGCCAATCGTATTCCGGGGGCTTGCGCACCCCGGCTGGTAGGGCGTCGCCCTGACGGGCTGAAGCGGCATCGAGCTCTTACCAAGCGGTTGGCTCTCGGCGAGAGCGTCCTACCTTTGAGGCTCCCTCACTTTCGGCCTATCAGGCTCCTGCCAGCTGGAGAAACTCTTCCGGGCGGGACAGCAGGTGTTCCGGCTCTTCTCCGGCGAGGGATTCGGCGGAGTTGAATCCCCAGGTCACCGCCGCCACCGGCACGCCGGCTTTCTTGGAGGCCTTGATGTCGCGGATCTCATCGCCCACGTAGATCATCTCGTCCGCATCCAGCGAGAAGGTCTTGCGGATGGCCCGCAGGTGCTTGGCCTTGCCGGTGAGCTTGGATGTCGAGGAGATGAAATCGAAGAGATCGCGCAGACCGTGGGCGCGCAGGAAGAGGTCCACGTTTGCCGTGGCATTCGAGGTGAGGATGCCGAAGCTGCGGGTCTGGCTGCGGAGCTGTGGCAGGACCTCCGCCATGCCCGGGATGAGCTGGAGCTTGGAAATGTTCGCCCGCATCAGCGCGGTGCCACGCGCCAGCAGGGAAGGGACGCGGCGCTTCGGGATGTCCAGGTGGTCGAGCAGTTCCTTCAGCGAGAGGTGCCGGAGGTGGTGCAGCTCTTCCTGATCCACGTCCCGCAGACCGTAGTCCGGTGCCATGCGGTTGTAGATCAACCGGGATTCCTCGAGCGTGTCGGCCAGCGTGCCATCGAAGTCGAAGATGAAGGTGCGGTAGGCCATGGCGTTCTTCAAAAGAAACCCCACCGGACTCCCGGGGTCAATGGGGAAGCGGTGACATCACGCCATCACGCAAGCCGCAGGTTGGGATCGATGTCCGCATCCAGCGGGCTCGATTCCCCGCCGAGATATCTCAGCAGCGCGGCGAAGGCGATCATGGCGGCATTGTCCGTGCACATCACCGGCGAGGCCACGGCGAGGCGGAAGCCGTGCTTGCGGCAGGCGGCCTCGAAGGCGGCCCGCAGCGCGCCATTGAGGCTCACGCCGCCGGAGAGGGCGATGACCTTGAGGCCGTGTTTGCGCGCCGCCTTGATGGTCTTGCCGATGAGGATCTCGATCACGGCCTGTTGGAAGGAGGCCGCGAGGTTGGCCACCGTCTGGCGGTCTTGGATCACTTCCAGCGGTTCGCCGAGGCCCTGGAGGGTGTAGAGCACGGCGGTCTTCAGGCCGGAGAAGGAGAAATCGTGATGCGGATCATGCAGCATCGAGCGAGGGAAATCGAATGCCGCGGGATCGCCCTCGCGCGCGATCTTCTCGATCTCCGGGCCACCGGGGTAGGGGAGGCCGAGCATCTTGCCTACCTTGTCGTAGGCTTCGCCCGCGGCATCATCGCGGGTGCCGCCGAGCTTCCGATAGCTGCCAGGGCCTTTCACTTCCAGCAGCAGCGTGTGGCCGCCGGAGACGATGAGTGCGAGATGCGGTGGCACGCGGGTCTCGCCGACGAAGGGGGAGAGCAGGTGGCCTTCCAGATGGTTGATGGCCAGGAACGGCTTGCCGGTGGCACAGGCGAGCGCCTTGGCGGCGGTGCTGCCGATCAGCAGCGAGGAGGCGAGGCCGGGGCCGGTGGTGGCGGCGAAGGCATCGATGTCCGCCACCGTCAGCTTCGCATGGTCGAGAGCCTGCTCGACGAGCGGTCTCAATCTCAGCGAGTGATTCCGCGAGGCCAGCTCCGGCACCACGCCGCCGTGGACGCGGTGGAGCTCGATCTGTGAGGAAATCTCGGACGCCAGGATCTCCGTGGCCACGCCATCCTCACCGCGCACGATGGACACGGCGGTTTCATCACAGGACGATTCGATGGCGAGGAGAGTCTTCAATGGAAAGGAGTTGAGGCTTCAGCCGAGGAGGGTCTTCAGGGGGGCGGAGTCGGGCGAGATCCAAAACCACGAATGGACGCGAATGAACACGAATTTTTCCGGAGAAGCGCTTCGGAGCATTCAGGGGCGATCGGCGTTTTCCTCCGCCTGCTCCACTTTCCGGGCCAGTTCTTCCATCAATGCGAGTTCCCTGGCTGTCATTCCACCGTCACTATGTTGGCGGTAAAGCATCAGAACCAAAAGGATCGGGTAGATTGCCGCGCCCCACGAAAGCGGACGGGACGATTGCGAGATGGCGAGACCCAGCAGGAGCCACGGCAGGAAGTTGGAGAGACTGAACCGGCCTCTCTTCTTCTGCTGGTCACGCAGTTCCGCGATGCGTGCGGAAAGGCTGCCCGGTCCGATGAAGTCGGGAGCGGGGGTATCGTGGATGGAAGAGGACTCGGTGCCGCTCATGGCTCATTGGGATTCATAGGAACGCAACTGGTCATCCTGATCGCGGTCGAGATCCACCATTTCCCGGAGCAGCTTGACCAATGCGGCATTCCGCTTCTTCTCGCGATCCCGGGCGATGGATCGGAAGCCCCACCAGGCGATCAGAAGAAGAGGCCACGCATTTTCAATCCCCACAGCATCCCAGGCGAGGATTCCGCCAAGCCCCACTGCATACGGGAGGCACCGTATCCAGAACGGGAGCGGCTTGGGCTCCTCCACCTCCGCGAGCAGGTTCTCGATATTCAGCGGACGGGGGATTTTGTAAAACTTGGGATCCGGCATGCTCATGGAGGCGGGCGGAGGTTCAAGGAGTCAGCGCCTTCAAAGCGGCTTCCATCACCGGATCCTTCCACTTGGCGAGGCGGGCGGCTTCCTCCGGCTTGAGCGCGTCCTTGTGGCGGTAGAGATCGAAGCAGGCGCGGTCCTCCTCCGAGAAGGGGACCACCACGTCCGGCGTGATACCCACGCCATGCGGGGTGCGTCCGGAGGGCGTGTGGTAGTGCGCGATGGTGAGGCGCAGCGCGGTGCCGCCACCCATGGGAATGATGTTCTGCACGGAACCCTTGCCGTAGCTTTGTTCGCCGATGACCTTGGCGCGCTTCAAATCCTGCAAGGCTCCGGAAGTGAGCTCGGAGGCGGAGGCGGACATGCGGTTCACCAGCACCACGATCGGATAATCGCGGCGGCGGCGTTGGCGGTCCGGCGTCTTCAATGCCTCACCGATCTGTCCATCGCGGCCGATGGTGGTGACGACCGGAGTCGAGGGCGGCAGGAAGAGACCGAGGATCTTCACCGTTTCATCGAGGCTGCCGCCGCCGTTTTCCCGGAGATCGAGGATGAGCGACTTCATGCCCTGGTCTTCCAAGTCATCGAGCGCGGCTTCCATTTCCTTCGCACAGCCGGTGCCGAACTGGGCGAGGCGCACGTAGCCGGTGGTCTTCGCCTGGTCCAGCAGGTGGCTTTCCGGGAGGGATTTCGTTTCCACCACCACATGGGTGAGCGCCAGTTCCTTTGGCTTCGGTGCGTCGATCGACTTCACCTTGAGCTTGGTGGTTTCCCCCGTTGCGCGGGTCATCCGTGCCAGCAGGTCCGCCAGCGGCAGATCCTTCACGTCCTGTCCATCGATCTGGAGAATACCGCTCTCCGGCAGCAGCCCGGCAGTGGCCGCCGGTCCACGGGTATCGACCCCGGCCACATACGGACCGTCGTCACGCAGACCCAGCGTGAATCCCAGTGATGGCAGGTGCGGGTCCGCTTCACCCTTCTGCATGGCCGCCGCCATCTCCGGATGGATGAAGGAGGAATGGGGATCGAGGCTGGCGAGCATGCCTTCCAGTGCGTGGTTCACGAGGCGATCGTAGGTCACCTTGTCCACATCCGGGTGGCGCTTGCGGACCGTTTCCAGCACCTGCACGAAGCGCTCGATCGCCGGATAGGCGGCATCGTCCGAATCCGGCGGCACCGGGGTCTCCGCCGCAGTGGAGATGGCACAGGAGAGCAAAAGGACCAGGGCGGTTGCGCGCATGAGCTTTCCACTAACATCCCGGGACGCAGGTTTCCAACCGCCAAGGCGCTGAAAACGTGGAGAGGCGTCAGCCGGGAGGAATCAGGACGGGCGGACATGAGGTGAGCCGCCTTTTGTCACAACTCCGCCAGCAATGCGATAACTGCTTTTGCTTGCCTCGCGGCGGCTGGGATTTCAATTTTTCCCCGTGAAAGCGGGTTTTGTCGCGTTGGTTTCAATGATGTGTCCGGGCTTGATTCAGGCGGGACCGCTGGGATCATTCAGCGTGATGGCGGATGCCGCTGTCCGTGCGGCTGCGAACCAGCGCAAGGCCGAGCTCCGCGCCTTTGATCGGGCGGATACGGATGGCGATGACTTGCTGGATTCCAGTGAATGGTCCGGTCTCTTCAGGGCACTGGATCGTGCCCGCCAGCTTTATGCGCGCACCGGTCGTGTCAGCACGCAGGAGATTTCCGAGCAGCAGGAAATCGCCGATACCTTTTTCAATTGGTTCGATGCGGATCAGGATGGCTTCATCGATCCCGGTGAATGGCTGGATCTCCGGGCCGGGTGGGCCGGTTACGACAAGCCTGATTTTTCAAGCAGTCCGGCGCTTGATCTGAATGGAAATGGCAAGGTGACCCGGAGCGAGGTTCTCGCCGTGCTGTCCTCCTATCTGCCGCGCAGCAAGGATCTCACGGCATGGTCGGATGCGATCGCGGAGGAGTGGAATCGCCCCGAAAGCGGTCCTATCGGTGGATCCGGCGGTATCGTGGTGACATGGCCCTCCATCGATTGGTCGGCGGCCAATGACTATCTCTCCAACTTGCCTGATCGTCAGGGAGGTCCGGCTGGGTCACAATCGAGCAGTTCGTCGTCCTCGAATACGGCTTCTCCCGGTAACGTGGATCTGGGCGGTCATCTATCCGATCTCCGGGGATGGCACGGTGTTCGGAATCGATGCTTCGACGCTCGCGGTCGGGATGGAAATCACCGGGCCGGATGGGAGCCGCTACACGGTTGCGAGCATCGAATCGAACGGAGTGGCGCTGTCGAGCCGCCTTGATTGAAGGGCCGTCCGGGGCTCCTACTTGTGCGTCGTGCCGTCCTTTTCGAACCGGATGGATACCTGCGAGGGAGTCTGGGCATCCACGGTGTAGAAGACCGGCTTCATCCCCTGCGCCTCGATCTTGTAAGTGCGGGGACTGGTGAGAATGGTGGAAAGGCTGATGGTCTGATGACCGTCACCGGTGTTCTGTACACGGCTGGTCGAGGGGTAGAACCTGCGGTATGGGCTTTCCAAGTAGAAGGGAGAGACCTCCGTCTGGGGAGAAATAGTCCAGATCGAGACCGGCTTTCCATCCGCCGCATCCACGCCGCTGAAAGTGGTATCCATCATGAAGGTGGAATCCACGGTCTTCTGGATGGAGCGGTCTTTGACTTCGTTGCCGATCGCGGTAATGGCGCTTACTGTGACCATCGCCAGAGTCCAGCGGGTGGTTTCGCGGAGAGAGGTTGGGTCCGTCTCCTGTGTTTGGAACCAACGGCGGGCCTTCGTTCCGAAAAGGCCGAAGAACATCAGGACGTAGAGGACGAGAACGATCCGAGCCCTGTCATCACCAACGTGCGCTCCGGACCGACCAGAGTGGCGAACGAACCATTCCGCCAGTCTCGCAGAGACGAGTAGGCGGTCAAAAGCAGTCCGGCGAGGGCGAAAACCATCACCCAGACACGGTCGATGCGGTTTCGCCGAAGCAACCCCCGTCCGAACCAAATGCCGAGCACTCCGAGATCGAGTGGGAATCCTTCTCCCAGACACAAGGAGACGAGCATGTGGATGCCCAAAAAGGTCCCATAAGAGATGCAGAGAAACGCGATTACCCTCACCCACAGCGGCGGTGGATCAGAGAGAGCGTCTCCGCCGTATGGGACGGAGACGGTAGAACGCGGGCCGCAATGGAGTCAGACGTGGAGGGATGCTGGATCACGAAACACCATGCGCTGGAGGCGGATCATCATCCGCTCCTTGGTTCTCAAGCCGCATCTTCCTGATCCGCACGGCGGCGGCGGATCAGCCGCGAGCGTCCGCGCCTGGACCACCGAACGGTTGATCGTCACGGCCTCGATGTCACGCGCGGGACGGGACGTCGAACATGACATCGAGCATCAGCTTCTCGAAGATCGAGCGCAGGGCGCGGGCACCGGTGCCGCGGCGCACCGCTTCCTCGGCCAAGGCGCGCAGGGCGTCCCGGGTCACGCGGAGCTTCACGCCATTCATGGCGAGCTGCTTGCCGTACTGCTTCACCAGCGCATTCTTCGGTTCGGTGAGGATGGAGATCAGTTCGTCCTCGGTCAAACTTGCGCAGCGAGGAGATCACCGGCAGGCGGCCGATGAATTCCGGGATCATGCCGAAGTGCAGCAGATCTTCCGGCTGGACCTTCTCGAGAATGTTGACGTTCGGATTGTCGAGGTCCTCGGAATCCTTCTCGGCATGGAAGCCGAGGGTGTTGCGGCCGAGGCGGCGGCGGACCATGTCCTCCAGCCCCACGAAGGCGCCACCGCAGATGAAGAGGATCTTCTCCGTGTTCACCTGGATGTATTCCTGCTGCGGGTGCTTGCGGCCGCCCTGGGGTGGGACGTTGCAGACGGTGCCTTCCAAAATCGTCAGGAGGGACTGCTGCACGCCTTCACCGGACACGTCTCGGGTGATTCGAAACTTCTCGGTCTTGCGGCCGATCTTTCTGGAATCTCATCCACGTAGATGATGCCGCGCTCGGCACGTGAGACATCGAAATCGGAAGCCTGAGCAGGCGCAGGATGATGTTTCTGACATCCTCACCCACGTAACCGGCCTCGGTGAGGGTGGTGACGTCCACGATGCAGAGAGGAACGTCCAGCACGCGGGCGAGCGTGCGAGCGAGCAGGGTCTTGCCGGGAGCCGGTGGGGACCAGCAGGAGGATATTCCATCTACTCGATCTGCACGTCCTTGAACTGATCCCGAGCTTCGCCGCATCCTGGCACGAAGATGCTGGCAGTGGTTGTATACCGCCACGGAGAGGACCTTCTTGCATGTTCCTGGCCGATCACGTGCTCATCGAGACGATCGCGGATCTCCGCCGGGGAGGGGATGCGAAAACCGGATTTCTCGGCGCCGCCCTTGCTCTTGCTGGTGGCACCGGCCAGCTCCTTCTCCAGAATGTTCGAGCAGACCTCGATGCACTCATTGAGATATAGACGCCCGGACCGGCGATGAATTTTCCGACCTCGGAGTGGCTCTTTCCGCAGAACGAGCACATCGTGAGATTGGAAGCGCGGGCCATGGGATTGGTGGAAGGGAGCTCCCTTTCGGTGCTGGCGACTACCCAGCTTGGCGTAGGCGAAAGCGGGAAAATCACAGATTGGAAATAGAGCGGAATTGTGGAACGCGCGACAGGGAAACGGGTGGGCTAAGTTCAGGCTGCCTGTCTCCGTAACCCTCTGTTTTTCCGGGTCTCGATACCAATCGTCCCTCTCGCTCCACCATCCATCGCCCCAGAACACGAGGGTTTTCGTCCCGGCATTGGATAATTTGATCACCCAGGTGCTATGCAGGGCCAGTTTCGTATCAGGCTTTTCCACTATTCTGATCCGCAATAGAGCTTCCCACTTCCGGATCTGATTCCGCATCCAGAGAGACGGGTGTGCGTGTGTCCGGAGGGTGAAGCTGGATCTTTCCCATGCGAATCCCGCCACCATGATCGAGCCAGTCGGAGATCACCGGGGCGGTGGGCGGGTTTACAGGACCACGTCGTGGAAAGCAGGAGAAGTGGGAGTGCGCCGGGACTTCACGATGGCACCGACCCACTTCTCAGGAGAGCGGGCGACCTCGTAGTGGAAAAAGCGCTTCAGAGAGCATCGGTCGCTCCAGCACCTGCCAGCTCACCCATGCGGCGGCGGCGGTGAGGATGAAGGCGGCGACCACGAACATCAGCAGTCCCAGCACGGGCGGGCCGCCGATGTGCCCGGCGATCACGCAGGACCGGTCCTTTCAGCCACGGATCAAAGAGGTAGTGCAGCAGATACAGGCCGTAGCTGTATTTGCCGAAGATCACCCAGCCTCGACCGGAAAGCAGCCGCCGCACGGGAGAGGTCGGACGCAATGCCAGCATCAGCAAGGCACCCCAGACAGAGGTGAGAATGGCACCAGCGAGACTTGTTCCGGGAACATGATGCCCGCCAGCATCACCCCGCCGGAGAGGGCTGCGATCATCGGCGCGCGTGCCATCCAGCGTTCCCAGCGAACTGGATTCCGATACACGACCGCCAGCCACGCGCCCACGGCGAGGGTGTTCAGGCGGGTAGGGGTGAAGAGATACGCGCCCACCGGATTTCCCGAGACTTGAGCGCGAAGTGGGTGACTGGCGCGATCACCAGGCAGGCGAGGCAGACCTTTTCCAGGGTGGATCGCGGTAGGAACCGCACCAGCAGCGGCCACACGAGGTAGAACTGCTCCTCCACCGCCAGCGACCACAGGTGGCCGAGATTCACGCCGGGAGGAGAGATCAGCCAATCGTGCTTGAGCGTGGCGCCGATGTTCGAGGCGAAGAGCCAATACCACCACGGCGAATCCGGTCCCGAGGGGCGCGTAAGGAAGACGCCGATCAGCACCGCATAGTAGAGTGGAAAGATCCGCACCGCCCGCCGCAGGTAGAAGACGGAGAAATAGCGGCCGGTGGTTTTCGGGGCAGGTGCCGTTCGGATTCTATCGTGTTTCCCTATTAACCTTAGCAATGTACTCGTCGAAGTAGAAGGACAAA
>JASGJM010000001.1:0-394879 GCA_049840755.1 Luteolibacter sp. | reverse complement strand
AAGGTTAATAGGGAAACACGATAGAATCCGAACAGCACCTCTACAGTATGCACCGATACTGATAGCCTATGGCCTCGATGCAGCCGGTATTCCTTCCAGGAATAGCCTGGCAAATCGAACAGCCATCCTGGCCAAGGGGGAATTACTGATGATTGCCAGCGTGACTGTTTTAAAATATGCAACGCGGCAAGTGCGGCCAGATGGTTCCAGCTACACGTCTTTTCCCTCGGGCCATACCGCCCAGGCCTTTGCAGCCGCCACATTTTTGAATGAAGAATACAAAAACCGTTTGCCCTGGATTCCTTACGCGGCCTATGGCCTTGCTTCGTCCGTAGGACTGCTGCGAATGGCCAATAACCGTCATTATGTGTCCGACGTGCTGTTCGGAGCCGCTCTTGGAATATTGTCTGTAAAGGCTTCATACTGGACCCATCAATATAAATGGGGGAGAAAAAAATAAACCTATTACCGTTACCTATTAATTCCGATTGCCAGCCTACATGCGTACCGTTCCAGGCCGTTCAGCCAAAGCTTATCTTTATAACCGTCCCATCCTCCTGCTGGGCTTGCTGGGTTTGTTCGTTTTTTTTCTAACGAGGCTCATCTTACTGGTGCAGGTGGCTGGCGCCGGTAGTAGTTTTGGATTGATGGCAGCCGCATTGACAATCGGTTTGCTCTATGACCTGACCGTTGCTTTTATCCTGGTGCTCCCCCTGCTCCTGCAAATAACATTTATCAGTGAATTCATCTGTACGAGAAGAGACGGATAAAATGGATCACCCTGCTGTTCCTGCTGGTCATCGGGCTTTTGATCTTTACCAATATCGTGCCCCGCGATTACAATAAAGACCTGCACAGGGGATTGGTTCTATATGCCTGTTTCCGGTTGATCGTCTACCTCCTGCTCGCCTGGAGAGGCCCCCGCTTCCGCTACCACTGGAGAACGATGGCGATCCGGGTCACCTTTGGCATTACTTTTTTCCTGTTGTTGCTGAACGCGGTCAGTGAATATGTTTTCTGGATGGAATTTTCTTCCAGGTATAATTTCATTGCAGTGGACTACCTGGTATATACCAACGAAGTTGTGGGTAATATCCGCGAGTCCTATCCCCTGGCTACGATACTGCTTGCAATTGCCCTGTTTACCGTTTCAACCGTCTTTTTGTTCCGGAAAGCCTTACGGCCCTGCATGCAGGATCGTCCTTCATTTCCCCGGCGGTTTGCAATGGCAGCCGGTTCCATTATCGCTGCCACTATTCTTTTAGCCCTGTATATCCCGCCGGGTTGGCAATATTTCAGTAATAACAACTTTATCAACGAGCTGGCAGGCAACGGCCCTTACGATTTTGTCCAGGCTTTTAAAAAGAACGAGCTGGACTACTATACTTATTATAAGACCATCCCGGATGACGAAGCTTTTAACCTGGTAAAAAACCAGCTCCTGGATTCCTTTTCCCGGTACACCAGCAACGAACCACTCGATATCGAGCGCGTGGTCCGGCATTCAGGAAATGAAAACAATATGAATGTGGTATTGATCAGCGTGGAAAGTTTCAGCGCCTCGTTCATGAAGGCCTTCGGTAACACTCAAAACCTGACGCCTTATTTGGATTCGATCGCTGGGGAAGGATTGCTCTTTACCAGCCTTTATGCTGCAGGCACGAGAACGGTCCGCGGGCTCGAAGCCCTGTCGCTGTCGATCCCGCCTCTGCCAGGCCAGAGCCTGGTGAAGCGGCCGGACAATGGCGACCTGTTTAGCCTGGGCAGTGTATTGAAAAAGAAAGGATATATCACCCAATACCTCTACGGCGGTTACAGTTACTTTGACAATATGCACGAGTTCTTCTCTCACAACGGATACTCAGTGATCGATCGAAGCGCATTGCGAAAAGATGAAATTCACTATGCCAACATCTGGGGCGTGGCTGATGAAGACCTTTTTGGCCTGGCCATCCGGCAAATGGACAGTAACAGCCGGGCCGGCCGTCCTTTTTTTTCACACATCATGACAGTGTCCAACCATCGCCCGTTCACCTACCCGGAAAACCGCATCGATATTGCTCCCTCCACGCAAAGCCGTGAAGGCGCCGTGAAGTACACCGATTATTGCATTGGCCGTTTCTTGCAGGAAGCGGCGAAAAAAACCTGGTTCAAAAAAACGATCTTCATCATCGTTGCCGATCATTGCGCTTCCAGTGCCGGCAAAACGGCGCTGCCCGTAACCGGGTATCACATACCGATGATCATCTATTCGCCGGGAAACATCCCTCCCGGCGTGTACAGCGGTTTGACCAGCCAACTGGATATCGCACCGACTATCCTGGGCATGCTGCAAATGACGTACACCAGCCGTTTTTTTGGACGGGACCTGTTTCACAGTAATAGCACGGCCCGTTCGTTTATCAGCACTTACCAGGGATTGGGTTACCTCGTTGGTGATACCCTGTTGGTGCAAACACCGGTAAAAAAAATAGCAGCCTATCAGGTCGATTTCACAACAGGAGCCGCCCGGCCGCTCCTCTCCCCTCCATTGCTGGAAAGGGAAGCCATTGCCTTTTACCAGGTGGCCGCCTGGATGATCCGCCATAAGAAGTTTTCCGCCAGCGATTGACAATTCCGCTGTGGCAATGGCAGGCACACTCTCACAGGTAACCGAAAACATTTTCAAAGCGTTTACATCCGGCACCGGGTATTTCAGTAGGCGGCTACCGTCTTTTTTTGCTTTGACAGATGACGGCTGGTCGCCAGTTTGCCGGAGAGATAACCGATCGCCAGTGCAAGCGGATAGTCGCCGACCCAATGCACGTCGATATTGGCCATCGTCCACATGCAGATCGTCATTAGCGTGTACCCTACCGGCCTGATCCATTTTTTTTCCGGGTAATTTTGGGCAAGGACGGTGATGGTCGCCATTAAAGTGGCCAGGTGCCCGGAGGGAAACGCATCATAATAGGGTGTATTACGCTGGTATTCGGTAAAGGAAGGAAATGGGCGCCACCGGCCGCCGGCTAACGATGCTACAAAAGGGCTTTCACGACCGCTGATGCGCTTGACCGCCTGGGTAACAATAGCCATCGTAATAAATGTGCTGGCGATATCGCTTGCGGTAGCAAGGGCCCGGTAGTCCTTCGAAAGCTTACCGTACACCCAAAGTCCCCCCGCCAGCGCAAGACTGGTGCCGCCCTGGCCAAGTTGATAAAAAAAGTACCTGCATTTTTTGGTAGTTGCAGGATCTTAGTCTCTCCTGCTCTGATCAGGACCTGGTAACTGGTTTGACTACTGTAACCGGATAATCGGGATGTTCGTTTGATCCAGTCGAGTATGGGCTGATCGAATGGGATCAGGACAAGCGTACTCGTTGCAACCGCTGCTGTCCACCCCCAACCCTTCCGTTTAAAAGGAAGGGTCACCATGGATTTAAGGTCCCCCGGAACCTGTCCGGCAAACAAAAAAGGATTGGGTTGCTTAAAAAAATAATGCTCACCCCGGTAACAGATGATCGTGCAGCGGGAACATTGATCCGTACATTCGATAGCCGGTTGACCAGGCCGGTTTAAGAGATGCCCGGCAGGCTGCGCACAAACGCAGTTTACCGGCCAGCAAAAAACAGCGATATAGCAGTAGTTCCGGAAAGCGGTCATGGAGGAAATATTATCCCCGCATATTACTTTTTAAATCTGAGCAAAAACTGAACTAATGGAAGTGCCCCTATCGGCAATGGCTTCAGATTTCAATCAGAATCGCCCTGTTCCTTTGCCAAAAAAGGCATGAAAATTCTGATCATCGAAGATGAAAAAGAGTTGACAAAAACGATGGTTCAATACCTCAGCACCGAAGCCTATACCTGCGATACTGCCGGCGATTTTTATTCAGCCATGGAGAAGACCGAATCCTTTGACTACGATTGCATCCTCCTGGACGTTTCGCTGCCCGGTGGAAACGGCCTGGAAGTATTGAAACAATTAAAAGCGAATAATAAATCCGATGGGGTCATCATCATCTCGGCAAAAAATGCATCCACGGACCGTGTGGCTGGCTTAAACCTGGGAGCCGATGATTATCTCAGCAAACCTTTCCACCTGGCCGAATTGGCGGCGCGCATTGCTTCGGTGATCCGCAGGCGGCGATTCCAGGGCCAAACGATCCTGGCCGTAAATGAGCTGGTGATCGACACAGTCGCCAAAGTTGTTATGGCGGACGGCAAAACCGTCGAACTGACCCGGAAAGAATACGATCTGCTGCTCTTTTTTGTCAGCAATAAAAACCGGGTGATCTCCAAAAACGCCATGGCCACCTATATATCGGGCAATGAAGTGGAAGTGTTTGATAATTTCGACTTCATTTATACGCACATTAAAAACCTGAAGCGGAAATTACAGCAGGCCGGTTGTAAAGATTACATTAAATCCATTTATGGCATGGGATACAAGTTAAGTACCTGACATGAAACTACTGGACCGGTCAATACGCTCGCTCCTGCTCTACGCCTCTGCCGTGATCCTGATTACGATACCGGCCCTGTATTTCGTAGTCCAGGAAATTGTCCGCGAAGAAGTACTGGAAAGCCTGGTCGCCAAAAAAAATACGATCAGCCGGCAATTCATTGCACAGGGGAAGCGGCTGGACACCGCCGTTATGTTTTCGCTGGACCCGGATGTTCAAATCGGGGCCGCCGTGCCGGCCCCGGCGAGCGATACCTTTTATCGCATTCAACTGTATGATTCGAATTCAAGGGAATACATCCCCTTCCAGGTCCTGGAAACCGGCATAATGGTCGCCGGAAAAACTTACCCGGCCAGGTTGAAAAACTCGCTGGTGGACAGCTATGAACTGATCGAAAGCATTGTAACGATTGCCGCGGGCCTGCTCATCGTCGTCATAACCGGGTTGGTGTGGATCAACCGGTACATATCGCACCGGATCTGGAAGCCTTTTTACCAAACCCTGGATCTCCTCAAACGTTTCCGCGTGGACCAATCCGGCCCTGTACAGCTTAACGCTTCCGCAATTGATGAATTCAACAGCCTGAACGAAACCGTGGAGGGATTAATAGTAAATAACCGGAAACTCTATCATACCCAAAAGGAATTTACAGAAAACGCATCACACGAGTTGCAAACACCCCTCGCCATCATAAGCGGCAACCTTGAATTACTCCTGGCAAGCCAGCCGCTTTCGCGGCAGCAGGCTGAACTGATCGACAGCATGCAGCAGGCTGTGGACCGCATGAGCCGGCTGAACAAAACGCTTATTTTGCTTTCCCGCATCGATAACCACCATTTTCCGCAAAACGAAAAACTGGAAGTAATTCCGCTGGTTGAATCCACCCGTCAACTGTACCAGGAAACCCTTTATCAAAAACAGGTTGATTGGCATTGGCGGATCAGCGGGTCTGTCACGTTGACGGCGAACCGGGATTTGATGGAAATATTGATCGGCAATCTTATTTCAAATGCAATCAGGCATAACCGGGAACAGGGCCTTATCGTCGTGACGGTAACGGGTAGCCGGCTCTCCATTTGTAATTCCGGGCCGCGCGAATCCCTGGACCCTAAACTGCTTTTCCGCCGATTTCAAAAACAGGGAACGACCCATGAATCCCCGGGACTGGGGCTTGCGATTGTAAAGCAAATCTGCGAAATCAACCGGATCGGGATCAGTTATGAATTCCGCGATCGGCTGCATTGCTTTTCCCTTTTTTTCCCGGCAACCGGTTAGAATCCGCTCAGCCTTTCCCCAAATTGCTGTTTCATCTTCGTAATCCAAAAAAAACACATAGAATATAGAAACCAGAGAGCACATAGATAAACATATGTGAACGCTCACGTACCTATGTTCTATGTGGTGCAAAAGCAATCATAGGACACAGTGTTTAATGGCACAACACGTTAAAAAAAAGATATGAAAAAGATCATGGGAATGGCAGGTGTGGGTTTACTGGCGCTGGGTATCGCCTGCGCACAGGAAAAGACCCCTGATGCCGTAAAAAAATCATTCGACAAATTATTCCCCGGTATAACAGCAAAATGGGAAAAGGAAAAGAATGAGTACGAGGCAACGTTTAAAAAGGATGGCGGGAAAATGAGCGCCTCCTTTGACCGTGACGGCAACTGGCTGGAAACAGAAACGGAAATTACTGCCGAAACATTACCATTGGCTGTTTCCGATTACATTGCCAGGCAATACAAATCTGCAAAAATCAGGGAGGCCGCCAAAATTTCAAGGTCAGACGGCAAAGTGTATTATGAAGCGGAAGTCGGCCACAAGGATGTTCTATTCGACGAAAGCGGTCATTTTTTGAAAGAAGAAAAAAAATAACCCCGGGGGTCAAGGTTCCGCAAAGGCACGCGACCGGCAGCAGGATAAGCGCTCAGGATTTCTTCAGTTTCAACCGGTAGTTTGCAGGGTCGTATGGATCGGCAAATTCCAGATATTACGTTAATCCGCACCCTTTTTTCACGAGCAATCGCGGCACGCTTTGGTTTTCATGATGAAAAGAGTAGACGGGATCCTTATATTCAACTGGATTTCGAAAGCCCTGCGCTTCGGATGGCCCAGGCCGCCTTTGAACAAATAGTCCGTAATATCGGGAAGGACTTCCTCAGGCTCACGATCCACGAGAACTCGGGGGATTACCTGGTGCTGGCATTCGCCTGGGAAAAGTACAAGGCCGGTTTTTCCGCCTCCCCGGATGAGTATTCCCGGGACCGATACCGAATCTTCGCAAGGCGGGTATCCTACCATGAACATCTTCGACTATACTTTAACATCATAACCGAAGAAGCGGACCGTATCATTTCAGCGGATACGGAGAATGGCCCGGCCGATGCTATCCCGCTCATCTATTACGAGCGCATTCCTTAAACCCGGCCGACGCCCTGCACACCATAATGAAAGCCCACGATTTGCAGAAAATACCCGGGTCAATAATCATGCCTGTACCGGCGGTGGCAGGCCGTTATTTATTGAACACCGGCAAGGAACAATGTATGGCCAGATAACGATCCGGCCCATCCGCTTTTTTATGGCAAGCGGGAGTTGCCCGGCTTTCCGGTATCCTGCACTATACATATTGAATTTTGAGGCAGGTTATTCTGTACGCAGGAATTTTACCGGGTTCTCGCCTGCCGCTTTGTATGTCTGTGAAATGATCGTAACCAGCCCGATCATCAGCAATATGGAAAAGCAAAAGAGCACTGTGCCCGGCCCAAAACCGACCCGGTCTGCAAAATTCTGGAGGAACAAAAAGCCCAACGTATACCCGGCAGGGATGGCGATGGCTCCCGCAATGAACAATAGTTTGATAAATCCTTTTGATAAAAAGCTCACTAATTGCCCGCTTCCGGCGCCTGCTATTTTCCGGATGCTGATCTCCTTTCGTTTTACCTGAACAGTATAAATGACCAGTCCCAGCAATCCCAAAGAAGCGATGGCAATAGTCATGAATGCCAGATAACCCAACAGGGAAATAGTTGCCCTTTGTGAATTGTTCTGCTCCAACTGGTCATCGAGCCAAACCAGGTCAAAAATCCCGGAAGACGATAAACCTGAAAGCGTTTGTCGCACGCGCCCTGCAAGGGTTCTTCTATCGTCGCTATTTACAAAAAGGTACAGGTAGTTATATGCATTCTTCTTGCTCCGGAGCGCCAGTGGCATGACCGGGCTGCCCGCATTCACATAGTGAAAATCCTTTAGAACTCCTGCGATCTCGAGCTGTGTCGAATCATTGATCCATAATTTCTGACCGATTGCCTGCTGATTGCCCTTTATCCCCAGGGCTTTCACGGCCTGCTCATTCAATAAAATATAACGCTCGTTTTCAGTTGTTCCCATAAGGTTATTTCCCGCTACCAGCGACAGCCCGATGTCCCGGATAAATCCGGGGCTGGCATACAGGTAGTTTAAAGGAACCGCATCGTGCCTGGCCAAGATCCATGCCGGCATGCTGAACCCGTTGAACCGTCCCTGGAAAACAGAAGACATAGCTCCGACCGATTGCACACCGGGTATCGCCATCATTTTTTGGGTAACGATCTTTTCGTCAAGGCCGTTTAAAGGGACCACCAGTACGTCATCTTTTTTAAAGCCCGGATCTGTCCCGGCCAGGTGTGAGAACTGGCGATAGAAAGCCATTAAAAATATGATTATTGTCAATGAAAGGCTGTATTGAAAAACGATCAGGGTCTTCTGAATGCTTACTTTGCCAAGTATACGGGCGGTAGTCATGTTTTTCAGTATGCGTAACGGCTTAAAGGATGACAATATCCAGGCTGGCGCTACTCCTGCAAGCACCCCGGTAAACAATGCAAAGGAAATTGTATAGCCGATGAATGCGTTGTTGTAACGGAATAACGATGGGATAAACTCATAGCTGTCGTTAAATGGAGCATACTGGATAATGAAAGAAAGAAGTACCCAGGCAAAGCCAAGTGACAGCAGCGCGACGATCACCGATTCAATTATATACTGCCAAAAAATCTGCCTCCTCTTTTGCCCCGTTTATCTTCCTGATGCCGACCTCTTTCGCTCTTGTCAGTGACCGGGCGATCGTCAGGTTGGTATAGTTAAAACAGGCAGCCAGGAGAATAATCAATGCGACCATTATTTCGAAATAAAACTTGCCCCACGAACTTCCGCTTCTGTCATTATGTAAAAAATCCCACCCGGGGGTTATACGGGTCACTGGCTGAAGCGCGAACACAACATTTCCGTCCTTGTTGTTTTTATTGAGGTCTCCTGCTATTATATTCAACTGCCGGTTAAAGACACCGGGCGAATAACCCTTCGTTAAGGTAACATACGTATAAGCTGCGTTGAATGCATGCCAGTCAGCCGACTTCGCCCCGAGCATTTTTTCTTTTTCCAATTGCGGAACAGTTGCGATCGACGCAAGGGCGTCAAACTGGAGGTGTGATTTACCGGGCGGTTCATTCAAGATGCCGGTGATTATAAAGCTGCTGCCATTTTCCATGTTTATAACTTCCCCTATCGCAGTCTCTTTGCCGAAGTATTTCGCTGCGGTCGTTTTGCTGATGACAACTGCATTGGGTTGTGACAGGGCAGTCGATGGATTGCCGGCCGACAGTGAAAAACCAAATACGCTGAAAAAAGACGGCCCGGTAAATGCGCCGTTGATATAAATTTCCTTCCCTGCAGCGACTGCCTTCCCGTTAAATGCCGGATACACACTAACCGATTGGGAGGTCCCTGATAAACCGGCCAGTTTATCCTGTAATGGCAGAGGCGTGCTGGCCATTTTCCAATGCTCACCCGTGCTTTTATGATAGTCACTTAAAATGCGGTAAGTGGTAGCAGGGTAAGGGTGAAAATTATCGTAACCGAGCTGGTCCTGCAGGCGGATCATTACCATCATCCCGACCGACATGCTCAATCCCAGACCGAAAATATTAATGAATGAAATCAACCGGTTTCTCATCAGGGTACGTACCGCAACTTTCAAATAATTTAGCAGCATATCAATTTATTCAGGTTGTCAATCTCGTCTATCGCGGCATTTTTCAAACGGGGTTAGCCGGAAACCGGCCGGTTATTTTTATACCGCTTCGCGTGCTCCTATCACCTGTTTTTGCCAATAATATGCCAATTGAAAATGGTATTACCAGTCAATACCTTATACGCATCTGGCATTTACAGGTGTTCGTTTTCGATACATGCGATGGTCATTTTGAAACAGTCAGGATATAAGCAAGTCCATTTGCACCCGTGCACCCGTATCGGTAAGAAATCATTTCAAAGCGTCCGTTGACTGGTTCGGTCTTTCACTGCATCCCTTCCCTGACTTCAATCTCTTTTTCATAACCGGGTTTAGCGGGTCTTCCAAAAAAGTAATAGATAACAGGCAGAAAGAAAAGATTCAGGATAGTAGATGTTATCAACCCTCCCAGTATGACTATTGCCATAGGGTATTCAATTTCCTGGCCTGGCTTATTTCCTGAAACGACAATGGGTAATAAGGCAAGGGAAGCTGCAAGGGCCGTCATCAGGATGGGCGACATCCGTTCGATAGCGCCCCGCGTTATCATGGCCAGGTTAAAACTTTCTCCTTCTTCCAATTGCAAATGGCGGTAATGGCTGATGAGCATGATTGCATTTCGCGCAGCAATTCCCAGGACCGTCACCAACCCTACCAGCGAACCCAATGAAAGGATCCCGCCGCTCAAAAATGCACTGACAATACATCCTGTTAATGCAAATGGAAGGCTGAATATAATGATGGATGCTGTGCGTACGGATTGAAAATCTATATACAGGATCAGGAAAATGCCGGCAAGGGCCAGTATGGCCAATCCGTTCATGGTATCCTGTGCCGCTTTCCGCTCAGCATACTCGCCCAGGATCTCCGGATGATACCCCGGCGGGAATGCAACGGCTGCCAGCTTCGATTCGATCTCTTTTGCCACTGAGCCCAGGTCGCGCCCTTTTGTGTTGCAGGTTACATCTATCCTTCTCGATGAGTTGTCACGGGTCACTTCATTGGGTGTGGGCGCAACGTAAACATCTGCAACGTCTTTTAGCGGAACCCTTCCGCCTTTAGGTAAATCGATCAGCAAACCGGGAATATTTTCGATATCGGCCCGTTGCTCCTGCGAGCCCCATACAACGACATCGAATATTTTCTGGCTCTCGTATATTTCTCCAACCTTCGTGCCGTTTACCAGTGCGCTAATGGCCGTGCGGATATCCGTTGCCGTCAGGCCCACGCGCGCTGCGTTTTCGGCATTGTACCGCACGGCGAGCTGGGGCACCAGTGTCTGTGGCTGCACTTTCAGGTCCGCCACTCCATTTACCCCGGCAAGAACATTCCCTACCTCCTTCGCCTTTGCCTGAAGCGTGGCCAGGTCAGAACCATAAATCCGGATCACGATACTTGCACTGGTGCCGGTAAGCACTTCCTTCACGCGTTCACGCAGGTAGGTCAGTACATCCCGGTACAGGCCGGGATACCCGTCAACCACTTCCTGCACTTTTGCCACGGTTTGCTCATAATCCACGGATGGATCAATACTTATCCAGTTTTCGGTAAAATTGGGTCCAACGACTTCATCCGCCACTTCCGCCCGGCCGATATGGGCGCCAAAATTCCGGACGCCGGGGATCGATCTCAACTCCTTGCTTGCCTGTATAGTGATCCGTTTGGACGCCGCCAGCGAGGTTCCGGGCTTCTCCACCCAGTGCATCAGGAAATCATATTCCCTGAAATGCGGCAAAAATTCTTCTCCAAGCAATGGAACAGCGGCTATCGAAATCAAAAAAACTATCCCCAACGCCCATACGATTCTTTTAGGATAACGCAAAAACCTGGACAACAGGTATTCATACCGGGGTTTGAGCCAAAGTACGGCTTTGGGATCATGGACGTGCTTTTTGCCGCCTGAATCAACAGAATACTTTCGCGGTAAAAGCAGTAGCGAAAGGGCAGGCGTAAGTGTAAGGGCAACAAACAGCGAAGCCAAAATTGCCAGAATATAGGACAATGCCAGGGGTTGAAAGAAAGCCCCGGAAATGCCCGGCAAAAAGAATACAGGCATAAGCACCAGCGCAACGATGATACTGCCATAAACGACGGCGCTTCTGACTTCCAGCGATGCCATGAACACCACTTTAAATGCCGGCTCCGGGTTCGGCAGGCTGCTGTTAATGCGCAGCCGCCGTACTATGTTTTCCACGTCAATTATCGCATCGTCTACCACTTCCCCCAGGGCAATGACCAATCCCGCCAGCACCATAGTATTGATCGTACCTCCATTGTAATGCAGGATGATCATGGCGATAACCAGCGAAAGGGGAATTGCCAGTACGCTGATCAGGGCCGTCCGCCAGTCGTTCAGGAAAAAGACCAGCACCAGGATCACCAGTACGCAACCGATCAGGAGCGCCTTGTTGAGATTATGGAGCGCCATTTCGATAAAAGTGGCTGGCCGGAAGATCGTCGAATCAAATTCCATTTGTTTAAACCCTGGCTTCATTTGATCCAGCACCTTTTCAACTTCCCGGGTCACTTCCAGTGTATTGGCGTCAGGCTGCTTTTCCACTATTAAAAGCAAACCCTCTCCATCATTGATTACAGCATCCCCGATCGGAGCAGGAAACCCTTCCATGACTTCCGCCACATCACCCAGCCGGATCAAAGCATTGTTGCTGGTAGGGATCGCAACGCCGGCAAGGTCTTCGGCAGTATAGATATGCGGAATATTGGAGATCGCCATCCGTTGGTTCGGCATATCGACAAAGCCGCCCCCGAATTGCTGAACAGCCGTCCGGACCGAGTTGAGAACCTGCTGGAGGTTCAGGTTATTCGCAAACAGGCGTTCCGGTATTACACGGACCTGCAATTGCCGGTCCCGCTGGCCCCAGATAGCGACATTGGCTACTCCTTTAACGGCCATGAGCCGCGGGCGAAGCGTCCAGCGGACTTCGGTCGTCATGTCCATTTGTGATAATGTTTTCGAGGTAACGCCAATTTTTAACACCCGGCTTGTCGTGGAAAGTGGCGTAAGCATGACCGGTGGTTTAGCGACGCCTGGCAGTTGACCGGCTACCCGGCTCAACCGTTCCTGTACCAATTGCCGGGCCTCCGTGACCCTGATCTCTTTGGAAAAATCAAGCCGTATGGAAGCAAGTCCCAGGACGGACTTTGACCGCAGGTGTGTCGCTTGCGGAGTGCCGTTAAGGGCGTTTTCCAAAGGCACGGCTATTAACGCTTCGACTTCACTGGTGGAAAGACCCGGTGCTTCCACCTGTATCTCGACATAAGGCGGCGCAAACTCCGGGAAAACATCGTAGGAAGCACGTTGAATGATCCGGGTCCCGGTAAACATCAGGAGTGCCATGAGAAGTACAACAACAAAACGAAGCCTCAGCGATGTAGATACAAGCCATTTCATTATTTACCTCCCCCGAATTCAAAACCAAATAATTCCGCAGCCCCTGCCGTGACTACTTTTTCCCGGCCGCTCAATCCTCTTTTGATGACGGCATTTTGTCCCGAGACGCTTGCAATTTCGACCCGTTGCCGCGTATAGAGCAGGCTGTCTGTATTTACATAGATCCAGGAGCCGCCGTGAATGTCATAGACGACAGCCGAATAAGGGATCACTATGCCTTCAGTGGCTGATTTATATGGAATTTGTATGCTCACACGGCTTCCCGGGGCAAGCACGCCGTCCCGGTTAGCAATCTCATAGAAAAGATCGATCGATGTGTTAAGCGGATCGGCCGTTTGAGGACCCTGAACAGGTTTGCCTGCTACCGTAGCGGAGGAACCGGAAAAATCGGAAAGCGATAAAATAGCTGCGACGGCATGCCGGTCAATTCGGTTGATATCGCCCGCATAAACGGGAACCCGCACCCATAATTTATCGGTGGTAGCCACATCCGCAATGGGGCTTGCAGCGGCCATGACCTGGTTGGGAGTTCCGTACAGTTTCTGTAAAACACCGTTAATAGGCGATTTGATCGATAAAGTTGAAATCTTACTGGTTACACTGCTTGCCGTGTTTCCCTGCAGCAATTCTTTTCTTGCTTTTGCGACCCGCAATTGCGCGGCAATTGCAGCAAATTCCGACTCGGCTTCCTGCTGCGCCCGCAGGCTGCCGGCCTGTTCACGGTATAAATTTGCCGCCCGTTCGACTTTTTGTTGCACCACTTCGTATTGCTGTTCCAGTCGAACGATGTCCTCGTTGACAGCGATAGCATCCTTTTCCGACGGCAGTATGGCGAGATTGAAAATGGCATCACCCCGCTTTAGCCGCATCCCGGCGGCAAGGCCTGGCCGAATGGCGAGAAGTGTACCGGAAACCGGCGCAGTCAGTGAAACGGTTTGTCCGGGGATTGCCATCACCTCGGCACTGAACGTTCGTTTATTCGCAACTGGCGCACTGTCCGCTGAAACAAGCTGGATACCCAGTCGCCTTACGGCGTCATTGGTCAATCGGATGCTGTTCAGTTCCTGCTCGGTGGCCGCAGGATGATTCATCGTGGCCGGTTCATTTTTGACAGCTTTATCTGCAGCCTGTTTGCAGCTGGCGGCGGTCAGAAAAAACAGCAGGCAGGTATATTTTAAAAGACTATTCATGGTCCTGGTTATTTGCTGGCAGTTGTGCAGACTGGCCAATGGCGAAATTCAATTCACTGATCGATTTGCGCAGCGCAGCCTGGGCGTCGGCATTGCGCTGCTTGCCGTTTTGAAGCTGCCGCATAGCTTCCAGCACCGGCAAGTAGGATATGTCACCGCGCTGGTAGGTTTGCTGGACCAGGCTTACACTCTCCTCTAATGCCGGGATCGCATCGTTTTTCCAGACCAGGTAAGACTGATAGGCTTGTTCATAACGGTTATAGGCCTGTGCAACCTGTAATGCGATGGCCTGTTGAATGGTTATGTAATCCAGTCTTGCTTTTTCAAACTGTGCGCGGGCCCGTTGGATATTTCCCTGGTTTCGATTAAAGATCGGCAGTTCGGCCTGGAATCCGGGATTTACTGCATTCGGTATCCATTCGCCGCCTTTAAGGCTGGAGATATACTGGAAGTTCAGCGTGGCAGTAAAATTGATGATTTTGCTACGTTCCCATCCCAACGCACTTGCGGCTGCATCGATGGCTGTCTTCGCCGCCCGCAGATCGGGCCGGTAGGCAAAGGCCAGTTCCAGGCATTCTGCCCGCGATATTTTTACAGGCAGGCTGTCGAAAGCCGTGAAGGTTGCAAGCTGGAACACCGTATCGACTGCCATAATGCCCAGCAGGTTGTTTAAATTATTAACCGATAATTTATAATTCAGGTTTGCGGCGATAACATCATCCACTGCACTGGCTGAATCGGCGCGGGCCGTGGACGCCTCAAGACGGCTGATGTCTCCGTATTTCAATCGAACGCCCGCCAGCCTCGCCAGTTCTCCGCGGGCTTTCGCATTCTCCCTGGTAATTGTAACACGCTCGCCTGCAAGAAGCAGGTCTGCATAAGCTACCTGCACGTCCCGGATTAACCGGAATCCGCTTTGGATCAACGTGTCTCTTACCCGTTCCGCATCGAATTTGGCGGCCCGGATCCGTGATGGCCGTTGCCAGATAAAATCAACCGCGAAATTCAGGTAACCGGAAATATTGACGACAGAAGTAGGGCTCAGGTATCGAAGCAAAGGGTTTTGAATAATCCGGGCATTGGTAACGCCGGCGTTGGCAATATTCATTTCAGCCAATGCCGATTGAAATTTTGCGTTATTCCACAATGCAATCCGTATCGCCTCGCCTTCAGAGAGGCCATCTTCCAGTTGCGTATCGTCAGGCAGGTTAAACGAACCCGGTGCATTTTCCCTTTTCATTTGATAGCCGGTCTGTTTTTCAATAGGACCTGCAATCTTCTCCCTGTTTATATAAGTTGACGGACGGCAGGCGCTCCATAAAAGAGCAGACAGGATAAAGAAGAGTAAGGCGTTTTTATGGCTGTTTGTAAAGGCAGTCATTGCTCGATTTCTACGATTCATATCAAATATGAAATTGGATTATGTAGAAAATCTGAACCGGAATGAGCTGTTGTAACAATCATCGGAGTGAACCGGAGCCCTCCATATACCTCCGGCCAGCATTCCTGCTCAAGCGCTGCCTGCACATGAAATTGCACAAGTATCCACATTGGGGTATTAATTCCCCCGGCCTTACCGGCTCTTACCGCCGCTGGAAATAAACCAGGTTTTTCGAAACGGGTACACCTGATTTTATTTTTATTATTGGTCGACGCGTGCTCGTTGGTTTACCATTGAGGATCAACCCATCTTTCACATGACCGGGAAATTTCCATATGCAGCGCCAAAGCGTGAAATCTTCGTTCATCAAAAGACCTGAAGCCTGGCAGCTTTTTGCATGAATTTTTCGATAGCTTAAATATGATTTGCGCAAACCGGTTGAAGACCAACCCTACTGAAAACAATTGAAAATTACGGATACGCCAGTTAAAATATTCATTCTCAATAAGACTCAAAAATAATTCAGAATGCATTCAGAATTAACTCATAAATTAAATTGCGATACGTCCAGGCAGGTATGATTAACGACGAAGTCTTTAAGGAACAAATTGAGCGGCCAACCGACTTTAGGTTTAACCGGTCGGTAGCTAATGTGTTCGATAATATGGTTGACCGGTCCGTACCATTCTATAGCGAAATTCAACGGATGATCGGCGAGTTGGCGGCGGATCATTACCAGCCCGGGACCGCCATTTACGACCTGGGTTGTTCCACCGGGACGACCTTGCTTCATATGGATTTAACGCTCCCTGCGGATATTCCATTTGTCGGTATCGATGACTCCAGGGATATGCTGGAAAAATGCCGTCAGAAACTGGAGGAGGCAGCCACTGCCCGCCAATTCCAGCTACTGGAAGCCAACCTCAATAATGCTATCCCGATAATCAATGCATCGGTGGCTGTACTATGTCTTACGTTGCAGTTTGTTCGTCCGATCAACCGGGAACAGTTGCTCAGGCAGGTCTTTGAAAGCCTGCGGCCGGAAGGAGCCCTGATTGTAGTGGAAAAGATACTGGCGGAAGACAGCCAGTTCAACCGAGACTTTATAAAATACTATTATGACCTGAAAAGAAGGCATAACTACAGCGAATTGGAGATAGCGCAAAAAAGAGAAGCCCTGGAAAACGTACTGATACCGTACAAGCTGAGTGAAAACATAACACTGCTCCGGGATGCAGGCTTCCAGCACTGTGAAGTATTCTTCAAATGGTACAATTTCGCCGGCATTGTCGCAAAGAAGTCAATATGATCCGCATCGGCAGTTTTTTCTTTAAATACAGGAACGGGCTTTTTATATTATTATACTTGTTACTCTTCTTTCCCTCGAAGCCGCTTTTTAGTGAAAAGCTATTGGGCCCCCGTTTTTACTGGTGCCCTATTTTATTGGGGTTGCTGATCACGCTGGCAGGACAGTTGATCCGCGGGCTTACGATTGGCCTGGCCTATATCATCCGGGGTGGCAGGGATGGAAAAGTGTATGCCGAGCAACTTGTTACAGGCGGCATATTCGGACATTGCCGGAATCCGCTGTACGCAGGGAACATCCTGATGTTGCTGGGCGTGGGTATTCTCGCAAATTCACTCTTGTACACCGTTTTAATCATACCATTGTTCTGCCTCATCTACCAGGCGATCGTTCTCGCTGAAGAGGATTTTTTACGGCGAAAGTTCGGCAGGCAGTTCGACGAATACTGCCAGCGCGTAAACCGCTGGGTCCCTTCCCTGCGCGGCATCTCATCGACCCTCGGGTCGATGCGGTTCCATTGGAAACGATGGCTCATTAAAGAATACAACACGCAATACATCTGGTTGTCCGGCATCACGCTGATCCTCCTGTTCACCTATCCTCAACTAACAGGGGGGGACACCGGTAAAAGAACCCAGTGGCTCTTAATCCTTATGCCTGCATGGCTGGCCTACTACCTGGCAATCCGTTATTTAAAAAAGAGCGGCCGGTGGACAGATTAGCCCGACCTGCCTGGTAAAAAATGAACCATATAGTACATAGAAAATAGAGGGTGCACATAGCCTATATTTTCTCTGTGCCTTCTATGTTTCTATGCCCTATGTGGTTCAATACAAGCATAGGACACATAGGAAACATGAACCAGGGCTTTTACAGTATCGTAAAATTTTGTAGCTTTGCTGCTCATGATGCAGGCATTGACGATATCAGTAAAAACAATCTTCTCCGGTTATTCCGGGGAGCCTGCTGCTTTTATCAATCCCGCAACCAGCCTTCATTTCTTTCTCAATCAAAAGGCCTTTGATACGGGCCACCCCGGCTTGATCTTACATGTAAATCACCCGGGGTACTGATAGCCATTTTTCCTTCTGAATTTGCTTAAATCATTTTGTTATGTCACGGAATCAGAAAATGATCCCGGCAAGCAATATCATCCTGTTGCTATTGATACTGCTGAACGGGTTGCTTATCTTTTCAGGCCGGAGCTATGACCGGCATTTTTACCGGGGATTGATCATTTCCTTCCCATTGCTCGTGCTGGGTATCTATAATATTACCCAGCGGAAACACGCCATCCTGCGCAACTATCCTGTTATCGGTTACCTCCGGTACCTGCTGGAAGCATTCCGCCCGGAACTACGCCAGTATTTTTTTGAGTCCGATTCGGACGGAAAGCCTTTTAGCAGGAGACAACGCTCCATCGTGTACCAGCGGGCTAAAAATGTACGGCAAACGGTCGCTTTCGGCATGCAGGCAAACCCCGGAAAGCCCGGCCACGAATGGGTAGCCCATTCGATCTATCCCGTACGGGTAGACGCAGATGAGCTGCGGGTCACGATTGGTAACGACCAGTGCAGCCAGCCCTATACTGCCAGCATACTCAACATCGGCGCCATGAGCTATGGCGCCCTGAGCAAAACCGCTATACGGGCATTGAACGAAGGTGCATTGCTTGGCAATTTTGCGCAGAACACCGGGGAAGGCGGCATCAGTCCTTACCATCTCCAGGGAGGGCCGCTCATCTGGCAGATAGGCACCGGCTATTTTGGCTGCCGGAATGAGAAAGGTGATTTCGATGCCGATAATTTCCTGAACAATGCGCTGAGGCCAGCCGTAAAGATGATTGAACTGAAACTTTCACAGGGCGCCAAACCGGGACACGGAGGCATACTGCCCGCGACCAAGAACACGACGGAAATAGCCGCCATCCGGAATGTATCGCCTTTTACCACGGTCATCTCACCGCCGGGCCATACTGCATTCCGGAATGCGGAAGGGATGTTGCTATTCCTTCAATCCCTCCGGGAGCTATCCTTTGGAAAACCCGTTGGGTTCAAACTCTGCGTCGGCAATAAGAAAGAATTCCATGAGCTATGCTATTACATGCGAAAAACAGGGATAATACCGGATTTCATAACAGTTGATGGCTCCGAAGGAGGGACCGGCGCAGCACCGCTGGAATTTACCGACCACGTGGGCATGCCCCTGTATGAAGCGCTGGCTTTTGTTGTAAAGACCTTGCAGACATATGGGCTGAAAGAGCAGGTGAAGGTCATCGCAGCAGGAAAGATAATTTCAGGCTTTGACATTCTCAAAGTACTTGCCCTGGGTGCTGATGTATGTTATAGCGCCAGGGGAATGATGTTCGCATTGGGTTGTATCCAGGCGCTCCAGTGCGATAGCGGTAAATGCCCGGTGGGAGCGGCTACCCAGGAATCGCGGCTGTACAGGGGACTGGATGTATCGGATAAGCGCGTACGGGTTGCCAATTTTCATAAAAATACCATCAGGGCCACCATCGAGCTGATGGAAGCCTGCGGGTTCAGGAAACTGGAAGATATCACCGTATCCAGTTTCTTCCGCCAGTTGACCACATCGGAAGCAAAAAGCTTTGAAGAGATATATGGCTATAAAGCCAGGACAGATATACCATTCGCTCAACTTTTAAATTAATTAACATGAATGCAGTAACTGATAAGCTGGTCTTGAAAAAAAAGGGACTACGATCTTTTGATCAAAATATGTACATGCAAGAGATCCATCCCCTGTCTGCTGATCATAAAAATGCAGAACAGCTATATGAAGAATTGAAAACGGCGGAAGTACACACCGATGAGAAAGCCATGCCGGCCGATGTGATCCGGGTAAATTCCCTGGTCGAAGTAGAGGAACTGCGTACCGGGCGAAAGCTTACATTCAGGATAGTGCTCCCTGCCGAAGCCGATAACGGGAAACAACAACTCTCCGTGTTTGCACCGCTCAGCATTGCCTTAATGGGTTACCGTAAAGACATGCAGGTAAGCTGGGACATGCCTTCGGGACAGAAGATATTCTTGATCCGGAAAGTAATCAATGGCGGATAAGGCTGCCGGTATTTACGGGCCCTGCCATAAAAAAACCAAGACCGGGCAGCCTGGATACTGGCCATGGCCATAGCGCCATTCCAACTATGCTCCAGCATGCATCTTGCCCGGCACTATGTTCACTTTTCACATGCAGTGGTTTTTACACGGCCCTCCTTTCCGGGAGGGCCTTTTTGCTTATTTCAACAACGCGAACCAGGGTGCCTGTACGAACGATGAAGGGAATTTAAACCGCAGGTTGCCCGTCAACGTTAGCTTGATATTATCCACGTTATCCAGTGTGCGGGGAAACCAGGCAAACCGGCCTTCCACGGTACCGAAGATGAGGTTCTCGTTCCTCATGCGGAACCCCGCCCCTACCGCCGGATAGATATCCCCTTTCAGTAAACCTGCCTGGCGGGGAGCTACCAGCGATGCCTTCCCAAAACTGAAAAAAGCCAGCTTAAAGCCCAGCACCTGCCATCTCGTGAAAAAAGTCGTCTCCATCCCTGCCGTGAACCGCTGGATACCCTGTACGCTGTCCGTATTGAACCGCTCGATCCCGTATTCGTTATTGATCCGCAACTGGTCGTACACGGTAAAATTCTGGATGCCCGCATAACTGATATTTGAATATTGCCGGATGCGGAACTTCCGGAATGAAAACAGGCGGCTGAACCAGGAAAAGTTGAACAGGACGCTGTTGTCCTGGAAAGAACCCCGGTAATAGTTCGTTCCTAACGCCAGCGTATAGTTGTAAAAACTTTCCCGCCTGTCTACCATCCAGTGATCGTATTGCCAGCCCAGGTAAAAGCGGCGCAGGCTGTCGATCTTCGAATAACCGGCCGTAATTTTTCGACTGAAGCCCACCGGTATGTCTTCGGTTATCCCGAATCCATAGATATAGTTGGTCCGGTAGAAGTCCAGCTTGTACCATCGAAATTCACCGAGCAGGAACGACTTATTGGTATAGAGGTAATTGTATTGCGGTAAAACCGGCTTTTTATCAAAATGCTGGTCGTAGTAACGGATGGAAGCAAACATCCTCCGCCGGCTGTCCGGCCGGTAAGCCATGCCCGGCTGAGGGGTCTTGATGCCAAAATTATAGCCGAGCCATGCATCCTGTAACCGGTATTCATAAGGGATATACAGGCTATCCGGCTTTTCAAAACGATTGAACGCTTTATTCCAGCTGAAATTGATACCCCCGGCAAAACGTGCGCTGGGCGAATACAACGGCCGCTCCAGTTTGAAATAAAAGGAGGTTTCATTTTCATTTCCCAGGGAAATACCCCGGTCAATGCTGGTATAAGCGATATCTGCATTGATAAAAGAACCGAAAAGGCTGTACTTGCGAAACAGGATATGGGAACCGAACCGCGGGTCCCGGTCTTTGTCATACAAAAGGGTGTACTCCAGCCGCTGTGCCCGTCCAAACAGGTTGGCATCGTACAGGGTGCCGGAAAAATCGCTGAAGCCTGATGCGTCCGCCTTTGCGCCCCAGCTAAAAACATCCCGTACTGTAATAACGATGTCTGCAGAATCGGCTGCATCTGCCGCCTCCGACACACTGATACGGACATCCTTTATAAAGTCCAGGCTGCGTAACAGCCGTTCATTATCCGCCAGGCGGTAGGGATCAATGGCCTCGCCTTCTTTTACAAAAACAAATTGTTTTACAATAAATGGCTTGGTGCCGGTTTGCAGGTTGTTGGCAATGCGTGAAAGCGCACTGATGACTTTCCGGGAAGTGTCCAGCACACTTTCTCCAAATCCCAGCTTCTGTACGGTCACCGTTCGTACGACCTTTCCCGCAAACTGCTTAAAGGACTCTTCGCTTCTCTGGAAGAAAACGGAATCGGTCATCAGGGACTGCTTTTTCACCAGGCTGCGATACACATCATCCGCCAGCTCCCGGAAGGTATGCTTTACCCGTTTCTTCTGCTGGCCGAATGCCGCTACAGTTATCAACAGCAGGAACCCAAACCCATATCGCCTCGCCCATCCCGTTATCATACCTGTAAAATTACTGTAAGACAATTGTTCCTTCACTACATAGGGCACATCAAAAAATGAACCTGGACCGGTTGGTGGTGCTCCCTTGCGACTTTATAGTTGATAGCTATACCAGGCAGACGGGAAACCAGCCAACGGCGTAAAGAGTATATTTCTTATGTGCCCTCTATCCTATGTGGTGCGAAAACTTCTTCCCTTTTTAATAATTCACCTTTACCATGAATTTGCCTGCTTCAGGAAGAGCCAGCGCTGTGACCGCAGCATTACTGAGCCGGAGATTAAGACCCTGGTTTTGACGGATACCACTGACGGGGCCAAGCACTTTTGCATAGACCGTCTTATTATTGGAAGGGTTCATGACCTGGATAATCATTCCCGGTTCCACGCCGTCGATCAGCGCATAGTATTTACCATCCGCCCATCCACTGGTCGTTTTGAACATACCGGAAGAAAGGGTCTGGTCTTTGGAGAGTGGGTATTTTTTTACCTGTTGAATAAAATGGTCCCGGAAATATCCTTCCCCTCCTGCAGATACCGCGCCGGGCGCAGGCTGCGCCGTCTCTGATAAAATTATTTCCCTTTGCGACCCGGTGACAGCCGCTTCCTTTTTTTCCGCCGGCTCTTCCGGCTTCTCAACAGGAGAAAGGACGGCAGTAGTTTCAGGTTTGATGACAGGCGCTGTTTTCGCCACTTTTATTTCAGCAGCAGGCAGCAGGTACCCGATGATCACTTTTGAACCGGGACCGATCTTATCATCAGCAAGATTGTTCCATTTGCGTATATTTTCCAGGGGTGTTTTGCTCAGCGCACTGATACTGGCCGCTGTCTGCCGGATCATGGGCTGGTAGAAAACCGGTGAGCCTTCATTCTTTTTACGGTTTAAATTGGTGTCGGTAAGCGGTATATTGATCACCTGGTCCAGGCTCAGTCCTTTCGACATATCCAGCCCGTTATAGGAAGCGATGGACCGCGGATGTACCAGGTACATCCTGCTGATGGAATAAAAATTTTCTTTAGCGCCCACCTTATGTTCCAGGTACAGTCCTTTACTGCCAAACTTTACAAAGAGGTCGCCGTTTTGGGAAAATACCGGGAGGCTACTGATCAAACATCCTAATACGATCAAAAAAATCCGTTGCATAGGTAAATATTGGGTAGCAAAGATGCCATTTTTTGCGGGAAAACAGTCATTCTTTCACGGGTTGTCCTTCAATATCCGCAGTTCTTTGGGATAATAGTTATTGATGCGGTTGGAAAGCACTTTGACCCAGCCCAAATTATGTCCCAAATAAGTAGTGCGGTGCCAGCCTTTATCCAGGTTGTGCCGGTCCAGTTCTTTTTTTTGAAGGTACCGGATAGCTTCCTGCCGGTCGAGCTCCAAAGCAGGAATGGATTCTTTTAAAAGGGCGCTCATGGCCAGGGAATGAGCGGGCACCAGTTGTTCATTGAACAGTTCACCAACGACCACACCGGAGTAGAGTATGCGAAGAGCAGGAAGCAGCCGACTGATCTCGTCTGCAAGTGAACCCCGGTAGGCATACACTATATTATTATGGACGGCGCAGGAATAACCTTCCTCCCTGATCCAGCCGGAAACGGCCTGCCCTTGCTTTTTGCCGGCAGGAGGCAATCGCCGGGACATGCTGGCGGAAAAATTATCCGCTCCTGCTGTCTTCCGGAAACAGGCCATAAAAAACCCTTCTCCCCGGAGCCGGTCAGGCCAGAAACGATATCCCCATGCATGCGTTCGTGTTTCGACCGGGATGATATTCCAGTCGCCTGCCAGCGGTAACCGGACCGGTTCAGCCTCCAGTTCTGTAGTTATCCAGTCCAGTATCGCTTCATCTTCTTCCCGGGAATAAGAACAGGTGGAATAGATCAGTATGCCATTCGTCCTGAGCGCAGGCCAGGCATCCGCAAGGATGCGTTGCTGGCGCTGGCTGCATAAGATCACATTGTTTTCACTCCATTCGGCTACCGCCTCTTCGTCCCGGCGAAACAAGCCGCTTCCGCTGCAGGGCGCATCCACCACCATTACATCGAAATAGCCAGGCAACCGCGCAAAGTCCCGCGGGTCATTGTTGGTGACGACTACATTATCGCTTCCCCACCGGATCATGTTGTCCTTTAAAACCGTTGCCCGCGATTTGATCACCTCATTGCTCACCAGCAGGCCCTCTTCCGGGATCAGCGATTGAAGGTGGGTGGATTTGCCGCCCGGCGCTGCACAGAGGTCCAGCACCTTTAGCGGTCCTTTCCCGCCAGCCGTATGCAGAAAGGCCTGTTCCAGGAACATGCTGCTGGCCTCCTGTACATAATAACAGCCGGCATGAAATAACGGGTCGAATGTAAAGGATGGCCTTTCTTCCAGGTAATAACCGAGGCGGGACCAGGGCACCGGCGCTGCAGCAGCAAGCGGGTCATACGAGGCCAGTTGCTCAATGCTCCACTTCAACGGGTTGACACGGACGGAAGTGACCGGTTCTCCCGAACGATGCGCCTGTTCAAATGCTTCTTTATCGAAACCAGGGATACCCTGCAGGGATGATAATAAGGATGCGGGCAGTTGCACCCAGCAAAACTATATACCCGGCCGCATATAACCGTCAGCCGGTATAAAATAGCCCGGAGATCACCTGCTGTGGTCCTTACAGGTTTTTGATTTCGGCGATCAGGTCCTGCAGTACTTTTTTGGCGTCTCCAAACAGCATGGACGTTTTGGGCTGAAAGAAAAGGTCATTCTCTATCCCGGCATACCCGGGCTTCATACTTCTTTTATTGACGATCACGTTTTTTGCCAGTTCCACGTCCAGTACAGGCATACCGTAAATAGGCGATGACGGATCCGTTTTGGCAGCAGGATTGACCACGTCATTGGCGCCGAGTACCAGCACCACATCAGTGGTGGGAAATTCTTCGTTGGCCTGTTCCATTTCAAGCAGCTTGTCATAGCTCACATCAGCTTCCGCCAGCAGCACATTCATATGACCGGGCATCCGGCCGGCCACCGGGTGGATCGCATAGCGAACCGTTACTCCTTTGCTCTCGAGTATCTTTTCCAGCTCATGACAGGCATGCTGCGCCTGGGCTACCGCCAACCCATAGCCGGGAACGATCATTACCTTGTTGGCATAGCTCATGACCACCGCCGCATCGCTTACACTGATCTCCTTGTAATGCGCCTGGTCCTTCTTTGCGGCTGCGCCTCCCCCGCCTGCACCAAACGACCCGATCAATACATTCTTCAGGGACCGGTTCATTGCCTTGCACATGAGTATTGTCAGCAAGGTGCCGGCAGCGCCCACCAGGATACCGCCTGTCAGCATGACCTTATTGTTATACAGGAATCCGCCACAGGCAGCGGCAACGCCGGTAAACGAGTTCAGCAACGAGATCACTACCGGCATATCTGCACCGCCAATGGGCATGACAAATAAAATCCCATACAGTAAGGCAAGGAAAAGAACAGCATAAAACAGGTAGGGGGCAATGCTGACCTCATCCAGGCTCCTTAATTCAAACCCCAACGCATATACGCTTAACCCGAGCAGCAGCAGGAGTAATCCTATATTCACGATATGCTGTCCCGGGAAACTGCGGTCCTTAATACTCCCATTCAATTTTCCCCAGGCAACCATACTGCCGGCAAATGAAACCGACCCGATGATCAGCCCGGCAAAAATGATGATCAATTCACCGGTAAAAAAATTATGGGCCACCAGGTTAGCCTTGCAAATACTGCACTTCCACAACTGGAACGAACTATTGAACAAATGATTGAACTCCACGACAGAGATCAGCATGGCACAGGCGCCTCCCATGCCGTTGAACAAGCTGACCATTTCCGGCATGGCCGTCATCTTTACCTTTTTCGCGGCAAGCGTACCAACGATCCCGCCAACAAGAATCCCCCCGAATATCCACCCATAGTTATGCAGGCGGTTACCGCCTGCGTCCTTGTATAAGAAAATGGTGCCGACAATGGCGATCGTCATGCCGGCGGCAGCCACCAGGTTGCCCCGGCGGGCCCTTGCCGGATTGGATAACATTTTCAACCCGATGATAAATGTTACCGACCCGATCAGGTAACACACGGTTAAAACATTCAATTCCATCGCCGTTATTTAAATTTAACCCCTTCGGGATTTTGCCTGTGGACTGTTGGTGTTTTCCATTGCGCCTGGTATTGATCGCTCCTGCAATCCGCTTATTTCTTCTTCCTGAACATTTCCAGCATGCGGTCTGTTACGACAAACCCTCCCACTACATTCAGAGTACCCAGTACAACGGCCAGGAAGCCCAACACCAATGCCAGGTAGTTATCCGGTTCGGCTTTCCCCATCACGATAATGGCGCCGATGATCACTACCCCATGAATGGCATTGGCCCCGCTCATCAATGGAGTATGCAGGACAGACGGCACATGCCCGATCACTTCAATACCTACAAAGATCATCAGGATCACGATGTAGATCATTTCCTGGTGCGCCTGTATCCATGATAATAGCTGGCTCATATAAATAGTTATTGGTTCTGATAAAAATATTATTCCCTGTTTAGGGCGTCTTTAGTTTTTCATTCATCACCTCTCCGTTATGCGTAACACAACTGCCTTTTACCAGCTCGTCATTCCAGTCCAGGTGCAGTTTTCCTTCTTTATCGATAAGCAACTGCAAAAAATTGAGGATATTCTTTCCATACAACTTACTGGCATCCGAAGGCATGGTGGCGGCCAGGGCGGAATTGCCCACGACCGTGATCCCCCTGTACAGGATGGTTTCGTTATTCCGGGTAACCGGCGTATTCCCGCCGGTTGCCGCCGCCAGGTCCATGATCACAGAACCGCTGCGCATGCTATCGAGCATGGTTTCCGGGATCAGTATGGGCGCCTTCCTGCCGGGTATCTGTGCAGTGGTGATAATGATATCCGCCTTTTGAACGCTTTCAGCGATCCGGCGTTGCTGCTGTTCCTTATAGGCATCCGACTGCTCTACCGCATATCCCCCGGCCCGGCTTGCATCGGCAGCTCCTTCTACTTCGATGAACCGGGCACCCAGGCTCATCACTTCTTCCTTTACTGCAGGGCGCGTATCAAACACTTCGACCACCGCTCCCAGCCTTCTTGCCGTAGCAATGGCTTGCAGCCCTGCCACACCGGCGCCCAGGACCAGCACTTTTGCCGGCGCTATCGTACCGGCAGCCGTCATGAACATGGGAAAATACCGCGGATATTTTTCAGCCGCTATCAGCACCGCTTTATAACCGGCGATGTTTGCCTGGCTGCTGAGCACATCCATCGACTGCGCACGGGTGGTGCGGGGAAGCATATCGAGGGAAAAAGCAGTGACCCTGTATTTCAACAGCTCGCTGACCAGCGCTGCATTACTCAACGGCTGATAAACACCAATAATAACCCGGGAATCGAGAACTGCGAGCTCGGAAAGCGGAGGAGATTGCATAGTGAGCACGATATCGGATACCGGCAGGATGTCTTCCCGCTTTTTCAACTGGGCGCCTGCTTTCTGATAATCCGCATTGCTATTGAAAGACCGTTCCCCGGCATCCATTTCCACAAGAACCGTCATGCCTTTCTTCGTCAAAGAAGCGACCGCCTCTGCCGGCAGCGATACACGTGTTTCATAACCGGGCTCCTTCAGAACGCCTATAGTCATTGAAAGCGGGATAGTTTTACGTGGTCAAGTCCGAATTACACAGGGAAGGTAGAATTTTTTTTGCGTTGTTCCGCACTCTTTACCTGCTTCATGGGAAAGTAATTACCGTCCCGGACAGGCCGGTATTTAAAAGCGGATAGTGAAATGCTGCTTTTCATAAAATTCTTCACGGAAGAAAATTAATCCGATAAAGAACAAATCGATCGAGCACCGTACCGAAGGATGATCTTTGATCCGCTCCCATGCTTTTTCCATGCCGCTGCTCCAGTGAATATCGTCGAAGACAACGATCGTGTCGTTATGACTGCGCGCACAAACCTGCCCGAAATAGCGCAGGGTGGGTTCCTCCCGGTGATTTCCATCCACGAATACAAAATCCGGTCGTCCCAATTCGTCCAGCGCCGCCGGCAGGGTATCGTCGAAATGGCCCTGCATAAGCGAAATGTTGGAAAGCTGCAACCGCTCGAAGCTTGCCGTGGCGACCGTTGCGATGGCAGGGCTTCCTTCCAGTGTCAGCACGCGGCCGGCAGGAGCAGCCAGGGAAAGATAGGAGCTGGTAATACCCAGCGATGTGCCCAGTTCGATCAGGGAAGCCGGCTGATAATGCCGGACGATCCGGTATAATAACTGGCCGTATTTTGCGGGCTTCGCCGCAAAGCGGGCGATGGAAGCGATCGGCCGGCGGGCCGGGCTACCTTTTCCCGGGCCGGCACCAAGGTCCAGCACATCGAGCTCGCCCTTATTGCCCAATAGTTCCCGCCGCAGGGCTTCCACCCTTTCATAATCCGGGTATTTCTTTTTATCAATCAATACCCTGTTTATAAAATCAAAAACAAAAGGAGAATGGATACCATGACCGCTACCGTTAGAAGCAGCCAGGTAGTAAGCGAGATATTTTGCGGCTAAGCGGACCGGACTGTACACAGGCAAATGTAGAATACAGGATGAAAAATTTAAAATGCAGGATCAGGAAGCTCATTACCTTCTTTCCCAGTACTGGAAAGAGTAGGCGTACGGATGCCTGTCATCCGCCTCATAGTCCTTGCAGCTGACCAGTTTCCACTCCTCTTCGCTGAAAGACGGGAAAAAAGCATCGGCATCCGCCGGCCTTGTATGCACCCGCGTAATATAGATCCGGTTTGCCAGGGGCAATGCCTGCCGGTAAATCTCTCCGCCGCCAATGACAAAGACCTCCTTTACATCCATGGCCCGGGCAGTTGCCAATGATCCTTCGAGGCTGTCCGCCACCACGACATCCCCCTGTACCCGCCCGGGGTCCCGGGAAATAACAATGTTCTTCCTTCCACGCAAAGGCTTTCCGAGGGAATCCAGGGTTTTCCGTCCCATGATCACGACCATTCCCCAGGTGATATTTTTGAAGAAACGCATATCGTTGGGCAGGCACCAGAGTAATTTGTTGTCCTTACCGATCGCATTGTTATCGGCAGCCGCTACAACGAGGGAGATATTCATGGGAGATAAAATGAGATTTATTAACCGGGTAATGGCACTACATGGAATATAGAAAACAGCGGGCGTACATCGTTTATATTTTCGCTGTGCCTTCTATGTCCTATGTGGTGCAGAAATAGCATTTGATAACTCAGGATGTTATGTTTAAACAGCTACCGCCGCTTTTATCGCGGGATGGCTCTGGTAATTTTCCAGGGAAAAATCTTCGAACTTAAAATCGAAAATATCTTTTACAGCCGGGTTCAGCTTCATGACAGGCAATGGAAAAGGCGTACGGCTCAATTGCAGCTTTACCTGTTCCATATGGTTGCTATAGATGTGCACATCCCCGAATGTATGAATAAACTCCCCGGGTTCAAGGCCGCAAACCTGGGCGATCATCAGGGTCAGCAGGGCATAAGAGGCAATATTGAATGGAACGCCCAGGAAAACGTCTGCACTGCGCTGATACAACTGGCAGCTTAATTTCCCTTCCGCTACATAGAACTGGAAAAGTGTATGGCAGGGCATCAAGGCCATTTTCGGCAGGTCCGCCACATTCCAGGCGCTGATGATCAGGCGTCTGCTGTCCGGGTTCTTTTTGATCTGCTGGATCAGTTCGGTCACCTGGTCCACTACCTTGCCGTCCGCACCTTCCCAGCTCCGCCATTGCTTCCCGTACACTGGCCCCAGGTCCCCATTTGCATCGGCCCATTCATCCCATATCCGCACGTTGTGTTCCTTCAGGTAGCTGATATTGGTATCCCCGCGAAGGAACCAGAGCAGTTCGTAGATGATACTTTTCACATGGAGTTTCTTGGTTGTTACTAAGGGAAAACCCGATTGAAGGTCAAAGCGCATCTGGTAACCAAAGCAACTCTGTGTGCCGGTACCGGTCCGGTCACTTTTATATACTCCTTTGTCCAGTATATGTTGCAGCAGGTCAAGATATTCTTGCATGCCGCAATTTACCGGGATTTTTCAACGTTTTCCCAATGAACTTGTTCAGGCTGCCGGCAGGTGCCCGGTGGAAAAATAAGGGCCTGACAAGCAGAACAGGCGGTCAAAATACTTGTTTCTACGCCGGATTTATTTATTTTTGAAGCATATCCGAAACACTATAAAAAAGCTAATTCTATGAACACCACCGAATTCAAGAAAAATTTTCTTGAAAAACTGGGCGCCCTCCTCAAACCGCTTCATTTCAAAAGAAAGCAAAACATTTTCTCTTACTCCAACAAAGATCTCACCTATTACATCTGTGTGCAGAGCTCTGTTGATTCCACCGCCGAAATAATGAAGACGACGGTCAATATCGAGATCGCCTCATCCCGGCTCAGTTACCTCGATGACCTGAGTATCCCGGGCTATCTTCACCGGCATTTTGTTAAAAATATCGGCGACTATGCCGGCCAGCAACAGAAGAAATGGTGGACCATTGATAATACTGAATCCGCATTGAAGGCTGAAAAGGAAATAGAAGAACTGATCACTACACAGGTGCTGCCGGAAATCAATTCCCTTAAAACGACTGATGACCTGGCCAGGCTTTGGGAAAAACAGGTGAACCCGGGCCTTACATCGCATCAGCGCAGGGAATACTTATCCCTGCTGCGGCTGGCTAAATAGTTCCGGCCGGAAAATAGTGTTGAGTAAAGATCAGAACATCTGTTTTACCAGTGCCGGCTCTGTCCTGGACGTATCCCCGCTGATAATAGAAGATTCAAGATTTTTATAGAATCCGCTCCAGCAATTGACGGTTACGAAGCAATTTATCTTCTACCTGGTGTATGTATTGCTGTTCCCCTGCCAGTTGATCTTTTAATATACTGATCGCCCCCTGGCTATCTGCATAGGAAATAGAAAGGATGCTGTGCTGTTCCCGGATTCTCGGCCAGCAGGTTTTCCAGGTGTGTGACCTGTGATGTTTTGGTACGCAATTCTTCCGTAACACGATGCAGTTCTGTCTCTTTCTGGTCGATCAGGTGCTGCAGGCGCTCGGTCTCCTGTTGCCTGGATTCGGATTGCTGGTTAAGGAAATTGGTTTTGCCATCCAGTTCCTGTACCCGTGTGGCGGACTTATGCAGGTCGGCTGCGAGTTCTTTATTCTTATGTTCTATTTCCTTGCTGGTACGTACACGGTGCTCGAGTTGGGTCTGTAAATACTCAACCTGTATCCTGGCTTCGCTGTACACTTCTTTCACGTGTTCCTGTTCCTTGATGCGGGTACGCAGGGAGGCATTGTCTTTTTCCAGTTGCCGGATCTGCTCCTGCAAAAGATGAATAGACGGTACCGGGGCAGCCGGCTCCTGGGGTGCTGAAGCGGCAGTCGCTTCCTGACCGGTCGATCCGTCACTGCCTGTTCCGGGAATTCTGGCCTTCAGGCTTTCGATGGTCCATCCCGTTCCCGGATCGCCTGTCTTAAAAAATGAGCTTCGTCCTGTACGGGAAATACGGTTTCCAGCACTTCCAGTTTGTTTTGCAGGTCCGCGATCTGCTTCTCGTAGGCGGCAATCTTTTCATTGATGCTTTCCATGTGGCTGTTATTTTCTATTGAAGAAGCGGGCAGCGATTCCCTGAAGGAGCTTACATCATGCTTTAATGCCAGGAATTTGGCCCTGCTTTTTGTCAGTTGCTTGCGGCATTCCCGGATAAGGCCCAGTTTATCCTCTTGTGCCAGGGGTGATACGGCCAGTAATTGGGAAGGGGTATCCACGGGAGCCAGTTGGGGTTCGGAATCATCGGCCAGGCCTTCTTCCAATGCTTTTCTTCTTTTTTGCCGGTAATGCAGCCAGACTGCCAGCACTGCTGACAGGACTATCAATGGCAGGCAAATGAACAGGAGCATGCTCATGTACTCCCCGAAAACGGAAAAAAACTTACGGCCAACATCAAAAAATTTCAGCGTAGCATTTGCGACTCAAACCCGGTGTACGTGGATTAAAAAATGGGGATCAAAAGGATAAAAGACATCCTTCCTGTAACAACAATAATACCAAAAGGCGGCCCTACTCCCCAACGGGTAGTTATTTTTTCCGTGCCTTAACTCTTTCCTAATCAAGCTTAATTCCCGGCCGGTTTGCCCTTTTACCGAAGTGTTTTCCTGGGCCCTCCGCATCAGGTAAGGAATCACATCCCCGATAGGGCCGAAGGGAAGGTATTTACTTACCTGCAGCCGGCATGCGCCAGGTTGAAGGTTATATTGTCGCTCATGCCATAGAGCTCGGCTGAAATGGATATGCGGGTGGTTGAACGGCAGGCCCTGCTGCTGCAAAAGCCGGGTAGCCAAAAGATTGCTGTACTCGTTATGGGAAGCGATGATCAATGCGATGTGATCGATGTGGCGGATACAAAATTCGATGCCGGCATTATAATCGCGGTCGGTGGCCGCTTTATCGGGCTGTACGGGGGAAGGGTATCCTTTTTCCTGGGCGCGTTTCCGTTTTTTTTCCATGTACGCGCCTGCACGCATTTGGCACCCAGGATAAAGCCCCGCTCTACCGCAGCTTCATATGAATCCTTCAGGAATTGCAGGCGGTCATGCCGGTATAATTGTATGGTATTGTAAACAACGACCCGGCCTTTGTTAAAAGAATCCATCATCAATATCGTCAGGGCGTCCACGGGGTCCTGTATCCAGGTTTCTTCGGCATCCACCAGCACGCCTACTTTCATTTCAGCCGATGTTTCGCAGATGCGCATCATCCGCAGCCGTACGCGGTGCCATTCTTCTTTTTCCTCTGCAGGCAGCGCCTCGATGGCAGCCAGGTACCGCTTCATCAGGGTGCCCGTCCCTGCCGTCATCATGGCATCCAGCTTTTCCAGCAATGAAAAACGGGCAAAGCCGGTGACCTTGATGCTCATGAACGGGATATTGGGCTGCGTAGCGGCATACCTGATGACCCGAATAAATTCATGACAGGCATGATCAAAATTTTCTTCGCCTTCTTTTCCTTCCACGCCATAGTCAAGTATTACCTGTACATGATAAGCGCCGAGTTTTTTGGCCACTTCTGCCGTCTCTTCGAGTGTTTCCCCGCCGACAAATTGCGCAAAGATCGTTTTACGGATGAGGCCATTCACAGGCAAGCCTGCCCGGATGAGCCAGGGCGTTATTTTCACACCCAACTTTACCAGCCAGGCATAGCTCATGGAAGTAAATAAAGAATCGGCTTTGCGAAGCTGGCTGTCCGATTTGTATTCAAAAGCAAATTCCGTATTGTCGAATGAGATAGCAGGTTCGTTCGTCATCATGCGGGTTTAAGCGCGGTAACAGATAAATGAAAGCGTCAGCCCGTCAAACAACCCCGTCTGCTCCCGTTCAAAAAACAGTTGCGGCGAACATTCCCTTACCTTTGCGCTCAAATTTTGGTATGGATAGTAAAAAACCTTCGGATAGCAAGATCATCATGACGGAACTGGTACTGCCCAATGATACCGATGTTTTCGGCAACCTGGATGGGCGGCCGCCTGATGTACTGGATGGATATCGCCGCAGCCCTCTCTGCCCGAAAGCACAGCAATGCCCCGGTCGTCACGGCATCCGTGGACAATATATCTTTTCGAAAATCCTATCCTGCTGGGAAATGTCGTGCATATAGAAGCCAGGGTGTCCAGGGCCTTCAATACGTCCATGGAAGTACACATGAAAGTATGGGGGAGACCTGAAAAAAAGGGTGAAATACAAAAGCAACGAAGCCTATTATACCTTCGTGGCACTCGATAAGAAAGGACATCCCACGCCCGTACCGCCGCTGGAAGCCGAAACCGAAGAGGAAAAGAAATTATTCGACGGCGCCCTGCGAAGAAGGCAGATCCGGCTGATCCTCGGCGGAAAGATCAAACCGGATGATGCAGCGGAAGTTAAGAGCCCTCTCATTAAGGAGTAAAGAATGCAGTTGCACCACATAGGACACAGGGCACATAAGAAAACACATAGGCAACAAAAGAAAGCAGCAGCTAACATCGTAGCTCCGTTTATTGCCCTGCTATTTGCAGCATTGCCCCGTTGTTTACAGCGGGGCAATATGGCGCAGGAACCTCCTGAAAACAAACTTATGTGCCCTATGTGGTGAAGCACTCAGCCGGCATCCTTTTTATCAGCAGCAACCGGCATAAAGGCCCGGCTTTGTTCGATAGCATCCATTATATCGGCCAGGATGGCATCGGCGGAATTTTCAAAATTGAGTCTGCATGGGCGGCTTGAACGTGATCGATAGCCGGGTACCTTTTTTCCGGAACCGTAATCCTTTCTTGTCAAAAGCCTCATTGAACCCTTTTATCACTACCGGTATCACCACCGGCCTGTTATGCTTGATGATATGCGCCGTGCCTTTCCTTCCCGGGGCAAACGGCGTGGTGGTGCCCTGCGGAAAAGTGATCACCCAACTGGTGGCCAGGACGCGTTCCGTATTGCGGATATCGGAAGTGCCCAGACCCTTGCGTTCTTCATTCGCATCAGGGTTCCAGGTACGCTTGACCCGGAATGGCGCCGGCCAGTGAAAAAAGACGGGTAAGCCAACTACTCTTTAATGTTTTTTCCGCACGACAAAGTGTACACTCGTAAAGGGGCTGAGCAGGTAGAAAGGAATACCCAGCTGGCTTCGCCGCCCCCATTTCACCGCACAAAAAATATGGAGCAAAGCGATCACATCTGCAAAATAGGTTTGGTGGTTACAGACATACAGGACATTTTCTTTGGGAAGCTTTTCGATGTGTTCGGTGCCTGCTATTTTCAACCGGTTCACCCACATAAGACCCGGATAAGAGAAAGCGCCCACTACCGTGTAAACAATAGCTTTGACCAACCGTATCCGTTTCAGTTTCTCGAGTAGCTTGTCCATACAATTACAGGCAATATCCGGATTTTTTCTTTATTGTCATCGTTCCTGTAGTTATTTATGAATGGAACCATATAGAATAGAGGGAGCACATAGTTTATGTTTCCCAGGTGATTTCCATGTGCCCTATGTCCTGTGTGGTGCAAAGGCAAATAGGGAAGTAATAAAAAAGCCCCTCGGTTACGAGGGGCTTATCAAATCAAAAAGCGTCTGATTACTTATTGTCGGCATTTTCATCCGTACCGCCGCTTTCCATTTTCTTCTTCAGGTCTGCCAGCACACCCAGGTCGCCCAGGGTTGCTTTTTCAACCTTGCTTTGGATATTCTTAACGGCTTTCTTGGTCTTGTCCGCTTCAGCCCTGGCTTCTTTTTTCGCAGATTCCTTTTCGCTGGCAACCGCCTGTTCCCAGATACGGGTATGGGACAGTACGATCCGTTTTTCATTGCGGTCAAACTCGATCACCATGAACTGTGCAGTTTCATCGGCGCCGATGCTCTTGCCGTCTTCTTTTCCAAGGTGGCGGTTGGGAGCAAAGCCTTCAAGCCCGTAAGGCAACTGAACCACTGCACCCTTGTCGTCGCGACGGATCACAGTACCTTCATGGATGCTGCCGATCGCAAAGGTATCCTGCAGGGTATTCCAGGGATCTTCCTCCAGTTGCTTATGGCCGAGTTGCAGCTTCCGGTTGTCCTTATCGATGCCGAGGATCACGATGTCGATATGCTCGCCCACTTTCGTGTATTCGGAAGGGTGATTAAAGCGTTTCAGCCAGCTCAGGTCGCTGATATGGATCATGCCGCCGATGCCGGGAGCAAGTTCCACGAACACGCCATACGGGGTAATGTTTTTCACCAGCCCTTTATGACGGCTGCCTACCGGCAACTTGGTTTCAATATCGCTCCAGGGATCCGGTGAAAGCTGTTTGATGGACAGGCTCATTTTCCGGCTGTTCTTGTCGAGCGTTACCACTTTGGCTTCATGCTCGTCGCCCAGTTTGAAAAATTCCTTGGCATTGATCGGGGTATTGGCCCAGGTGATCTCGCTTACGTGCACCAATCCTTCCACGCCGGGAAGTATTTCCAGGAATGCGCCATAATCTTCGATGTTCACCACCCTTCCTTTTACCAACTGGCCTTCGGCAATATTTTCCGGTAATACATCCCAGGGATGCGGGGTCAGTTGTTTCAGGCCGAGGCTGATACGTTTTTTCTCATCATCGAAATCGAGCACCACCACGTTGATCTTCTGATCCAGCTTAAGCACTTCGGTCGGGTGAGAGATACGGCCCCAGGAAATATCGGTGATATACAGTAAGCCATCGAGGCCGCCGAGGTCCATGAATGCACCGAAGTCGGTGATGTTCTTCACAGTACCTTCGAGCACCTGGCCTTTTTCCAGCTTGCTGATGATCTCTGCACGTTGTGCTTCGATATCGCTTTCGATAAGGGCTTTATGGGATACTACTGCGTTCTTGATCGCCTCGTTTACTTTAACGACTTTAAACTCCATGGTCTTGTTGACGAACTGGTCATAGTCGGTTACAGGCTTCACATCGATCTGTGAACCCGGCAGGAAGGTTTCCATACCGAATACATCCACGATAAGACCGCCTTTGGTTTTGCTGGTAACCGTACCGGTGATCACTTCGCCGGTCTTGTGCACTTCCACAATCTTCTGCCAGGCGCGTGTTACACGGGCCTGCCTGCGGCTGAGGTTGAGATGGCCGTCCCGGTCTTCCTTTTCCACCACCATTACTTCCACTTCATCCCCGATAGCCAGGTTAGGTATGTCCCGGAATTCGTTCAGGGATACAAGGCCATCGCTCTTGAAACCGATGTTCAATACAACATCTGTCTTTGTCAGACCGACGACATTGCCTTTGATCAGTTCATTGTCATTGATCGTAACGAACGTGTTCTCATACACTTTGTCGTACTTTTCTTTTTCTTCCCTGCTGTACGAAGCAACATTGCGCTTGTCAATGCTCCAGTCAAAATCGTCGTGAGCCGTTTCCACAGGTAAATTTGTTGTCGCTGTAGGCGCTTCCGCAGTTTGTGCAGCAGGGGCAACCTCCTGTGAGTCAGCGTTTGGGTTAACAATATTGTTTTCAGACATGATAAAAATCCCGAGGGTTTAAAAATTCGGGGTTGCAAAGATAATGCAAATTTCCGGGATGATACGGGTTTTTACGCTATTTTTTCCTTATGCCATTCAATTATACCAGGCTACAGATCAAATGATTATCCCGGTAATTTCACCATACTGCCGATCGGGGTCAGCTAATTGGCTTCCGGGTTCTGCCTTTCCGTTTCCATTTCCTATTTTCACAAAAAAACCCTTCTGCTCTACGCGATTCTGAAAATCCTGGTACGGCTCGGCATGAAGATCTTCTGCCGCAGGATCGTCGTCAATAAGCCCGAAATGCTGCGGCTTCATGGCCCGTTGCTGATCGCCTCCAACCACCCCAATTCCTTCCTGGATGCCATCGTGTTTGATATCCTGTTCGATCAGCCGATCTGGTCCCTGGCCCGGGGCGATGTTTTCAAAACGCCATTCTATTCGCGCCTGCTTACCGCTCTCAAAATACTGCCGGTGTACCGGTATAGCGAAGGCCCCCAGAACCTGCAGGAAAATTACAAGACCTTTGCGGCCTGTTACCGGATCTTCGAGCAAAAAGGGCTGGTGCAGATCTTCAGCGAGGGCAAATGCATCAACGAATGGCACCTGCGGCCGCTGCGAAAAGGCACCGCGCGGCTTGCTTTCAGTGCATGGGAAAAAGGCATTCCCTTAAAAGATCCTGCCGGTCGGTATCAACTACAGTTCGTTCCGGAAGTTTGGTAAAAATATCTTTATCCGGTTCGGGGATATCATTTCGCAGGAGGATTTCGTGAATGAGGACAGTGACGGGAAAAAAAACCTTGCCTTCAATGAAGAACTGCGCAGGCAGCTTTCGCAACAGGTCTATGAAATCGGCAGAGAAAATTACCGAAAGCAAAAGGAATTGCTTGAAATACCGGTTTCATGGCCCGGGAAAATAATACTGGCGCTTCCCGGCGCGTTGGGTTTCCTCCTTCATGCACCCCTTTACCTGCCCTTGCGCCATTTCGCCTGGAAAAGATGCCGCTACAATGACCATTATGATTCCGTACTGGCAGCGCTTCTTCTTTTTTGCTATCCCCTCTACCTGCTGACGATAGTTCTGATCATCTATCTTTTATTCCCGGTTATAGGGGTTTGGCTGCTGCTGTTGCTGATTCCCTTTACGGCGTGGAGTTATGTACGAGTAAAGCAACAACTGGGCACCTGACAGGAGAGGTTTTACCGGGTGAACGGGCGCTCCGGGTGTTTTCGATGTAGTAAGAAAATGAACCAAATAGAATATAGAAAACATGGAGAGTATGTAGTTTATATTTCCTATGTGTTTTCTATGTGTTTGCGCTGTGTCCTATGCCCTACCCTATGTGATGCAGTTATACCGGGTTAATTCGACAGCCGGTAGATGTCCACTGTGTTCGACACATGGTTGCCCGCCGAAATACCGCCGGCTATCAATATTTTATCCGAGGCACCCGCGCCTGCACTCCTGGCCCGTTTCTCGCTCAACGTGGCAGTAGACCAGCTATCCGTTGTGCTGTTAAAAACATCTATGATTTCGTAGAAACCGCCCGGGTTAACACCGCCTGCAAAGACGACAAAATTTCCGAGCGAAACTCCGCATAACCCTCCCCGTTGTATACTCAGGGAGGAGGCCGTCCAGGTACCGGCGCCTGCATCATAAATATCCACTTTGGATGAAAAGCCGTTCAAATTGGCGCCGCCGCCAAAGAATATCCTGTTTCCCGTTGTCGCAACGGCAGTCTGGTACTTTGCTTCGCTTAACCGGGCTACCGACCACGTACCGGCCGATACATCATAAATGTCCACCAGGTCGGATATAACGGTTGGAGAAGCGGCGCCCCCGGCAAAGAGCAGCTTATTGCCTGCTGCAGCCCCAACCGGTAAAAACCGCGGGCCGCTCAATTCGGCAACGGTCCAGGTTCCCGTTGAGAGGTCATAGATGTCCGCGACTTTCGAATAAGCCTGTACTCCATTATTAAATTCGACGCCTCCCGCAAAAACAACCTTGTTACCCGCCGCCGCAGCGGTCAGCCCGGCCCTTGCCTTGCTAAGATGTAGCACAGACCAACTGCCTGTGGCTACATCGTATACATCGACCACATCGGATACTACATTGTTCCCGCTCTCCTGTCCGCCGCCAAAAAAGATCCTTGTACCGGCCACTGCTGCTGCCAGGGAATGCCTGGGTACACTTAAATGTGTTACTGACCAACGGCCGGTTTCCACGTCGTAGATATCCACGATATCGTACACTTCGGCGCCTTGCAGACTTCCCCCGCCGGCAAACAGGATCTTATTACCGGCTGCGGCGGCAGCGATTTCCGACCGCGGCCTGGACAATGTATCGGACCTTTCAAATACCAGCTTCGTGTACGGCTGGTCCACCGGTCCGCTTTTATCTTTTTTACAGGCATTCGCTAAAAGAAACAGTAAAGCTGCTGCCAGGAAGATGGTGATCGTCCCGGCCTGTTCCCGCATGCTGTTTTCCAGGAATCTTTTTGCCGTCCGACATGGTAAATGCGGTAAAATAGATGGTACAAATAGGCGGTGGCAATCAGTAAGGCCACCGCCAGAACTGCGCGCTTTGAAATAAATCGAGCGTACCTTATTGAATATAATAGTCATCACAGGTTTCATACAGGCGATGAGGTTTAGTAATGTCGGAGCGCATCGCTATCATATCATTGCATCCAGCTCGATCAGCAACTGTAATAACCTTCCTTTCTGAACTTGCGGACCAAAGAAGCGTTTTGCCTGCAATACGATGAAATTGCCCCCGGGCAGCCGGTCATTTCCGTTTGCATTCAATAAATGGTTCGGTAAAAAAACAAATTGCAGCCACCCCGCAAAGTCGGACTGGCTACGGATAGCGGCTTTATCATAATCCGTCACCCAGGGTGGCATTTCCTTTTTCCATAAACCCTGCGCTTTCATCTCCGCGATAATCTCATGCAATTTCCGGCTGGTGGACATAACTTCAATCATGTGAGACGCATTGATCCTGTAAATTAACAGGATGCAGACAGGCTGCCTGCCTTCAAAAAGGCAACGGTTGCTCTGACCGAGGCAACGGTATACTTTTGATCCTATTTTTGTAGTAATAGCGGCACATTGAATAACTGGTATGCATACATGAACCGGGTGCCACTCCTGGCTGCTTTTGTCCTCCTGGGGATGATCCGCACCGCCAGTGCATGGACCCAATCCAATTACCAGTTTGAAAACATCACAGAAGCAGACGGCCTCTCGGATAACCGGGTCACCTGTTTCTTCCGGGACCGCACCGGTTACCTGTGGATCGGCACCGAAAATGGCCTGAACCGCTATGATGGCCATTCCTTTCTCATCTACAATGCCGGGCAGAAAAAAAACCGCCTGTCCAATTCCTTTATAAACGATATCGAGGAAGATGCTTCGGGGAAGTTATGGGTAACTACACAATATGGCCTGAACATTATCGATCCCAAACAGGATACAACCCTCTTTGTCATCTCCAGTACCGATGACCGTGTTTCCCGGAGAAAGAACCTGCCCAGCAACCTGATCTGGGATATTTTCATCGATAAGAAAGGCAGGGTCTGGATGGCAGCCGATAGCCGGGACCTTTGGTATTTTGACACGACAAATAAAACATACCATTCGTTCCCCTGGCGTCAATATGCCAAACAATCCCGCCCCGACCGCACCCGGAGCTACAACAGCATCCGTAAGATTTATCCAAAATCCGATCATGAACTATGGCTGGGTACCTCTGCCGGCCTGTTCAGTTTCCATATCGATTCGGCCACGTTCCGGCTTTACCCGAGTATGGAAGCCGATCATTTCATTTCCCTGCAACAGTCCCCCAACCAGGATATCTATTTTATGCAGGAGCCTTCCACCCAGGTACAGGTATTTTATGCCGGCAGCCGCTACGGGACCATCCCGGCAACCGACTTTTCTCCCGATGGACGATACACAGTAAATGCGGCGGTCGATCCGACCGGCCTGGTCTGGATGCCGGCTGGCCGGGGACTGCTGGAAATTAATTCCGGGACCGGGCAGACCCGCTTTTTAACCCATACTACCGATAACGCACATTCGCTGCCGGCCGGTGTTGTACGCGCTGTATTTCGAGATAGCCAGGACCTGGTCTGGGTGGCCACTGATCATGGAGCAGGTAAGTTCAACCCGCTCATGACGTTTTTCTCTTTTACACCTGTCACGCCTCCGGCCCCGCCGCAGGAAAGCGAACATGACCTGTTCCGCGTTAGCCATACCATTTATTCCGCCTTTTACAGCGCGCAGGATGACAAATACTATCTTAGCTCCCCCCGCCATGACTGTCTTTATATCCTGGACAGGAAGACCGGGCAGAAAGAAACTATCAGGGAAGCGTTGGGCATCCCGTTACTGAATTGTTCCGTGATCTATGAAGACAGGAAGGGGATGCTCTGGATACTCGCCGGCACACACGCCTTCAATTACGACCGCCGGACAAAAAAATTCAGCCTCACTTCTTTCGAATCGCAGAAAAAGAACCTGCTCTTTACGGCCATGACGGAAGACAACGACAATAACTACTGGTTCGCCTGCATGAACGATGGCCTTTACCGCTTCAACCCTGCAACGGGCAATACCTGGAAACCCGGACCGGCAGACAGCTTCAGCTCTATTCTTCCGACCTCCCTTTTCTTCGACCATGACAATAATGAGCTCTGGATCGGCACCTTTGATTATGGATTGTACCAGTTCAGGAGAAACGGCAATGGCTATTATTTCAACCAGGCGCTGCTGGAGGCCGGAGTAGTAACCTCCTCCCTGATCATGAGTATCACGAAAGACAATACAGGCAAGACATGGGTGGCTACCTACGACGATGGTATTTCTGTTTTTTCAGGCTCGGGGCAAACAATACATCTTGTAAAAAAAATTTCGAGACAGGAAGGCCTCCCGGAAAACAGGGTATTTTCTTTGATCCGGGATAACAGCGGCAATATATGGGCCGCCACATTTAAGGGGATCAGCGAATTTTCACCGGATATAAAACTGTTAAGGAACTATGATCAAACCATGGGCCTGTCCTACAGCAATTTTCACAGCCCTTTCTCCCTGACCAAACAGGGCCGGTTGCTAACCGGCGTTGAAAATGGCTTTATTGAATTTCATCCCGACAGCCTGCAATACCGGCCCTACCCTTTTTCGGTCGCCCTGACATCCTTTCTCGTCCTGAAAAAAGATATACTGGCTCCTGTCGACACCAGCAGCACGCTGGTCTTTCCGTATAATGAAAACGAGGTGCAGTTCAATTTCGCCGCATTGAACTTTAACTTCACATCGCGGACCCAATACAATTACATCCTGGAAGGCCAGGATAAAGCCCGGAACACTACCAGTTAGCATAGTGCGAAATACAACAACCTGGCACCGGGCACTGATTGTTTCCGCCTGTGGGCCATCGATTTTACCGGTTCACCTTCCTTGAACGAAGCGGTCATCGCCTTCCGCATATTGCCGCCCTGGTGGCAAACCTGGTGGTTTTTACTGATCGCATCATTCTCTCGTCGCAACGGTCATGTACCTTGTTTATCGCAGCCGGATCCGCTCGGTCCGGGAAAAAGCCGCTATACGTCAACAGATAGCCGAACTAAAAGGGCAGGCCCTGCGGGCGCAAATGAACCCTCATTTTATTTTCAACAGCCTTAACGCCATCCAGGAACTGATCGTTACGGAAAACCACGACGCATCCTACCAGTACCTGTCAAAGTTTTCAAAATTATTGCGAATAGTACTGAACATGTCGGAACGGAATTTCAGCTCCCTTCATACTGAAATAGAGCTATGCCGGCTGTACCTGGAGCTGGAATCACTCCGGTTCAAGCATTCGTTTTACTACCGGATCGATACAGGGAAGATCGATACAGAAGTCACCCTGTTTCCTACCTTGCTGGTGCAGCCATTTATTGAAAATGCGATCTGGCATGGCCTCATGCATAAAGAAGGCGAAAAAACATTGCTCGTGAAATTTGAAGAAAGGACAGCCTCATCAGTTGCCTGATCAGGGACAATGGCAATCGGCCGGGAAAAAGCGGCCCTGATCAAGGCAAAGAAACTGGGGCGCTTCCCATTTTGCTTCGAAAGGGACCGAACTGGCCTTGCAACGGCTGGAAACCTTAAAGGCAGGCGGCCTCCGGGTAGCATCACATTTCTGACGGAATCGATGAACCGGCCGGGATTGCGGTCACAGAAGTCCGGTCTTGCTTCTCCCCCCATCAATCAATCGCTATGACTATGATACGCATACTGATCGTGGATGATGAACCCTCTGCAGGAAATATTTTACAACTGCTGATCGAAAAACATGTCCCGGGTAACAAGGATATCCGGGATTTGCCAGTCTCCAGAAGAGGCCCTTGTCCTGAATACCTGCGTTCAAGCCATCCCTGCTGATGCTGGATATCGAAATGCCGCACATGAACGGGTTTGATCTCTTCAATAGCATAGGGACCTGGGATTTTGATGTCATCTTTACTACGGCCTATGACAAATATGCCATCAAGGCCATTCGCTTCAGCGCCCTCGATTACCTGCTGAGACCGATCGATATTCCTGAATTGCAAAACGCCATTAACCGGCATATCATCAAAAAGGACCCAGGCCCATGGTCCAGGAAAAACTGGTCGGAACCTGATCAGCAATCTCAAACAAAAAAGACCCTTTCCTGTATTTTAACTCGGCGTTAAGCACTTCAGAAGGCATATTCTTCATCGACCCTGCGGACATTGTACGCTGCGAAGGGGAAAACAACTATACCCATTTCCATTTTACCAATGGCAAGCCGGTGATCGTATCCCGTACGCTCAAGGAGTACGAGGAAATGTAGAGCGAGCATGGCTTTGTACGCATTCCAGTAACTCCACCTGGTGTAATCCAGGCAGGTGGCCCGCCTGGACAAGGATGGCGTACTCTGGCTGAAGGATGGTACCAGCCTGGTCGTTTCAAGGAGAAGGCGGGAGGAAGTATTGCAACTGCTTTCCGACCACAGAAAAATGAGCTGGAAAAGAAGTTCCTGCACCATATATAAGCGTTCATATAAGCATTCATAAGGCGCCTAATTTTCTACGCCCTCGGCTGGTGTTCTCCCGCCGGCCGGATATAGCTACCGACTATAAAAAGGCGGGGAGCACCACCAACCGATCTGAATTCATTTCCCATGCGCCCTCTGTTCTATACAGTGCAGCAACCGGAGAAAAAACTGGCGCATAGCATTTAATATATTAAATTTAATTGGGAATAGGCTCTTAGCTCCATTCATAACATTATAGTAATCACTGGAAATAACGCATTGCTTTAATTTTGTTCAACCAGATTAATTAATTACTTACGTAACCCTTCTAACCTGGCTGTAATATCCAATTGCCCTGATTTTTATAACCAAAACCTCTTGCCATGCAAAAAACACTTTACCTGAGCGATCCCTTGCTTTCGGGAAATACGCCTGATTTCCAATGACAGTACCCCTTCTGCCAAAAACAAACCGGTAATTTTCCATTCAGTTCACTACAAAAAAATTTATATGCAAAAACAACTGCTTATGAATTGGACTGCGTAAGACGAAACCATCGTAAATTATTTTATCTTTTAAAATCCTTTTTCGTTTTGCTGTTAGGCAGTATGCAGCTTCATGCCGGCAGCCCGGACGATGTAACCGTTACCGGCAAGATCGTAAACAGCCTGGGCGAGCCATTGGCTGGCGTCAGCGTACAGTTAAAGGGCGGCGCTACAGGAACCTCTACGGATGCCAAAGGCGAGTTCCAGATCACGGTGCCGGAGAACTCGATACTGGTGATCTCTTCCGTGGGTTATATTTCCCAGGAGGTTTCGACAGAGGGCCGCACGTCGGTTTTCCTGACCCTGATCCCGTTGGAGAACACCATGAACGAGGTGGTAGTCGTGGGTTATTCATCCCAAAGAAAAAGCTGGTGACGGCGGCTGTCGACCAGATCTCGGGCAAAGAAATCGCCAAAAGGCCGGTGGCCAATGTGATCCAGGGCTTGCAGGGCCTTAGTCCCGGCCTGAACATTACCTATCCCGGCGGCAAACCCGGCGCTACACCGGACATCAATATCCGCGGGCTCGGTACCGTTACCGGCGGAGGAGCCCCTTTGATCATCATTGATAATGTAAGCATCGACCACGGACGACCTGTTGCGGTTAAGCCCCGGCGATATTGCCTCTTATACGGTCTTGCGCGATGCCGCCTCGGCAGCTATTTATGGTGCAAGGGCATCATTTGGCGTAATACTGATTACCACCCGGCAGGGCGCCAGCGGAGGCCGGCAGCGGGTCTCCTACAACAATTACTTTTCCTGGTCACGGCGGTCGGTTGTGCCAGCGCCGATCACGGACCCATATATCTATGTACGGGTACTAAAAAATTCGGTATCGCCGGAGGGAAGACCTGGGGAGACGGTTACGTGTACTACGAGCCCTGGCAATATGAATGGGCCAGGGAACGTTCGGACAATCCTTCCGTTGAAGATACACGCATCAACCCCGATGATCCCAGCAAATGGACCTATATGGGAAGTAATAACTGGAACGATTACTTCTTCAACAAAGCCAGTTTTTCACAAAACCACAGCGTGTCGCTAAGCGGAGGCTCCGAGATCGGGAGAGGCAAGCCTTTCGGCTACCTGGTATCGGCAGACTATACAAAAGAAAACGGCCTGAACAAACTGGCGAAAGATGACTGGAACCGGTATGCATTGCGCGCCCGGGTTAATTTCACGCCGTTCCAGGGATTCAAGAGTAGACAATAACCTCAATATTTACCAGGCTGTCACTGCCGCAGCCAAGTTATTCAATCACGGATATCTATTACCTGCAACCAACAGATGTCGCCAAAAATCCTGACGGTACATGGGCCAACTCCGGCGCCGGCCGTTTAGGCGCCAAGCTGACCAACGGAGGCCGGTATGACGAGAACCGGTTTGGATTTCAGAATATCATAAAGGGCACGCTGAGCTTCCTGAACGACGACCTGCAGATAACCGCCAGCGCCAGTTTGAAGCGGGAAAGCTGGAAATACAATACCGATTACCAGAAATTCACGATCGGGTTTGGGCCGGAAGATATGCGGGTGGAAGGCGGCGCGGGTTCTGTCGCCAGCAAAATTGGCACGGTAAAACAGGATGTATATGACCTGTATGCCAATTACAGTAAGAAAATAGGAGACCATGATATAAAACTGCTGGCCGGTTATAACCAGGAAGAATATATCTGGTCCGCTGATTCAGTGGCGAGAGGGAACCTGATCTCTTCCTTTTTACCTTATATCGGGCTTGCTACCGGTACCATTGTTACCGTACCGAATTATACAACCTATGCGTTAAAAAGGTATTTTCGGCCGTATCAATTATACGTTCAAGGACCGGTACATTCTTGAATTGAATGGCCGGCGTGACGGGTCTTCCCGTTTTCCTTCGGAAAACCGCTGGCGCTTTTTCCCGTCCGTTTCCCTTGCCTGGATCGCCAGCGAGGAATCGTTCCTGAAACCGGCTGCCGATTTTCTGTCCACGCTTAAATTCCGGCTTCCGCTATGGCGACCTTGGCAACCAGGTCGTGGATAATTTCAGGTATATCAACGTTACCCGTAAATACCAATTACGACTACGTGATCGACGGGGTCCGCCCCACCGTTATCAGCGGCGCGCCTTTATTGACGGTAGACCCGAATACATATACCTGGGAACGGGTGCGGGTTTTCAATATCGGAACCGATATCGGCCTGGCAAAAGATAAGCTGCTCTTCGGCTTCGACTATTTTATCCGCAATACGATCGGGATGCTGACGCCCGGGGCTACCTTGCCCGGCGTGATCGGAACCGACCCGCCGCCGCAAAACTCAGGAGAACTGCAAACAAAGGGCTTTGAACTATCGTTGGCCTACCGCAACTCCTTTAAAGCGGGGAATAAACCCTTTGGATATGGCGCTAAATTTATTCTTTCCGACGCCAAGGCAAAGATCACCAAATTTAACAACGAGCAAAAGCTCCTCAACAATACCTATTATGTCGGGCAAACCATCGGCGAAATATGGGGACTGGAAAGTGACGGTTTTTTTAAATCGCAGGCCGAGATCGATGCCCTGGATGAATCCGCGATCGTTCCCTGGTCAGACCTCTATATCGTAGAAGGCTGGCCTAAATACATAGACCAGAACAAAGACGGCAAGATAACGATCGGCCAGACCCTGGACGACCCGGGCGATGCGAAAATAATCGGCAATAGCCAGCCCCGTTTCCGGTTTGGATTGAACCTGGACGCCGACTGGAACGGTTTTGACTTTTCTGTCTTCCTGCAAGGGGTCGCCAAGCAGGATTTCTATCCCCATCATTACCTGTTCTGGGGACCTTACCAGCAACCGTATGCCGGCATCTATTCCTGGAACCTGGATTATTACCGCGCTAAATCGCAGACCGATGCGGAACGGGCTGCCAATTCCGCCTCCTTTAACGCCGCCGGCCTCGCCGATGCCAATACAGACTCCTATTTCCCGGTATTACAGTCATGGTTAGCCGATAACAATTACAAAGGCACGGGCGAACTGGAACGGTATGGCCTGGATATGCCGCAGACCAAATACCTGTTGAATGCAGCTTACCTGCGTATCAAGAACCTGACACTGGGTTATACCCTGCCGGCCTCCCTGACCAGGAAATACAAGATCAATCGTTTCCGGGTATTCGTTACCGGGGAAAACCTGGCCGAATTCTCAGCGATCAGGAAATACATAGATCCGGAAGCCGTAGCGGATGGTTATGGCTGGGCTTACCCCTATCAACGGAAATATGCAGTAGGTATCAATCTTGATTTCTAAACTCCATCAAAAGCATCAACATGAAAAAGATCATTCCCTATATAATTACCTGCATGATCCTGGTGGCGGCAACAGTATCCTGCAAAAAGGATTTTCTTGACCGCTATCCCCGGACATCGGTCCCGCCCGACCTGTTCTTTAAATCGGAACAGGACCTGGCTTTGTACGTCAATGGCCTGCTTAAATTGCCTTCCCGGGATGACGCCTACCTTGGCGACCAGAACACCGATGATAAAGCCACTACCGGCAACCAGGAAATATACAGTATGATGACGACCTCACCCAGCCCGCAAACGATAATATCCGGCTGGTCTTACGACGACTGGGAAAGGCTGCGCGATATCAATTATTTCCTGGAGAACTATGACGGGGCCGATGCACAGCAGGAAGCAAAGGAACACTTTGCAGGGCTGGCGCGTTTTTACCGTGCCATGTTTTACATGGAAAAAGTAAAGCGTTATTCAGACGTCCCCTGGTATTCAAAAACACTTAACCCCGGCGACGAGGAACTGAACAAGGGCCGCGACAACAGGACGCTGGTGGTCGACAGCATTATGACCGACCTGGAATATGCAGCGGCGCACGTGCGTCCCAGGGGCGATGTACCGGCAGGAACGCCGTATGATATGGTGGTGAAACTGGTGCAGGCCCGGATCGCATTGTACGAAGGCACGTTCCGCCGTTATCATCCCGAGTTAAGCCTGGAAAATACGGCCGCTGAATTCCTGGCAATAGCCGCCGGTGCCGCAAACGATGTGATCAACTCCGGCCAGTTTTCCCTGGCCTCCAGCTACGCCAGCCTGTTCAACAGCGCTGACCTGAGCGGTAACCCCGAAGTGCTTCTCCATCGTACCTATAGCGAGGACCTGGGATTGGGAGCCAGTTTGTACAGTTACCACGATTATGAAATGTCGCCGGCAAAAGACCTGGTGCAGACCTACCTGATGGCAAACGGAAGCCGGTACACCGATCAGCCCGGCTACCAGACTTTTCAATTTGTACAGGAATTCACGAACAGGGACCCGCGCCTTTCGCAAACCATAATACCCCCGGGTTTTGTAATGGCTGACCAGGCCCCAAGGCCGTATGTACAGGCGCTGAGTCCCAAGTTTAGCGGCTATCACCAATTGAAAGGATATATCAATACAACCGATAACAAAACGATCAATGACGTGGACCTTCCTGCATACCGCTACGCAGAAGCCCTGTTGATCTATGCGGAAGCAAAAGCGGAATTAGGCACGCTCACCCAGGAAGACCTCGATAATTCGATCAACCTGCTACGCGCCAGGGCGGGCATTACCACGCCGCTGAACCTTGTCGCAGCCAATGCCGGCCCTGATCCCGTACTGGCTGCCAAATATCCGGATGTAACGGGCGCCAACCAGGGCGTGATCCTGGAGATACGCCGGGAAAAACGGGTGGAGTTCGCAGCAGAAGGATATCGTTTCGATGACCTGATGAGATGGCATGCCGGCCGGGAACTTGAAAAGATACAGGAAGGGCTTTATTTCCCGGGGCTTGGCGACTATGACCTGACCGGGGATGGCGTAACGGACATCACCCTGATCGATAAGAGCACCCCGCTTCCGGCCAACCCGCCAAACAACAGCCTGGGCGTTCCGATCAAGTATTACCAGACCGGAACTATCTCGGACGGCGTACCGGTAGCATTGAAAAATGGCGCTGCCGGCGGCCCGATCGTCACCGATAATGAAGTGCGCACATTCGTGGAACCGAAGTTTTATTACCGGCCGGTACCCATCAGCCAGACAACATTAAATCCGAACCTCACGCAGATAATGGGCTGGTGATACCGGTTCTCTTTAAAACACGATTGCACCACATAGGACACATAGAAAATGAATTCAGATCGGTTGGTGGTGCTCCCTTGCCCTTTTATAGTCGATAGATATATCAGGCAGTCGGGAAACACCAGCCAACGGCGTGAAAATACAAGCTATGTGTTCCCTATGTTTTCTATGTCCTATGTGGTGCAATCGCTTTAAAGTTTGTTCCTGTCCGTTATCGCCTTTGCGGCTATGAAGCCGCTGGTCCAGGCATGCTGAAAATTATATCCCCCGGTAATGCCATCTACATCCATGATCTCCCCGGCAAAGAAAAGGTCATTCACTTTTTTGCTCATCATGGTATCGGGAGCGATCTCGTCCAGCCGCACCCCGCCGGCCGTTACAAATTCTTCCTTAAAAGTGGTCTTTCCCTTTACCTGGAACGCTCCGTCACAAAGATTCTTTACCAGCTTATTTTGCTCCTTTGCCGGCAGGTCTGCCCAGCGCATGGCCGGGGAAATATCCGATTGCTCCAATTGATACTGCCAAAAACGCTGGGGTAACCGGAAAGGGTTCCGGTTGTATATTCTCTGGGCAGCCCATTCGATCCGTACCTGCTGGAATTTTTCGCGGAGGACGGCCTCATTGCTGCCGGCTATCCAATTCACGTGAATGGTAAATTGCCAGTTGCAGGCTTCCAACTCACGGGCTCCCCAGGCACTCAGCCGCAAGACCACCGGGCCACTCAGCCCCCAATGGGTGATCAGCAAAGGTCCTTCTTCCTTTAACCTGCTGCCGGCAATCCGGACGGTTACTTTTTCCAGGCTGACTCCCATCAATTTGGAAAGAGGATGATTGGGAAGATTAAAGGTAAACAATGAAGGAACGGGCGCTTCGATCGAATGACCCAACGCTTTTATCCAGTCAAAAAAAGAAGCTTTGGGATAACCGCCGCATGCAATACAGACAAAGTCCGCAGTCAATACCGCGCCATTGGACAGTTCAATAAAAAATCCCGGATCGGGTGTTTTCCTTCGAACTGCTTTTACTTCTGCATGGGTCTGTATCGCTACCTTATACCGGTCAGCCTCGTGAAGAAGGGCATCTATAATGGTTTGCGAAGAGTCCGTTACCGGGAACATCCGGCCGTCATCTTCTGCTTTCAGGTGTACACCCCGCTCCAGGAACCACTGAACCGTATCGTTAACAAAGAACCGGTGAAAGGCTTTCCGTACAAAATGCTGCCCGCGCGGATAGCATTTAGCCATCTCCGTTATATCCAGGCCATGGTGCGTTACATTACAGCGGCCGCCACCGCTTACTTTCACCTTGGAAAGGAGTTTACCGGATTTCTCCAGCAATAGGACCTGCAATGCCGGGTTTAAGCGGGCTGCATTGACCGCACAAAAAAAGCCGGCCGCTCCACCTCCTATGACGATCAATTGTTTCTGCATAAATAGTCCCGGAAGCCGCCTGTATATCGCCCACTTCCGGCAGCAAAGAAAATCGAATTTTTATTAAGTTCGTACCGGCAAACCACCCCTATATGGCCGATCTGATCACCAAGCACCAGCTAAAGGCACTCCCGGTAGTTCCGTATGAAAAGGTCCGCGACTACATCAAGACGGGCTACATCTTCTTTAGCTCCGGCAGCTATACTTTTTCCGGCATCATACAACGGCTGACCAGGAGCGTATGGAGCCATGTGGCCATCGTGTACAAGGATGACCAGTTGGGCCGGATCATGATCCTGGAAGCAGAACCGTATGTGGGCATCCGCCTCATCCCCCTTTCTACCTACCTCCGGGACTATAAAGGAAAGAAAAGGCCTTACAAAGGACAGATCGTGATCGGCAAGCTCAACTTTGACCTGGAACCGGAAAAGCTGAACCGGGCGATCAGCTTTGGGCTGGACTCACTGACAAGGCCATACGATAACTGGGAGATCATGCGCATTATGAGCCGCATCCTGTTCCGGGTCGGGAAACGCGAACGGAACCGGAACTATATCTGCTCGGAACTGGTCAGGGATTGCTTCGCAAAAGCCGGTGTGATCTTCAAATACAATGACACGTATATCAGCCCGCAGGAGATCTGGCGGGATGCACGGGTGGAGTTGAAGTACAGGATGCTGTAAGGGTTTCACGCAGCGGAAAATGAGTTCACGCAGCGACCGCGGCGAAAAACGAACGCGGCGGATCATTAATAAAATAAAAGGCTTGCTGCACACGATTCTCCGCTGCGGTCGCCTTACTCCGCGGTCGCTGCGTGAAACCAGCGCATCTTACTCCACTGCAATATCCGTGCATTCCCCGATAACGGAAGCATTTAACAATGTCAATACCCCGTTCTTCCAGTAGGCGGGAAACCCGTTGAAACTACCCCCGGTATATACATTGTCTTTTACCATCGTAATGGCATTTGCGCGGCTATGCTGCAATGCACTGGCGAGGTTTACTGCTATCCCGTTCTTCCAGTATTTGGCGACCGACCTGCCACTCGCATTATTGTATTCATACCCGGCAACATATACCACACCGTCCACGACGGTTATGGCATGTGCTTCGGCAAAGGATGAGCCATTGGTCAGGTTGACGGGTATCCCGTTTTTCCAGTATTTGGCAACATGCTTGCCGGCGGCTGTACTTTCCCATCCTGCCACGTAGGTATCCGTACCGGCGACAAAGATCGCCAGCGCCTCAGCATCGTTCTGACCGTTCGTAAGCGAAACGGCGGTCCCATTCTTCCAGTACCGGGCTGTCATATTATAGTTGGCGTTATCCGGGGTGATGTCTTCTTTACCTGCTGCATATATTGTTTTGACGGAAACGGGGTGCCCTCCAATGATCGCTGTTTGTACAACGATGGCGATGTCATTTGCGGCGGCCCTGGTCAGGCCGGAACTGAGGTTTACCGCTACGCCGTTCTTCCAGTACCGGGCGATCGAATTGTAGCTGTTATCCACGCGTTCCAACCCGGGCACATACACCTCATTCCCGGACAGGGCGATGTTGGCCGCCATGGTTTTTTTTTGCCCATCGCCCAGGAGGACGATATTTCCGTTTCGCCAGTAGCTGGCGCGGTTGGAATTGTCCTGGTAAAAACTAACATAAGGAATGCTTCCTGATAACGCAATACCGCCTGCCTTCGACGGCGTAAGCGGATCATTCAAAAACGGTACTGCGCTTCCGTTTTTCCAATACCTGGCTGCCGCCACTTCGCTGCCTACTGTTTCCCATCCAACGGCGTGGATAACAGCCGGCGGGAGCACCTGTGCCGCCGGCGTTTCCTGCAATGCCGGACCGGTCGCAGGTAAATACATATCCCTGTCATTTATTCTTTTCTGACAGGAAACAAGCAAATAAAGAAGCAGCAATGGTGTAAAAAAAGCGGGCAATCTTTTCATTATGAAAAAAGTTTGAATCGTTTCGCAAACAGCGGGAGACCTGTAATATCCGGCATATGCAGTCCCATTCTTTTCTTCCCCCCTATGAGCACGTATATTTCCGCTGTGCCTTCACATATGCCCTATGTTCTCCCATGTTTATATTGAACCACATAGGACATAGGGCACATAGAAGTTCACATAGGTTTTATCTATGTGTTCCCTTTATTTTCTATATTCGATGTGGTTCAATACAGACAGGCAATGCCGTTACTGGAGCCAAATATCCTGGCATTTGGCATCCTTGGTTCCATCACTTAACGAGGTAGCGTTTCCGTTTTTCCAGAGTTTGGCCACCGACCGGCCATTTACATTATTCTCATATCCTCCTACAAAAACATCGGCCCCCCGTACCACAATGGCCTTCGCTTCCGCACTGGCTGCGCCGCTGGTCAGCGGTATCGCTACTCCGTTCTTCCAGTATTTGGCGACCAGTTTATTGCTGGCGCTACGTTCATAACCGGCGACGTAGACATCGGAGCCGATCACTGCAATGGAATTAGCGCGGGCGTCAAAATTGCCATTGGTCAGCGATATGGCTGCTCCGTTCTTCCAGTATTTCGCAACACCTTTGACCGTACCGGCTTTGTATTCATACCCTGCGATATACACATCCGTACCGGCAATAACCATCGACCTGGCTTCCGCATAATTGCTGCCGTCAGTAAGCGCCTGCGCCACTCCATTCTTCCAGTACATGGCTTTTGATACGCCAACAATGGCTCCATCGGTCGTCATCTCGTATCCGGCAACATGTACATCAGGGCCGGCAACAGCAATCGTTTTAGCTCCGGCATCCTTTGTTCCGTCTGTCAGTGAAACGGCGACCCCATTCTTCCAGTACTTTGCCACATACATGTATACCTGGGCCTCATAACCCGCTACATATATATCGTTTCCTGAAACAGCCATGTCCGTGGCTTCCCCGTATTTCATCCCGTTGGTCAGTGCTATGGGATTGCCATTCTTCCAGTAGCGGATTATATCGCCGACACCGTTGTTCTTATACCCGCAGATGTACACATTTCCGTTGCTGTATACGATACTTCCTGCATGGTCTGCCCCATCGACCAGCGGCAATGGAGTAGTGTTACTCCAGCACTTAATGGTCAAAGCGCTACTCTCCTCATTAACCACACTGTACACTACGCGCAGGTGGCCTGCAACCGTCCATGATAGCGGATAAGGGTTAGCGTTTTCCGAAGGCGGAAGATTATCGCCACTTTGATTTTTGTTGCACGAAAAAATGGCCAGGCATGCCGTAATAGCAGTAATGAATATGCGAACATTCTTCATGGTTCCCGGTATTAATGGTCAGGGTATGAATGCAGCAATAATCGGAGGCCTTGCTATAAGTTTCCCCGGATGGGCCAGGTAATCAAATATAAACACCGGAGGACGCTATGGGAAAAGAAATGAGTGAAAGGTCAAAATGAATGAGGATACGGGAATTGCACCACATAGGACACAGGGCACATAGAAAACACATAGGACGCATATGCGCCCCTTTATTTTCTATATTCTATGTGGTGCAAAAAAGTTAACCGGCATGTACCGCCGCAATCTCCGTGGTCAGGTAGGGGTTCAGTTTTTCAGCCGCTTCGATAATGCTGTAGTCAGAGAGGATATCTGCTTTGTTTTTCTTCACGCATACATCGTGCTCAAAATGCACTGAAGGTTTGCCATCGCGGGTCCGGACGGTCCAGCCATCCGGTTCCGTGTACACGTCCCGGGTGCCCATATTGATCATGGGTTCAATAGCCAGTACCATGCCTTCTTTGAGCTTTATACCGGTTCCCCGTTTGCCATAATTAGGGACCTGCGGGTCTTCGTGCATGCTGCGGCCCAAACCATGACCGACCAGTTCGCGGACGACCCCATAGCCATGTTTCTTTTCCGTATGCTCCTGGATCGCAAAAGCGATGAAAGGGATTGCGGGCGGCGGTTTCAAAAGTCACGGCGGCCACTCCGGCCAGCTCACGGGAGAAGTGCTCACCATCGATCAATTCCGGTTCACGTGCCACACAGCCATCCTCCACCCGGAAATCCAATAGCTGCCGCGGCGGGGCATCCCCCACCACCATGCAGGCACCGGTTGCGACCGAGGGTGCGGCCAAAAATCCAGGGCACCGCCACCACCGGACAACCGGCAGCGAGAGCCACGCCCTGCGCGGCCGCGATCCCCACCCGGGTTCCGCTGTAGCTGCCCGGGCCGCTGCCCACCAGCACCAGCCCGATGTCCTCCGGTGAGAGTCCGGCCATGAGCTCACCGAGAGGGCCGAGAAGCACCGCATTATGACTACGGTCGCTGCAAAATTCCCGCTCCGCCACCACTCCGCCCGGCCCGGCGAGGAGCAGCGAGCAGCTCGGCCGGAGGTTTCGAAAACAAGCGTGTGGGAACCGGGCACGGGACGAGCTTAGGGTTCCACGGGTGAATGCCGCCAGCCCGATCCTGCCACCCTTTAAATCTGCCTACTACTATCGGAATATCTTTCGTTCATTTTGGAATAAAGGAATTCTGATCGTGAGAATGCTGTTCCGGGCGATGCTTTCTCCCTTGCGCCGAAACGTACGAACCGCTTTGTTCCGGGCGCTTCTTCGAACCATTTTCCCCAAAACCAATTCATCCCATGACCACCTACGCCAAAGGCCTTGAAGGCGTCATCGCCAACGAATCCGCCCTCAGCAACGTGGAGGGCGCTGAAGGCCGCCTCAGCTACCTCGGGCTACCGGATCGATGACCTTGGTGGAAACACTGCTCCTTCGAAGAAGTCACCTACCTCCTTCACAATGGCCGCCTCCCGAAGCAGGGCGAGCTGGATGCCTTGGAGAAGCGCCTGCGCACCGACCGCCGAACTGCCCGACGGTGTGATCGATTTCCTCAAGACCGCGCCGAAGGATGCCTCTCCGATGGATGTGCTCCGCACCGGCGGTCTCCATGCTGGGTCTCTACGACAAGCGCGCCGACCATTGGTGAGCCCGGATATCGCCAAGGACGCGGAAATCGCCCTCTCGCTGGTGGCGAAGATCCCGGTGATCGTAGCCGCCTACCACCGCTTCCGCCAGGGTCTGGAGCTGCCTCCGGTGCGTGAGGATCTCTCCGAAGCCGCCCACTTCCTCTATCTCATCACCGGCGAGGCGCCCTCCGAAGCGCGCCACCCGATCCTGGACGTGGCCTACATCCTCCACGCCGACCACGGCATGAACGCCTCCACGTTCTCCGCCCGCGTGACCATCGCCACCCTTTCCGACATCTACTCCGCCATCACCTCCGCCATCGGCACCCTGAAGGGGCCGCTCCATGGCGGTGCCAATGAAGGCGTGATCCACATGCTCCAGGAGATCGGTGACCTCGGACAAGGTCGATGCCTACGTCGAAGGAAGATGGCCCGGAAGAAGAAGATCATGGGCATCGGCCACCGCGTCTACAAGGTGCTCGATCCCCGCGCCCCGCACCTCCGCAAGCTGGCGATCCAGCTCACCGAGGAACTCGGCGAGCCGAAGTGGATCCAGATGTCCGAACGCATCGCCGACGATCATGCGCGAGCAGAAGGGCCTCAACGCCAACGTCGATTTCTACTCGGCCACGGTTTACTACTCGCTCGGCATCCCGACCGATCTCTTCACCCCGATCTTCGCCATCGCCCGCACCGCCGGCTGGACCGCGCAGGTGCTGGAGCAGCTCCGCGACAACCGCCTCTACCGCCCGCTCACCCTCTACACGGGTCCGGTCGAACTAAAGGAAGTCGAACCGATCGCGGAGCGATAAGGAGCACCTCCAGCTCCAGCTCCAGCAAAACAGCAGACGAGCGATGGAGAATTTCTCCCGCTCGTCTTTTCTTTTCGCAGGCTTCGCTAGCTCCTTCCAGCCATCCGCTTCTGAGGTCGCGTCGCCGTGATCTCTGCGATCAGGCGGTGGAGCACGAGACGGTGATCAAGACCGGTGGTCACGAGCGCTTGGTCCGCCTTGAGGGTGGATTCCATCGCCTTGCGCAGACCGTCCAGCGTGAAGGCGGCGGCACCACGCAGCGCCAGGAAGATGGGATAGACGTTCACGCCGCCGGTCTTCTTCTGCGGCAGCCAGGCACGCTCGATTTCCGGGAGGCGATCGAGTGCTCCGGCGAAGGATTGGTAGTTGTTGGTCGGGACCTTCATGGTGTCCCCCACCACCTTCGCCATGAAGAGATTCCTCACCGTGGGGATGATCGAGGCGCGGATGATCGCGATCGCGCTGTCGCCTTGCTCAAGCTGTTGGTCGATCAAGGCGATCGCGCGGGCGGCGTCCCCTTTCTGGAGGGCGTTTCCGATCTCAAAGACGATTCCGGCCCGGCTCAGCGGCACCATCGTGAACACATCCTGCTCGGTCACCGTGCGACGCTCACCGAGATAAAGATCGAGCTTCTCCAACTCGTTGCCGATCTGCTGGGTGGCCTCGCCCGCGAGCATGACGAACAGCGCCAGCGCATCCGGCTCGAAGCGCAGGCCGAGGTCCCGGGCACGATCGTCCACCAAACGGGCAACCTGATCCTGCCAACCCTCGCGGCTGGTATCGATGCGGTCGTGGACCTCCACTTCCCCCGCCTTTTCCAAAAACTTCCAGAACGCCCGGCGCTTGTCGGGCGCGCTCGCGGTGACGAGGAATTTCACCCCTGAGGGCACTCCCGCCTCCAGAGCCTTCCGCAGGGCCTCCACGCCGGAAAGTGTCCGCTCGGAACGACCGGTCACATCATCGGAAAGGAAGCTGGCATTGCGCAGCCAGACCACCTTGTCCCCGCCAAACATGGGCAGGGTCTGGAGAGCCTGGATCGTGGTGGAGCAGATCTCGTGAGCCTTGTCGGAATTGTCCGCCACGCCATCGATGGTTTCGTGGGTGAACCCATCATCCACTCCGCCGGTCATTTCACGGTAGAGCTCGAGGGCGCGCTCCTTCACGAGCCCCTCGTCGGTGCCTGCCACCACGACGATGTTGCCGCCACCGGAGGATTTCGCTTTCGCTGCCACACCCGGGATTTATCCGGGGGGATCAGGGAGCACAAGTTTGCAACCGGGACGGTGCTGCTCAATCGCCCGGATCGACAGGCGGCAGGCCGGGGATATTGAGCCGCTCTGCTTTCTTCTTCTCCCGGGCCTCGCGGAAGAAGCCCTGGATCAGGGCCAGGCATTCGTCTCCGAGGACCCCGGAGGTGATATCGCAGCGGTGGTTGAGAGGTGGATTCGAGTCCAACAGGTTGATCCAGCCGCCCGCAGCGCCGGCCTTGGCGTCCGGACACCCGAAGACAACGCGCTCCGGACGGCAATGCACGATCGCTCCCGCACACATCGGGCAGGGTTCCTTCGTCACGTAAAGGGTGCATTTTTCCAAGCGCCAGTCTCCCACTGCTTGCTGGGCGGCGGTGAGCGCGAGCATCTCGGCGTGGGCGGTGGCGTCTTTGAGCGTCTCCACCTGGTTCCAAGCCCGGGCGATCACCTTGCCCTCCCGGACCACCACGGCACCGATCGGCACTTCCGTGGCGGCATACGCCTTCCGCGCCTCCCTCAGGGCCTGGCCCATGAAGAAGGAATCGCTCTGCAAATCAATGATCGGGCTCTCGTCCACGCGGCAGGGATAGCCCGCTGGCGAATCCATTCCAAGCCCCGGTTGCTTCCTTGCGGCTGGGTGACAGCGAGCAGGGATGTGACGGTTTCTTCTAATAAAATCATCCCTTCTTCGTCACAACTTCATCAAGAATACACATGGAATAGGAAAGCTGCACGCAATTTGGAATTGCTATCCAGCTGTTGGTTTTGCAGCATCTATCCGACTCAACATTTGCCCCCATGAGAAAGTTAAATCCTGTTGTGGTCTCACTATTCCTCTCATCCGCCTGTGCCCTCGCCGGACCGGTGGTGACCGTGAAGGACAAGAACGGCCGGTCGATGGAGATCGAGGTGCTCGGTGTCTCCGGAGACAAAGTCAGCTTCAACCGCAAGTCGGACGGCAAGCGTTTCGACCTGCCGCTGTCCACCTTCGATGCGGATTCAGTCACGCAGCTCAATGCGAAGAAGACCGAGGTGGGCGCGGCCCATCCGAACTACAGCATCGACGTTTCCATCGAAAAACGCCGGAAAAAGCAGGGCAGCAGCGATTTTATGGTCGAGCAGACGGTGGCCGCCAAAATCACCATCAAGAACCCGGACGCCAACAGCCCCGCTCCGCAGGCCGGCATCCGCCTCGTCTATCTGGGGGAAGACCGCAGCACCGGCAAGGAGCACTCGGTGCTGGCCATCCGCGAATACAAGATCCAACTCGGCGCCGGATTGTCCGACGTCCGCGAGGTCGACCCCTTCAAGACTGTTTATGACAGTGACAACAAGGGCATCGATAACATCGGCGGCAACCAGTATGAGGGCTATCTCCTGATGGTGCTGGATGACAAAGGCAATATCATCCAACAGACCGGCAACTGCGCGAAACTCAATGAAGCAGTCCGCGCCGATCCCAAGGCGATCGAAGCATTCAAGACCGTGAAGCCCGGAGCCCGGCTGGATGCGAAATACGCGCCCACCGGAAAGACCGAGACCTTCTACCGCTGAGAGGGGGTATCGAAGCTCGGGTCGCCCCCCTTCGTCCCAACGGGACGAACCGTAACAGCCCGGGGTTCACGACCCCCGGGTCAGATCCGAATGGGTGAGATGGACCTCGACCCTAGGCTGGCATGGGTCGTCTCATTGAGGGAGAAGGCCAGTCCCGACTTTCCCGCAGATGGGCTCAAGCTCTGGAACGCGCCTCCCAATGTCGGCGCATCCTCTGAGACAGCGGCTTCGTGCCGTCAGCCCGGCTCTTGGCAGGGATTAGCGGGGCCTTTCCCACCGAAATCGTCCGATAGCCGCTCTTCTTGAATCGCGCGGGCATCAAGGGAGCAGGCGGGCGGCAGTAGCAGCTGCCGCGCATTGATCCTCCAAGCACAAGGACGAACGCCGGAATTTCTTTACAAATTTATGTCACATGTCAGAAATTATTTACACATGGTGCACGAGCCTTCCAATTCCTCATCCCATCCCTCCGGTGAAGCCCTTCTCCGGATGCTGGCGGCGCTCGATAGCGAGCCTCGTCTGCGGCTGCTCGCGCGCCTGGCCGGAGGCAGACAATACGTCAGCGAGTTGGCCCGGGAGGTGGCCCTGAGCCGTCCGCTGGTCCACATGCATCTCAAGCGACTGGAAGACGCCGGTCTCATCGTAGGCCATCTCGAGCTCTCGGCCGATGGCAAGGCCATGAAATACTACGAAATCCAACCCTTCTCCCTTCACCTCACCCCCGGAGTGATCCGGGAGGCATTGAATCCCAAACCCTCCAACACGACATGGATCCCATAAATTCATTCAACGTCGAGCAGCTCCAGGACCTGATGCAGAAACAGGAGATTCTCAGGCAGTCCACGCTTCATTTCCACGAACAGATGCTGGGTTCCTTGCGCGCCCAAGGCCAAATGCTGACCCTGGGCACGGTGATTGCGGGTCCTGCTGGCGGTGATCGCTCTGATCCTGCTGTGGCAGACCTTCACTTCCCGCCGCGCTGCCGCCGTCCAAATTCCCTCCGGCCAGCTGGATGATATCCAGAACCGGGTCCAAGCGGTCGAAAAGCTGCTCCGCGAGGTTGGCTGACCCTTCCGCCGGAGAGAGTTGGAAACGAAAACACCGCGCCGGAGACCGGCGCGGTGTTCCAAAAACCCGGATGCGCTTCCGGAATCAAAGTTTGCTTTCGTTCTTGGCGCCCGCCTTGGCGTCGCGGAGGGCCTTCTTGACCTCCTTCTCGAAATCTTCGTCGTGCGGGTTGCCGTGCCAGGCAAGCTTGCCATCGGCGGCGAAAATCAATGCGTGGGGGATGCCGGAGCTGGGCACCGGACCGGCACCACCGGCCTGCACCGCGTACTTCACCTTGGCGGCATCCAGCACCTTGTTGATCGCTTCCTTGGTGCTGCCCTGGCGCTCGAGCCCGACCACCACGAGGCCGGACTTTTCATAGGTCTTCGCCATCTTGGCGAGTTCCGGAAGGCTGGCGATGCAGGGCGCGCAATTGACGCCCCACTCTTCCACCACGACCACCTTGCCCTTGAGCTGGGTCTTGTCGAAGGCCGTGTCATTCGCAGGCGTGCCCCACTGGACCTGGTCCACGGAAGCATTCGGCACCGCAGCGGCGTCCTTCTTCTCCTTGGCCGGGGAAAGACCCGGAAGGGCCAACAATGCGCAGACAAACAGGGCTTTCTTCATGAGGGCAGCGGAATTACGCGAATCCAGCGCCCTCAGGAAGGAGAAATGTCTATCAATTTTTCCACCCGCAGGCGGAGAGGCCTCAGCGGACCGGCTCCTTATCGAGCTGGAAGGCATCGTGGACGGCGCGGGCGGCGTCCTCGATGCGGGTCTCGTCCACGGTCACGGCGATCTTGATCTCGGAGGTGGAGATCATGCCGATGTTGATCCCGGCATCACCGAGAGCCTTGAACATGGTGGAGGCCACGCCGGAGTGCGAACGCATGCCGATGCCGACGGCGGAGAGCTTGGCGATGCCCACATCGGTCTCGATCTTGGCCTCCTTGGAAAGCTCGGCCAGCACCGGCTTCAGCGCGGCCTGGGCCTTGGCCAGATCGTTCGAGTGCATCGTGAACGAATGGCGGGCGTAGCCGTCGTGCGCGATGTTCGAGACGATCATGTCGAGATTGATCTCAGCCTCTCCGAGGGCACCGAGGATACGGCCGGACATGCCGGGCTCATCCGGAATACCGGTGATGGTGACGCGGGCTTGGGAGCGCTCGATCGAGACTCCGCGGATGACGACGTTTTCCATGGCGGGATGTTCTTCGAGCACCAGCGTGCCCGGGTTATCGTTGAGTGAGGATCGGACTTCGAAGACGACGCCGAATTTCTTGGCAAACTCGACGGAACGGGACTGCATCACCTTCGATCCGGACGAGGCCATTTCCAGCATCTCATCGTAGGAGATCTCGGGCAGCTTGCGGGCGTTCTTCACGATCCGCGGATCGCAGGTATAGACGCCATCCACATCCGTGAGGATCTGGCAGACATCCGCCTTCAAAGCGGCGGAGATGGCGATGGCGGTGAGGTCCGAGCCGCCACGGCCGAGAGTGTGGATCTGGCCATCCGGGGTCACGCCCTGGAAACCGGCGACGACCAGGGTTTTGCCCTCGTCGAGATAACCCTGCATCATCTTCGGCTCGATGTTCAGGATCCGGCCGCGGGTATGGGAGCCGGTGGTGAAAATACCAGCCTGGCGGCCGGTGATCGAGGCTGCCTCCACTCCCTGGTCCTGAAGGGCCATGGTCACAAGAGCGATCGACTGCTGCTCACCGGTGGAGACCAGCACGTCCAGCTCACGCTCGGAGGGATTCTCGGAAAGATCGCGGGCCATCTTCAGCAGCCCATCGGTCACGCCGGACATGGCGGAAACCACCGCCACCACCTGGTTGCCTTCATCGCGGGTGCGTTTCAGACGCGAGGCGACGTTGCGGATGCGGTCGAGGGTGCCGACGGACGTGCCGCCGTATTTCTGGACAATAAGGGCCATGGCGCGGGGCGCGGAGTGAAAGGGATTGAGCGTGAGATGGCAAGCCCGGGAAACACCCGCGTTTTCCCATCCGCCTCAACCCTTCCGACGCCAGATTGTCAGCAGGGAGAACGTGAACTGGAACTTCCTCGCGGTTTCGCGGATCACGAACCGCTCGTCATTTTGGCTGAGCAGATCGAAGGCCTGGGAAAGCTCGCTTTTCAGCCAATCGAAGGTGCCGCCGGAAGGCCAGTTTTCCGGCGGAGTAAACTCCTCCAGCCACGTGCAGGGGGTCGCGAGCACCAGCTCGCCGCCCGGTTTCACCAGCTCCGGCAGGCGGTTCAGCAACCGTTGCGGCTCCGGCAGACGGCAGAGCAGATTGGCGGCGTGGACGCGGTCGAAGGCACCAAGATCCGGGCGCAGGTTCATGGCGTCTCCGGTTTCGAAAGAAATCCGGGAGTCGTCAATGCCCTCCGGAGCTTGGGCGACCAATGCGGTGGAAACGGCCGCTTCTTCCAAGCGCGCGTAACGGATCGTGCCACCATCGCGCAGAGTCTCCGCCGCGGAAATGAAGGAAGCGGAGAAATCGATGCCGATTACTTCCTTGCAGTCCCGGGACATCTCGAAGGTGGAGCGTCCCACCGCGCAACCGAGATCGAGTCCGCGTTCCGCGTCTCCTGATGTAAACCGGGAGGTTGTGCGGACTGCGAAACCAAGGGCGGAGGACAAGGCGGGATCGCTGCCGCGTTCGCCAAGGATCTCCGCATCGCTGCCATAGTGGAACAGCAGATATTCGGAGAGCAGCTTGTCGGTTTCGTAGATATTGGTGCTCATGAATAGGGGGACCGTCTCACGTGGAAGCGGGCAATGGAATCGAGAGGGTCTTGGCAATTCGTTTCAGGCGGGGCAGCGCCACCGGATTCGCAGACGTACACGCCAATGCCATGCTCAGCTCCGCCTCATGGTCGTTGCCGCCAAGTTTGTGGGCCAATGCAGCCATGGAAGGCTGCTTCCGGCGCGTGAATTCCTCCGCGACGGAGGAGTAGGTGGTGAGTGATTCCAGCCAAGGCATCCCGAATGATTCGAGCGAAGACCAGATTTCTCTCACCAATTCATCGGGATCCGTGCCCGGCGTTACACTCCACCATTTGTCCTGTTTGTCCGGAAGGAGAACTCCAATCCGCGAGCGGACATCACAGTCGTGCTCTCTCAATTCCCCTTTCGGTGGAATGCCTTCAGATGCTATCCGCAGCGCCTCAATCGCCACTCCCAGATTCACGGTAAATTGAGCCTCCTCAGCCGAATTCCACCGTGAAAGCTGGATATTGAGCACCTGCGGCCACGTTAGGTTTCGTATCCAGGTGGTGCCTGATTTACGAAACCCCAGTGGTTTGAGATGGTCCCGATGAAGCGATGCCGCCGCGACCTTGATGATGTCCTGTGGACTCGCCATGGGCATCCTTCAATGGCCGCTGGCAAGCGCTTCCATCAAGTAGCGTGACGGACGGAAATTCTCGATGAGCACTTCCTCGCTGATCACCGCGCTTCATCCGGACCTGCTTGATGTTGAAGTTCGGAGTCTTGTGCGGGGCGAAGAGGATGTCGTCGTGCGTCGAGTTCTCGTGCTTCTTGAACATGTCCGGCACGATGTCACCGCCGAGATGGTCATCGCGGCCGGTGGCGAGGTGGCAGGTGCCGAGCACCTTCTCATCCTGGATATCCGCACCGGAGACAGGCAGCACCTGGGTGCCGAAGCCCAGCTCGCCGAGCGTGCCGGTCATCGGGTCGTCCTGCAGGCGGGCGTTGTGGGCGTCGATGGTGGCCTGGTTGCCCGCGATGAGGGTCGGACTGGATGATGCAGCGGTCCACCACTGTCCAGCACACCGAGGGTACCATCCTCGTACTTCATCGGGAACTGGCCGCGCGCGTCCTTCGGCACGAAATAAACCTCCCCGGCGGGCAGGTTCGCGATGTCCGGATTAAGCCCTTGGCAAAGGCCGTGGGACTTCTGCGCGTCCTGGGCGTCGAGACCGAGCCAAGCGGTGAGGACACGACCATCCTCCAACGCGAAGTCGATCTCGATCGACATCCGCCTTGGTCAGAGCGAGGCGGAGCTTTTCAGCATCCCGGGAGACTTCATCGTAATCCACAGCCAGGCCCGAGCGCAGGATGACGTCATTGAGCCCGTGCATCGTCGCGCCGCGGAAGCCGAACACCTTCGCCTTCGCCGTGAGAGGAGCGGTGGCGGAGAAGATCGAGATGCAGAGGATCAGGTCGTAGTTCGGATAGATGTCGCGATCGAGCGACAGGTGGTTGCCGGCGGTGTCCCAGACGTCATCCTCCAGATCGAGGTTCGAGCCGTGGGTGGACTTGTAGGCGAACATCTCGCCGCCAGTCATGCCGAGCGCTTCCAGACCACCGTTCTTCAGACCCTGATAGAACACTTCGTGGGCCTTCTTCTGCACCGGGAAACCATCCTCGTTCAGGAAAGCGAAATCCTTGATGAGGGCGGCTGGTTCTTCAAACTCGGTTAGAATGCAGACGCGACAGCCTTCGGTAGGCTGGAACACGGTGCCAAGCAGCCGGACGAGATCGAAGGTGGGGAACTTCCGGTTCTCCGGATGGAGCAGGATCTCCTCGTGGAGGTAGTCTGGGAGGGCGGCGATGGAAGGCATGCAGCCACCCTAAAAGGGAATCCGCCCCGCGCAAGTGGGAGAAGTGATCGAGTCCGTTGTGACTACTCCGCAGGCCGAGCGAGGATTGCTTGCAGGCTTACCGAGGAGAGCTCTTTGAACTTCTGTGCCTTTTCACCGTTAGTGGGGTCTTGGGCGGATGCGGTGCAGGCTTCCGCCAATTCATACTCAAATTTTTTGTAAACCTCGCGATCCCGATCATTTTCCAACGCATACCGGAGAGTTGAAAGGGCCATATTGGCGTCATACAATTCTTTCTGCCTGAGTTGCGGCCACTCAGCTTTGTTCGGATCGGCTGCGTAACGTGCCAACAGGGGCATATACGCATCCCGCAGACGAACAAATTCAGCCGCAGGATCGATCTCGGGACCCGAGCCTTCGTCCAGAATCTGAGGAAGCTCCATGGAAGCAAGAGACGAATATTTTGAAGAGTCCCTGAACAGTTGGAGAACCCACTTTCCATAATTCATGCGAGCCCGAGGAGAGCGGCTTCCGGTGTCGAAATCCCTCAGACTCACCGTGCGAACGGACCTTTCTTTCCTCAGCGCTTTCAATTCAGCGCTCGCAGCAGTCTGAGCATCTCGCGGCATAGCATCAACCTTTGCTTCCTGGATTTCTAAATCCCGTTCCGCTTTCATCCATAATTCCTTCGCGCGTCGGAATTCAGCAGCCTTCGTGTTCTGAGCGGTTTCTTTGGAAGCGCCAGCAACAGACCCGGTTTTAAGGGATTCCACACGATCCCCTTCCTTGTCACATGCAGCGAGCAGAAGACAGCCTAAGACAACCACTGAAAATCTCATCGGCGCACAGTAATCAAAAGAACACTACGCGCAACTCCTTTCTTATCCCTGCTCCGGATCGCCGAAGCCGAGGCCCTTCTCCCGCATTTCCTCCAGCACCGGAGACATATCCTGCAGCGAATCCCACAATTCCCGGACCACGAACACCGGTGCTCCACAGCGCACGGACAGCGCGAGACAGTCACTGGGCCGCGCATCCAGCTCCACGATCTTTCGCTCCATGATCTCATTCTCGGCCTCGAGGATGAGACGGGCGTAGTAGATGTCGTTTTCCACCCGGATGATGACCACCCGCACCACCTTCGCGCCGAAGGTTTCCATCGCCAGCAGGAAGAGATCATGCGTCAGCGGCCTCGGCGGCAGCTGGCCGGACATGGAGGTATTGATGGACGCTCCCACCGCGGGATCGATGTAGAAGACGATCGCCTTCTGACCGTCCCCCAGGAACACGGCACAACCGGCCTGGGTGGGAAGCAGGGCCACCGGCTCAACGCGGACAAGATCGGACATCGCACGGAATATGCAGCCTGTTAGGCAACGAGCCAAGCAGAAGTGGCGGCCGCGTTTGGAAGGTGCCCGTGGACCTCTTCAGCCCACGCTTCCGAAGGGAAACGCCACACCCTGCGAAATGCTCAAGATCTTTTGGAGTTCGGCAGGGATGATGGATTCTTCGTCCCTTGACACCACTTCGGCGGCGCTTCTCGTGATGATTGCATGAGGAGAGGAGAAGGGTTTTTCCGAGCCCTCGTGCGTGTTTCCGCAAACCACCATCCGTATGCTCCACGAACGTCCAACACTGAAGGACCGCTACCTGAATTTCATTGGCGGCAAGTATGTCGAACCGGTTGACGGCCGGTACTTCAAAACCCCTCCCCCGTCGATGGGAAGATCTTCTGTAAAGTGCCACGCTCGAACGAGAAAGACGTCGATCTCGCCGTGGCCGCCGGTTGGGAGGCATTCGAGGGCGGCTGGAAGAACACCTCCGTCACCACCCGCAGCAACCTGCTGCTGAAGATCGCCCAGATCACCGAGGACAACCTCGTCCACCTCGCCCGTGTGGAGACCCTCGACAATGGCAAGCCGATCCGTGAAACGCTCGCCGCGGACCTGCCGCTCGTGGTCGATCATTTCCGCTACTTCGCCGGAGTGATCCGTGGCGAGGAAGGTGGCATCTCGGAGCTCGATCCGGATACCGTGAGCATCCAGCTCCACGAACCCCTCGGCGTGGTGGGCGCAGATCATCCCTTGGAACTTCCCGCTGCTGATGGCCGCTTGGAAGCTCGCTCCGGCGCTGGCTGCTGGCAATTGCGTGGTCCTCAAGCCCGCCGAGCAGACTCCGGTGGGGATCATGGAGTGGGTCGATCTCATCAAGGACGTGCTGCCTGCCGGGGTGCTCAATGTCGTCCACGGCTTCGGCCCGGAAGCTGGCAAGCCGCTGGCCCAGCATGACCGCATCCGCAAGGTCGCCTTCACCGGTGAGACCACCACCGGCCGCCTGATCATGCAGGACGCTTCGGAGAACATCATTCCCGTGACTCTCGAACTCGGCGGCAAGTCGCCGAACATCTTCTTCGAGAGCGTGATGGCGGCGGATGACGACTTCTTCGACAAATGCCTCGAAGGTGCGGCCATGTTCGCGCTCAACCAAGGTGAGGTCTGCACCTGTCCGAGCCGCATTCTGTTACAGGAATCCATCGCCGATGCCTTTGCGAAGCGCCTCATCGAGCGCGTGTCGAAGATCCGTCTCGGCGATCCCTTCGACACCGACACGATGGTCGGCGCGCAGGCCTCCAACGACCAATACGAGAAGATCCAGAGCTACCTGAAGATCGGCCGCGAGGAAGGCGCGGATGTCTTGTGCGGTGGTGGCATCCACCTCGGCATCGAAGGCGGCTACTACATCCAGCCGACCATCTTCCGCGGCAACAACACGATGCGGATTTTCCAGGAAGAGATCTTCGGCCCGGTGGCCAGCTTCACGACCTTCAAGGACGAAGAAGACGCCCTCCGCATCGCCAATGACACGCTCTACGGCCTCGGTGCCGGAGTGTGGACCCGTGATGCCCACCAGCTCTACCGCATCCCCCGCGCGATCGAAGCCGGCCGCGTGTGGGTGAACTGCTATCACCTCTACCCGGCCCATGCCTCCTTCGGCGGCTACAAGAAATCGGGCATCGGCCGTGAGACCCACAAGATGATGCTCAACCACTACCGCCAGACGAAGAACATGCTGGTCTCCTATTCGAAAAAGGCGCTCGGGTTCTTCTGAAAGAGCGGAGAGCCAGAAATAGGATTCCGTGCACGTCAGGCCAGGCGGGCACGGAGTCCGTTCTGACCCTTATCTCTCAACCCCAAACTCTCAACCTCCATGATCCCCCGCGTCCTCGTCACCGATGCTGCCGCTGCGGTCATCGACCAACTGCGCGAAGCCAACGGTCCGCTGATGTTCCACCAATCCGGCGGCTGCTGTGATGGCTCGCAGCCGATGTGCTACGCGGTGGACGAATTCAAGCTCGGACGCTCCGATGTGAAGCTCGGAGAGATCCACGGCTGCCCGTTCTACATGGAAAAGACCCAGTTCGGTTACTGGAAGCACACCCAGCTCACCATCGATGTGAAACCGGGGCGCGGCTCCAGCTTCTCGCTGGAGATTCCGCTCGGCCTGCGGTTCCTCGTCCAGAGCCGGGTGTTCGGACAGGAGGAACTCGCGGATCTCGAGCCGGTCACACCCGTGGAGGCATGAACCGGCCAAAGTCAAAACAGCTGCAACTCAGGCGATGTTCGTAAAGACGACCTGCACGTCGTCATCATCTTCGACCTTGTCGAGAATCACCTGCACCTCGTCCATCTGGGCCTCGGTAAGTTCTACCGGAGTGGTCGGGATGCGCTCCAGGCCGGCTTTCTTGGTGGCGATGCCCAGACCTTCGACGCCCTGGGTGAGAGCGGAGAATTCGGTGTAGGGAGCGATCGCGCGGGCGAGGCCGTCCTCGACATTGAGCTCCTCCAGACCGCTGTCAATCAGGGCGAACTCGATTTCCTCAAGATTCATGTCCGGCGTGACCTCGAATTCCACCACCGCCTTGCGATTGAACATGAAATCGAGCTGGCCGCTCTGCACGATCTGGCCGCCGTTCTTGTTGAAGATGGTCTTGAGGTTCACCACCGAGCGGTTGGTGTTGTCCGTGGCGCACTCGATGTAGAACAGGCTGCCATGCGGGCCCTTACCCTCGTAGTAGACTTCCACGATGTCTGCGGCGTCATTGCCAGCGGCACGCTTGATGGCGGCGTCGATCTTGTCCTTCGGCAGGTTCTGGGCCTTGGCATTGGCGATGGCCATGCGCAGCGGGGCATTGCCCGCCGGGTCCGGTCCGCCGTTCTTCGCGGCCATGGTGATGGCTTTGGAAAGCTTCGGGAACACCCGGGACATCGTGTCCCAGCGTGCTTCCTTGGCGCGGCGTCGGCATTCAAAGGCTCTTCCCATGGTCGTGAACGGTGGTTCGCCGCCCATTCAACCCACCCGGACGCGGAGGGCAAGGCGGGATACGCGGGTAAAAGCTCAGGCTTCGACCACGGATTGAACGGATTGAACGGATTGAACGGATTGAACGGATTGAATGAAGAGTGGGACCGCAGATTACGCTGATTTCGCAGATTCAATGAATTCAGAAATCGTTTCTTCAATCTGCGTCATCTGCGGTCATTCCCTTCTCTTTCCCCAAAATCCGTGTAATCCGTGGTCATTTCCGCCCTTCGTTCAAAGGAAGAGGATTCACCATTTACCATTCATCCGTTAAGACTTACGGAAGCGCCGTGACCGATCTGAAGCCCGCCCTGACCGGAATGACTTCTGAAACCCTCGCCGAATGGCTGAAGGGCGAGGGCGAACCCGCGTTCCGGGCCGGGCAGATCCTCAACTGGATCTGGAAGAAAAAGGTCTCCTCGATCGACGGAATGACCAACCTGTCCGCCGCCCTGCGCGCGAAGCTGGCGGAGCATTTCCGCCTCCACGCGCTGGAGCACACCCACACCCAGGGCAGCCACGACACCACCCGCAAGTTCCTCTTCCGTCTCCACGACCACCGCTACGTCGAGAGCGTGCTCATCCCGGCCAATCCGGCGCTCTACGGGGAAAAATCCGACCGCCGCACGCTCTGCGTGTCCTCGCAGGTGGGCTGCGCCTACGGCTGCAAGTTCTGCGCCTCCGGTCTCGCTGGCTTCACCCGCCATCTCCAACCCGCCGAGATCGCCGGGCAGGTGCTGGCTGCGGAGATGCTCAGCGGCGAGCGAGTGGACAACCTCGTCTTCATGGGCATGGGCGAGCCGCTGGCGAACCTCGACAACCTGCTGACCGCAATCTCCATCATCACCTCGGAGTGGGGCCTCCACCTCGGAGCCCGCCACCTGACGATCTCCACCTCCGGCCTTGTCCCACAGATCCAGAAGCTGGCCGACCATCCCCAGCAAATCCGGCTGGCGATCTCACTCCACGGCGCGACCGATGAGGTCCGCGGCCAGATCATGCCGGTGAACAAGAAATGGGGCACGGACGAACTCTTCGGCGCGCTCGATTACTGGAACTCGAAGAAGAAGCAGCATCTCACGCTCGAGTACATCCTGATCGACAACGTGAACGATTCTCTCGAGCAGGCCCGCATCCTCGCCGGTCACGCCCGCCGTTTGAATGCGAAGGTGAACCTGATCCCCTACAACACCGTGGAGGGACTCGATTGGGTCCGCCCCAGCGAAACCCGCTGCAAGGCCTTCCGGGATATCCTCAAGAACGCCGGAGTGTCCGCCACCCTGCGTCTTGAAAAGGGTCACGATATCGATGCCGCCTGCGGCCAGCTCCGACTGAAACAGGAGACCGAGGAAGGCATCATCGAGGCCCCGATGAAGCAGCGCTGACCGGGTCAGTCCAGCAGCTCCCTGAGCATGCGCCCGGGATTCTCCAGAAAGCGCCGGGTGAGCTGGTAGTGCTCGGTGTCCTCGTAGCGGACTTGCTGGATCCCATCTTCCGAAAACTGCAACAGCACCGCGCCCGGATACGCCATCAGGATCGGCGAGTGGGTGGCGATGACGAACTGCGAACCCTCCTTCACGAGTTCGTGCATGCGCGCGAGCATGGACATCTGCCGAGAGGGCGAGAGAGCGGCCTCCGGTTCGTCCAGAAGATACAGCCCGTTTCCAAAGAACCGCTCGGTCAGGATCGTCATGAACGATTCACCATGGGACTGCTCGTGAAGGCCGTGATGAGCGCCTAGGCGCTCGGCTTCGGTGGCGACATTGTAGAAGCTCTCCGCGCGGAGGAAGAACCCGTCATCCGCCTTTCGTACGCCCCGCGCCAGAATCAAGGACGCGTGCAGCTCCGAGTGGCTTTCCCGCGAGGCGAAGCGGTAGTTCCTGCTGCCGCCTTCCGCATTGAACCCCCATTTCACCGCGATCGCCTCCAACAGCGTCGATTTACCGGTCCCGTTTTCCCCGACCAGAAAGGTGACCGCTTGGTCGAAATCCAGAGCGTCCAGATGCCGGATCGCGGGAAGATCGAAGGGGTAGGCACCCCGAGCCTCCCCTTCCCCGCGTTTCAGGGCGACGGATAGCAGGAAGTTCTTCGAAATCTTCACCGCCTTGGAGCATCCATGCCTCCGCTGGATCGCCAACGCAAAAAGCCCGCCTCCTTCCGGAAGCGGGCTTTTCAAATTCAGCGGTCGCGGAGTTATCCGCAGCCACGGCTTATTCGCCGAGACCGAAGCGGACGAAGCGGCGCACGGTGAGCGTGTCGCCGAGTTCCTTGCCCTTGGCTTCGAGCAGCTTGGTGATGGTGGTGTCCGGATCCTTCACGAAACCCTGCTCGAGGAAGCAGCTCTCGGCGAAGTACTTGGAGATCTTGCCGTTGATGATGTTCTCGATGATGTTGGCCGGCTTGCCGGAGTCGGCGAGCTGGGCGCGGAAGATGTCCTTCTCGGCTTCCACGACGTCGGCCGGGATGTCCTCGCGGGACAGACCGCGCGGAGCGGCAGCGGCGATGTGGAGGGTGAGGTCCTTCACCAGCTCGCGGAAGCCAGCGGTGGAGGCGGTTTCGGCATTGCCGGCACCGACTTCGATGAGCACGCCGACCTTGCCACCCATGTGGATGTAGGAGGACACGGCGCCTTCACCAGCGGCGTCGAAGCGGACGTACTTGCGGAACTGGAGGTTCTCACCCACTTCGGCGATCTTGGCCTTCACGGTTTCTTCCACCGGGGCACCGAGGAAGGACACCTGCTGGGCGGCGTCGAGATCGGCGGCGCTGCTGGCGATGAGGGTGTCGGCGAGGCCGTTGACGAAGCCCTGGAAGTTGTCGTTGCGGGACACGAAGTCGGTCTCGCAGTTCACTTCGAGGAGGATGCCGGACTTGCCGTTCTCGGAGAGGCGGGCGGTGATGATGCCTTCGTTGGCGGCGCGGTCGGCCTTCGAGGAGGCCTTCACGATGCCCTTCTCGCGCAGGAGCTTCGCGGCGGCTTCAAGGTCGCCCTGGGTCTCTTCGAGGGCGCGCTTGCAGTCCATCATGCCGGCGTTGGTCTTCTTGCGGAGGTCGTTGACGAGGGAAGCGGTGATCATAATGAGCGGTTCGTTGGAAAGCGGTGGTAGGAAAACAAAACGGGCGGCCTATGGTGGTGCCAAGGCCGCCCGCGTGACAAAGCGGTCAGGCCTTGGCGGAGACGACGATGGCGTCCACCAGGTTCTGGAGCACGATGCGGATCGAGCGGATCGCGTCGTCGTTGGCCGGGATCGGGTACTGCACCACGGACGGGTCGGCATTGGTGTCCACGATCGCAACGATCGGGATTTCCAGGCGGCGGGCTTCGGCCACGGCGATGGACTCACGGGCGGAGTCCACGATCACCACGGCGTCCGGCTTCTGCTCCATGCCACGCACACCCTTGAGGTTGCGCAGGAGCTTCTCGCGCTCACGGCCGAGGGCGGCGAGCTCCTTCTTGGACATGGCCTTGAATTCCGGCTGCTTCTCGATGTTTTCGAGGTACTTGAGGCGCTCGACCGACTTGCGCACGGTGGCGCTGTTGGTGAGCATGCCACCGAGCCAGCGGTGGTTCACGTAGAACTGGCCGGTCGCTTCGGCGGCCTCACGGACGGCGTCCTGGGCCTGGCGCTTGCAGCCGACGAAAAGGATCTTCTTGCCCTTGCCAGCAAGCTCGGAAAGGAAGTCCGAAGCCTTGTCGAGCTGCTGGACGGTCTTTTCGAGGTTGATGATGTAGATGCCACCCTTGTCCTTCATGAGGAAGGGCTTCATCTTCGGGTTCCACTTCTTGGTCTGGTGACCGTAGTGGACGCCGGCGTCCACCATCTCGGAGATAAGTTCGTTGATCATTGGTAATGTGTGTGTCCCGCCTTGATTCAGGACGGGCGATGCTCGGAAAATCCGCCGCTTTTGGAGTCCCTTCGATTTCCCGTTGGTGGATGGGCGGCGTGAGAAGGGACGCGCGGGGTACGGGATACCAGGCTTCTTGGCAAGGCAAAACCGAGTAAAACGAATGGGTTGCCACGCCGGAACCAGCGTGATTTTGCACATTTACAGGTGAAAGGACGGCGGTTCTGGCGCTGAATTCCGGTGTCCATCATGCGCGCGCTGCTGTTCCTGCTCCTGACCGCCTGCTGCCTCCCGGCCTCTCCCTCCGAGGTCTGGTACCCGGCAGCCCGCCCGCGTGGAGGAGCAGGCCTTTCCGTTGGGAGATAACAACTCTCCGGTCTGGCGGGTCCACGGAGATCCGAAAAAGGAGCGCATCGTGCGGCAAAGCAGCACCATTTCCATCAAGTGGTTGGACGCCGATCAGCCGCTGGAGGACTACCGGCGCTCCCTCGACCTGGATACCGGGGTGGCCACCGCGACGTGGAAGCGCGGCGGCAGCCATTTCACCCTCACGGAACTGGCGGATCTGGCGGATGGCGTGCTTCTAGTCCATCTGCTGACGGATATGCCGGGTTCGCTCGGATTCCGGGTCCAGTTCGAGAATGTGGCCGGAGCTCCCACCGGAAACCGTGGTGAGTTGAATTGCGAGGGCATCCGGTTGTGCGTGCTGCCCTTCGAATCGGAGGTGGAGTCCGACGACAAGGCGATGCAAGTCCGGGGCGAGGGAGAGGCGCTGATCGTGATTTCCGCAGGTGCCGGCAGCTTGGCGACGCTGGCCGCCAAATACGATCCGGGTGCCGAACATCCCGATGCGACTAAGCTCTGGACCAAGGCATTGGAGGCCCACACCGCCGTCCATCGCGCCCGTATGGGAGACTGCGTGATCGACCTCGGCGGGCATGAAGCCGCTGCAAAACCCACCGACGAGCGTCTGAAGGTCACCAATTGGGAGGCTAGCGATCCCGATCTGGCGGAGCTGATGGATCGATATGCCCGCTATTCGGCGGCGCTTTGCCTCCCCCCACCGGAAAAAAGCTCCTTCCTCGAGCACCTCATCGACGATCAAAATGACACGGTCGTATTGCTCCCGGCTCTCCCGCCTGCTTGGAAAGACGGTTCGGCGAAGAATCTGCCCCTCGGTGGAATCCTACCGACAGAGCTGAAGCTGGACATGACTTGGAAAGACGGCCGGGTGACGGACTATTCGATCCGGCGGGTAGCAGGGAAAGGCCCCGGCAAGATCCGGGTGCGGGTGAACGGCGGAGAGCAGGAAATCTCCGTCCGATAGCAGGGAGAAGGAGGGCCTGCCGGAAGGATCTCCCGATGTCAAATATCGCAAAACGATCTATCTGCCGGAGGCGCGGGATGAGTTGTGTGATCCTTGGCACGAAACGTTCTGGAGTGCCATTCCAGCTTCCAAATCCAAGGCCCGGAGCCGCTGGCGGGCACTTCTCTAACCGGAAACGGAAGTTCAAACAAATTATCCTGCCCGCGAATTATGATTTGCCTAATCATTCTTCGTTACTAAACGATTATCGCCGCGAGATAGTTCATTCTCCCTGACCATGCAGCCCATCATCACCCGCCCTCCCTCTCCTGCTCAGGAGGAGTGCGTCCGGGAGGAGGTCACATGGAGCATGCGGGCGGGAGCCTGGCTGTGGGGATCGGGCTGTCTGGCGGTATTCATCACCTCGGCCTTGGGCTGGTTGATCCGGGTGCCCCCGGTTCTGGTGTTCGTCCCGGCGGGTTTGTTCGCTCTGGGGGCGGGGTCGTTCTGTGTCGGGCGTCCCGGATTGGCGACTCCGGGGCGGGCAGCCGCGTGCGCCTTCGCCGCCATGATGGCCATCCTGTCCGCCACCCAACTACCGCTGAGGGCAACCTTTGAAGGATGCCGGCCTGCCATGGATACCGCTGCGGTCAAAGCCGCCGGGGGGCGCCTGTCGCCGGGAACCTGGGCCGGATGTTACCGCATCCAGTCCGCGGAAGTGGATGGGGATGGCAGCATCTTTCTCTGGACCTGCGTGACAGCCGCCGGCCGCTGCGGCTTCGTGAAATCAAAGATTCCCAAGATCCCGGGCACGGTGAACGAGGTGGATCTGGGGAACGGCTGGAGGTGCCTGTTCTTCCGCAGTCAGGCCCAATGATGGGAATTCCGCCCATCTTTTCGCGAAAATTGCCGGACAAATCCCTTGGAGTGGGGCGGTATTCCCCCACGCATGATTCGATTGTTGCCACTGCCCTTCCTCCTCGCCCTGCCTGCCTCCGCGCTCACTCCGCAACAGGAAAATGCCGCCCAGGTGCCCGCCGCCCGCGCCATCCTCGATGGCTGGCAGAACCAGAAACCGGAGCGCGCGGAACGCAAGCTCCACATCGTCTACTGGACCCCATCCGACCGCGAACCCGCCCCCCGCTACCGTGAGCGTCTCTCCACCATCATGGAGGACATCCGCAAGTTCTACGCGGAGCAGATGGAGAAGACCGGCTTCGGCCCGCGCACCTTCAATCTCGATCATGCGGCGGACGGACTGATCAACATCCACGTGGTGAAGGGCAAGCAGCCGTATGCCCACTATTCCACCCCGAGCGGCGGTGAAATCCGTGATGAGTGCAAGGGCCCGCTGAAGGAAGCCGGCCTGGATATCGACAACGAAACGATCGTCCTGTTCTGCAACATGTCGAACTGGGATCCGGAGAAGCGGATCGTGTCCCAGAACAGCCCCTACTACGCCTCCGGCACGAACCGGAACGGCACCGCCTGGCAGGTGGACTCGCCGATCCTGGAACTCAGCCAGCTCACCAACAAGGGCGACAACGTGAAGGACGGCCAGGACCGGGAACATCTCCCTCGGCCGCTACAATTCGATCTTCATCGGTGGCATCGCCCACGAGCTGGGCCACGCCCTGAGCCTGCCTCACAACAAGGAGCGACAGGACCAGCACGACAACTGCGGCATCGCCCTGATGGGCTCCGGCAACCGCGAGTATCGCGCGGCACAGCGCGGCGAGGGCCTCGGCAGCTTCATCACGCTGGCCCACGCGCTGCGCCTCGCCTCCCATCCGCTGTTCTGCGGATCGGTGAAGGGCATGCGTGACAAGCCCACCGCCGAACCTTCCAATCTGACTTTCAAGGCGGTCGACAAGACCATCGTGGTTTCCGGCAAGGTGACTTCGAAGGTTCCCGTCTATGGCGTGGTAGCCTACAACGATCCTGCCGATGGCGGTGACTATGATTCCCCGACCGCCACCACCGTGCCGGACAAGGATGGACGCTTCACCCTGACCTGCACCGACCTGGTCCCGAAACGTTCCGGTGAGCTGCGGCTGTTCTTCCTGGAGGCCAATGGCATCCCGAGCGGTTTCCTCAGCCAGACCCCTTACAGTTACTCTTACAACGTGAGAGCGGACGGCACCGCCGACCTGGCCTCCATCCAGGCAGCCGAACAGCTCAAGCCGCTGATCGAAGCCGCCCGCGACTCCGGCAAGGGTGCTGAAACGGTGTATAAAAGCCTGAAATTCGACCCTCAGACACCGGAGATCAAGGCCGCTGCGGATGCGATCATGACAACCCGGTTGAACAATCCTCCGGTCACACCAGCTGAACAAACCTCCGCCACCTGCGACCTGGGCTCGGCTCGCTGGTCATCCGCAAAGACCGGCTACGGACCGCCGCAGGGTGGCTTGCTGCCGGACGCTCCCTGGCTGTTCATCTCCGGCGGTCGCTTGTTCGGAGGCGGCCTCTACGCCCACGCTTCCTCGACCTACACCTATGATCTCGGCGGCAAATGGAAGACCCTCACCGGCAGCTGCGGGCTCATCGATGGCAAGGACGGAAAGGTCGGCTTCACCATCACCGGCGATGGCAAGGAACTCTTCAAGGCCGCCAAGGTCGGGCCCGGAAAGGTCATGGACTACAAGATCGACGTTACCGGCGTGAAGGAGCTCCAGCTTGTCACCGATGATGGCGGCGATGGCATCCGCTCCGACTGGGGAGCCTGGCTCGCCCCCGTGCTGACGCACTGATCCTCATCCGATCCCCTTTGCTCTTCCCACGAGCCGCACCGCCACCGGTGCGGCTCGTTTATTTTTCGGGCGACATGGACGAGACGAGACGCTTTATTGGAGGCGATCATGAAGACGTTCCTCTGTCTGTTTGCAGCGATGGCCCTGGTTGCCCGGGCCGACGAGAAAGTCACCTTCCCGCCGCTGGAGCAGACGCTCACCGATGCCACCCTCTTCACGAAGCCGATGGAGGACGTGCAAACCACCTACCGGCACGAGCTCTCTCCCGCACAACAGGAAATGCGAAACAAGATCCGCGCCCGCATGAAAGAGAAGGGTCTGGATCTTCCGGATGCCTATCCCGGTGCCTTCCAGTGGTTGAGCTCGGCCAAGGACGGTCTGCGCGCCGATCCCAAGCTCGTGGACCTCTTCGGAGAAAAAGTCGGGGAGGTCATCATCCGCGCCGGCACTCCCGGCAAGGTCGGCCCGATCAGCGTTTCCCTCTACAACCGCGGCGATGATGGCGACCTCTCGCCCAAGGAACTCTCCGACCGCATGGAAGCGTGGAAAGCCAGGCTCTCCACCCATCTCGGCAGCCAACCGGAAGCACGCGACCAGCGCGGCACCGTGAACCTCACCGGCTGGATGTGGAAGAAGGGCCGCACCGCCTGGCTGCTGGAGTCCTCCGTCTCCAAATCACCGGAAGGGCCGCGCGCCGAATTCGCCCGCATCCGCATCGCCTCCATGGATGCCGCCAATACCGGCGGCCAGATCGCACGACGCTCCGGTCTGACCGACCATGTCGTCCACAAGGACAATGGTGACGTGTATCTCGAAGGCGTGCCGATGGTCGACCAGGGACAAAAGGGCTATTGCGCCGTGGCCACCACCGAGCGCGTGGTGCGCTACTACGGACTCGATGTGGACCAGCACGAGATGGCGGAAATCGCCAACACCGGCAGCATGGGCACCAGCATGGGTGAGATGGAGGAAGCCCTGAAAAACGCCACCGGCAAGCTGCACGTCAAAACCACCAAACACTTCGACCTCGACCTCCGCCAGTTCGAGCAGGACGTCCGCACCTACAACCAGCTCGCGAAAAAACAGGGCGAGAAGGAATTCCTCTATGAGCGCAAGGTCACCATCGTGAATCCCCTGCAATTCTGGTCCGAAGTGAAGCCGGATCTCTTCCTGCAAATGAAGACCGCCCAATCCGGCTTCAGCCGCTTCACCAACAAGATCGACGAATACATCAACCAGGGCATCCCGCTGTGTTGGGCGCTCCAGCTCGGTATGTTCAAGGAAACCGGCATCCCGCAGACCCGTGGCGGCCACATGCGCCTCATCATCGGCTACAACCAGAAGACGAACGAGATCATCTACACCGACTCCTGGGGCAAGGGCCACGAGTTCAAGCGCATGCCCGCCGGCCAGGCCTGGTGCATGACCATGGCCCTCTACACCATGGCGCCGACGAAGTAAGGAACGTGCTCCGCACCTCCGGATGACTCCCGCCGAGCGATTCGCCGCCGCCTTCGTGCGGCCCTTTTCCGGGAAACCGGAGATCGTGGCGCGGGCAGAGGAGGAGCTTTTCAAAGGCTCAATTACGGCGAATCCAGTAGAATTTGCAACCGCCGCGGATCGCCTCGACAAAATGGATCGCCGTCCGTCCTGGTGGAAGTGGTTGGCAATGGCGGGCTGGTGGGTTGCCCTCGCAATCTGGTTGGCGGAAGCGGCGGCGATCGGACGCGGCCCCAGCCAGATATTCCGGAGCATTCGGTTTTTGGACGGCGGCAACAGCTCACTTGGGATCGCCTCTGCTACTGGAATCTTTGCATATGGCCCAACCACTCCTGCGAGCCGATTCAAGGCTGGCATCTCGGAACGAGATCGGAATTGGATCGCACCGGATGACAACCAACAGGCACTGGCAGCCAAAGCCCGCTGGGACGAACAGCCTGACAATCCCGAGCGCCTCGTGGACTACCTTGAGATGAACAGGGCGGCCCGCCTGGATTTACCGGCAGATCTGGCCGCCACTGCGGAAAGAGTCGACCCCGGCAACGGCTGGCCGCTTTTCTTGATCGGATGTGACCGCATCAAGGATGCGACGCAGGAAGTGCCTATCCGCGGAAAATCCGGATTCACCCTCGAAATCCGGAATCGGGCCCGCTTCGATGAGGGACTTGCTCTACTCCACCAAGCCGCTGGCCAGCCCGCTTTCCGCACCTATCGGCGCCAGCTCACAAAGGAGCGCATGGCGTTGCTGTCTGGCAAAGGCGATGCGCTTGAACAAATCGAGCGTCTGACCCTCTATTTCGGCTCCTCGTCTCCTTTCTCGCTGAGCATCAAAATTTTTCTGATGGGAGCCGAAACAGCCGCCGCGGAAGGACGTTCGGACATCGTGAAGCAAATGGCTTCGGATTGGTACTCGTTGGCCCGGTTGCTGGCCAGCGACATCACCACCGACCAAGAAGCGTTGGCCTTGGTAGCATGGATCAAAGCTGGAGCAAAACTGCGCGATGTCTGTCGTTCCGTCCAAGCGGAGAGCGAAGCAGCAAAGATCGAAAGCGTCCTGACATCTCCCGCGTTGGCCCAAGTCCAATTAGGCTCCCGCCCCGACAGCGAGTGGATCACCGGTCATGGGTCCAACATCGCCTCGGTGGCGGTTCCCTATCGCGTGGCCACGCCTCCGCCATCAAAGCTTTTCGAGGCCCAGCGAATGATCCTGCATACGATTTTTGATCGCGCTCAAATGTGGAACATCATGACCGGTTTCATCGGACTGGCAGGAGTGATCCGTCTCGTCCGGCTTCGATACAGCCGTCCGTTGAAGACAGTTGCCGACCGCTTCGGCCTGCTCGCGGATGCGCGTGACCATCTTTGGATCGGAGGAATCGGCATCATCCTGCCGTTTGCCGTTCTCGTTATCATCCGTTTCACGTCCTGGGGAGGCGTGGACTACAGCCCCCAGAGCCCCATTGGAAACGGACTGCTTATGCAGAGTTTCGCGAGTCTCCTGTTGATAGCCGCCATGTTCATGGAGACAGCGCGTTGGCGGATGGAAAAAAAGATCGGGCCCCTCTTGGGGCGCGTTTCCACCAGCAGAGCCATGGCTTTCATCCTGCCTTCATTGTGTCTGATGGCGATGCTTGCCATTGGCATCCGGATGCAGGAAGGCGGATGGGAAACGGCACATCAGGAGCAGGCGATCCATCTGCTGGCCGTCGCCGCGCTGATCCGGTTCGGAGTGTTGGCTATCGGACCCAAAGCTACCTCCGTCTTCCGGATCGCCACCTTGGAGGTCATGCTGTCGTGCTGTCTCGCCGCCTCACTGCTGGCAGCCATCTTCATTCCCTACTTCATCCACTCCGAGCATCACTGGGTGAGTGTCGACCCGTGGTTCGATCGGAATCCGGAGTATCTTGGTCTCGGCAAATTCCACCACGACGAAGTGGAACGCATGCAGAGGTTGCTTATCGAAGCGCTCCAGCCCAAGTGACCTCACATCCCCTGTCGATCATCTCCCCTGTCAGAATTCTTCCTCTTCCCCATCCCCTTCATCAGATCCATCAGTCCTGCGTAGCGGAATGACGGATCGAACGTAGTGGTGGAGCACATAGAAGCAGAAGTAGTAGGCGCGGCAGAAGGCCCACACGGCGATCAGGAACAGCCCGAGCGCCTGCCAGGAAAAGATCGGAGCCAGCAGCACGGCTCCGGCGAGGAGGCCGAGGAAGGCGAAGAGTGCGCCTTTCAGTTTGAGGAGAAACGGCGAGGTGATGTCCATGTCAGGATCATCCTCGCACATCACGCGTCTGCGCAAAGGGAAGAGTCATTGGGTTTGGCTCCTGAAAAGCACGCGCGCCTCGGACGCTCCCCTTCCCTTTGCGCGGAATCGCGGGTGGCTCGGCGGTTGCCGCGACGGGCCGCAGGCACCATGAAGAACCTGCAAGCCCGCCGCGGACCATCCGCTAACCACGGGAAACGGTCATGCCGTGCCGACGAGCTCGTCGGCAGAGAGGAAGAGGCGCTCCGGCATATGATCGACAGACTCGATGATCCAATCGGGACGGTAGGCGTAACGATGAAGGTGTTCGACCTTGGTGTGGCCGCTGAGCACCAGCACGGTCTGGTAGCCCATGCCGACTCCACCGAGAATGTCGGTCTCCATGGTGTCCCCCACCATCACGGTGCTGGCGGCGCGCACTCCGAGTTCATTCTGCGCCATGCGCATCATGACACCGCTGGGCTTGCCGACGGAGAAGGCTTCACGGCCGGTGGCTTTTTCCAGCATGGCCACGAGCGCGCCGCAGCCGGGGCGGGTGCCGGCATCGGTCGGGCAGGTGGCATCCGGATTGGTGGCGATGAGACGCGCACCCTTCTCAATGAGGCGCACGGCGCGCTCGATCATTTCAAAGGTCATGGTGCGGCCTTCGCCGACGACCACGTAGTCCGCATCATCATCCACGACAGTCACGCCGTTGTGATGGAGGGCGGCGGCCAGGCCGTTCTCACCAATGACGAAGGCGGTGGCACCGGGCTTTTGATGAGCCAGGAAGCGGGCGGTCGCCATCGCGCAGGTAAAGACATCATCGGCATCCGCCTCAAGACCGAGGCGGCACAGTTTGAGCGCCACATCCCGACGGGTGCGCTGGGAGTTGTTCGTCAAAAACCGGAATGGGATGCCATCCCGTCGCAATCGTGCGACGAAGCGGTCGGCGCCGGGGACAAGCTGGTTTCCCCGGTAAATCACGCCGTCCATGTCCAACAGGAAACCTAACGTATTCACACCCTTGGACGAGCGGATGCCGTGCCAGATTCCCGCCGGGGGGCATCTATCAGATTCCAGCCCCCTGTGGAGGGAGGGCAGCCACCACAAACTAAAAGGGTTGAGGGATGTGAAATATTTTCGTCACCAAGGCCGTGTGCAACCCGTGACGATTCAGCGAATTAGGGCCGCTCATGAGAATGCCGCGCCTTCATGCGCGGCATTCGCCGATCCGGTTATGGATTCTCCAAACGCGGCTTGGGCGCCGGTTTCGCCGGTGGGCGGGCGGGGGCGGGAAAAGGAGGTTGGGGTCGGGTATCCACCGGCTGATGAGTGGAAGAGTAGGACACCCACCAGGCACCACCTACCAGCGCAACGATGGAAAAGGCCAGTCCGGCAATCGCCAGCGCCTTGCCAGTGATGCGGCCGTCTCCCTTGCGGACCGCCAACAGCCCGCTGATGCCACAGATGATGCCCGCGATCGCGAGCGGAAACCCGATGAAGGCCTGGACCAGCGGCAGCGCAACGAGGCCGAGGATCAGGGAAGCCACGGCTCCGCGGGCCTTGCGCGGATGCAGGACAAAAGCGGAATCCGCCGTGCCGGTGGCGGGCAGGGCGAAGTTGAAATAGGCGCTGGGATCGCGTTGGCTCATGATGGATCAGGCGGGAGTGGCTGCGGGAAGGGCGGGGGTGGCATCCGGCTGCGGCAGACGGCCGGAACCTTCCAGCGTCTTCATGAGACCGTGGAAATGGGAAGGGGTCATGCCGAGCGCTCCGGCGAGCTCGCCGAGATGGGCATTTTCGGTGTGATTGAATGCGGCCGCCGCTGCATAACCGGCTTCCACCAGGGTCTCGCGACCGTGATCGCTGATGCCGCCGGCAAGGTCCTTGAGACTGCTGAAAAGATTCGCTCCGGACGTGGAGAACGCCGCAGCATCACGCTCCCAACGGCCGATGTCCACGCCGGGATGGCCCAGTGACTCATGCAGCTCCATCACGCGCTCGAGCGCGGGCCGTTCCAGCCGTAAGGGCGCGGGCAGCGAGGCGATCATCACCTGACGCAGGGTCTCATGGAAATGGCCCTGCAGCTTCAGCGCCTCGGAGGCGGGGTTGTATTCCAGCACCCGGGTTTCGTAGGTGCGCTTGCATTGGCCGCACTCGATGAACTCGCCCACCAGATCAAGAGGGATGATCGGGATGAAGTAGAGCGTGAAGAAGCGCCGCACGCGCCGCCAGCGGAAGTCGCTGCCGGGGCCACAGGCAGGGCAGTGGAACACGCCCTTCTCGTGAGTTGTGGTGACGCCGCGCGTGCCAAAGATAATCATATGGCCCGCGGATATGTCGTGTGACACTTGCGGTCAATCCGATTCCACCGCTCAAAAGGAACGTGACGGAACCGCCCCGAACGGAGATGCTCGCCGCGAGATGCCCGCTTTCATCGCCAACGCCGACTACGAGGAAAAGGACTCCAACCCGATGCACCTGCAGCCGGGCGACGAAGTGAACGTGGGACCTGCCGACCGCGCGTGGCCGGGCTGGGTGTGGGCGGAGGACAAGGACGGCCGCAATGGCTACATCCCGGAGGAAATCCTGGAGCCGCTCGGCGAAGGCCGGTTCGCGATGATGGAGGCCTTCGATCCGACGGTGCTCAAGATCCATCGCGGCGACAGTCTCGAATCACTCCGCCAGATCCATGGCTGGCACTGGTGCCGGAATGCGGATGGCAAGGAAGGCTGGGTAGCAGGCTACCTCCTGAAGCCGGAGAGCTGAGCCGGTGCGGCGTTCACGCGCCGTCATTCTTCCAAAGACCTCGCATGACTTTCGCCACCTCGGCGGCGGAGCCTCCACGCAGGAACTCCTCGTGCCGACCGGACACGGAGACTGATTCGATGGAGCCTTTGGCATGTCGTTCCCATCCGAGATCGGGCGGAGTGGGGAACCAGCCATCGTCCTCGGCCCTTACCACCACCAGCCGTTCCACCTTGGGAAGGCGCGGCCTGTGCAGATGCAATGCCTGCCAATGGAGCCGTGCCCGTTGCGTGGCCTCCTCATCAAGCTGGGACAGATCCAGCACCGCATGAATGTCCGGGATACCGCGGGGGTGGAAGAGTCCGCAAAGACCGGTGACAGCAGCGCGGCATTTCATCAGCATCCGCTTGGCCAGCCGCTCGGGATCGTAGGCCATGATGCGCGGCAAGTGCTTCCACAACTGCGAGGTGAAGTGACGCCATGAAGCAGGCCTCAGCAGATGAGAGGCGGGCAAACACGCATCCGTAGGCCGCGATTCCAACAGCACCAGCGTCTCGATGGTCTCCCCCAAGGCAGTGAGCTGGGCAGAGACTTCCGCAGCGACATTGCCACCGAAGCAGAATCCCGCGAGGCGGTATGGCCCACATGGTTGCACCGACCGGATGATCTCCACGTACATACGGGCCATGTCCTCAAGGCTCTCAAAAGCGCGAGCGCCCTCCGCGATCCCATAGGAAGTCAGATCACCGATGCTCCCCGCCGCATCCCGATAGGGAAACAGGCCCATGCCACCATCCACGAGCGTGTGGATCCAGAACAGTGGCGGACTGGCGGAGTTTCCTTGATGCAGGAGGATGGCCCGCGGTGAGGAAAAATCGATGCCGGACGATGCTTTCAGCCGCGAGGCAAAGCCCGCGACCGTCGATCCACGGAACAACGCATCCAATGCCACGGGGAATCCCAAACGTTCCGACAACTCCGCCGTCATCCGTGTCGCCAGCAGCGAATGCCCACCCAGCGCGAAGAAATCGTCCGTCCTTCCCAACGGGCCGGTGCCTAACAACTGAGCCCACACGGCCGCCACCTCCGCTTCCACGGAATCCTGGAAACCGGGATTCTCCGCAGGTGCAGACGCCGGTTGGATGGAGGCCAGCGCACGTCGATCGATCTTTCCACTGCTGGTGAGCGGCATGGTGGCGATCTCCACCAGCGGAGCGGGAATCATGTAATCCGGCAGCCGTGCGGCCAGATGGCGGGTGAGCTCCTCCGCAGTCACGGGAGCATTCACCCGGTAGTAAGCCGCGAGCCGGCTTTCCCCCGCAGCCCCGGTTACCACGGCGGCCACTTCAGCAACCGCGTCATGGGCCAGCAGCGCGGATTCAATCTCGGCGAGTTCGATGCGGAAACCTCGGACCTTCACCTGGCCATCGGACCGCCCCAGGCATTCCAAGATGCCATCCGGCATCCACCGCGCGAGATCACCGGTGTCATAAAGACGTTCATTCACCCGGGTGATGAATTTCTTCGCCGTCAGTTCCGGCCGGTTCCAATAGCCCTCGGCCAATCCCGCACCACCGATGAAGAGCATGCCGCTCACACCAGGGGGAACCGGATGACCCGCTTCATCCACCACGTGTACACTGGTATTCGCGATCGGGCGGCCGATCAAAATCCGATCCGCTCCAGACGGCACCTTCCAAAGAGTCGACCAAACGGTGGTTTCGGTGGGACCATAGAGGTTCCAAACCTCATGCCCCAGCGCCGTAAGCTGGCGGGCGAGGGGAGCATCCAAGGCCTCGCCACCGCACAGGATCTTCAAGCCGGGCGATCCTTGCCAACCGGCAGCGATCAGCATCCGCCAGGTGGCCGGAGTGGCTTGGAGCACGGTCGGAGGATGCGCTTCCAGATACGATCGCAAGGCGGCACCATCGCGGGCGAGATGCCCGGGGATCAAATCGATGACCGCTCCCGCCAACAGAGGCAGGTGGATCTCCAATGCGGAAATGTCGAAGGACACCGTAGTCAGAGCCGCGAGACGGTCGCCGGCTTTCAGCCCCGGCTCTTCCAGCATCGAGAGCAGGAAATTGGCGAGCGCCCCATGTTGGATGACCACGCCCTTGGGCCGTCCCGTGGAGCCCGAGGTGTAGAGAATATAGGCGGGATCGGTGGGCACGATCTTCGCTTCGACCGGAGGATGATTTTCCTCCGCCATGACCGGATCGAAGAGAATCACTCGGGCACCCAACGGCAGATGACCGGTGAGGGCAGGGGAGACGAGGACGGAAAGCGGTGACTGATCCTCCAGAATCCAGCCGAGGCGCTCGGGGGGATTGGCCGCATCGAGAGGCACGTAGGCGGCACCTGCCCGCCAGATCGCCAGCAACACCACCGGCAGCCACTCATCGCGATCAAGCAGCACCGCAACCCGCTGGCCGGAGCGGATTCCGCGCGCTTGGAATGATGCAGCGAGCCTGCCAACCCGCGCCCACAGCTCACCCGCAGTCAGGGACGTTTCCCCGCAGATCAACGCGATCCGTTCCGGCGATGCCTGCAGGGACTTCCCGATCTCTTCCAACGGAACACGGTGGAGGAACTCCGGCCGCTCCGGGCCCTTGGAGAAATGAGCGAGAGAATCATCATCCGTCCGGGTCAAGCCGTGCAATTCCGAGACCTTCATCCCGGGTGACGAAACACCTTGTTCCAGTGTCTCTCCGTAGCGCTCCAACAGGGCGGCGATGGTTTCCCGCCGGAACAGATCCGTGCGGTATTCAAGATAGACCTCATGGTGATCGGCAAAGGCGAAGACCAGCATCGAGAGATCGAACTGTGTGGCACCGCGATGTGCCAGACGCGGGCGGCACTTCACCTCTCCCGCCCAGGTAGCGGCCAGCGGGATCTCCTGATGATCGAACATCACCTGAGCCAGTGGCGAGCGGTCGAGCACACGCTCCGGTTGCACCGCCTCGATGATTCGCTCAAAGGGAGCTTCTTGGGCAGCGTGCATTTCCAACGCGGCAAGATGGACACACTCGACCAATGCGCCAAAGGAATCATCCGCCGCGATTCCGGGCCGGAAGGGCAGGGTGTTGACCAGCGTGCCGATCATCGGGCCGCTCGCCGCGTGATTGCGGTTGGCCACCGGCACCGCCACCACCGGATCCTCGCCGCCGCCATGACGTCGCAATGTGGCTAGAAAGCCCGCAAGCAGCACGCAGAACGGAGTAGTGCGCCGTGAGACCGCGAGCTGCTTCACCTTCTCCAACAAGGCGGCGGGCAACGTGCATCCCACCACGGCACCCTCCGAAGAAGACCGGGCCGGGCGCGGGAAATCGAGCGGCAGGGACAGGGCTCCATCGTGCCCCTCCAGCTTGCCTTTCCAATACGCCACCGCCTCGTCTGCGCCCCCGCTTTCCACCCAGCCACGATGCCAGGCGGCGTAATCGAGATAAGAAGGGCTGAGTGGCGCGGGCAGGGGTTGAGCAGCCAGGCATTCCTCCCGGTAGCGCGCGGTAAGCTCACCAAGCAAGATACGGATCGACCATCCATCCGCCACGATGTGATGCGCGCACAGCGCCAGCACATGGGCACCTCCACCTCTCCTCAGATGCAGGACACGCACCGGGGCGTCCGCCGCGAGATCGAAAGGCTGCCGCGCGAACTCCGTGAGACGGATCTCGATGGCCGCATCGTCCAGACCTCCGGCATCCTCGGTCGAAATGGGATGCTCCGGCATTCCGACAATCGAGATCACCGGCACGCCCGCATGATGGGAGTGGCGGCTGCGGAGGATCTCGTGGCGGGAGAGGATGGCTTGGAAGGCCCGGCTCAAAGCCGCCTCATCCAGTGGACCCTCCAAATCCAGCGCTCCGAAAACATGATACGCCGCGCTCTGCGGTTCCAACTGGTGCAGGAACCACATCCGCTCCTGGGAATGGCTGGGCACGCTGGCGAGTGGATCACGGGTAGGGATCGCCTTCGGCACCGGAGCCGCTGGCTTCACGGCCAGCAGATTGGCCAACGCGGCGAAGGAGCGGGCGGCGAACATTTCGCCCACCGGCAGATCCGCTCCTCCGTAGGCCCTGAGCAAGGCGACCACCCGCGTCGCGTCCAGCGAGCTGAGTCCATAAGCCACGGGATCATCTTCCGGACGGGGTGTCGGACGACCGGTTGCTTCGGTCACCGCGATGGCCAGTTGGTCGAAAGCGGAACGCCCGGCGAAGTCGAGCTCCTCCACAGTAGGCGAATCTTCGTGAATCACCTGCATGGCCCCTTCCTGCAACAACCGGCGGGCCGAAGCGCGGCGGATCTTGCCGCTGGTTGTTCGCGGCAAGGTGCCCGGCCGCACCAGCAGCACGCGGTCAAGAGCAATGCCGGCATGTTCACCTACTCCGCGGCGGATCGCATGGCAAAGCGGGGCATGCCGCTCGGCAGTCAGACGCGGGATCTCCTGGACCAATACGATTTTTTCCGGGCCCCCATCCTGCAGGGCAAAGGCCGCTCCAGCCGAGGCCGTCAACTCGGGGTCGGCGGAGCTCGCCGCCATTTCGAGATCTTCCGGCGCATGATTCGCACCATCGACGATCAGCAGATCCTTGAGCCTCCCTTCGACAAAGAGCTCTCCTTCGTCGAGGAAACCAAGGTCACCGGTCCGCAGCCAGCCATTGCTCTGGAAGGCTTCCGCCGATTCATCAGACCGCTGCCAGTAACCCGCCGCCACACTGGGGCCGCTCACCACGATCTCACCGGTGCATCCCTCCGCCAGCACCTGATGGCTGGCGGGATCTTCGATCCGCAAGCGCATGCCGGATACCGCGTGCCCGCAGGACACCAGTCCCCGGAGTTCGCGCGGGGGAGTGCCCGGCTTGCGCGCGCTGACGGTCAGCGTGGCCTCGGCAAGACCGTAGCCCGGCAGGATCGCTTCGGCCCGGAAACCACAGCGGGAAAAAGTTTTGGCGAACCGCTCCAGAGTATCCGCCCGGACCCGTTCCGCGCCACAGGGCGCCGCCTTCCAACAGGACAGGTCGAGCCATTCCAGATCCTCCGGACGCACCGCACGCAAGCATTGCTCGAAGGCGAAGTTCGGCGCGGCACTGAAGTCCGCACGATAGCGGTGGATCGCCCGCAACCAGCACATCGGCTGCCGGGCGAATGCTTCCGGCGGGAAAAAGGTCAGCGCCGCTCCAGCCCCCACGGCGTGCACAATCTTCAACACCAACCCCATGTCGTGATAGGGCGGCAGCCAGCCAACCAGTGAACGGACCTGTCCGACATGGTCACGGCAGACCTCCAGCTGATGCACGAGATTCGCGTGGGTGACCTGCACCCCCTTCGGCGAAGCGGTGGAGCCGGAAGTGTATTGCAGGAGACAAGGGCCTGCTTTGATCTCTGGAATCTGGAAATCCGGCGCGGCGGTTTCCGGCCCGATTTCCAACCTGTTCACTCCCCATCGATCGAACGCCTCATTGTAGGAAGCCGGAGCGAGGGCCAGCTTTGCCCCGCTGTCTCCCAACACGGCGGAAAGCCGCTCACGATGCCGGCGGCCTTGGGGCGGATAGCAGGGCACGGCGATCGCCCCGGCGTACCAGCAGCCGAACAAGGCTTCCAAAAATTCCAACCCACAGGGATGAGCCACCACCACCGGCGCTCCGGTGGCTCCGGCTTCAACGAGTGCGGCCGCAATCGCGCGGGCCCGCGCATCGAGCCCGCCGTAGGTCAGGCTGCCGCTTTCCTCCACGCCATCCGCGAGGAAACGGTACGCCAAAGCATCCGGTGTCTCCGTGGAACGGAATTCCAGAATCCGGGCAAGCGAATCGCCACGCCGAATCGGCAGTGGTTCGCATGACTTGTGGGCGCAAGACATGCCAAAAGGGGGAGGGGTGGGGCGGAGAGGGGTGAATCCATCGACTATCCGATCCGCCGGGCAGGAACAATCCCGAATGGCTATTTTATATCTGCACGGAATCCCGGATGTCGTTGACGAACGTCAAGTTACGTTGTCGTCACCTGCATTCTTTCAATTCTAAATGTCTTAGTATAAACGCGTAGCGATTTCAAAAATTTTGAAATCGAATGGACCTCCCGCGACTCTTGGACCAGTTTTCGGCTCGTTCGTCGGAAAATTTTGTCTCCGTCCTCGTTGCACTGCATGAAAACCCCTCCACTCGCAGGCTTCGCCTGCCTCATCCTCGCATCCTCGTGTCTGGATGCCGCGCCGGTCACCATCGGTGACCCGTCATTCGAAGGAAACTCTCTCAGCGCCGGTGGCTACAGCTACAATATCGGACCGGAATGGACCGGCACGAGCGGCCAGAGCAGCAGCAATGCCTTCGAGGAATACATCACCGGCTTCGCCGCGGATGGCACCGACCATCTCGGCATGGAGCTGAGCTACGATGTCTGGCAGGATCTCGGTGTTACTTATCAAGCGAACACCCGCTACACCCTGACCGTGGGATGCGGCAACCGCTCCGGCAACACGCAGCCCGGCAACCAGTCCGAATACCACCTCGCGGACTCCACCGGCACGATCCGCGCCACCGGGCTCTTCAATGCTTCCACCATCCCGGTGAGCACCTTCGCGGACGCACCCGCTCTGGTGTTCGACACGCCGAATGACCCGGACGCGATCGGCAAAACGATCCGCATCCTGCTCCGCGCCCGCGGCACCGGACGCTCTCATTTTGATAACATCCGTCTGGACGCTCAGACCCTGGTTCCCGCGGGCGGTGCAACGGTCACGAATGACGCGGCCACCGCGCTCACGGCCACCAGCGCCACTCTGAACGGAACCGTGACGTCGATCGGGAATGCAGCCCCCTCGATCACGATTTTCTGGGGACCGCAGAACGGCGGCATCGTGGCGGCGAACTGGGCCCACTCCGTGACCCTCCCGGGAACGTGGAGCGGGGCATTTTCCACCAATCTCACCGGACTGACCCGCGGCACCCCTTACTACTATGCCGCCCGTGCCACCAACAGTGCGGGAGATTCCTGGGCCCAGCCGGTGGGCAGCTTCGAAACCCCTGCCCAGGCGGCGACCGTGGCGAACATCGCCGCCACCGACATCACCCCGGTGTCCGCCACCGTCGGAGCCCAGGTCTCGGACACCGGCGGGGAACCACCTGCTGTAACCATCTACTATGGTACAAGTGATGGTGGCACCGGTTCGTGGGCGAACTCCGTCCCGCTCGGCAACCTGAGCACTTCCGCCACCACCACCCTCAGCGGTTTGCCTCAGTCCTCGACCATCTATTTCCGCACCTATGCCGTAAACTCGGGGGGTAGCTCCTGGGCTCCTTCCTCATCCAGTTTCACCACTCCGGCAATCACCGCTCCCGTCGTGGCAAACGACGGTGCCGATGGCATCACCGGCACCACAGCCACGGTGAAGGGGAAAATCACCTCCACCGGCGGCAGCGCCCCCACGGTCACCTTGTTCTACGGCACCAGCGATGGCGGGCCTTCTCCAGACACATGGGCGAACTCGGTGACACTCGGCACCCAGAGCGGGGATTTTTCGAAGTTCCTCACAGGGCTCTCTCCATCCACCGCATACTCGTTCCGCTTCCGCGCCGTGAATGGAGCGGGCACCGCCTGGTCGGCTACGGCGGGCACCTTCTCCACCATCGCGCTGGTATCCGCCACGCCCGTGATCAATGAGTTCCACTACAAGGCCGCGGACGACACCAGCCTCGAGGAGTTCATCGAGCTCTACAACCCGGGTGACTCCGATGTGAGCATCGCCGGATGGACGCTTTCCTCCGCCGTCACCTACACCTTCCCCGCCGGTGTGACCATTCCCGCCGGTGGCTATGTGGTGGCCTGCCAGGATCCGTCCACCATGGCTTCCAAGTATGGCGTGACCGCCTGGGGCCCGTGGAGCGGCAACCTCAATTCCTCCGGCGAGAAGATCGTGCTGAAAGACTCCGGTGGCACCACCATCGACAGCGTGGACTACAAGGTCGGCTTCCCATGGCCCACCGGTTCCGCAGGAGCAGGCAGCTCTGCGGAGTTGATCAATCCCGGTCTCGACAACGATCTCGGCGGATCCTGGCGCGCTTCCGGTGCCACCGTCATCAATCCCTCCACCTATATCGCGGCCGGCGCCTCCGGATGGCGATACAAGAAGGGCACCGCCGAAGCTTCCAGTCCGGTCGAATCGTGGCGCGATACCGCCTACAACGACAGCGCGTGGTCAACGGGCGCCGCAGGCTTCGGCTACGCGGGTGGTTACACCTTCGGCACCACCCTCAGTGACATGAAGGGAACCGGGACCACCAACTACAGCACCCTTTACCTGAGGAAATCCTTCACTGTCACCCAGGTGCCCCAGCAGCTCCTGCTGCGCTTGAAGTACGATGACGGCTGCATCGTGTGGATCAACGGCCATGAAGTCGCCCGCAAGAATGTCGCGGCGGGCCAGCTTGCTTATACCGCCGTCGCCTCCGCCGATCACACCGCCTCCACCTTCGAGGAAGTGACGATCGACAATGCTGACGACATCCTCGTGGGTGGCACGAACGTCATCGCGATCCAGGCGCTCAACCTCACGAAGAACAGTTCCGACTTCTTCATCGATGCGGAAGTGAAGGACGTGCCCGCGTCTTCACCGGTGCCCACACCGGGTGCGAAAAACTCGGTCTATCAGGCGTTGAATGTCGTGCCGCCGCAGATCCGCCAGGTCGCTCATACTCCGGCGCAACCCGTGACCAACCAGCCGGTCACCATCACCGCCCGCATCACCGATCCGGATGGCATGGGCGCGGTATCCGTCGCCTACCAGACGGTCGATCCCGGCAGCTACATCCGCTCCACCGATGCCGCCTATGCCACCGGCTGGACGAGCGTGACCATGTATGACGATGGCACCCACGGTGACGTGACGGCGGGGGACTCCACCTACACCGCGGTGATTCCCGGTTCCGTCCAGACGAACCGGCGGCTGGTCCGCTACAAGATCACCTTCGCCGATGCGCTGGGCAACACGGCAACAGTGCCCTATGCGGACGATGAGCAGAAGAACTTCGCCTACTTCGTCTACGATGGCCTTCCCTCATGGCAGGGATCGTTCCGCCCGGGCACCACAGCGGTCCAGACCTTCTCACCCTCCGTCCTGAATACGGTGCCGGTCTATACGATGATCGCGAACGGCACGGATGTCATCAACTGCCAGTACAACAGCGGCTACGACGAGACGCGCTTCACCGCCACCTTCGTTTACGACGGCGTGGTGTATGACAACATCCAGTTCCGCAACCGCGGCGAGGCCTCCACCTACGTCTCAGGGAAGAACAAGTGGCGCTTCTACTTCAACCGCGCCCGCGACCTGGTGGCGAAGAACAACCTCGGCCAGCCCTATGCGGAAACCTGGGGATCGTTCTCCGCGAACGCCTGTGCCTCCCCCTGGTGTGCGGTGCACCGTGGCATGGCGGGCGTGGAGGAGTCGGTTTCATTCAAGGCCTTCCAGCTTGCCGGAGTGCCCTCACCAAACACGCATTACTACCAGTTCCGGATCGTCCGCGGCGCGACCGAAACGCCCGCCGCCGGAACCACGGTGGCGGACCCGATCGGCACCGCCGACGGCCAGTATGCCGGAGACTTCTGGGGCCTCTACATGGCCATCGAGCAAATCGACGGGTCCTTCCTGGATGAACGCGGCCTGGCCGATGGCAACGTCTACAAGATCGAGAACAGCGCCGGTGACAAAAAACACCAGGCCCCCGGGCAATCGGTGGACTCCTCGGACTGGAACACCTTCCGCGACACCGGAGCGACCACCCAGACGGAAGCCTGGTGGCGGGCGAACATGGACGTGAACAACTACTACACGTTCCACGCCCTCAACCGCCTGCTCGGAAATGTCGACCTGCGCGGCGGCTACAACCATTATTACTATCACCGCAGTACGGACAACCGCTGGCTGGTGATTCCATGGGATGTGGACATGATGTTCATTCCGAAGCGCCATTGGCAGACCACGATCAATGGCACCGCCTACAACGGTGTGGTGGCGGCCCACAAGGCGCTGGTGGACACTCCCGCGCTCGCCTTGGAGTTCCGCAACCGCGCCCGCGAGATCCTCGACCTGATGGGCTCGGACAATACCACCAACGGCGGCCAGATGGGCCAGCTCATCGATGAGTTCAGCCAGATCGTGAACCCATCCGGAGCGGCCCTCACCATCGCGGATGCGGATGCCGCGATGTGGAACATGCACCCGCGCACCCAGGGTACGGATGGCAACCATTCCGGCCAGACGAACCACAAGGGCAACTTCTACTACTCGCCGTTTGTCGACAGCCGCTCGGGCGGCTCCTGGACCCGCTGGCTCAAAAACTCGTCCTACACCGGCGTGGCCGAGCACGAGGACCTGATGAACTATCTCCGCGACTACGCCACCAATACCTGGCCCGTCGGCAGCACCTGGGCAGTCAACAACGGTGACCAGCGCGGCTACGGTTACCAATACCTCGCCTCGGAAGCAGCCGATGCCTCGGCCCCGAACAAACCGGTGATCACCTACACCGGTGCGGGCGGCTATCCGGTGGACGGACTGTCGTTCTCCAGCTCCACCTTCAGCACACCGGGAGCGGGCACCTACACCGGCACCCAGTGGCGCATCGCCGAGATGTATGCGCCGGGGATCAGCGGATACGTCGCCGGCACCGCCCGCAAGTACGAGATCCAGAGCACCTGGACGCTGTCGAATACCGGCACGACCGTGCAAATCCCCGGCAGTGCCACCGCCAGTGGCAAGACCTACCGCGCCCGCGTCCGCTTCGTGGACAGCACCGGTCGCACCAGCTCGTGGTCGAACCCGATCCAGTTCACCACCGGCGGAGCCGCCAGCACACTGGTCCACTACTGGAACTTCAATACAGCGACCAACAACACGACCCTCATCACACCGACCAAGGGTGATGGATCTCTCGCCATCCAGCTCGGTACATCCGACTCCGCATATCTGAGCGGTACCGGCACTTTCACCGGAGCCAACGCCCGCAACGGTGACGCGGCCGCCAGCCATCTCCGCCTGAACAATCCGGTGGGAGACTCGCTGACCTTCGCCCTGCCCACCACCGGTTACACCAACATCCTCGTCAACTTCGAGGCGATGCGTTCCTCGGCAAAGGCCGCCGAACTCCAGAACTGGAGCTACACCACGGACGGCACCAACTACGTGTCATTCAAAACCATCAGCATCCCCCAGGATACTCCCGCGGTGATGGAGCTGGATTTCCGCAGCATCCCGCTAGCCAACAACAACCCCAACTTCAAGCTGAAGCTCGATATTGCCAAGGGCACCGCCACCGGCACCGGCAGCGATGCCGGGAACCAGCGGGTCGACAACTTCACGCTGACCGGCTTCCCGATTCCCGGGACTTACGCGAGCTGGGTCCAGACGGCGTTCAGCACCACAGACCAGTCGAACTCGGCGGTCTCGGGGCCTGATGCCGATGCGGATGGAGACGGCCGGTCGAACTTCATGGAGTTCGCGCTCGCCTCCTCACCCTCGGTCAAGGACCTCGCGGACGTGAAGTTCACCTGGAACACCAGTGGACCGAACCGCTATCCGGCCCTCCGCTTCAAGCGCCCGGAAGGAGTCTCCGGTGTCCTCTACGAACTGCGCGCCAGCACCGATCTGGTGAACTGGAGCACGGTCTCGACCTCGCCCGCCACCACGACCTCGCTCGGAAGCGGCATCGAGGAAATCGTCATCCGGGATACCCAGACCGATGCCCTGCCAAAACGGTTCCTGCGCCTGCGGGTGACCCGTGTGCCGTAAATCCGCTCATCCGGCCCGCCCTTCCCAATGGGGCGGGCCACTTCTTTCTCTCCCCAATGAAACCCATCCTTTTTGCCGCCCTTGCCGTCACCCTGGTTCCGCTCGCCCGGAGTCAGAGCGTGATCATCTCCGAGTTCATGGCCGATGACGACCGCACGTTGAAGAATGACTTCGACGAGGATGCGGACTGGATCGAAATCAACAATACCGGCACGACTCCGGTGGACCTCGCCGGATGGCGGCTGACGGATGATGCCTCCAAGCTGTCGAAGTGGGTGTTTCCTTCCCGGGTTCTTGCGCCGGGAGCCTATGAAATCGTCTTCGCGGACGATCGGAACCGGAAGATCACCGGCCAGCCGCTCCACACCAACTTCGCCTTGTCGAAAGGCGGTGAATACCTCGCGTTGATCCGTCCCGACGGCAGCAAGGCCACCGAATTCGCCTCGAAGTTCCCCGCCCAGGCCACGGACATTTCCTACGGGTTTTCCCAGAATCTCACCGTCACCGCGGCACCGCAGGAAGCTCCTTGCCAGATCGGCGTCCCCACGGATGCCACGGACTACTCGACGAATTTCACCAACTGGAAAACCTCGCTCACGGATCTGACGGGAACCTCATGGCTGTCCGGTCACACCGGCGTCGGATTCGACAGTGACACCGCCTCCTACGGCACCTTGATTTCCAATTCCGGCGGAGACCTTTCCGCCCGCATGAAGAACCTCGCCCGCATCGCCTGCGTGAGGATCCCCTTCAACGTGACCAATCCGGCCACGGTCGCATCGGTCCGGCTGCGGATGAAATACGACGACGGGTTCATCGCATGGATCAACGGCGTCCAAGTCGCATCGGACGCGGCCCCCGCCAGCCCCCAGTGGAACTCGCTCGCGACCGTGAACCGCAACGAGACGCTCAATGGCAGTTGGACGGACTACACGATCCCCGCTTCCGCTCTCACTCTCCAAGCGGGCACGAACATGCTGGCGATCCAGGGATTCAACATCACCGCCTCGAGTTCCGATTTCCTGCTGCTGCCGGTGCTGGAGGTGAACTACACGGTCTCTTCCTCCACCCCGGTTTATTTCACCACACCCACCCCCGGTGCTCCGAACGGCACGGGCGGCCCCATCGGCCCGGTATTCGCCGGAGTCACCACGACCATTCCCCGGCCCACCGGCAATGCCTCCAGCCCTCCGGCCGTGGTCACGGCGACCGTCTCGAAGACGGTCAACAAAGTGGACAAGGCGAGCGTGAAGATGTTCTACCGCACGATGTTCGGAGCGGAAACGGCGGTGACGTTGTTGGATGATGGTGTGGCACCGGATGCCGTTTCCGGGGATGACGTCTACACCGGTATCCTCCCAACCACCGGCCCCACGGCGGGACAGATGCTGCGCTGGCGTTTCCAGGTGGCGGACGTGAATGCCTTGGTCGGCCGCTCACCCGTGTATCTCGATCCCGAGGACAATGATTACTACTACGGCACGGTTGCGGTGGATTCATCCGAAGCCACCTCCCAGCTTCCGGTTCTCAGCCAATTCATCGAAACACCTTCAGCGGCGGACACGCGCGCGGGCACGCGCGGGGCGGTCTTTTACCTGGGACGTTTCTACGACAACATCGGCATCAATCTCCACGGTCAGACCTCCGCCGGCTTTGCCAAGAAGAGCCTCGATCTGGATTTCAACGGCGACAACCGTTTCGTCTGGAGGGAAGACGCGGCACGCACCGCGAAGGACATCAACCTGCTCACCAACTACGCGGACAAAACCCGCTTCCGCAATACACTGGCCCAGGAGGTGGCGGCGATCTCCGGCACTCCCTATCACTTCGCATTCCCGATCCGGGTGCAGCGCAACGCGGCTTTCCACGGCGTGATGGACATGGTGGAGGACGGCGACGACCGGATGCTGGAACGCAACGGCCTGAATCCCCAGGGAGCCTTGTACAAGATGTATGACGCGCTCGTCAGCACGGCCAATGGTGAGAAGAAGACCCGCAAGGAGGAGGACAAAACCGATCTCCAGGCCCTGATTACCGGACTGAACCCGGCCACCGCCCTGGCCACCAGGCGCGCCTATGCCTACGACAACGTGAACCTGCCCGCGGCCGTCAACTACCTCGCCACCCGCCAGCTCAACAGCGACAGCGACCACGGTCACAAGAATTACTATATTTATCGTGATACCGGTGGGACGAACGAATGGCGGCCGATCATCTGGGACGTGGACCTGACCTTCGGTCACAACTATTCCAGTGCCAGCGGCGGCTATTTCAACGACACGATTGTCGCCACCAATCCGATCACCCCCGGACAGAACGACACCAACCGGCTCTACAAGCTGCTCTCGGAATCCCCCGAATTCCGCGCGATGTACACCCGCCGCCTGCGCACGCTGATGGATACCGTCCTCCAGCCAATCGGGACTTCCAACGGTTTCCTGGAAACCCGCATGCGGTCCATCGTCGCCACCATCGATCCCGATCCTGCGGTTTCCACCTGGACCGATGGTGATCTCGATTTCACCAAGTGGGGCACCTGGGGCCGTGGCCTGAAGCCTCGCGAAGAAACCGAATACACGATCACCAACTACATCGCCCCGCGACGGACGTTCCTCTACGACACCAGCGCATCCCGACCGCTGTATGCGGGAACGCCCATTCCAGACGCAGCCCAGATCGACTCGCCGGGGATGGTGACCATCGATTCCGTGGACTACCTGCCAGCCAACCAAAGCCAGGAATACCTCCTGTTGAAGAACACCACGGCCAACGCGGTGGATATCTCCGGGTGGAAGCTCAGCGGCGGTATCGAGCACACCTTCGAAGGGGGCACGGTGATTCCGTCCGGAGACGGCAGCGCGGCTTCCGATTACCAAGGGCTGCTCCATGTGGTGAAAGATGCCATCGCTTTCCGGGCCCGCTCCAGCGGACCGACCGGCGGCCAGAAGCGACTGATCCAAGGCAACTACACCGGCCAATTGTCCGCTCGCGGTGAATCGGTCGAGCTGCGCAACGCGGCGGGCCTGTTGATCGCCAGCTTCAGCTATACCGGCACGCCGACCGTGCTGCAGAACGCGCTTCGCATTTCAGAGATCCAATATCACGCGAAGGATCCCACTTCCACGGAACTCGCAGCCCTGCCATCCGCGACGGCTGACAGCTTCGAATACCTGGAGTTCGTCAATATCAGCGGTACGACCATTGATCTCTCCGGAGCCTCCTTCTCCCAAGGGCTCGTCTATACCTTCCCCGGTGGCACCACTCTCGCTGCTGGAGCGCGGTTGGTTCTGGCTGCCGATCCAGCCGCCTTCGCCCTGCGCTATCCCGGGACAGCCGCCACGGTGGTGGGTCCCTACCAGGATGACCTCGACAATGGCGGCGAGCGCTTGGAACTGGTGGACGCGGTCGGAGAGGTGATCCTGGATTTCGAATACAAGGATGGCTGGTATCCCGATACCGATGGCTCCGGCCGCGCACTGGTGCTGCGGGACACGGCCACCGCCTACAATGACTACGGCAATGCCGTGAGCTGGGCGATCAGCAGCGGAGCGCTTGGTTCGCCGGGAGCCGCTGAAACCGGTTTCGCCAACTCCTACTATGGATGGGATAATTTCCACTTCACCGAAACCGAGCGTGATGACCTCACCGTTTCAGGCCCATCCGTGGACAGTGATGGCGACGGCAGACCGAACTTCCTCGAATACGCGCTCTGCTCCGATCCAAAGAAGCAGGACGTGGGTCACGCGGATTTCGAATACGTCACCGCCTCTGCGAACCGCTACCCCGGTATTCGATTCACACGTCCCGTGAATGCCATCGATCTCCAATACCAGCTTCTCGCCGCAGACAGCCCTGCCGGCCCTTGGGCGGTGGTGACTGCCGTGACCACCGAGCCGGTCGCAGCAGGACCGGAACAGGAGACCGTGGTCCTGAGGGAAACCACGGTGCCATCCCAGGCGAAGCGCTTCCTGCGGCTGAAAGTGACACGCACCCCGTGATCACAAGGGGACCTCGTGGTATTCAAGTGCCCACTCGCGCATGAACCGGACCCGCTCCGGCCTGATCCGATAGATGATCAAGGCCGGATTGTCCGGTGTGCCGAGGTAGGCGCGTAGCAGCGGATTTTTCTCCCAAATCAGGGCGAGGAGAGCAGCGTCCGATTCGATCTCCGCCCGGCCGGTGATCCGCACCTGATCGTGGTCGGCGCCGAGATAGCACAATTCCACTCGTGGATTGGCGGCGATTTCGGAGGTCTTGTGGTAACTCTTCAAGTTCGCCACCCAGACGGTGAACCTCTCCACCCGCACCAGCGATACCGGCCGCAACCTTGGCTGCCCGCCATCGTCCGTGGCCAGCATCGGGAACTTCGCCGCCTTCATGACGGCCATGGCCAGTTCGGGAAGCTGCTGTGGGTCGATCGGTTCAGGCCGGGGCTGTGCCATGATCGGAGAAACTCACCGAAGGGCCCGCATTTTTCAATCCACCATCGTGATCTTGATTCGAACGCGCCTTCCTGTTCGGATAGGCTCATGAAAAAGGCCTTCCCAGCGTGTTTCGCCGTGTTTGTCCTGGCCGTCGCTCATGCGGAGGAACGTCCGACATTCTATCCCTTCGATGTGACCTTGGGTGGGGTGAAGGCGGAAATGAAACCGGGCAACACGCTCTTCGCCGAAGTGCCGAAGCCGGTCACGGATGACGCCGTGCTGGCACTCGATCATGAAGTGCCGATGCTCATCGTAAATGCCTTTCCCTGCAAAGAAGATGGAAGCGTCGAGGAAACCCAGGCCGTGGGAATCCTCTACGCCCAGAAAGTGAAGCAGGTGAAGCTGGATGCCACCGTGGACAAGAAGAAGCTGCCGCCGGGCACCTATCTGGCCAATGTGGTGGCGGACGGAAAAACCTCCCGCATCGTATTCACCGTGGCTCCGGCGGAATCGAAGTTGAAGGCGGATTTCTCAAAAGTCCTCGGCTTCCTGAAAAAGAAGGCGGGCATTGAGAAGTAGGCCTCTGCCATCCGGCAACAGTCGGACATGCATGGCGAGGTGAGGGTAAAGATGTTACGACATTACGGGATACATGATTGCGTGATAGCACAAAGGGAGCTCCGGGATAAGATGGGCGCGTTCCCCCCACCCCCCCATGAGATCCCCCCTGCCTCTTCCGGCCGCCAGGCCGCGCGGCATCACGTTGATAGAACTGACCGTGGTGCTCTGCGTGCTGCTGACCCTTGTCGGCATTACCTACGTCGCCTCAACCGTCTGGCGAAAAGGCGCCGGGCGCGCGGAGTGCATCATGACCCTTTACCACGTCCAGCTTGCCGTCCGCTCCTACCAGAATCTCTCCGGCGCCCAGCCGGGCAACCATCCGGAGGTGGCCGAAGGCAGCTACGACATCGGACTGCACCTCCTGAAGCGCGGCTTCATCGGCAATGACCTCTATGACTCCATCCAGGGCCTGAAACCCTGCCAGGGAGGAGGCACCTACGCATGCGATGACGTGAACACGTTCCCGCAGGTCGGACAGCTCTACATGGAATGCTCGCTGGCCGGAGAGGGCAAACACGTGCCGAACGCCTACGACGGCTGGTGAGGCCCAAGAAAAACGGGCGCGGATGAGATCACCCGCGCCCGTATGAAAAATAGCCGAAGCTGTTCTTACTTCAGCGTGGCGCTCACTTCCTGCTTGGACTCCATCTTGACACCTTCCACGCCCTTGAGGGTCGCTTCGATTTCCTCAGGGGTCTGCGGGTTGGCCTTCTGGAGCTTCTTGAAGGCGGCGGGGTCCTTCATCAGCTTGCCGAAGTCCATTTCCATGAGGGTGATGGTGCCGCCGCTGTTGTAGGTGGCGTCGGTTTTGGCGATGCCGTCATCCGCGGTGAGGCGCACGGAGATCTTCATATCCGCGAACATCTGCTTCATCATGGCTTCCTGCTGGGCGGCCTGCGGATCCTCCGCGTCGTCCTTCTCGTCACCCGCGTCCTTTTTCGCGGCTGGATCCGGCTTCGGCATGTGGATGGCGAGGTTGCCGCCAGCGTAGGTGAAGGTGATCGGATCGGACTTCTTCGCCTTCTCGTCACCGTCCTCGGAACCGTCCGACTTGATGCTTTCGGCGGCGTCACCGGGATCGAGCTTCACCTTGTTGATGTCGGTGAACTTGTAGGTCATGCGGAAGCCGTCACGACCGTTGAGGGTGACCTTCTCGACCTTGTCGAAAGTCACGCCCTGGCCCAGCGAGGCGGCCTTCTTCTCGCCCTTCTCCTTGGAGAACATCTCGGCCATGGGGTCCTTCTTGTCCGCGCCCTCGCCGCCGATGGAGGACATCTGGGCCATCATGGCCTTCATCTGTTCGCCGAAGGACGTTTCCTCGACGATGGTGCCGCTGCCATCCTTTTTCAGATGGATCACGGTTTCGGACTGGAAACAGCTCGTGAGACACAGGGTGCCGGCCGTGGCGAGCAGAGGCAGAATTTGCTTTTTCATGATTTTGGGGTTCAGGGTGGGATCGTGGTTCGAGTTGTGGGAAATCTCAAGTACCCTTCTGTTGAAAAACTGTCGCCGTTTCCAACTGACCGGACATGAAAAATGCCCGTTGCCACGTTCGCCGGCATCCCTATCGTGAGGCCCCGTCCGCATGGAACCCGTCCCCGCCGTTGAAATCCGAGACCTTGTGAAGGACTTTAAAACGTCCTTCCGCCGCGCCCCGCTGCGAGCGGTGGACCATGTCTCGCTGTTGATCCAACCGGGCGAAGTCTACGGCCTGATCGGCCCCAACGGCTCAGGAAAGTCCACCACCATGAAAGCCCTGCTCGGGTTGGTGGCACCCACCTCCGGCCGCTGTGCAATCTTCGGCAAGGATTCGCTGAAGGTGGATTCGCGGGACGACGTCGGTTTCCTCCCGGAGAATCCCTATTTCTACAAGCACCTCACCGGTGCGGAGACCCTCTCATTCTACGGTAAACTGTGCGGCCTCCGTGGCAAAGTGCTCAAGGACCGGGTGGGGGAGCTGCTGGCATTGGTCGATCTGGAGGATGCACGAGATCGCCGCATTTCCGGCTATTCCAAGGGAATGCTCCAACGCATCGGCCTGGCCCAGGCATTGGTGCAGGAACCACGGCTGGTGATTCTGGATGAACCGACCGCCGGCGTGGACCCGATCGGTTCCCGCCAGATCCGTGACCTGATCCTGAAACTCCGCGACAAGGGCATCACCGTCTTCCTCTGCTCGCATCTGCTGGAGCAGGTCCAGGAGGTGTGCGACCATGTGGGAATCATTTTCCGAGGCAAGATGGTGAAGGAGGGCCATCTCGAGGATCTCATCGCCATCGAAGACCAGACGGAGATCGTCCTGCGGGATGCCTCACCGGAACTGGTGGCCGAGATCCAGGCGCTGGTGAAGCGGCACGGCGGCACCGAATGGCTCCGCTCCGGCAAGCCGAAGACTACCCTCGAGCGCCTCTTCCTGCGCGAAACCTCCGGCGACGAACCATGACCCCCGCCTCCACCAGGAAAAATCCGCTCGCCCGCATCCGCCGCATCGCGGTGATCGCCGGGCATGCCTTCACGCAGCTGGTGCGGATGAAGGTGTTCTACTTCCTCGCGATCTTCGCCCTCATCGCCATCGCCAGCAATTTCTTCGACCTGCCCCAGCATGAAGGTCCGGAGGCGATGGGCTCGAAGGGCCTGGACATCCTGCGTCTGATCAAGAGCTGGTCACTGGGCGCGATGACCTTGTTTTCGGTGGTGTTCGGGATCGTTTCGACCGCCCTACTGCTGCCGAAGGATGTGGAGGACCGCACACTCTACACCATCCTGGCCAAACCGGTGCCGCGGCTCGACTACCTCGTCGGCAAACTGGCCGGGGTATTGTTGCTGCTCGCGGTTTCACTGGGCCTGATGGACGTGCTCATGACCGTGATGCTTCAGATCCGCATGACGATCGTGCTGGATGTGCAGCGGGTGATGGCGGACTCCTACGGCTGGAATCAGGCGGCACGGGATTCACTGACTCATGACACGCTGCTGCAAGGTCCAACGTGGAGTCTGCAAGGCGCGGTGGCGGCGGTCTTCCTGCGTTCCGCGGTGATGGCAGCAGTGGCCCTGCTGATCTCCACCTTCTCCAGCAGCACGCTGTTCACGGCAGTGGTGAGTTTCCTGGTCTACTTCATCGGCCACTTCCAAGGAGACGTGCTTGGCAGTGGAGACGGCGGACAATCCTCAATCGCCCGCCATCTCGGTCAGGTGATCGCGCTGGTCTTCCCGGATTTCCAGCTCTTCAACGTCATCGATGCCGTGATCCAAGGGAAGATGATGGAGCTGGCTCAATTCGGAAAACTGGTGTGGGCGGCGCTCTATTATGTGGGCGTCTACGTCTTCGGCTCGTGGTTCGTCTTTTCCGACAAAGAGTTCTGATCCCGTGAACCGTCCGCTCAAGTACAGCCTCCTCGCCGTCGGCCTGCTCGCCGCAGGCGGATTGCGCGCGCTGTGGGAGCAGCCGATGAGCCGGGAATTCCGTGCCGCCGGATTGCTATCGTCCCCGGTGGGAGTCGACACCCGGGACCGGATCGGACAGACCAGCAGTGCGGTAGCTCTGGGCGGGCTGCGGACACTGGTCGCCACTTTCCTCAATATCAGGTCCTTCACCTACTTCAGCGAGAAACGTTGGAATGAGGTCGCGGACACCTTCGAGCTGATCGTGGATCTCGCACCCCAGACCATCCAATACTGGGACATGGGGAGCTGGCACATGGCCTATAATGCCGCAGGCGACTACCGGACCGACTCCACGCTGCCTGCCGCCCGCCGCCGTGAAGCATGGGAGGACTGGATCAAACGTGGTGAAGCCTTCCTCCGCCGCGGCATCCGCAACAATCCGGGCGATTGGCAGCTGTCCGCCGCCCTCGGCCGCATTTGCTCGGCTCCGGACAAGCTTCGCGAATACCCGGCGGCCGTCGAAGCCTTCAAGGCCTCCGCAGACACTGGCAAGGCCCTGACCTATGTCAGGCGCTTCCAGCTTTACTCTCTCGCCCGCTGCCCCGGCCGCGAAAGCGAGGCCTTGGAAATGGCCCGCCGGATGTACGAGACCCCCAAAAACCGGGCCCCCACGCTGGTTTGCATCCTGTTTGCGCTGGAGGAGAAGAGCGCTGGCTCTCCGGATCCCGCCGAGCATGCCGTCCGGCTCTTCGGAGGCGCGAAGGAAGCCTACGATGGATTGATGCTCTATTGGTTGCGGGAAAACGAGCGTTTCCCAGTCGATGGTATCGCCTCTGCTCTCCGGGGACTGGAGAACCGGCTCGGGATTCCCAGCGACAAGAGCGTCTTCCGGAAGAGCGGTCGGCGCGACGAAGGTCCGGACAATTGGTTCAGGGATGATGCCGAACTCCTGCGCGAAGAGATGCGGGATCGCGAAGGAAACACACAACAACGGAAATGACCGGTGTTTTCCTTCCGTAACCCATTTCTGAACTTCCTGATGACAAAGCGGGTTTGGCTCGACACTGGCGCTGCCAGCGGACCACCCTGCCCGCCCACCTGCGATTGCTGACATGCGGATAGCCCTATTCGGTGACATACATGCCAACCTCGAGGCCCTGAACGCCGTCCTCGCGGACGCAGCGGCCCAGGGTGTGACGGATTACGTCTGTATGGGTGATGTCGTCGGCTACAATGCCGATCCGGCCGCCTGCCTGGAGAAAGTGAAGGCCATGGATTGCCCGACGGTGAAGGGCAATCACGACGAGGACGCCTCCGGCACCCACTCGCTCGATGCCATGAACCCGGTGGCTGCCGCCGCGCTGCAGTGGACCCGTGACCAGCTCTCCGACGAGCAGCGCCAGTGGCTGCGCCGCCTCCGGATGGTCCGCCAGGTCGCCGATTTCACCGTCGTCCACAGCACTCTCGATCAGCCAGCGAACTGGAACTACGTGACCAACCGCTTCGATGCGATGGCCAACTTTTCCTACCAGTTCACCCAGGTCTGTTTCCACGGCCACACCCACGTGCCGCGGGTCTACATGAAGACCGACAAGGTCCAGGAGATGGCCGCGGATTCCGTCGTCATCGAGGATGGAGCGAAATATTTCATCAACGTCGGCTCCGTGGGCCAGCCCCGCGATGGTGACTGGCGTGCCGCCTACGCGATCTACGATCTGGAGCACAAGCTGGTGGTCGTCCGCCGCGTGGAATACGACATCGCCACGACTCAACGGAAGATTCTGGAAGCAGGTCTCCCTGAGATGCTCGCGGAACGCATCGCCGAGGGCCGGTAGGCCTTGGCTTACGGCAGATTCAGCTGCCAGGAGACGCCGAACCGGTCCTCCACCCACGCGAACCGGGTGCTGAATCCGTAGTTGTCCGGCGGCATGAGGAATTTGCCACCCTCCGCCAGCATGCCGCAATAGCGGTCGAACTCGCCTTCGCTTCCGCAGGATACGTAGAACGAGAAAGACGGAGTGAAGGTAAAGTCGTGCACCGGCGGACTGTCCGTGCACATCACACGCTGTCCGTTCAGAGAAAACGAAGCCGTTTTCACCCATCCCTCCGTGCCCGGCTCACCCGGTCCCCAGCGTTGGATTTCCTCGATCCGGGCCTCAGTGAAGAGGGCAACGTAGAAGTTCATCGCCATCTCCGCCCGGCCGGTGAACATGAGGAAGGGTGTGATCGAGCTGCCGTGGTCGGTCATCATCATGGTTGATCGCCCGGAATCTATCCGCTGGCAATCCATTCCGCCAGGATCGGGCCATCGGCCGCCGCCCATTCGAGGCGATGGCAGGTTTCCTTGTCCACCCACTCCAAGGCATCGTGTTCGTGCGGGTGGAGGTCGCCGGAAGCGATGCGGCAAAGGAATGGAATCAAGCGGATCGGGCCTCGACCGTAGTCCCATACCACCGGAGTAAGTTCGCTCTCGATTGCCACGGTGATGCCGAGTTCTTCCTGAAGCTCACGGATCAATGCGTCCGCTGGTGCTTCATCCGGTTCCACCTTGCCCCCTGGGAATTCCCACAAGCCACCGAGGTGCTTGCCGGGTGGGCGACGGCAGGCAAGCACGCGACCCGCCTCATCCTCGATCAATCCGCAAACGACTTCGATCATGGCAAATGATTCACGCGGGACCGACGTGGCAGAACCCACCACTCCAACGAACCTTCAGCGGCAGCCCGTAGAGTTCTGACAATGTCTTCGAAGCGAGCACTTGTTTCGGCGTGCCATCGGCGAAAACTCTGCCGTCCTTCAGCAGGATCACACGGGTCGTTTCCGGCGGGATCTCCGCAGGATGATGCGTCACCCAAAGCACGCCATGGCCACTTCGGATCAATTCGCGGACGATCTCAATGAACGCGAAGGATGACGGGAAATCGAGGGCGGTGGTGGGCTCATCCAGCAGCAGCGCCTGCGGCTCATGCACCAGCGCACGAGCCAACAGGAAACGGCGGCGTTGCCCTGAAGACAGGGCGCCGTAGTCGCGCTTCGCCAGATCGAGCACGCCCGCCTTTGCCATCGCGGCGGCGGCACGCTCCCGGTCCTGTTTGGAAAACCGCATCCAGCGGGCGATGCCGAAAGCTCCGCGCAAGGAAGACAGCACCACTCCTTCAGCGGGCTCTTCCGGATCGAAGCGCTGGGCCTCCTCCGGTGCCACGAGGCCAATCTTGTGACGCAGATCCTCCAGCGACCACAGGTCCTCTCCGAACAAACGCGCAACTGTTTCCGGTTCCGCAGCGGCACGCAGTTCACCGGTGATCAGCTTGATCAATGTGCTCTTGCCCGCGCCATTCGGTCCAAGGATCGCCACGCTCTCGTCATCCCGGATGGTCAGGTTGAAATCGTGGAAAACGCGGTTGTCGCCGCGCCAGACATCGGCGTGACGGAGTTCCAGCAGAGGATGTTCGGTGGCCATCGACGCGGTGAGTAATCCGTGGTCAATCTCGCGATCCTGCCGAGACGGCGTTAGCGCTTTTTCGCCAGTGCCACCAGGATCGCCTTCTGGGCGTGCAGACGGTTTTCAGCCTCTTGGAAAATCACGTCGGCGTGCTTCTCCAGCACTTCCTCGGTGATCTCCTTGCCACGATACGCAGGCAGGCAGTGGAGGACGATGTGGCCCGAAGCGGCATGTTCAAGCAGCGCGGCATTCACTTGGAACGGGCCGAAGGCCTCTTCCTTCTCCTTCTGATCTTCCTGCCCCATCGAGAGCCAGACATCGGTATTGATCACGTGGGCATCCTTCGCCGCCACCGCCGGATCGGTGGTGACGGTCACGTTCGGAGCATCAAGCTTCGCAAGGAATTCCGCAGGCGGTTGGTAAGCCGCAGGCGCCGCGACGGCGAGTTCGAAGCCGAGGTGCTTCGCCGCCCACATCCACGAGATCGTCATGTTCGAAAAACCATCACCGATGAAGGCGATCTTCTTCCCTTCCCAAGTGCCGAGCCGTTCGACGACCGTGAGCAGATCCGCGAGGATCTGGCAGGGATGTTCGTCATCGGTGAGGGCATTGATCGTCGGAATGCCGGAATAGCGGGCGAAGTCCACCACGTCCTGTTGGGCGAAAGTCCGGATGATGCAGCCATGGACCATCCGGCCGAGCACACGGGCGGTGTCCTTGATCGGCTCCCCCCGTCCGAGCTGGATGTCATTCTTCGAAAGGAACATCGGAAACCCGCCAAGCTCGCGGATACCGACCTCGAAAGAAACCCGCGTCCGCGTGGAAGACTTCGTGAAGATCATCGCCCACGTCTGGCCCGCGAGCGGCTGGCCATCGCGGCCGCGCTGGCGTTTCAGATACTCGGCCGATTCCAGAAGGCCGGTGATGTCCTTGGCGGTGAGTTCTTCGATGGAAAGGAGATGGTTCATTAGAGAAAAGGGAGTGGAAGAGGAGTGCGCGGCAGGCCCGGAAATGCTCAAAGAGCAGTCAGAACCTCATGAATGATGGCGAGAGCCTCATCGACCTCGGCATCCGTGACGTTGAGGGGCGGCAGCAAGCGGAAGGTGCTCGGGCCCGCAGGAGGAACCAACAAGCCTTTTTCCATCAGCTTGGTGACGACAACGAGAGCCGCAGTCTTGCCTTCCGGCACTTCGATCATCGAAGCGTCGAGTGCGATGCCGAGCAAGAGACCCTTGCCGCGAACCTCGGTGATAATGGGAAGATCCCATTCCGTGATGACCCCGCGGATCCGCTGCTCCTGCCGCCGGGCATTGTGAGCAAGGTTCTTCTCATGGATTTCATCGAGCACCGCCAGCGAGGCGGCACAGACCAGCGGATTGCCACCGTAGGTGGAGCCGTGCGAGCCAGGGCCCATGAGTGAGGACAGGGCAGCGCTTTCCCGGCACCGATCGCCCGGTCGGAAATCCAAAACGCGCCGATCGGCACGCCACCCCCCATGCCCTTCGCCCATGAGATCCCGTCGGGCTTCAGGTCGTAGGAAATGGTCCGCCACGCGCAGGCATCACCGCAGCGACCGAAGCCGGTCTGCACTTCATCGAAGAACAGCAACAGGTCGTGCTGCTTGCACAGCTTGGCGATGGCGGAGAGGAACTCGGGCGTGGCGACATTCACACCACCCTCGCCCTGGATCGGCTCCAGCAGGATCGCGACCGTCTCCGGCCGGATCGCTCCCTCAAGCTCGGCGATATCGTTGAACGGCAGGTGCCGGAAGCCGGGCAGCATCGGGTCGAAGCCTTCCTTCACCTTGTCCTGACCGGTCGCGGCGATGCCGCCGAGCGTCCGCCCGTGGAAGGACTGGTTGAAAGTAAGCACTTCATAGCGCGGCGAGCCATCGGCCTGCGGGCGCTTGTGGCCAAACCGCCGGGCGGTTTTCACGAGACCGTCATTCGCCTCCGCGCCGGAGTTCGAGAAGAACACCTTGCCATGCAAGCCGACGTGGTCCTCCACGATCACCCGCGCCAGCTCGGCCTGCTGGGGGATCTGGTAGAGATTCGAAACGTGCAGCAGCATGCCCGCCTGCTCGCGGATGGCAGCGGTCAGGCGCGGGTGTGAATGGCCCAGCGAACACACGGCGATACCGGTGCAGAAGTCGAGGTAGGCCTTGTCGGTATCATCCCAAAGGCGGGCGCCTTCCCCGCGGACGGGCACCAGCGGGAAGCGGCCGTAGGTGGGAAGAACGAACTGTTGGAATGTCTCGGGAACGGTCATTGGAAGGGGCGGAGGCTAACGGGGTTATGGAAAATGGCAAACCGTGATTGATGGCGGTTTTTTCAGCGGGCGGCGACCACCCGCCAAGTGGCGAGCAGGGTCAGGGCAGCTCCAGCGAGCTCGGGCAGGTGAAAGGTCTCACGGAAAAAGGCAAAGCCGCCCACCGCAGTCACCAACGGCAGGGTCATCTGCATGGCCGACCCACGGGAAACAGGCAGGGCTTGATAGGCTTTCGTCATCAGAAGCTGGGCAAAACAGACCACGGCGGCGGCGGCGATCAGCCCGACCCATGCCAGCGGCGGCAGGGAACCGACCTTCGTGACGGCAGGGGCCGAAGCCAGCAGGCCGTAGAAGGCCTGGGAGGCGTAGATCGTGGCCGGATGTTCCTCATGCCGCAGCCGCCGAATCACCACCACCACCCATCCCGCGGCCATCGCGCCGAAAAGTCCGAGCAGGTCGTAGCGGGAAGGATGGAGCAGCTTCCCATCGCCACCGAGGAACAGCAGCAAGCCGATGAAGGCCAGCACCATCCATAGGATCGCGGCTCGGGTGATGGTCTCCTTCAGCCACAGGGCAGCGATGATCGTGGCGAAGGCCGGATAGGTCAGATTCAGCACCACCGCCCGTGCTGCGCCGAGCTTGGTCACGCTGATGTAGAAAGCGAGAATGCCGATGGCTCCCACCACACCCCGGATCATGACCAGCCGGCTGCCGATCAGGCGCCGTGGGTTGAAACCCCGACCGGAACCGTAGAGCGCGGCCACGATCACCAGACCGCAAACCCCACGCAGCAGCGATGCCACCCAACCATCCGCTGCAGGGGCGTAGGAGGACACGCCGCGGATGATGAGGGTGTTCGCAGCGAACAGCACCACGGAGAGCAGCATCAGCAGGATGCCGCGCCGGTCGGTGGGAATGGCGGAAGGTGGGTCGGTCATGGCGGTTTCGGGAGAATTCCGAAACGGCATCGCCGGGAAGGAAAGAGGGGGCCCGTTCAGCGCGTCCCCGGAATCCTGCCTGGTGAGGCGCGTTCCGGAGAGGGTCGGGCGGTTCCCGTCATCACACTCCGTGCGCCATCGCACGCCATGCCGGAATGGCAGCGCTACGTTTGGCTCGGAGACGGGCGACAAGAATCACGGCGCTCGTTTGGCAGGGCGGGGGCAGGACGTCAATGCCGATGTTTCCTGCCTTTGACGACGTTCTCCGAGCCGTCGGCACGTCGCCGCGCGATAAAAGAGCAGCAGGAGAAGAGCGGTGCCATTGACGAACACGCAGGGTTCCCAGTGGGCGCCACAGCCGTACCGCTCATGCCCCAAGCCAGCCATCACAAGCACGTCATAGACACCCGAAACCACGACAAAGCCCATATAGGGCCACAGCGGGAAGGGAGGGCTGCTCCTCTCTCCGCTACCCGCAGATGACGGATGGGGCCACCTTTCGATATCTGGATTCGATCTGTCCAAGGCTGGCGTGTTCCAGAATGGAAACCCTGCCAGCCAGCGGCTTGTCAGCCCAAACCGTTCGCCTCAGTTCTGTTTGGGCTGATCTTCCGCCGCATCCTCATCCAGCAGCCTCTTCATCATCGGCGCGAAGCGATGATAGAAGAGTCCCAGCAAGAGCAGCGCGAGACCCAGGGCGACGAACGACACCACGCGCATGAAAGTTGTGAAGTCCCACACATCCACGAGGAACAACTTGATCAATGCCAGGCCGAGCAGGATGAAGCCCGTCTTGCGCGAGGTGATGCGGTCCAGCATCAAGCCCAAGGTCACAAGACTGAAGCCGCTGATGGTCCATAGCACTCCCACCGATTTCCATCCAAAGAGGTCCACGGTGATGCGCGAGCTCCACAAGGTGAACAGGCCGCACGCCAACCACGGCAGGGTTTTCTCCAAGAGGGGCTTCCAGACACTTCCCGGCTTCGTCCCGGGAGTGACGAGAGCGATGCCCGCCATCAACAGCACCAGCACGACTCCCTCGAACAGATAGCCGTGCAGACTGGAGTAGCGGCCGAAGAGGAGGACGTGCGCATATCCAAGCAGCGAAGCCAGTGTCCATCCCCACGCGTCCACGGTGGCCGTCTGTTTGCGATACCACGCCAGCACGAAAGCTCCGGCGGCGGAAAGCGCCATCAGATCAATGAAGCCGCGCGGCACCGCATACAACAGCGCCGCCGCCCAAGCGACAAAGAGCGTGGCACGCGCGATCAGCGCCTGCAACAGGGTGGTGCCCTGCTCACGCCGCCATCCTGCAAGGAATGCCATCGCAGCCGCGGCGGCAGCAGGCGTGAAGGACATGCATTTCGAAACCCCGGTCTGATGGGTGAGGATGGCCTGCCACACGATCGCGAGTGCACCGATATTCAAAAAAGGCGCGGTGATTTCCAATCGCGCCGCCTTTGTCACCCGAGCCAGCGCCACAAGCGCCACCGCCGCGATGGCCAGCGGCGCCACCTCAAGCGATACCACCGGTTGCCACTGATTGAGCAGTTTCCAGAATAGCATGGGCACCAGCAAGGAATGCAGCCATGCGAAAGCCTGCGGTGACGCCGCCGGATCGCTGCTGAACCAAAGATCCGTCTGGGACACATTCTTCGGCCGGTGCCACAACACGCAGGCCACTAGCGACGTGGCGAAGGCGAAACCAATCCCCGCCGACGTGCTGTCCAGCCGCGCGTATACAACCGCCAAGACCGCGAAAATTCCGGATGCCCAGGCAACCTCCGGCATCCATCGGCGACGATCCACCAGGAACGACAACGCCACAAAGCCAACGGACAATCCGCATGTGACAGGTAGTTTCCACACCTCCCCGAGGCGGGCAACCCACCCGCACTGGAGCGTCGCAATTGCGGCATAAAACAGCACCGCTGCGAAGGGTCTCAGCTCCTTGCCGAATGCGCTTCCGGCGGCACGGTCAACATTGACCCGTAGGATCAGAGAGGAACCCGCGACCAAGATCGCAGCGAGGACGCCACTCCACAGCGGCACTTCGGAATTCGCCGTTCCGGTGAGAAGCAGTTCGAACACCGCCGCTCCAACACCTGCCGCCAGACAAAACCCCAGCTCCGGCATCTTCCGGAAACGATGGAAGGCGATCGCCATCGCCAGCGATTCACCCGCCAGCGCAAGCGCGAGGTGGTAGCCCTCGAACTTCAACACCAGCGCCAGACTCAAGGACGCGAGCCCTTGGACGACATTCGAAGCCGCAGCCGTGTCCTCTCGCTTGCGTCCGAGTACACCCATCAACAGCAGCACCGCACCGAATACCGCCGGCACTTTCCAGAAGCCCTCCGAGCCATAGTGCTGCACCCACACCAGCGAGAAGATCAGGAAGAACAGCGCATTGTTCGCCGCCGTGAAGAACGCCCGGCCACGGTCGCCCAGCGATTCGCGGAACCGGCCCAGCATTCCTGGAATCGCAAAGATCGCCCAGCTGCCCGGCAGGAACCACAAGCTCGCCAGTTGATCCCCTTGTCCCGAACCCGCCGCGCCGAGAACCTGCCATCCTCCGAAAGCCGCGTAGGTTCCTACCAGCGACGCAATGCCAGGCCCGCTCCAACCCGGCCGCAACATCAGCGCGATACCCGTTGCCGCGAGGAACAGGTTTGAGAGGGAAGACAACCAATCGAGCGGTTGGATCATCGTGGCATACGAAGCCAGCACGATCCCCATGATCGCCGTGGTTCGCGATTGCCTCAGCCACGACACCGCCGCGATCACACCGGCGGATCCCAACAGCAACACCGCCGCGACCACCGGACTCTCGATCACCTTCAACCGCCCCACATGATGCGCGGCATAGGTGCAGTAGTAGAAGAACGCCAGACCGCCCGCTACCAGCACCTCGCCGTAGCGCTTGTAGCCCTCCTTCTTCGCCAGCCACCAACCGCTGCCCCCGATCAGCAGCGAGCACAAGTAAGCTCCCGTAAGTCGCACTCCGGCCGGGAGATGGTGGATCCAGGTCTTATACGCATAGTTCGCTCCCAATACCAAGCCGGTGAGCAAGAGAACGATCCCGATCCGCGCCAGCCACACCGCACCAAACTGCCGCTCGAATGAGTCCGCCTTCGACGGGCTCTGCGCCGCTGGCATCGGCGGAGGAGCCGCGGCCGGCGCTTGCACTCGGGGAGCAGGAGCTGCCATCTGCGGAATGGATGGCGTAGGTGCCACAGGCTTCGCAGCGGGTGGCTCAGGTAATGGCGGCTGCTGTTTCGCTGCCTGAAGGTGTTTCAAAATCGGAACATCCGGCTTTTGCACCGGCAAGGGTGGAGGTGATGACTCCGCTTCCACTCCGATTCGCACCTGGGCCTCCAACAATGCGAGATCCGCCTTCAGGTGATCGATTTCCTCCCCCTGCGTCTTTTCCATCGCATCCAAGCGCTGCCGGAGCTTCTCAACTGCGGCGGCCAACTCATGGGGCTGGGAAGGATCATTCATCGGGAGAACGGGAGAAGATTCAGGTGAACCTAACACGAAACCGATACTTCCATCCAATCGAATGCACCGGGGCATTCATCACGAAAATCGATGTATTGATGTCCACGCCGGACCGGCAGCTTCATGGATGGCGCCATCCTTCAAGGATTTGTCGCCTCATGGACATGAATGATGTCGGCGCGGATGGAAATGGTATCGAGTTTGGACTCGTCTCCGTTGGTCTGGACCGAGGTTTCCTTGCCGTTGATGAGCTTGGACTGCCCTTCCACGGTGGTTGCGGGATGGTTGCCGATGGCCTCCAGTTTCCACTGGTAGCGGACATCCAGATTGTCAGGCGAATCGTTCCGTCCGGGTTCGATTTCGAAGCTCATCGACAAAGGCAGCTCGTCTTCATTCTCATCCGACCCCGGAGGCCTGCAGGTCAACATGGTCTTTTGGCCGGAGAGGCCCGCCAGCATCACTCCTTTTCGACCGGGCTCAGTCTGCCCCTCCGGTTGCCGGACTGACTTCATGGTCACCGAGGCGGTGAAGTCCGAACGAAGCGTGCACCCCTCCAAATCAAAATAATCCGGCGATTGTGCGGTCCCGGCGACCAGCAGCTTTTCCGAGACGGGATCATAGCCCATGAAAGCCACATCATCGACCTGCTGCTTCAAGGCTTTTGCCAATGGTCTGCCGTCCAACATCGGCAGCGGAGCGAAAGACTTCAATTCGGCTGGCACGGTTGTTTCCGGGAGCAATTTCCGGAAGGTGATCCAGAGAGGCTGATCGTCACCGACAAGGATGGAGGTGTCGGAATCCCGAATGGCAATCCGTGCACCGGTCAGCGCTTCTTCACGTAGAACCGTATTGTACCGCAGCACTTTCTCCCCGGAGCCAATCTGGATGCGGTCCGGCACTTTCCAGGTCCACCATGCCGGATAAGCGACCAAAATCGCCTTGCCGTCCTCCTCGCGCCATTGGCTGGCTTGGCGTCGAGTGCCGTCGATTTGATAGTCCTGCAGGGATGCGACAAGGGTCCAATCGCTTCCGGCGGGTGACGAGGCCTGGGCGAGTATCCGTGGTTTATTGCCGCCGGTTTCATACAGCATCGCTCCATTGAAGGTCCATTGCAGTGGCTTGGTGGCTCGTTCTTCCCAGGTCAAATAGAGTCTCGTATTTCCACTGGGTGTGTCCCCGATGTTTGATTCGCATTCGCAATCGATGCTGGTCAGGGCGTCTTCCGGTCCCCCTTTCCAACCGCCTTTGAGCTTTGCGCCCGCAGCTCCTGTGATCTTCATCCGGTGCACCGGTTTCGCATCCGGAGGCAGGGGATCACCCGGTATGATGCCTCTATACCAGGAAAGCGTGACACTGGCAGTGAGAGGTTGGTTGTCGAACCTGCTTTTGGATGCCGTATAAGCGAGAGTTCTGGCATCACCGTGGGCGATCAGCAGGTGTCGTGTCTCGTTCCACAGCAACCAGCCATTTCCGCTTTCCGGTAGATCCTCCCGCATCGTTGCTCCGAGATCCACCAACCGGTCCCCCTTCTCAACGAACACGGTCGGTGACGGCGGTTCTGAAATGGGTACTCCCTCTCCGAGAAGATTGAACCGCCCCACCGGTGACACCGCGAAGTGCCAGGCACAGGTCGCCTCATCCGCCATGGCGGACGAGATCGCGGCCAGCATACACAGGGAGCTCCACGCTTTTGTCATCCTTCGCTTGTGACAGAGGATGGGGTTTCCCGCAAGATCGGCCAAGCTACGGATTTGGTGCGGCAATCACCGGATCGTAACTGATCTTCACGCTCATCATGGCCTACCGTCCGCCGGATTCGTTCGTCTGAATCGGGCTCTCGGCATCAAGAGCGAAACCCGTCCGCCCTTCTGCTTTCGACGCGGGAAAACCGGGAACGCCATTGGATTCAACCTTGTAGCTCGTATCCATTATTCCCTTTTCAGGTCCCTCATTCGGAGCGATGCGGATGGAAAGCAAGTTCGTCTCCTTTTCGTCCCAGCACTCAAGCTGAGCCCCTCCTCCAAACCGGCCGATAAATTTCGCCCCAACGGGCGTGGAGGGCTCCACAGCACCGTCCAGCCTGCCACGGAAGGTCGCGGTAAAGTTGGGCTGATCCGGCGCGCAAGAAGCATTGGCCAGCAGGGCCATTCCATCGGCGGCTTCTGGGGCTGTGGATGCCACCAGGATGCGTTTCAACCGCGGATCATAAACGATCCACTTTGCTTCGGGAAAACGAATACTGCTGGCTTCAAGCAGGGGCTTCAGATCCCACATCGAAACCGGCGCGTATTCCTTCAACGCATCCGGAAGAATCGCATCCTGACAGTAGCCGGGACGCTCCAACGAACTTCTCGTTTCTCCTGCGATCGTGGCGGAAGACGGTTTGTGATTTCTCTCGAATGCCTCGAAGAGGGCTTCCGTGAAATAGCCATCGACACCGAAGTCCGCAACGTGGAGGGCAAACCCTTCCACGGAAGCTTTCCCCAACACATCCGCGTGGGATTCCGGAGCACGATACACCGCAGGCATCATCTTCCCATCCACCTCCTGCCGACGGCTCTCGGAAGCAGGAGTTCCGTCCGCTAACAGATCACGCGCTTTCGCCGTAATCGTCCAACGCTCGCCGGTTGGAGAAACGAACTGGCAGAGCATTCGTTCCGGTCCTCCTTGGAATGCGGTAACGAAGCTTCCTGCATACGACCAAGACAATGCCTCCCGGCCCCTCCTCTCCTTCCAATCCAAAGTGAGTTGAACCTCGGCCGACGACTCATTGGAGTCGAAAAACGCTGCCGTCCCAACTTCGACTTCACCCAAAGTGCCAGCCTCGGCAGGCTCCCACTTTCCAGTCGTGCGGGTGCCGGAGCATTCCGTGATGATGATTTCCTTCCGGTGAATCGCCTTTGCATCTGCGGGCAGCAATTCACCAGGGCCGATCCCTTGGAACCAAGCCAGCTCGATCCCTACCAGATGTTGCTCCCACAGGAATTTCACGTTATCGGCATACGCTAGGGTATGACGATTGCCACGGACGACAAGCAGACGGCGCGTTCCGTTCCAAGCAATCCACGCACCCTTGCCGAACGTCTCCTCCGCTTTCAGCTCCCGACTGAGATCCACCAATTGATCGCCCTTTGAAGCGAACACGGAATGGGTGGGAAGTTCGGATATCGCCACGGCATCGCGAACCGCTGCGGGAACCACCGCCAGATGCCAGGCGCGTGTCACGTCCTCCGCACGTGCCACATGCAGGAAGACCGGGACAAGCAGGAGAAGACACGCTTTCGACACACTCCCTTGTGCGGGAAATTCCCGAATCGGACAAGAAGTCAAAACCAGAGGCGGTCATTTCGGAAACACCTCTTCCTCCATGCGGGAAGGAATCAGCTTGGTATCCCAAAATAGGACTGTGCGTGCTCCTCCACTTTCGAGGGACTGGAACATCGCTTCCTTTCCCACTGGCAGGGTCGAGGAACTCGTGGTTTTCAGTTCCACTCCGGATATGGAAGAGGGAAGCCCGATCTTGAAATGAATATCCGCGATGTCGTTCCGGTCGCCGAGGTTCGACTCGATCTCGTATTCCAAGATGGATGATCTTTGGGGCCACACCTGCTCGCCGTGGAGGGAAGCGGTTTGTCCCGGCCGACATAGGAGACCCACTCGCTTCTGGAAGGATATCCCTCCATCCTGTCGATCCATTCGCAAGGCAATCGCAAGGTGGAGAGGCAACCCGGTTCCACACGGTTCAAGAAGGGAGTCCATCGAATCGAAAAAGGATTCGTCCTCCGCACCAACAAAGAGAATGCCCAGCATCGGATCATAGCCGAAGAAAGAGGCCTCTGCCAAAGGACTCATGAGTTTCTGGAGTTCGTCTTTCGCGTCCAAGAGAGGACCGCGGACGGCTTTCTCCCAGACCTCGGGCAGCTTGAGTTCCTTCATGCCCCTGAACCGGGCCGCTTCAGTTTTTTCATCACTATCCGAAGGCACGGCAAACGGATCTGAGGGAGGATCTTCCCACGCCCTCTTCTTGAAGAACCCCGGATTCAACGAGTAGGCACTCCAGAACAGCTTGTGCCCGCCGGATTCAATAGCAGCCATTCGTGAAGGCTTGCGGTAGTCCAATGAACGGACACCAACGACTGCCTTGCCTCCTGCTTCGGCCCACCGGCTTTCCCTGCAATCCGTGCCGTCGATCAGTTGCTTCCGGGCCAAAGCCCGGACCCTCCAGGACGCACCGGATGGAGAAACCACCTCGGCCAAATCCAATGCATCGGAAGATTCGCCGTGAAAAAATACCGATGACTTCGCCGTCCATACGTACTTCTGCTCCCCGGCACTTTCGAACCACTCCAGGGTATAGGGAAAATGGATGCCCGTCTCATGAGACTCCATCGTGGTCGTCAAATGGATGCTGTGAATGGGACAGGGCGGCGCTTCTCCTCCGGCATCGCTCGCAACGAAGTCGCCGGTTTGATCGACCCGGCTGATCACTTCCCAACGTTTCACCGGTTCGGTTTCTTCTCCGCGCAACCATGCGAGGCTGATCTTAACGACCAAGGGCTGCTTGTCGAAATTGGACAGCTCCTCGACCTGATAGAGGAACCCGGGATCTCCATGCGCAATGAGGAGATGGCGGGTTTCATTCCACACAACCCAAGCTCCAGATGGAAACGCCTCCGGCTTCAGAAGAACAAAATCGGGATGCAGCAGCTTGTCGCCCTTTCCAATGAACGCGGATTCGCCAGATGAATCGCTCCCAACGCGGCTTGTTTTCGGAGCAAGATCCCAAGATGGCACTGCGAAGTGCCAGGCAAACGTGGCATCCTCCGCGCGTGCGAACGCGAGGCAGGCGAAGAGATAGAAAACGATCCACACTTTTGGCATTGGCTTCTTTAGACAGGATTGGAGAGCTGCCACAACTGCCGAGCAGCGGGAATGGCAGATCACCGGACTAAAATCACAAGTCGTCGTCGTTCACTCCTTCACCGAACTCGATCCGTGTGATCGGGCGACCTTCTCTCAGGCAGCGGGCATCGTCAACGGCGTTGCGCAGCCAGCGGCAATCGCGGAGGTATTCCACCGGCACAGGTGCAACCAAGGCATCGATGACCGAAGGACGGTTCCGGTCGTCCAGCATGATGTTCCGCTCGTGCAGGTCTGTGACCAGCCAACCTTCTCCATGCAGCCACAGGACTCCGACCGTGCGGGAGCAGGTGGTGGTCTCCGGCAGCAGGCCGTACATCATGCCTAGCGCCTTGTGCTGGTTTTGCTTCAACAGTTTGGAGCCCGCCGTTTGGTCGGGGATTTCCTTGGCCAGCGGCTGTTTGACGACGAGGTAGTTCCCATCGGTGGACAACCCGGCGATCTCGGTGGGGAGTCCACCGGCATGATTCAAAAGGGCGAGCTTCGCCAAGGTGGTCATGAGGTCCGCATTGCGGAGCTCGACATCGAAACGGCCTTCTCCCCTCGAGACGAGCGTGGCGGCCTTGCCCAAGCTGCCGTCGATTCTCAGATCGAACAATTTGTAGACGACCCCGTGGGCGTCATCGCGGAAGGGCGAGGCCTCGGCCCCGGGCCGGAGCGGCACAAGGATCCGTGAGGAGATGAGGCGGTCCTCATCGTGAAAGATGCCCAGTTGCTCCAGGTCGATCAGGGGGACCCGGTGCCGCCGGCAGAGCGTTTCGAAGGCTTCTTGCCAATCATCAAGTGAAACCGCTCCGCGGGATGGAGCTTGCTCAAATGCATGGCGGATTCCTTCCGTTCGCTCTCGGTTAAGGGTAACGCAAGCTGGTCGCTGCTGGTCGTGAGGCCAACCTCCGAGGATGGCGGTTGGGATTCCGAGGCGGGGATCGTCGTGTTTCCAAACGAACCCTTGTTCTGCCGGGAATGTTCCATTCAAAGGAGGGAAGGTTGGAGAGGTTGGAAGCCGCGGAACCGGTTCCCCATGCGGGTGAACCAGCCGCCGGAACGGTAGCCGTTCATCCCCCCTCTTTCAAGGGAGGATGAACATGAACCTGTAGATCCCAGATCGGCGGCCTTCCGCCTCACTTACGCGATGCCGGCGCGAACGAGCAGCGGCTCCAGCTCGGGATCGCGACCCATGAAGCGGCGGTAGAGTTCGTCCACCGGCGCGGAGTTGCCCTTGCTGAGGATATGCTCCCGGAAAGAATGGCCAGTCTCGGAATTGAGCACGCCTTCCTTCTTGAAGCGGGTGAATGCATCCGCATCCAACACCTCGGCCCACTTGTAGGAATAATAGCCAGCGGCATATCCGGTGGGGCTGCTGAAGAGGTGATTGAAGCGGCGGGACATGGATGAGGTGTCCGTCTTCAGCGGAGTGCGGTAGTCGGCGAGGATCTCGCGATCGACCTCATCCAGGTCACGGCCACGGTAGCGCCCGAAGTTGATGTGCAGCTCGAGATCCAACTTGCCGAAGGCGAGCTGGCGCATGAAGGCGGTGGCGCTCATGTAGTTCTGCGCGGCCTCCATCTTCGCGAAGAGGTCGGCCGGGATCGGCTCACCGGTTTCGAAGTGGCGGGCGAAGAGATCGAGCGACTCGCGGTCCCAGCAGAAATTCTCCATGATCTGGGATGGCAGCTCGACGAAGTCCCACGGCACATTGGTGCCGGAGAGCGACTTAACGGGCACCTCGCTGAGCAGACCGTGAAGCAGGTGGCCGAACTCGTGGAAAACGGTCTCCACCTCGCCATGGGTGAGGAGGGCGGGCTTGCCATCGACTGGTGGCGACATATTGCCGGTGATCAGGCCGAGGTGCGGCTCGTTCGGACCGCCGGTGTGAAGGCAGTTCATCCACGCACCGCCACGCTTCGGCTCGCGCGGATGCCAGTCGGCATAAAACGAGCCGAAATGGCGGCCGGTCTTCGAGTCGTGGATCTCGTAGAAGGTGACCTCGGGATGCCAGACCTCGATGGCATCTTCCGGTGCGTCCGCCGGGCGTTGGCCACGCTCGTAATACACCACTTCGCGCTGGCGGATGGTGATGCCGAAGAGGCGGGAGGCGAGCTCGAACATGCCAGCCATCACCCCCTCCACCGGGAAGTAGGGGCGCAGCGCCTCATCATCGAGATCATAGTTCTCCTTGCGCTGGCGCTCGGCCCAGTAGCCGGTTTCCCATGGCTGGAGATCGTCTGCAGGAGCCTGGTTCGCAGCGGCCTTGTAGGAACGGAGCTGCTTGTAGTCGGCGAGGAAGCCGGGCTTCACGCGGGCGTGCAGATCTTCGGTGAAACGCAGCGCCGTCTTGCCATCCTTCGCCATGCGGCGCAGCAGGGTGAGATCGGCGAAATCGTCGTGGCCGAGGATTCCCGCCTTTTCGTGGCGGAGTTCGAGGATCTTCCAGACCAGCCCGGTATTGTCGAAATCGCCGGTGGCTCCGACCTTGCTGGAAGCCTCCCAGACCTGGCGGCGGATCCCATCGTCATGCAGATACTGCATCACCGGACCCATCGAGGGATACTGGAGGGTAAAGCGCCAAGCGGGTTTTTCATCGGTGGCGACGCCCTTCGCCTTGGCGTTGGCGAGTGCGGCTGCCTTCGAGGAGTCCGGCAGACCGGCGAGCTGGGATTCATCCTCGATCACGAGATCCCAGGCATTGGTGGAATCCAGAACGTGCTCGGTGTATTCCTGCGTGACTTTGGAAAGCTCCGCCTCGATCTCGGCGATGCGGGCCTTCTTGTCGGCGGGCAGATCGGCACCGGATTGGACGAAGTCATTCATCGTCTCCTCCACGAAGCGGCGGCGGATCGGATCAAGCTGCTCCACGTCCGCGCTGCGGCCGTAGGCGTTCAGCACGGTCCAGAGCGCATCATCCAGCGGGATGGAGGCATAGAAATCGGACACCTCCGGCAGCATCGCATTCAGGGCGGCGCGCTGCTCCGGGCCGTCATTGACGGAGTCGAGGTGGTTGAGCAGACCCCAACCGCGGCTGAGCGGCTCGGTGGCCTTCTCCAGCGCAGCGAAAGTATTGTCGTAGGTCAGCGCGGAAAGATCGGCGGAGCGGATGGCATCGAGGCTGTCCTTGGCCAGCGCCAGCGCGCGGCGGATATCCGGCTCGACGGCCTCCGGAACGAGGGTGGACCAGCGGACGTGGAAGGATTCGTCGAGGAACGGATGCATGGCGGATTCTTTTGATGGGATCGGCGGGAAGGAAAGCCGGGATTTCATCGCCTCGAAAACGCCATTTGTCTTGTCTGGATTTCCGGCCGGAATGCGTATAACTCTCCGCCATGCCCTCAGAGCATCCTTATTATAATCCCTATGAATCCTCGCGCGCGGTCGTCGCCCAGTCTCCGCTGGAAACCCGCCTGGAATTCGTCAAGAAGACCTACTGGCACCTTGCGGCAGCCATGGTGGCATTCGCCGTTCTGGAAACCCTCCTCATCAAGGCCGGCCTCGGCGAAGTGGCATTGCGCGCCATCGGAGCCAGCCGCTTCGGCTGGCTGATCATGCTCGGCGGCTTCGCACTGGTGGGCACCATCGCGGACCGCATGGCCCGCAGTTCGACCTCGATCTCCACCCAGTATCTCGGCCTCGGGGCCTACGTAGTGGCGGAAGCACTGATTTTCCTGCCAATGGTCGCGCTCGCGCCAATCGTCTCCGGCGATCCGCTGGTGCTCGGCAAGGCAGCCGTCATCACCTGCGCCCTGGTGCTGGGTCTGACGGCGGTGGCCTCCTCGACGCGGGTGGATTTCACCTTCATGGGCGGCTTCCTGAAAGTCTGCGGCATGATCGCGGTGGGTGCCGTCCTACTTGCCTGCCTCACCCCGATCACACTCGGATTCTGGTTCAGCGTGGCGATGGTGGTCTTCGCAGCAGCCTGCATCCTCTACCAGACCAGCGCGATCCAGTATCACTACCAGCCGGGCCAGCACGTGGCCGCGGCGCTGAGCCTCTTCGCCAGCGTGGCGCTGATGTTCTGGTATATCCTGCGCATTTTCATGCGCCGGAACTGATCCAGCCGTCTGTTTCTCAGGGGCCGGTCGCTTCGAAGCGGCCGGCCTCTCTGTTTTTACGGACCTTGCCAGCTTCGAAGATGGTGCCGTTCATCGCCAGGTGGACGCCCGGCGGCAGGGACTGGACCGCCCCGAGGGCGAGCCCGAGGTTGAAAATCGCATCCGTGGTCTTGAAACGGGCCGGAGCGAGCGCGCCGGTGAGCACGATCGTCTTGCCGGGAATGCCCACCAGCTTTTCCGCGGTGAGGGACATGGTGTCCGTGCCGTGGGTGATGAGGATGCGGGCCTCCGGTGCAGCCTCACAGGCGGCCCGGATGGCGGCGCGGTCGTCATCATTGATTTCCAGGCTGTCCTTCCGCATCAGGGACTCCAGCCGCCAATCCAGCGCCACACCCGCCTCGCGGAAGACATGGGGCACGGTCGGCTCGCCGACTTCGTATTCGGAGGAGGCATCGAAGTAAACCTTATCGATGGTGCCGCCGGTGGTGAGGACGAGAACGCTCATTTATTTGAGGAAATAGCCACGCTGCTTCTCCGAGACCGGCATGCCGAGCAGCTCCATGACCTCCAGCATGTCCTCCCAGACCTTGCGCTTGTCCAAGTTCCCGGAGGTGGTGCGGAGCAGGTAGCTGGGGTGATAGGTCACGCGGACCGGCACACCCTCGAATTCGTGCCACTTGCCACGCATGCGGGCCACGCCTTCATCGGTGCCGAGCAGCCCTTTCGAAGCGGTGCCGCCGAGCGCGACGATGCATTTCGGCCGGACGATGCCGATCTCGCGGCGGATGAAGGGCAGGCAGGAGGCCATTTCCTCATCCGTGGGAGGGCGGTTGTTGGTCGTCTGACCGGGAATCGCCGGACGGAATTTGACGATATTCGAGATATAGACCGCTTCCCGCCCGAGACCCATCGCACGGAGAATATCGGTGAGTTTCTGACCGGCGGGGCCCACGAAGGGCTCGCCCTGGCGTTCCTCCTGATAGCCGGGCGCTTCTCCCACCAACATCAGGTCCGCCTCGGGATTGCCCACGGAGAAAACCATGGTATCCCGCAGAGTGCCGAGCGATCGGGCGGCGGTCCAATTCTGGGCCTGCTGCTTGAGTGCGGCGATCTGCTCGGCCGCACTGCCGTCCGAAGCGCGGACTTCGGCCAAGACCGGAACCGGACGCGGCGCAGGAGCCTCCTCCTGCGTGTCCGAAAGAGAGAATGCCGGGCCCGCTGGCGCAGGACGCGAAGGTGGTGGCGGAGGGGTGGGGGATGCAGCCGGGCGTCTCGACCGGGCATTCAGCTCCCGCAGAACCTGCCGAGCGCCCTCATCCAGATGCACATGGGTCATCCCACGCGCCTCTTCGGCACGCAGAAACTCGATCAGGGCATCGACCGGACGACTCACGCGGGTGACGCTAGCGGGCGATGCCGGGCGGCGCAACCGTGGTCTCGGTCCGGCGGCGGATTCCAATCACCCGGTCGCCTTGTAGTTGCCGCAGCGAGGCGGCCCGGGCAGGATGCGGGCGGACTTGAGCGAGCACCCATTGACTCCCGACACCTCGAAAACCGGCCGCTGGTACACCGCCCGCAGGCTGTGGTCGAAGCTGAGCCGTGCCGCGAAATTCGCCGGGGACAAAGTGCTCTTTACCGCGCTGATCCTGTTCTACTGCCTTCAGGACAAGGACACTCCGGCCTGGGCCAAGGGCGTGATCGTTGGAGCACTGGGCTATCTGATCCTGCCGGTGGACCTGATCCCGGATGCCATTCCCGGAGTGGGATATTCCGATGACTGGGGAGCACTGGTCGGAGCGCTTGGAACCGTAGCCGCCTATATCAAAGACGAGCACAAGGAAAAGGCCCGCAGCCAGGTTGACCGGCTGTTCGGCGCGAAGAACCAGGCAACCCCTCCGCCCCTGCCGCCGGAATTTTCGTGAAGGATTTCCGCCGGAGCGTGGTATGGATGCCCCGGAGACCAAGACCATGATCCGCACCGCTCTCACTTACTTCGCACTCGCCGGACTGGCCGCCGCCGCGCCGCACATCGATGTCGATGCCTTCGGCAAGAGCCTCGGCGGCTGGAAAGGCAAGACGGTGAGCTACTCGCTCTCCGGTAGCGAGTACAAGACCTACAAGCCTGAGATCTCTCCGACTCCGGATGGCGGCATTTTCGTCTCGATCCGTATCGATCATGTCCGCGGCTGGCTGTCCTCGGACGACCACGCGGTGCTGGAAATCACGGTGGCACCGAATGCGACCATCGCCTCCGCCCAATCCAGTCTGGCCCTGCAAGGCATCTCCATTTCGAGCGACCTGATCCGTGGCAGCGCCGACGCTGGCGCCCATGTGGGAGGCGTGGGTGCAGCGGTCAAGATCGGTGGCGATCTGGTAGCGGACCTCTCCTCGAAGCTGCTCCGCGAGAAGATCGTGGAAGCCGGCCGGGTATCGTTCCCTGCGGCGATCCGCCACAATTACAACCATCTCTACCAAGCCATCCGCACCGAGGACGGCCAGGCTCCGCCACCCATGCCCGCCGCCAAGGACGGTGAAAAAAAGGAAGCGGAGAAACCCAAGGAGGGTGAGAAGCCGAAGGACGCCGCCAAACCGGTGGAGGCCAACAAGCCCGCCGATCCGGCGAAACCTGCGGAAACAAAACCCACCGACTCCAAGCCAGCGGAAACCAAGCCGCCGGAAAATGCGAAGCTGGAGATCAAGCCCGTTGGCACCACCAACCAGGAGCTGAAGAAATAAGGCAACTCTGAGGCCGGGTTCAGCAGATCGAACAACAGGACAACCTGTCATCCATCTTCCAAGTCGTCCGCCCGCTCCGCGTTTGAGGGCGGAACGGACGGACGCCTCCTACTCCTGGAAAACAAACAGGATGCACGTGACCGAGGATGCACGTGACCGCCTATGCAGCCCGCGACATCACACTCCGGCTCAGGCCAGACGCGCGGCGAGGAGTTCGCGCTGGAAGACGATCTCCTTCGGCAGGTAGTCGTAGAGCTTCAGGAACAGCTCACCCTGCGAGAGGATCTCGGCCTTCCACTCGTCGGCCTTGAAAGCCATGCACTTTTCGAAGTGCTCGCGAGTGAAGGATTCGAGGCCTTCGACATTGAAGTCCTTGTACTCCGGGGTCCACCCGATCTGGGTTTCGTGGCCGGGGATCTTGCCGAGGCAGCGCTTCACGATCCACTCGAGCACGCGCATGTTCTCTCCGTAGCCGGGCCAGAGGAACTTGCCGTTCTCGTCCTTGCGGAACCAGTTCACGTGGAAGAAACGCGGCAGGTGCGTGACGTGGCGGCGCATGTCCAGCCAGTGGTGGAAATAGTCCGCCATGCTGTAGCCGGTGAAGGGGAGCATGGCCATGGGATCGCGGCGGACACCGGGCTTCAGGCCGATCGCGGCGGCTGTGACCTCGGAGCCCATGGTGGCACCGATGTAGACGCCGTGCGACCAGTTGAAGGCCTGATAGACGAGCGGCATCGTGTCCGGACGACGGCCGCCGAAGATGATGGCGGAGATGGGCACACCCTCCGGATTCTGCCACTCCGGATCGATGGTCGGGCACTGGCTCGCAGGCGCGGTGAAGCGTGCGTTCGGATGCGCGGCCTTGGTACCACTGGCCGGTGTCCAATCCTGTCCCTGCCAGTCGATGAGATGGGCGGGGGCTTCCTTGGTGAGGCCTTCCCACCACACATCACCATCATCGGTGAGAGCCACGTTGGTGAAGATGGTGTTGGCCTTCATCGACTCCATCGCAATCGGATTGGTGTCGTTGGAAGTGCCGGGAGCCACACCGAAATAGCCGGTTTCCGGATTGATGGCGTGGAGGCGGCCATCCTCGTGCGGCCACAGCCAGGCGATGTCATCGCCCACGATGGTGGTCTTCCAACCGGCATCGCTGTAGGACTTCGGCGGGACGATCATGGCAAGGTTGGTCTTGCCGCAGGCGGACGGGAAAGCGGCGGTGACGTAGGTCTTCACCCCTTCCGGGGACTCGAGGCCGAGGATGAGCATGTGCTCCGCCAGCCAGTTGTGCTCCCGGGCGATGTTCGAGGCGATGCGCAGGGCGAGGCACTTCTTGCCCAGCAGTGCATTGCCACCGTAGCCGGAGCCGTAGGACCAGATCTCGCGGGTGGAGGGGAAGTGGGAGATGTATTTCTCCTCATTGCACGGCCACGAAACATCCGCCTGGCCGGGCTCCAAGGGCGCACCGACGGAGTGGAGGCAGGGGACGAAACGACCGTGGCCGTCACGCTTGTTCGGCAACTCGCCGGACGCTTCCTGCTCGAGGCGCTCCAGCACGTGTTTGCCCATGTGCGTCATGATGCGCATGTTGACCACCACGTAAGGGCTGTCGCTGAGTTGCACGCCGATCTTCGCCAAAGGCGAGTCGAGCGGGCCCATGCAGAAGGGGATGACGTACATCGTACGGCCCTTCATCGAGCCACGGAATTTCTCGACGAGGATCTTCTTCATCTCGTCGGGATGCATCCAGTTGTTCGTCGGACCGGCCTGCTCGGGGCGGCGGGTGCAGATGAAGGTGCGGTCCTCCACGCGGGCGACATCGGACGGCGTGGAACGGGCGAGGAAGCTGTTAGGACGCTTTGCCGGATCAAGGCGGGTAAGGGTCCCTTTCTCGACCATGAGCTGCGTCAGGCGGTCCCATTCGCCTTGGGAACCATCACACCACTCGATGGCATCCGGAGTGCAGAGGGTGGCGGTTTCTTCAACCCAGGCAGCAAGCCCGGCGTGGGAGGTATGACGCATCGCAGACATGACCATTCCATAAGTGGCAGATGCGAAGCACAACGCAACGCCACGCAAAGAAATGGGCCAAATTTGGATCGAAACGAGGGATAAACGACCCAGATTCGGTCAAAGCTGATGTCGCAAAAGCTGGCCTTCTCCGGCGATGGAGACCTGGGCCGCCGTCGCCCGGCGCCGGATTGACGTCGAGCGGTGGCCACCCGGGAAAGGACTCCCGAGCCGGACAAGCACGGGAAATTACGCAGGGTGGTGCGGGATCTATCAAAAACGGCAGCGTGCCGCAGGATGGACGGATCAGACGTGGAACCTCCAGCCGGAGGTGGTCTCCCGATCCCGCCATGCGGGGCGGCGGGACATCGGGTCCTGCAGCGTGCGGTGGGACTTGCGGCCCGCGGTGCTGAGGAAGGTCTCGCAGTCGAGCTCGATCACCTCGAGGCCCATGTAATAAGTATCCTTCAGGGTGCTCACGGCCTCCGCGCCGAAGACCTCGCCGAGGTGCTCGCGGAGAAGCCCGGCTTCCTTTTTTCCAACAAAAAGGAATGCGGGCGTCTCCTCGTGGCCACTCTTCGAGCGGATCAGGCCGGCGATGGCATCGGTATCCCAGAAGTCTTCGAACGTGAGTTCCGGGGCCACGGTGCGGTCGTCCGGCAGGTGACTAGGTCGCTCTTCGGGATTGTTGGTTTCGTTCGTATTCATGGTGTTCAAACAGAGAGGGACGGGAGGGGATTTAGCATCCGCCGTGCCGGATCGGCCCGGAGATGCCCAGAAATCGACAAAACGAATCGTTCCATATCCGCGGAAACCACGGATTTCATTCATAGTTGCGCTCCGGCAGCCTTGCGGCGGAACGGTGGCCGTGCTACCCCGTGCGGCGGATGGGCAGCTACGACCGCGATTATTCCACGCCACCGCCACAGGGCATCATCCCGAGGCTCACGCCGGTCACAAAGTGGCTGCTGATCACCAACGTGGTGATATTCCTCGCGGACGTGTTCCTGTTCGGACACCGGATCGTGGAATTTTCCGCGTTCGCGGTGGAGAGTGCCATCTTCGAAGGCCGCATCTGGGAATTCATCACGTTCCAGTTCATGCATGCCAACTTCGGGCACATCCTGGCGAATTCCCTGGGGCTCTTCTTCTTCGGCCCTTGGATGGAGCGCTGGTGGGGTTCAACGAAATTCCTGATCTTCTACCTGCTATGCGGGATCGCAGGAGCCGCGTTTTTCTCGCTACTGGTCTTCCTTCATGTGCTGGACTACGGCTACACAGTACCCTTGGTGGGCGCTTCCGCAGGCATCTTCGGCATCCTCATCGGAGCCTCCCAGGTAGCTCCTGACCTGCGTGTGCAGATGTTGTTTCCGCCCATCGAAATGTCGCTGCGGACTTTCGCGCTCGTCATTCTTGGATTCGCGGTTGCCGCCATTCTCTTCGGCTTCGGCGGAAACGAGGGTGGGCAGGCCGGACACCTCGGCGGAGCCATCCTTGGCTACCTGTTGGTGCGTTACCCCCATCTGCTTGGCAAGGGTCGCCGCGACAACATCATCACGCCCTCCTGGCAGCGCCGCCGTGTGAAGACCGAGGCCAAGATCCGCCCGCGCACCTCCGTGGATCTGCAAACCAGCAACGAGATCGACCGCATCCTCGACAAGATCAACCGCGACGGGCTCCAGAGCCTCACCGACGAGGAACGTGACACCCTCCGCCGCGCCTCCGAAAAATCATGACCGACGCCGAAATGATCGACTGCCCGGAGCCCGGGCAGCAACTCGCCCGCCTCCGCGCGATCATGCACCGCCTCCGCGCGCCCGGTGGCTGCCCGTGGGATGCCGAGCAGACCCACGAAAGTCTGGTGCCCAATTTCATCGAGGAAACCTACGAAGCCGTGGATGCCATCCGCAGCGGCGATCAGGCCCACCTTTGTGAGGAACTCGGCGACGTGCTGCTGCAAGTCGTCTTCCATGCCGAGCTCGCCGGAGAGGCAGGCCGCTTCAACCTCGATGACATCGCCCGCGGCATCAGCGACAAGCTCGTGCGCCGGCACCCTCATGTCTTCGGTGAAAACGTCGCGGACGATCCCGATGCGGTTCTCAAGCAGTGGGACGCCATCAAGCGGGCGGAGAAAGGCGAGACCGGTCCGAAGCCTTTTCTCCATGGCGTCGGCAAAGGTCTGCCCGCTCTGCCACGTGCGGCGAAGCTTCAGAAAAAGGCCGCCAAGGTCGGCTTCGATTGGCCACAGGAAAGCGGCGTGATCGCCAAGATCCGTGAAGAGCTTCAGGAACTGGAAGCCGCTGTCGACGCCCAGGATCTGGAGGCCGTGTCCGAGGAACTCGGCGATCTCATGTTCAGCGCGGTGAATCTCGCCCGCTTCCGCGGAGCGGATCCGGAAGTGCTGATGGCCCGCGCCAATGCCAAGTTCGAGGACCGCTTCCACCACATGGAGCGCCTACTCTCCGACCGCGGCCTCACACTTGAGGCCGCCACTGCGGACCAGATGGAAGACGCGTGGACGGAAGCCAAGCTCGCAGGCCGATAACCCCCGGGCCGCTTCACCTTCCGCCGCGTCCCAGCACCTTCGGCGCGCTGGCCGTGCCGAAGCGATCAAGTGCCGTCACCGCCACGGCATCCGCTGCGGGAATGGTGATTCCGTTTCCAGAAGCAGGAGCCACCTTCACCATCTTCCACTGGCTGCCATAGCGCGCCTGCACGGCGACCTTCACCGTATTCGGATCGGACAGCACCCAGCGCACGAACGTCCCGTTGCCGCTCGTCTGCGCGCTCACTCCGGGCGAAGCCGGAGCACGGCTGCTGAGCCACGGCATCGGCGGCACGGCGGCAGGCTGGGTGTAGGTGCTCGCAAGCTGGTTGGCGATTCCGCCACGGTTGGTCACGAGGCTCTTCGCACTCCACTGAATGTTCCCCACGTAGTTGCGGCCGATCGTGCGGCTGAGCTGGATCTGATTGATGATTTCAGAAGCCGGGCGGCCCGGGTCCTCCGAGCTGCTGATGCGCGCGGTGGCGATGCCCGGCCACACCGGACGGCTGCCCTGCTGGCGCCACCAGCTCAGGAGCGTCGAAAAGCTCTGCTTGGCCGGAGAGTTCCGCCAATAGAGCTGCGGAGCGAGATAGTCCACCCAGCCGCTGGCAAGCCACTTCCGGGAGTCACAGGCAAGGCTCTCATAGCTGTCCAGACCGGCCTCGATCCCTGCGGGAACGCCGGGTCGCCAGATGCCGAAGGGGCTGATGCCCACCCGCACCCACGGCTTCTGCTGCTTCACGGCGGAGTAAAGATTGCTCACGAACCCGTCCACGTAGGCGCGGCGCTCGGCCGGGGTCTTGCCGTCCTTGAACACCGCTCCGCCGGACGGATACGGATAGAAATAGTCGTCCATGTGCACGCCATCGACATCGTAGCGTTTCACCACATCGAGGATGACGCCGGTCGCACGGCTGCGCGTTTCCGGCAGGGCGGGATCGCACCATTTCATCGAGCCATAGGGCTTCACGATCCGCGGATTCGCGCAGGTGACGTGGCTGCTGCAACAGGTGATCGAGGTGCTGGAAATCGCCCGGAAGGGGTTGAACCACGCGTGGACCTCGATCCCACGAGCATGGGCCTCACGGATGCAGAAAGCCAACGGATCATAGCCCGGCGAAGCTCCCATGGTCCCCGTCAGCCACGGACTCCATGGCTCGATCGAGGACTGGTAGACCGCATCGCAATGCGGCCGCACCTGGAAGACCACCGCGTTCATGTTCAGCGCCGCCATCTTGTCCAGAATGCCGCGCAGCTCCGCCTGCTGCTGGGCGGCACCAAGCCCCCGCGAACTCGGCCAATCGAGATTGTAGATGCACGCAACCCAGGCCCCGCGGAACTCCCGCGTGATCGCCGGCGGCCGGTCCGCGATCGGCGCGAAGGCCTGCGAAAAAGCCGGAAGCGTGGAGAGCAACCCGAACACCGGGAGAAGCAGACGGCGCAACATGGCCGCATCATGGCTTTGAATCCCGCAACCGGCAAGTCACGGAGTCTAACAATCAGGAAATATGAAGCATTTCCCGCCCCCGCGAGGAACCGCGAAAGATTCCGACTCACCGGACAGTCTCTTCCGACGCATGTATCGTTTGTCTGCTTTCGTTCTTCTGGCTCCCTGTATCGCGCTGGCCCTTCCTCCGGAAACCTATCAGCCCGAGCGCGATTGGCTCGTCCAACCGCAGGGGTTCAAGGCTTCCATCACCAAGGATGAAGCCCGCAATGAGGTCACGCTGTCGAATGGTCTCATTCGCCGCACATTCCGCGTGGGCCCGGGATTCGCCACCACCGCCTTCGAGCTCACGGCCACCGGCGAATCCATCATCCGTGCAGTGCGCCCGGAAGGTGCGGTCACGCTCGATGGCCGCCGCTACGACATCGGCGGCCTGACCGGTCAACCGAACCAAGCCTTCATCACCGAGGCATGGCTGAAGGATCTCCAACCCGCTCCAGACGCACTGCGCTACACCGGCATGTCGATCGGAGCACCTGCGGCTCCTTTCGCGTGGAAACAGATCCGCCATCACGCGCCCGATGCCGCATGGCCTCCGAAGGGAACTGCAGTGCGATTCGATTTCGAAGTCCCGGCTACCACGAATGATGCGGAAGGCCCCCGCAAGGTGCTGTGGGAAGACCGCTTCACCACCAAACTCGATCCGGCATGGAAGATCACCCGCTCGACGGCGGAAGAACGGGTCAGCTTCGCCAACGAGGGCAAAGCCGGCGAGATCTATGCTCCGGCGAACGTCCATTGCTTCGCGGACCGGGCCCTGCCTGCGGACGCTCGGGTGATCGAGGTTGGTATCGATCCCGGCACGGATACGGGCACGAGCTGGGGGTTGGGTCTCGGCCTGGTCTTCGAGGATCGTGTGGTGAAAGTGAATCTCCGGCCCGGCGATCGCGGCGAGCATGGCCAGTTCGAACTCCGTGACAACGGCGCGGAAAGGCTGGCCAAGGTGAAGGCATTCACTGCCCCGGATGGCGGCCTGTCCAAGGACCAGCCCTACCGCCTGCGTGCCCGTCTGGATGACACGGTGATCCATTGGGAAGCCTCCATCGACCGCGAGCCGCTCGCATGGCAGCCGCTTTTCGATTCTCCACGTCCGGCCGGGACTCCGAAGATGGTCCGCGTGGGGAAGACCGATCGCAAGGGCGGTGCCAGCGACGAATCACCCCAGGGCGAGTGGAGCCGCAGTCATATCACCAGCGTCACGATTCACGGTGCACCGGAGGCCAAGGCCGCCACCCCCACTGCGAAGTCGGCTCTCGTGGTTTCCGTCCATTACGAGATCTACGATGGCATTCCGCTGCTGGTGAAGTGGATCACCGTTTCCAACCAAGGCGCCAAGCCGGTGCGGCTGGACAAGTTGAACGCCGAAACACTGGCGCTGGTGGAGGCCCGCAACCACAGCGATCTCCAGAGCGAGGGGCTCATGACTCTCCCGCAAACGCTGCGCGTGGAGACGGACATGACCTTCGGCAGCTTCGATGCGGACCAGGCGAACAGCCACATCGTCCGCATCGGACCCGATCCCTCCTACAAGACGCAGGTGAACTACGAGCTCAAGGAGAAGTGCCTGCTCACCGTCGAGCCGGACCGCGGCCCCTCCCAGGATATCGCACCGGGCGCCACCTTTGAATCGTTCCGCGTTTACGAACTCGGCATGGACTCGACCGACCGCGAGCGCCGCAGCCTTGCCTACCGCCGCATGATGCGGACCATCGCCCCGTGGGTGACGGAGAACCCGCTGATGATGCACATGCGGGACGCGAACCCGGACAAGGTCCGCGCCGCCATCGACCAGTGCGCGGAAGTGGGCTTTGAAATGCTGATCCTCTCCTTTGGATCGGGATTCAATGCGGAGAACGACAGTCCCGCCTATCTCGCCTCATGGAAGCAGGTGGCCGACTACGCGAAGTCGAAGGGCATCGAAATCGGCTGCTACTCGCTCTACGCCTCCCGCAGCGTAGGAGGAGGCAATGACATGGTTCCGCCACCGGACAAGAAGCTCCAGTTCGGCAATTGCCCGGCGGTGACCAGCCCGTGGGGCCAGTCCTATCTGGGCAAGCTGGAAAACCTGTTCACCGCCACCGGTTTCACCGTTTTCGAACACGACGGCCCGTATCCCGGGGATGTGGATGTCACCGCACGGCCGCCGCTCCAGCGTGGTGCGGAGGATTCCCAGTGGGTGCATTGGCGGATCTGGTCGGACTTCTACCGCGACCTGCGGGCGAAAGGCGTATTCGTGAACGCGCCGGATTACTACTACGCCGCTGGTACCAACAAATGCGGCATGGGCTATCGTGAGACAAACTGGTCGCTGCCGCGCGCCCAGCAGCTCATCCACACCCGCCAGAACATCTACGACGGCACGTGGGAGAAGACTCCTTCGATGGGATGGATGTTCGTGCCGCTCAGTGTCTACCAAGGGGGCGGAGCCGCCGCGACCATCGAGCCGCTCGACGAACACATCGACCACTACGAGGCGATGATGATGAGCAATCTTGCCGCCGGGGTGCAGGCCTGCTATCGCGGCCCCCGCCTCTACGACACTCCCCGGGTGCGGGACATGGTGCGGAAGAATGTCACGTGGTTCAAAGCGAACCGCGATCTGCTCGAGAGCGATGTCCTTCACCTGCGCCGCGCCAATGGCCGCACGCTCGATGGCCTCCTGCACGTGAATCCCGCCCTCCCGACCCAGGCCCTGCTCGCGGTCTTCAATCCCACCGACCACGAGATCACCGAGACCTGGAACATCCCGCTGTACTACGCCGGACTTGCCGGAGAAGTGGTGGCAGCGCCCGAGGGCGTCGAAGGCGGCCACTTGAAGACCGACCGCTTCTGCCGGATCTCCCAGGAGCTGAAGGTCCCGGCCGGGGGCTTCCGCTGGATCACCTATCGGCGCGCCCCCTGACCCGAGGAGGCGGATATTGCTGTTCCTCCGCGCCGGTTCGTGGTGCATCCTGCCGGAGTGGACGCCGCCGCGGTCAAAGCCATCGCCCGGGAGCTGGGCTTCGACGATTGCCGGATCGCCGTGGCGAAGGAAGCCACACACGCGGAGGCTTTCCGCGAGTGGATCGGGGATGGCTGCCATGGGGACATGGCCTGGATGGAGAAAACCCCGCACCGACGCTGCGATCCGCGCGAGGTCCTTCCCGGTTGCCGCGCCGTCATCTGCCTGGGATTGAATTACTACCCCGGCCGTAGCCCGCGGCAGGATGGCGGGGATCCCGGCTACCGCATCGCCCGCTACTCATGGAACGAGGACTACCACGATGTGATCCTCAAGATGCTGAAGGCCTTCGATGCGGAGCTGGCGAAGCTCGGCGGCACCCAGCGCTACTACGTTGATACCGGTCCGGTGCTGGAGCGTGATTTCGCCACCGATTCCGGCCTCGGCTGGAATGGCAAGTCCACCCTCCAGATCCACCGCCATCTGGGCACCTGGTTCTTCCTGGCCGAGCTGCTTACCACCCTCGACCTGGCCGCCGATCCGCCCTTCGGCGACCATTGCGGGAAATGCACCCGCTGCATCGATGCCTGCCCCACCGGCGCGATCACCGCCCCGCACCGGGTCGATGCCCGCCGCTGCATCTCCTACCTCACCATCGAGCACAAGGAAGCGATCCCGCTGGAATTCCGCGAGGCAATGGGGGATCGCATCTACGGTTGCGACGCCTGTCTGGAAGCCTGCCCTTGGAACAAGTTCGCGGAGGTCTCACGTGAGGCGAAGTTCCTCGCCCGTGAAAGCGTCTTCACCCACCGCCTGCGCGATTTCCTGGAGCTGGATGACGAGGGCTTCCGCGCCCTCTTCGCCAAGTCACCCATCAAGCGGATCAAGCGCGCCCGCTTCCTGCGGAACGTCTGCGTGGGCCTCGGCAATACCGGCACCACCGAGGATCTACCCGCACTCGAAAAAGCTGCGGCGGACGAAGATCCCCTGATCGCCGAGCACGCGGCCTGGGCGATCGGTCGCATTCGTGGCCGACAATGACCGGGAGCAAGGACATTCCTGTCCTTGCCTGCTTGGAAGAACGGGACAGGAATGCGGAAGGCCCAATTAAACGCGAAGCGCTAACTGGCATGGCCGGAGGCAATGTCCCGACTCCTTGGGATCAGCCGTGATTGTCGGCTGTGGCCTTGATGTCCGTCAGGGCGGCGATGAAGTCGCCGAGCAGCTCCGCCGGCACCATGATGGTGTCCCGGTTGCCACCGACGTCTTCGGTAATCTTGACCACCATCCCGCGGGCGTTTTCCTTCAGATCGAGGAAAAACGTTTTCCGATCGGCCAGAATCTTCTCCGTGTGAAGTAGATCGCTTTGCACCATTCCTCCTTCTAGTTCCTTGCTACTGTGACAATCCGGGGAGCGCTTGGGATGTCAATGAAATTTGACCCGCTGGCGGCCCGATTCGGGTTGCTTCACCCCGTGCGGTTCCGGATCATCGGTGACACCTGATGGAGCGCGAAACCGAAGGATTCATCCTCTACCTCGCCACCGAGCGCGGGCTTTCCGCCGCCTACCAGCTCTCGGTGCGGCAGTCGCTTGATGCGCTGGCGGCATGGATGCAGGGGCGGAAGCTGTCACTGGCGGACCTCGGCACGGAGGAACTCTCGTCATTTCTGACCTCGCGTAAGGCCGCGGGACTGATCGCCTCCTCGCTGCGCATCACCACCGTGCATCTGAAGGTTTTCTTCCGCTGGTTGGCGGCCCGGGGGAAACTGCCGATGGACCCCGCCGAGCCGTTGCTCGCTCCGCGTCCGGACCACATCCTCCCGGAAACGATCCATGCGACGGAGGTCACAAAGCTGCTCGAATCGATCGATCCCGCCCGCCCGCTGGGCCGCCGTGACCGGGCGATGCTGGAACTTTTCTACGCCTCCGGCCTCCGCCTGTCCGAACTCTGCCAGGCACGCCTGGAGCATGTCGATTTCGAGGAAGGATTCATCCGGGTGAAGGGGAAGGGGAACAAGACCCGCATCGTGCCCGTGGGCGGAAAGGCGAAGGAAGCCTTGGAGAGCTACCTTCAGAACGAGCGGCCCACGCTGGTGAAAAAGCGCACCGGTTCGCACGTGTTTCTCAGCGTGCGCGGAGGGGCATTGTCAACGGACCGGGTGCGGGAGGTAGTGAAGGAACGCGCCGCCGCCGCAGGCATCGACCACAACGTCTACCCGCACCTGCTCCGCCACTCCTTCGCCACGCACCTGCTGGAAGGCGGCGCGGACCTGCGGGTGATCCAGGAGCTGCTGGGACACGCGGACATTTCCACCACCCAGATCTACACCCATGTGGATTCCGCACGATTGAAGACGATCCACAAGCAGTTCCATCCCCGGGGGTGAAGGATAGCCCACGCGTCCTACGTGACTGTTCCTCCGACCTCGGAGAGGTCGCAGAACATAGCCGGAGCGTCGCGCAGCGACCTCCGGGCCCACGAGTTTTTATTTCATTCGACCCCGGAGGGGTCGCACATGGGCGGACCATCCGGGTAGATCCATTCCGCTAGAAACCACCCGAGGCCTGCATGCCTCTTTGAGCCCCGCTGACGCATGGGCTCAAATCCAGGAAAGACCGTCACCTCCGGAGGTCGCTGCGCGACACTCCGGCTATGGTCCGTGACCTCTTCGAGGTCAGAAGAAGAAGCGTGGCCACTGGTCGGGAAACCCGACCACGAAAGACACCGTGTCCGCTTCCGGTAGCATGGCGGCCATTCGTTCTTTGTCTACCCGCCCATGAACCGCCTGCTTTGCCCTCTCCTGCTCTCGCTGCTCGTCCCATCGCATGCCGCTGAGACGCCCTCCACCTGGTCCGAACCGGTGACCCCCGCCATCCTCGCCCAGGCGAAAACCGCTCTGATCCCTTTCCCGCAGGAGGTGAAATGGGGCAACGGGGATTGGAAGCCCACCGCGGCCATCGAGATCCTCTATCCCGCCAAACAACAGGCGGATCTGGCTCCCGCGCTCCGCGATCTGGAGGCCCTGCTGGCTGCGAAGGGCTTGAAAACCACCGCCATCGCCGCGGATGACACCCCGGCCGCAAAACCGGGCCGGATCAATCTCGCCATCCAACCCGGCGCAGTGCCGCAGGCCGAGGGCTACACGCTGGCGGTCACCGCCGATGGAGCCACGCTCCGTGGAACCGATGCCGCCGGGGCCTATCATGCGGTCCAGACATTCCGCCAACTGCTGCGTGGCGAAAAGGGCAGCGTGCTGGTCCAGCAAACTTCCATCCGCGATTGGCCCGCCTTCGGCCTGCGTGGGTTCATGCACGACACCGGCCGGAATTTCCAAACCGTCGAATCCCTCAAGGAGCAGCTCGACCGCTTCGCCGCCTACAAGCTGAATCTCTTCCACTGGCATCTCACCGACCATCCCGCATGGCGGATCGAGTGCCACGCCTACCCGCAGCTCAATGATCCGAAGTTCCAGACCCGGGAGCAGAGCCAGATCTACAGCTACGCCCAGATACGCGAGGTGATCGCCTATGCGAAAGCGCGCCACATCCTGGTCATCCCGGAGCTGGACATGCCCGGCCACAGCGCCTTCTTCGACCGCGCCTTCGGTTTCGGCATGGGCAGCGAGCAGGGCATGGACGTGCTGGAGAAACTCATCGCCGAGTTCTGCCAGGAGATTCCCGTGGCAGACTGCCCCTATCTCCACATCGGCTCCGATGAAGTGAAGATCAAGGACCCGCAGCAGTTCATGGCCCGCATGCTGAAGGCGGTCCGCGACGCCGGTCGCAAGCCGCTGGTGTGGAACCCGGGCCTCAAGGCGGACGATGCCACCATCCGCCAGCTCTGGGGCGATGAAGGCGTGAACCACTCGCAGAAGGGCGGCTCACCGTATCTCGACTCTGCGGGCGGCTACCTCAACAACTACGACCCCCTGCTCACCGTGCTACGCTATTTCTTCCGCCAGCCAGCCCGCGTCACCCAGGGCGATGACAAGGCGCTGGGCGGCATCCTCTGCTGCTGGCCGGACATCCGGGTGGCGGACAAGACGAACATCTTCCGGCACAATGCCGTCTGGCCCGGCACGCTCGCCTTTGCCGAGGCCTTCTGGCACGGCCGCCCGGCGGACGCGGGCACCTTCTACAGCGTGCTTCCCGCAGCCGACTCCGCACAGGGCAAGGCTTACCGCGAATTCGAAAACCGCTTGGCCGCCCACCGCGATGGCTACTTCGCCGGCCAACCGTTTCCCTTCGTGAAGACCTCGCAACTCTCCTGGCAAGTGCTCGGCCCGATCCCGCGCACCAAGGACGAACCCGGCGACAAGTCCTTCGAGCCGGAGACCACGATCCAACCTTCCTACACCATCGGCACCGCCAACTACGCGTGGAAGACCGCCACCGGCGGCACCATCATGCTCTCGGACCGCGGCAAGGAAGGAATCCTCCCGCGCACCGGCATCTCCACCGCCTACGCCCTGACCTACATCCATAGCAAGGAAGCCCGCACCATCGACGCATGGATCGGCTTCGAAACCCCGAGCCGCTCGAACCGCCAATACGGCGGCATCCCTGCGGCAGGCCAATGGGACGCCTTCGGAGCCCAGGTGTGGATCAACGGCCAACCTCTTCCTGCTCCCGCATGGAAGAACCCCGGCACCAACAAGAACCTCAGCCCCACGTGGTTCGCCCCGGCGAATGAGAAGCCCTTGGAAGACGAGGAACTCTACTGGACCCGTGAACCCTCGAAGGTCGTGCTCCAAGCGGGTTGGAACAAAGTCCTGCTACGCGTCCCCTTCGGCTACGGCGGCCAAACCTGGAGCTACACCTTCATCCCCGTGAAACAGTCCGCCGGACGATGGATCGAGGATGAGTCGGTGCAAGTGTCTGCGGAGAGGAAGTGAGGGATCCTATCGAGAACAGGCGAAGACAAACATTCCTGTCCCGTTCTTCACCCCATTGGTTCCAGTCTCACGACCCAAGGCTCGGGCGGCAACTTGATGTCCGGAACAAGGTTCTTCAACAACCGGATTGCTTCCGCACAGGTTGGCCGGTCTGCGATCCACTCGGCGAGTCCGTTCTCTCCCACCCCATGGAGCGAAAAGAATGGGTCCTCGTAGCCCTCATCCTCCGGATCATCGCCCGATCGAAAGGCTGTCACTTCGCGATCCTCGTCAACCTCCCTCCGCATGGATTGAATCCGATATGCACGGAACTCCGAATGGGGTGAGGGATTGGCTACACGCACGTCCACTGGAATCGACAAGCCATCGGACACGAACACAGGGAGCTTCAGTTCCATCGCCACGAGCAGGCAATCGTTCCCAAAAAATTGGGCCATCGACTCAGGCCCATACCGCTTCAAGCAGGCTGCGCCAAAGCTGTCCTTCAAGTGGTAGGGCCACACTTGTTCTGCCTCATCGAAGGCCACATGAATGCATGCCCATTCTTCAAACAGGAGCCCGATCCGCATCACCTCACGCATCAACTCGTCACGACCATTGTAGGCGTCACTGAGATTGATCTGGGGATTTCTCTCTTCCTCCGCTTGGCAGGCATCCCAGAGGGAGGAAGCCGCTCCAAAAACAGCGGCAGGATCTGGGAGGATAGAGCGTTGAGATTGGCGATTGTTCATCGCCAGAATCACCTGGCCAGGTATTGAGCCTAACACAAGCTGGAAATCTCAGAAGAGATCAGTCAGCTTTGTTCACATGAGCGTTTCGCCAGTCCCCGACCAGCCCTCCGTGCGTTTGCATCGAGCATGGTACGCGGCGCCGATCCAGACTTTCCTAGAAGAGTCCGAAGAGAGGATTCTCGGCACCCTTGCGGCAAACAGCGATTTCAGTGTGGAAATCTCGCAGCGAAATGCGTGGCAAGCCCAGATTGCCTTCCTGAAGACCCACTTGGCCGGAGTGGAAGGACATATTCTATTCGAGTTCAATATCCCGCGAATGGGACGCCGCATCGACACGGTTTTGATTGTCGGTCCCGTAGTGTTCGTTCTGGAGTTCAAGGTTGGCTCCGAGAAAATCCATCGTGCGGACCTCGATCAGGTATGGGACTATGCTCTGGATCTAAAAAACTTCCACAAGGCGAGCCATACTTTGGCCATTGTTCCCGTGTTGATTGCGACACAGGCACCTGATGCAGGTGTGCCGGAGCTGATGTTCGACAACGACAGGGTATGCAGGCCGATCGCCGTTCATGAGTCTCATTTCGAGGCTTTGGTTGACCACGGTATCTCTCAGGCGGGCGGGCAGAACATCGATGCCACGCACTGGATAGAGGCGCCATATCATCCGACGCCTACCATCATTGAGGCAGCCAAGTCACTCTACGCGAATCATTCCGTTGAGGCTATTGCCCGCTATGATGCCGGCGCCACAAATTTGAAGATTACTTCTCGCCGGATTGAGGAGATCGTTCGGAATACAAGGAAGGCGGGTCAGAAGGCCATTTGTTTTGTCACCGGCGTGCCAGGTGCAGGCAAGACGCTGGTAGGCCTGAATCTCGCGACCTCCCACGGCAAAACAGAGGACAAGCACCATGCGGTCTTCCTTTCAGGCAATGGACCCTTGGTGGCAGTATTGCGTGAGGCTCTCACGCGGGATGAAGTTACGCGCCAAAAGGCCGCGGGCACAAAAGCTCGCAAAGGGAAAGTCGCGGAAAGCGTCAAAGCGTTCATTCAAAACGTCCACCATTTCCGAGACGATGCCTTGCATAGCGAAAAACCGCCTGTGGAGCATGTAGTGATTTTTGACGAGGCCCAGCGTGCTTGGAATCTCAAACAAACCGCCAGCTTCATGAAACGAAAGAAAGGCCGAGACGGCTTTTCGAAATCCGAGCCGGATTTCCTGATCTCATGTATGAATCGCCACGATAAATGGGCTGTGGTGGTCTGCCTCGTCGGCGGCGGGCAGGAGATCAATACCGGAGAAGCAGGAATCGCCGCGTGGCTTCAAGCCATGCTGGACCACTATGCTGATTGGAACGTTTACATCTCTTCAGAGCTGATTGGTTCGGATACGCCGCAGGAGAGGTGTTGGCGAACCTCAATAGCAGGGCTAAAACGCACTTCGAAGAAGACCTCCATCTCTCCGCATCCATGCGATCCTTCCGAGCGGATCGTGTCTCTGAATTTGTGCGGGCAGTGTTGGATTGTGAAGGAGATCAAGCCCGTCAGATATTGAAGCATCTCACGGAATATCCGCTGGCTATCACCCGTGATCTCGATCTTGCGAAGCGATGGATCAAGCAGCATGCGCGTGGCACCGAACGGTTCGGGTTAGTCGCCTCATCAAAGGCCATGCGATTGAAGCCGCATGCGATCGATATCCGCGTGAACATCGATCCGGTTCCGTGGTTCTTGAACAACGACACGGATACCCGCTCCAGCAATTATCTCGAAGATGCCGCCACCGAGTTCCAGGTGCAGGGGTTGGAGTTGGATTGGGTCTGCGTCAATTGGGATGGTGACCTGCGCTATAATGATTCGGGTTGGACATTCCACGACTTCCGAGGAAGCCGCTGGCAGAACGTCAACAATACGGACAACCAGAACTATCTACGGAACGCCTACCGCGTGCTTTTGACACGAGCAAGGCAGGGTATGGTGATCTTCATTCCGCCCGGTGATAAAGAAGATCCAACCAGGCCACCACTCCACTACGACCAAACCTTCGATTACTTGAAAAGGATCGGGTTGCTCGTGCTCGAATAGGAGTTGATGGGGTTGTCACGACTCAATTCCCATTCAAGCCAAACGGCCCAGTGGTGTGTAGACGGATCTTCCATTGGGCTTCCAACTCTATCACCTCATCCGGTTCCAGATCGGGGGACACCCGCTGCAGGATGCTGAATCGAAAGTTTCGAGGATCGCGTGCCAAGAGCAACTTGTTGCCGCCGTGCCCGCTCGCTCCGTATTGAAGCCATCGCCCCAACAGGTTCTCCTTCCCATAAGCCGAGCCGACATAGCCCCGGCCATCGCTTGTGTCGTGGATAAAGTAGATACCACGCCAGTGGCTGAGGGAATTCTTCCATGTCGAGGGGATGGCTTTCAGCTCGGTCCATCCTAGATCGAGTTCTTGCCAATCAGGCATGCCTTTGGCGAACCGGCTCTCTTCCAGCAGGGCGAGAACGGGCATGTCGTTCTTATGGGCACGCCGCCACCACGAACGATCGGGTGGAGGCCAGCCGACGATCAATTTTCCGATCCATTCGGAACGGATGCCAGTGTTCCGGAGATCAAACCAAAGACGCGCGTTACGTTGATCGTCTTCGCTCCACCCCGCCATGCCGTAATCCCTGAGGGCTTGGTTTACGGGCATTGCCCAGAATTGTTCGTGAGTAAGAGAACGGCAGCCCTCGATCCGGTACAGTCCGGCATAGACTGCTTGACCGGAAACCAAGCCGACAAATGACGCTAGCCAACCATCTCCCGCGAGTTTCTCCAGTGCGCTTTCCGTCCTACCGTGATGCTTCTGCTGGTAGGCGTTGAAGATCTCCGTTTGTTCATGCACCAACCACGGTAGAACTTTCCTCAAGGGCTTTTCGAAAGGTCGATGCCGCATTACGACAACCTTGGCAGGGTCGATATCATGTCGGGCGAGCAGGTCGTTCAGATTCACGCTTTGTTAGGATGAAAGGAAAAGGCCAGAACACACGAGTTTTCATAAATCGATCTCCATAAAAAATCGTCGCACCCATGCGCTATCGTGAGCCTGGCCACGAAAGAAAAAGCCCCCGGGAATGCCGGGGGCTTTGAAGAAGGAAGATAAAGAACGGGACAGGAATGTCCCTACTCCTTGGATCACTCGTGGTACTCTTGGATGCTCTTCACGGTGAGCTCCCGGGTCTTGAGGGCGCGGATGGCTTCGACGGAGGCTTCGGCGGCGGCCATGTTGGTGGCGTGGGAGATCTTCATGGAGATCGCGCCAGCGCGGATCTTGATCTCGTCCTCGCGGCTTTCGTGGCTGCTGGGGGTGTTGATCACGAAGTGGATGTCGCCGTTCTTCATGGCATCGATCACAGTCGGGCGAGCACCTTCGGAGAGCTTGTAGAGGAGGTGGCAGGGGATGCCTTCCTCCAGCAGACGGGCCTGGGTGCCACTGGTGGAGTAGATCTCGAAACCGAGCTCGACCAAGCCGCGGGCGACCTCGACGGCGCGGTCTTTGTCACGGCCGGCGACGGAGAGGAAGACATTGCCCTTGGTCGGCAGCGGATTGAAGGCGCTGATCTGGGACTTGGCGTAGGCCATGCCGCGATCTTCATCGATGCCCATGACCTCGCCGGTGGAGCGCATTTCCGGGCCGAGCACGATGTCGATGCCAGGGAAGCGGTTCCACGGGAAGACGGCTTCCTTCACCGAGTAGTGCGGCGGGATGATGGTCTCGGTGAAGCCGAGCTCGGCGAGCGTCTTGCCGACCATGATCTTGGCGGCGAGCTTGGCGAGGGAGACGCCGATGGCCTTCGAGACGAAGGGCACGGTGCGGGAGGCGCGCGGATTGACCTCGATGACGTAGAGTTCGTCGTCCTTCACGGCGAACTGGATGTTCATCAGGCCCTTCACGTTCAGCTCGCGGGCGAGGTCCTTGGCGGCCTTGGTGATCTCGGCCTTGATCTTCTCGGAGAGCGAGAAGGCGGGGATCACGCAGGCGGAGTCACCGGAGTGAATGCCGGCCTGCTCGATGTGCTGCATGATCGCGCCGACCACGGCCTGCTGGCCGTCGCTGATGCAATCGACGTCGATCTCGGTGGCACCGTCCAGGAAGCGGTCGACCAGGACCGGACGCTCCGGGGAGGCGGTGACGGCCTCGCGCATGTAGCGGCGGAGCTCGTCTTCCGAGTAAACGATCATCATCGCGCGGCCGCCGAGCACGAAGGACGGGCGGACGAGCACCGGGTAGCCGATGCGGTCGGCGGCCTCGATGGCTTCCTCCTCATTGGTGGCGGTGCCAGCCTCGGCCTGCTTGAGACCGATGCGGTCGAGCAGCGCGGAGAAGTGCTTGCGGTCCTCGGCGAGCTCGATGCTTTCCGGGCTGGTACCGATGATGGGCACGCCGTGGCGCTTCAGGTCCGCGGCGAGGTTGAGCGGGGTCTGGCCGCCGAACTGGACGATCACGCCGTCCGGCTTCTCCTGGTCGCAGATATTGAGGACGTCCTCGAGCGTGAGCGGTTCGAAGAACAGCTTGTCCGAGGTGTCGTAGTCGGTGGAGACGGTCTCGGGGTTCGAGTTCACCATGATGGTCTCGTAGCCGAGGTCCTTCAGGGCGAAGGCGGCGTGGACGCAGCAGTAGTCGAACTCGATGCCCTGGCCGATGCGGTTCGGACCGCCGCCGAGGATGATGATCTTCTTCTTGTCGGACGGGCGGGCCTCGTTCTCGTCACCGTAGGTGGAGTAGAAGTAAGGCGTGTAGGCCTCGAACTCCGCGGCGCAGGTGTCCACCAGGCGGTAGGTGGGGATGATCTTCCGGGCCTTGCGCTCGGCGCGGATCGTGTCCTCGGTCGGGATGTCGGCGACAGCCGGCTCCGGCTCGGCACGCGGCGGGGCACCGGCGGGCTGGTCGGTTTCGCCGTGGATGGAAACGTTGTGGATCGCCTGCGAGTGGGCGCGGGCCTTGGCGATCTGGCGGTCGGAGAAGCCGAGCTTCTTCGCGCGCTTCAGGTCGAGGTTGGCGAGGTCCTTGCCTTCCTCCGCGATCTGCTGGAGGTGGCCCAGGAACCACGGGTCGATCGCGGTGAGTTCGAAGATCTCCTCCAGCGTGAAGCCGTTCACGAACGCGGTCTGGAGCCAGAAGATGCGCTCGGCGTTCGGCACGCGCAGCTTGCGCTCGATCTCCTCGCGGGTCACGCCGTGCGGCTCCTTGCTGTCGAATCCGAAGCCCCAGCGGCCGGTTTCCAGCGAGCGCAGCGCCTTCTGCATGGATTCCTTGAAGGTGCGGCCGATCGACATCGCCTCGCCCACGGACTTCATCGCGGTGGTGAGCACCGGGTTGGCCTTCGGGAATTTCTCGAAGGTGAAGCGCGGCACCTTGGTCACCACGTAGTCGATGGTCGGCTCGAAGGAGGCCGGAGTCTCGCGGGTGATGTCGTTGCGGATCTCATCGAGCGTGTAGCCCACAGCGAGCTTCGCGGCGATCTTGGCGATCGGGAAGCCAGTGGCCTTCGAGGCCAGCGCGGACGAGCGGGACACGCGCGGGTTCATCTCGATGACGATCATGCGGCCGGTCTTCGGATCGGTGGCGAACTGGATGTTCGAGCCGCCGGTTTCCACGCCGATCTCGCGGATGACCGCGAAGGAAGCGTCGCGCATGATCTGGTACTCGCGGTCCGTCAGGGTCTGGATCGGCGCAACGGTGATCGAGTCACCGGTGTGGACGCCCATCGGATCGAGGTTCTCGATCGAACAGATGACCACGCAGTTGTCGGCGCGGTCGCGCATGACCTCCATTTCGAATTCCTTCCAGCCGAGCAAGGACTCCTCGATGAGGATCTCGGACACCGGGGAGAGATCGATACCGCTGTAAGCGATTTCCTCAAACTCCTCGCGGTTGTAGGCGATGCCGCCGCCGGTGCCGCCGAGGGTGAAGGCGGGGCGGATGATCAGCGGGAAGCGGCCGATCTTCGCGGCCACCTCGCGTGCTTCCTCCATCGAGTGGGCCACGCCGGATTCCGGCACATCGAGCCCGATCTTGAGCATCGCCTCCTTGAAGCGGAAGCGGTCCTCGCCCTTGTCGATCGCGTCGGCATTCGCGCCGATCATCTTCACGTTGTGCTTGTCCAGCACGCCGGACTTGAAGAGAGCCATCGAGGTATTGAGGGCGGTCTGGCCGCCGAGGGTCGGCAGCAGCGCGTCCGGCTTCTCGCGGGCGATGATCTTCTCGACGACTTCCGGGGTGATCGGCTCGATATAGGTCCGGTGGGCGAACTCCGGATCGGTCATGATCGTGGCCGGATTCGAGTTCACCAGCACCACGGTGTAGCCTTCCTCGCGCAGCGCCTTGCAGGCCTGGACACCGGAGTAGTCGAATTCGCAGCCCTGTCCGATGACGATGGGGCCGGAACCGATGACGAGAATTTTGCGGATCGAGGTGTCTTTTGGCATGGCGGGAAGCAGGCGTGCGGACCGGTTAGGGCGCGCAAGGTCTAAATTTCGAGGGGTTTGGCATCCCCGCCCCCGCTTGTAAAGGGTTGGATGTTTGGAATTTTGTCACGGGGGGATAAAAGTTTGCGGCGGCGCGGTTTTCCAGCGACCCCCTTCGTAGCCGAAGCCTCCCGGCTTCGGAGAGTTCCCGCGCCGGTCCCCGGTGCAGGGCCTACAAGGAAGGGCGCTTGGCTCGGAGAGGAAGAACCCGCCGGGGACCGTCGGGAAAACTTCCGGAAGCCGAAGGCTTCCGCTACGTTCGCCACCATGATCCGCCCGCTGCTTCTCGCCGCCGCCTGCCTAGCCGCAGTGTCCGCCACCAACGCCGAACCAGCTTCCACGAAAGAGGCCACGGCGGGCGGCTTGGAGGCTCGGCTGGAGGCCGTCGTCGTGCCGAGCGTGAACTTCGAGGACACTACGGTGGAGGAAGCTTTCGAATACTACCGCCAGCGTTCGTTGGAGCTCGGCTGCAAGGAGGTGGGCCGACTTGATCTTGGTGGCCCGGACGGTCCGGTCGCAAATCGGCGGATTCGCCTTTTCCATCTCCGGAATGTGCCCTTTCCCACGGTTCTCCGCTACACGGCGGCGGCGGTCGGAGCCTCCATCACCTATTCCGGGCAGACGATCACTCTCCGCCCGGGGGTCACGGCGGATACCCGCTCGGAAGAGCGGAAAAAGGCGGATGCCGTTCTGGCCAAGGTCCGTGAGGATAGCTTGAACCGCATCATCCTGCCCTCGGTTCATCTGGATGACTTCTCCTTGGCCGAGGCCATCACCTTCATTTCCCAGCGAATTACTCCCCTCGGAGTTCAATTGGACAGCGGAGAACCCAACACGCTTCCCAACATCCTCCTTCTCGATCCAGAGGGGAAACTCGCGGACAAGCGCATCACCAACCTCCATCTGACGAAAGTTTCGGCCAAGGAGGCGCTCGACGCCATTGCGAAAGCCTGCGGTGCGACCGCCCGCTGTGAGCCTCATGCCACAGTGGTGGAGCCCCAGTGAGGGGCACATACGCTTCACGGGATGAAGGAAAGTGTTAAGGACCAGCCCTCCCGATGTTGAACCTGCCCGACTCACATTTCGAGCTGGGCCTGCGTCTGGCGGCCATCGGGTTTTGCTCCTTCGCGCTGGGTGGTCCTTTCTCACCAAACACCACAAGGGAAGGGAGCCTCAGCGCCGTTCCATCCCTGCGGGCATCCAGCCCTTCTTCATGCGGGTGATCGACCCGGTCCCGGAGGACGCGGTTTCCGTCGCGGTGGGTTCCAAGGCGGCCATCACCGGAGCTACTGGAGGTGGGGCGAGTTGTTGGAAGCGCGCCCGCAGCACGCTGCCCGGGGCCAGCCCCGCCACCTGGTTCGACGCGCTTGCCGTTCCGGAAGAACCGCACATCCGGCACGGTCCGGACATCCTGTTGGGATGCCAGCACCGGGCAGCGGTCGATGTTGATGCGGCCGATCTCCACCCGTCCGGCGAATTCCGAGCCCAAGGCGTCGAGCTGCTCCTGCATCAACCGGCTAGGACCGTCCTCATCGGTGTAGTAGAGCACTACGGAGAGCTTGTCTTGGGAGGCGGTGAAGCCTTGGAATTCCCGCTCCGTAAGGTCACGGATGCCTGCGTTTGCCATCAGGCCTTGTGTCGCCGGTTGGGTGGCCTGGCCTGCAGCGGGTGCGGGTTTCGCCGTCAGCGAGCCCAGTGAGGAGCTGATCCGGTCCAGCCAGCCGCGTCCGGTGGAAACCGCAGCGGTGGCGGAGGAAGCGCCGCCTTTGACCCGGAGGGTGCCCAGCAGCGCGGTGGTGGTGAACCACAGGCCCGCGCCTGCGAAGACGAGGCCCAATGCGAGCATCGGGAGGGCACCGAGCCGAGCCTTCCGGCCACGGAGCGGAATCGCGCGCCACTTGCGCAGCACGAATCCAGAAAAGGGAACAAGGCGGGCGAGCGTGGTGGTGCCGGTACCTCAGGATCCGCAGGGCGCGGACCAGAAAGAACAGGGCGACCACGACAGCCAGCGCGGGGCGCAGCAATTCGGAGTTCATCTCGGGGGGAGTTGCCCGAGAGATAGCAGAAACTAAGGATCAATGGAATATACGTGATCACGGAGCGCCATTTCCGCTCCGGTCCGGATCAGCGCTTCTCCATCCCCGGCGGCAACCAATTCTTTTTCATCCGCGTCACCGAGCCCGCGTCGGAGCTTCCGGCAGCCGCGGGAGCGGGAGCGGTCAGGCCGGCGCTGTGTTGGGCGAAAAACGTCCGCACCTCGGCATCACCGCGGTAGCCGGTGAAGCGGGCGACTTCCTTGCCACCACGGTAGAATCTCACGTCCGGGATGCCGGAGACCTTCAGGCGGGCGGCGAGATCGCGGCAGTGATCCACATTGAAGCGACCCACCTGGGAGATACCGGGGAAGCTGTCCGCCACTCCCGCGACCACCGGTGCCAGCATCTTGCATGGACCGCACCAGTCCGCGTGAAAGACCACCACGGAGAGCTTGTCAGAACTGCCGGTAAAGGCATCGAACTCCTGGGCCTCAAGCTCACGCGGTGGATTCGATCCCGGCACCGCAGGCTGGCCTGTCCCACCGGCCCCGGCAGCCGCAGGGCTTTTTGCGGCGGTCGCCTTGTCGAGCGCCTTCTTCGCCGCATCACAACCAGGCAGCAGCACCAGCACGGCGGCAAGGAGCAGCATCGGAGCAAGCAGGCGCGGAGCTTTCATCGGGCGCACATCGTCCGCCCGTTCCGTTCGCAAGGGAAGCTGGAAAATCCGACAATCCTGACATCCAGGAGGACCAACACCGCCTCAATCTCCGGCCGGAGAAACCGCAGCGTCCTTCCCGGAGGCGGCCTTGGTGGCTCGCACCGAGTTCACTTCCGCGCGGGTCGGTTCGCGGTCCGGAACCTCATAGGCCTTGCGGAGTCGGGCGAGTTCCGCGCGCAGTTCCTGCTCGATGGTGTCGTAGCCCTCCTGGCCGCGGAACGATTTCGTTTCCAGCGGGTCCTTTTCCAGATCCATCAGATCCCAGTCCTCCCGCTGCCCGGGAATGTAGTAGCGGATCAACTTGTAGCGGTCCGTACGGACGCCCTCGATGCGCGGCAGGTTGTAGGAGCCGTCATCGTAGTAGTGGTAATAGAGGCTCTTCCGCCAATCGTCCGGAGCCTTTCCGCTACGGAGAATGGGAAGCAGCGAGCGGCCCTGCATGTCCGCCGGGATCGGAGCACCCGCGATGTCCAGAAAGGTGGGGCCGTAGTCGATGTTCTGGATCATCGCTTCCACCGTCCGACCCGGGCTCACCACTCCCGGCCAGCGGATGAGGAAGGGCATCATGAAGGACTCCTCATTCATCATGCGCTTGTCCGTCCAGCCGTGCTCGCCATTGAAGAAACCCTGGTCCGAGCAGTAGATGACGATGGTATTCGCCGCCAGGCCGGAGCTGTCCAACCAAGCCAGCAGCTTGCCTACATTGTCATCCACCTCCGCCACACAGCGGGCGTAGTCACGCATGTAGCGCTGGTATTTGTAGTCCAGCAGCGCCTCGCCGGTGAGGGTGCCGCTGGCTTTCAGACGGTAGTATTCCTCATTGGCCGCGCGATAGCCATTGATGAAGGCCTCGCGCTGCTCCGGAGTGAGACGGGCCAGCGCCTTGCCAGTCTTGCTGGCGGGATCGACCGGTTTGTCCGTCGGGAAGATGTTCAGCGCGGCCTCGTCCATGCCGGAGAATTTCATGAACGACTTCGAGAGGTAGGCGGAGCGCCCGCCTGCATAGTCGTCGTGGAAGGTCGGCGGCTGGGGGAACTTCGTATCTGAATAGGCGGAGAGGAAGCGCGGCGCGGGCATGCGATGGACATGCGGCGCCTTGAATTGCGTCATCATCAGGAACGGCCGCGACTTGTCCCGCTGCTCCAGCCAACGGATCGAATCCGCGGCGATGATGTCGGACGAGGTGCCGATTTCCTGATGCTCGCCCGGCTTCCCTTTTTCCGCGAAGGCCGGGTTGTAGTAGTCGCCCTGGCCGCCGTTTCCGGAGAGCACCTTCCAATAATCGAACTCGTCCGTCGGCTGCGGCACCAGATGCCACTTGCCGATCAAAGCGGTCTGGTAACCCGCGGCGGAGAGCAGCTTGGGAAAGGTCTGCTGCGGAGTCCACAGCGAGGCCAGGCCGTAGACGCCGGTCTTGTGGGAGAACTTCCCGGTCAGCACGGTGGCCCGGCTCGGCACGCAGATTGAGTTCGTGCAGAAGCTGCGGGTGAAAATTGCGCCCTCCTTCCCAATGCGGTCGATGTTCGGCGTCTCATTCAACACCCGGCCGCCATAGAGGGTCCGACCGTAGGCACTGATGGTTGCCAGCGCGTGATCATCGCTGAACAGGAACAGGATGTTGGGTCGTGAGGGAGGCTCCGCCGCTACGCCTGAAGTCGGGATCACGGAGAGGATCAGGCCAACGCAGGCTGCCAGCGGGGATCGGAACAAGTGAAACATCATGACGAAAACGGCCGCATGGGGCGCTTCCTCTCAACCCCGCCGTTTCGATCCAGTTCCGGGAAAAATGCAACGCTCCGTGCCGAGCCTCCCTTGGACTCCATTCCGCCGGGGGATTTCCCTTTGCAAGCGGCCACAACTCGCTTATAACCCGCAGGTCCCCGGCGGCCTCCGCTGCTCCTTGATCTCCTGAATGAAAGCGACCGCATTTGTCTGTGCGTCGGCCGTCCTCTTCGCGACGTGGCTGACGATCACTTATCTTCGTGATGTTTCTCCCAAGGACTACCCGACGCTCGGCAAGGGATCGGTACCCGTGTCTGCCCAGCGCCAGGCGCCTACGGTGCATGAGGGTGCTTTGATCTCGCTGGGTGAGGAGCGCGAAGCTCCGGTGGCTCATACCGGAGCCGCTGCGGATTCGTCCACGCTCGCGCATTGATCCGCGCATCCGTTGCTGGCAGGATGCCGGCCATGGCTGAAGAACCCGTCGTCTGCGATACCAAGCCGATCGGACTGGAAGTCGAAGCAGGCGTGCACTGGTGGTGCGCCTGCGGCCGATCGAGCCATCCACCGTTCTGCGATGGCTCCCACAAGGGCACCGGCCTCCAGCCGGTGAAGTTCGAGGTGAATGACAAAACCACCGTCTGGTGGTGCCAGTGCAAGAAGACGGAATGTGCTCCGCTTTGCGACGGCTCCCACAAAAAGCTGAGGATGCCGGGATAATGACGACTCACATCAAGGGGTTTCGTTTTGTCGTTTGACTAATTGTATAAATTACACTTTCTTTGCGCCAACACGATGGCGCACACCTACGAATACCCCCGTCCCGCCCTCACCGTCGACTGTGTGGTCTTTGGTTTCGATGGCGAAGGTCTGCAATTGCTGCTGATCCGCCGTGGCATCGAGCCGTTCCTTGGTGCCTGGGCACTCCCCGGCGGCTTCGTGCGGATGGACGAGGATCTCGATGCTGCAGCGCGACGTGAGCTGCTGGAAGAAACCGGCGTGCGGGATCTATTCTTGGAACAGCTCTATACCTTCGGCACTCCAGAGCGGGATCCCCGCGGCCGGGTGGTGAGCGTCGCCTATCTGGCGCTGGTGAGACCAGACGAGCACCCGGCCACGGGTGACACGGATGCTTCCGAAGCCAAATGGTTTGCGGTGGAGGCGCTGCCTGCACTGGCATTCGACCACGCGGCAATCGTGGAAAAGGCGCTCGAACGCCTGCGCGGGAAAATCCGCTGGCAGCCGGTGGGCTTCGAACTGCTGCCGGAGAAATTCACCCTCACCGACCTGCAATCCCTCTACGAAGCGATCCTCGGCCGGTCGCTGGACAAGCGGAACTTCCGCAAGAAGCTGCTGCAATTCGACTTCGTGGTGGCTCTCGACGAATACCGCTCGGGCCGCAACCGCCCGGCCCGCCTGCATCGTTTCGACCGCAAGCAATACGAACACCTCGTACGGGCCGGCATCCACTTCGAACTCTGAATCTCCCATCATGAACCCCGCGACATCGCCTCTGCTCACAGACCTCTATCAGCTCACCATGGCCGCGGCCGCATGGCATGCGGGCGTGGCGGAGCAGGAGTCCGTCTTCCATCTGTTCTTCCGCCGCGAACCGTTCGATGGCGGGTATGCCATCGCGGCAGGATTGGGACCGGCGCTTGATTGGCTGGAGAGCTTCCATTTTTCGCCGGAGGACATCGCTTATCTCACCACGTTGAAGGCGGGCAATGGCGGACCTTTGTTCGCGGCGGGCTTCCTCGACTACCTCGCGACGATGAAGTTGGAGTTGAAAATCGAAGCGGTCGCCGAGGGCAGCGTGGTGTTCGCCCACGAGCCACTGCTGCGGGTCACCGGCCCTCTGGTGCAGGCACAGATCGTGGAGACGGCGCTGCTGAATTTCATCAACTTCCAAACGCTGATCGCCACCAAGACCGCGCGCATTTGCGAGTCCGCAGCCGGAGCGCCTGTAATCGAGTTCGGACTGCGCCGAGCCCAAGGACCGGACGGTGGCTTGCTGGCTTCGCGCGCGGCCTATCTCGGCGGTTGCACCGCGACATCGAATGTCGTGGCAGGGCAGGTTTATGGCATCCCGGTAAAAGGTACACACGCCCACTCGTGGGTGATGGCCTTCGACACGGAAGAGGAAGCCTTCGATCGCTATGTGGAAGCGATGCCGGACAACTCGATCCTGCTGGTCGATACCTACGACACATTGGAAGGAGTCGCGAACGCGATTAAGGCGGGCAAAAAGCTCGTCGCGCGCGGCCACCGTCTCGATGGCATCCGTCTCGATTCGGGCGACCTCGCGTGGCTGAGCATCGAAGCCCGCAAGTTGCTGGATGCCGCGGGATTCACCGATGCGAAGATCGTCGCCTCCAACGATCTCGACGAACACGTGATCGAAAGCCTGCGCCACCAAGGAGCACGGATCGATATCTGGGGCATCGGCACCCAGATGGTGACCGGCGGTTCGCAACCGGCATTGGGCGGTGTCTACAAGCTCGGCGCGATCCGTGGTGTGGACGGGGAATGGAAACCGCGCTTCAAGCGCAGTGAACAGAGCGCAAAAGCCTCGGTGCCCGGCATCCTGCAGGTCCGCCGCTACGAAATGGACGGCCGCCTCGTCGCGGACGCGATCTACGATGAAACCCGTCGCCTGCCGGAAGACGTCGTGGTCATCGACCCGGCCGATCCACTCCGCCGCAAACACGTGCCGGAAGATGTCTTTTACACCGACCTGCTGAAACCGGTGATGCGGGGCGGCCGACGGACGCTTCCCGCTGAATCGCTGGAGAAGATCCGCGAGCGCGTGAAGAAGCAGCTCGCCTCCCTCGATCCGGCGGTGAAGCGGCTGGTGAACCCGCATGCCTATCCCGCCGGTCTGGAGGGCACACTCGCCGCCCGCCGGGATGAACTCAACCGCAGGAAAACCCGATGACGCCGATCCATCTCACCGCCGTCGCGCTCAACCAGACGCCTCTGGCCTGGACAACCAATGCTGCGAACATCCGTGCAGCCCTGGCGGAAGCACGTGCAGCAGGCTCGGCACTGGTCTGCCTGCCGGAGCTGTGCATCACCGGCTATGGCTGCGAGGATGCATTTCTCGGCGAAGCGACCTGCCTCCGAGCCTGGGATCAGTTGCTTTCACTACTGCCGGATACGAGTGGGATGGTGGTTTCGATCGGTCTGCCACTGTTGCACGGCCACTGCGTTTACAACGTCGCCGCGCTCGTGGTGGATGGAGCCCTCGCTGGCTTGGTGGCGAAGCAGAATCTTGCGGGCGACGGCATCCACTATGAACCCCGTTGGTTCAAGCCGTGGCCGGTGGGGGTGACGGATCGTTTCCGTTGTCCGGTGACCGGAGCGGAGCATCCGCTCGGCGATCTCATCTTCGAGGTCGGTGGAGTCGCCATCGGTTTCGAGATCTGCGAGGATGCCTGGGTGGCCGGACGTCCGGGCACCCGGCTCGCCTCGCGGGGAATCGACGTGCTCCTCAATCCGAGTGCCAGCCATTTCGCCTTCGGCAAGGATGCGATCCGTCGAGGCTTCGTGACTGAAGGCTCGCGGGCTTTCTGTTGTGCCTACGTTTACGCGAACCTGCTGGGCAATGAAGCGGGACGGGTCATCTATGATGGCCAGACGCTCATTGCCGCCGGTGGCACCTTGTTGGCGGAGGGATCGCGGTTCGGTTTCGGCGATCGCAAGCTGCTGCACGCCACCGCCGATCTCTCACTGACACGCGCGGGCCGCAGCCGCTCGGCCAGCTATCGACCGGACCTGCCGCTGGACGATGGCAGCCAGGTGAGGATCGCGTTCGACTGGCCGGACACGCTTCCAACAAGCGCGGCCATCGCACCGGCACCGTGGGAAGACGGTGACAAGAAAGCGGAAGAGTTCACCCGCGCGGTGACGCTGGGACTGTTCGACTACCTGCGGAAATCGCGGGCCCGCGGTTACGTCGTCTCGCTCTCGGGCGGGGCGGATTCCTCCGCAGTGGCCGCACTGGTGCGACTGATGCTGGATCTTGCGACCGACGAGTTGGGACATGACGTCTGTGCGAAGCGTCTCGGATTGGATCCGGCCGATCTCACGCCCGCCCAACTACTACTCACAGCGTATCAAGGAACCGCCAACAGCGGAGCGGTGACGAGGAATGCAGCCCGCGAGGTGGCGGCGGCCTTGGGAAGTGCCCACCACGAGCTGGAGATCGAGGCCATTCATGCGGCATACAAGGAGCTGGCGGCTGCCGCATTGGGACGCCCCCTCGATTGGCAGCACGATGACATTCCGCTCCAGAACATCCAGGCCCGCGTGCGCTCGCCCGGAATCTGGATGCTCGCGAACCTGCGTAATGGCATCCTGCTCTCGACCAGCAACCGCAGCGAGGCTGCCGTGGGTTATGCGACCATGGACGGCGATACCTCAGGCGGTCTCGCACCCGTCTCCGGCATCGACAAGGCTTGGCTGCGCCAATGGCTGTGCTGGCTGGAGACCACCGGTCCACGGATAGGGGACACGCATCGCTCGATTCCCGCACTGGCGGCGATCAACCGGCAGCAGCCGACTGCCGAGCTGCGCCCCCCCAGTGAAGGCCAGACCGATGAAGACGACCTGATGCCCTATCCGGTGCTGGATTTCATCGAGCGCGCCGCGATCCGCGACAAGCGTCCGCCGAAAGACATCCTGCCTCTGCTTCTCATTCGCTTTCCCGCTTATGACCGAAAGCAGCACATCGTCTGGCTCAAGCGGTTCTTCCGCCTCTGGAGTCGCAATCAATGGAAACGTGAACGCTACGCTCCGGGTTTCCACCTCGATGATGAGAACCTCGACCCAAAGACCTGGTGCCGCTGGCCGATCCTCAATGGAGGATTCGAGGAAGAATTATCGGAACTTCAATAAAACCACCTCCGCTTCATTCATCCCATGGATACCACTACTCTCTATCGGCCCGTCGGCCCCAAGGAACTCGCATTGATCGAAGCCAGCGGCTGGACTGCTTTTCCTCCGCGTTTGCCCGATCAACCGATTTTCTACCCGGTGACCAACGAGGAATATGCCATTCAGATCGCTCGCGACTGGAACGTGCCCGCTTCCGGGTCGGGGTTTGTCACCAAGTTCGCTGTGGAGTCTGCGTTTCTGGAAAAGTACCCGATCCAGACCGTGGGCGGCCGCGTTCACACCGAGCTGTGGGTGCCTGCGGAAGAACTGGATGAGTTCAACCGCCATATCGTCAGCCCCATCGAGGTCACGCGGCGGTTCCCCGAATGAACAACCGGCGCTGTGCGCCCAAAACAAATACACTTTTAAGATGAGGGAATTGGATCCCAAACGAATCAGCAAGTTGCTGAGCCTGGTCCTGCGGCATGAGCCGGAAAAGATCGGCATCACATTGGATAGCGCGGGGTGGGTCGAAACCACCGTGCTGCTCACCGCCTTGCGCGATCGCGGGCACGACATCGACCGACCGCTGCTGGAGAAGATCGTGGAGACGAGCGACAAGAAACGCTTTGCCTTCAATGAAGACGGAACCCGCATCCGGGCAAACCAAGGTCATTCCGTGAAGGTCGATCTGGAACTGCAATCACAGGCGCCACCTGAAACACTCTGGCACGGCACGGTGGACCGTTTTCTCGATTCGATCCGCACCAGCGGCTTGGAAAAGCGTGAACGCCATCACGTCCATCTGAGCGCGGACACGGCGACCGCCTCCATCGTCGGAAGCCGGCGCGGCAGGCCGGTCCTGCTCCAGATCCGGGCGGCAGAGATGCATCACGACGGCTTGCTGTTCTTTTGCTCTGAAAACGGCGTCTGGCTCATCGAGCACGTACCCGCCCGCTACATCGATTTTCCCGCATGACCCTTATGAAACGCGCTCTTCTGCTTGTGGATGTACAAAACGACTTCCTGCCGGGTGGCGCTTTGGCGGTCGCAGGTGGGGATGAGATCCTCGCACCGATCAACCGCGTGCTCCCGGAATATGATCTGGTGGTCGCCACGCAGGATTGGCATCCGGCGGACCACGGCTCGTTTGCGGCAAACCACCCCGGCCGGGCGGTTTTCGAAACGATCGATCTCAATGAGCTGCCACAGGTGCTGTGGCCGGTCCACTGCGTCCAGAACACGGGAGGAGCCCTGTTCGCACCCGGACTGGACACGCGGCGGATCGACCGGGTGTTCGTGAAGGGAACGGACCCGGCGGTAGACAGCTACAGCGGCTTCTTCGATAACGGCCGCCGCAAGGATACCGGTCTCGCGGCGTGGCTGCGGGAACAAGGTGTGACGACGCTCGATGTCTGCGGGCTGGCGACGGACTACTGTGTGAAATTCACGGTGCTCGATGCGCTGGCAGAGGGCTTCCAGGTGAGTCTGCTGCTGGAGGCCTGCCGCGGGGTGGAACTCCGCAAGGGGGATTGCGCTTTGGCCCTGGAAGCGATGCTCGCTGCGGGGGCCACGACCACCTAGCGATTTCCCTGCAAGCGATTCTGCTCAAGCATCTTGTACAGCATTATATTGGGGAGAAGGCTGGCAATCGTCGTAGGATGGGCTAATGGGAAGGCTCCAATCGGGAAGTCGAATATTCTCTAAAACCCCCGACCGACTTCGCGGTTTACCCTCCGGATGCAAAACCCACCCGTCCTTCGTTCCATCGTCCGCGTGCTCGGAACGGTGGCCGCCCTGCTATTGGCTTCTGCCAGTGCGCAGACGGCCCCGCCCGCCACGTTCACCCGTACCGTCAGCACCTCCACCGATTCGGTGACCGTGAATTTCACTCTGCACCCGGTGCGGAGCACGAATTTCAAGGTCCTCGTGCAGCAGTCCGACGGATCATTCTCCGAGGTCACCACGGATGTCCCCCGCACCTATCTTGGCACGGTGGATGGCTATCCCGGCGCGGTGGCTGCCGCCCTCGTGCGCGCCAACGGCACCGTCTACACGCGGGTCAGTTTTGAAAACGGGATGGAGTGGTACAGCTACGGAGGCACCGCCTCGATCCGCGGCAGCACGAACTGGACACCCGCGTGGCCGACCTCGGTCGTTGGCACCGGAGGTGCAGGCTCCACCGTGCGGGGAGCGGAGGTGGGTGTGGATGCCAGCTACCGGCAGGTACCTCGCCTGCGGCTCCGATCCGGTGGCGACACTGGACATGATCGAGTTCTGCCTGATCTCCACCGACTACGTTTATCTGCGCGATGCGGCGATCCTGATGAAGCTGGGCCGCGTGCTGATCCGCGCCGATCAAGCCCAAGATCCGTATGAAGCGGATGGCGGCGATACCGGTCTGCTGCTGCCTCACATCCGCGACCAGTGGAACACCACCATCGCCAGCACCGTGGGCACTACCCATGACCTGGCGTTGGTCGCACGCCCCGGCGCTGGGGGAGGTCTCGCGTATGTGGGCACCATCGCCACGAGCAGCCGCTATTCGGCGGACGGCGCGGATTCGAATGGAGACTTCTACGTGATCTGGCGCCACGAGGCAGGTCACAACTGGGGCTCCGGGCACTATGAGGGTGGCGGGAAACCGGAAGGGCCGACGATCATGTCGGACAACAGCCTGTCCCGCTTCTCCAGTTCCGAGCTGGCGAAGATCATCGCTCACCGCGATACCAAGCTCTCCAGCCTGGACAATCTCGGGCCCTACCCATTCCCGCTGCCGCCGCGCGCCAACATGGACCGCGCGATCTTCCTGCCGGGATCGCCTTTGACCGTCGATGTGCTCAACAACGATTCGGATTCGAACGGCGAAGCGGTAAGCTTGTTGTCGTTCGATGCCACCACCGCACGCGGCAGCACCCTGACCCGCTCCGTGGGCACCGGGCCGAACGGTCGAGACCAGATCATCTACACTCCGGCCGCCGGTTATGATTCGGGCACAGATACCTTCAGCTACCGGATCACGGATTCCACCGGCAAGACCGCGCTCGGATACGTGGCCATGTCCCCCGTCGGCGAGCTTTCTCCGATCGACTGGTGGAAGCTGGATGAAACCAGCGGCTCCACCGCAGCCAATGCGATCTCCGGACGGACCAGCGGCAGCCACACCAGTGTAACCGTCAACCAGGCCGGTGCCACGACCGTCACCGGAAAGGGCGCTGCGTATGCGGGAACCAGCAGCAGCCGCACCAGCGCAGGCACTCCGAGCTACAACACCAACGTCCTGACACTCACCACCTGGGTGAAGCGAAACGGCACCCAATCCGCACAGGCGGGTGTGGTCTTCAGCGGCACCAGCACGGCAGGCAGCGGCCTGTGCATCGGCCCATCCAATGACATCCAGTTCCGGTGGAATGGTGCAGGTTATAAAACCTCGCCTTCTCCCGCTCTTACGCTGCCGGACGGCGTCTGGTGTCTGGTGGCGATGAGTGTTTCACCGAATTCCGTGACCGTCCATCTGAGGACGCCCGATGGACTGCAAAGCGCGACGACCAGCGGCACGTATGGCAGCACCTCCTTCGGGTCGACGCTCTACTTCGGCCGGGACAACAGTTCGCACTACTTCAAGGGCTCCTTGGATGACGTGCGTGTCTATGGCGCGACCTTCTCGGCGGACCAGATCGAATCACTTTACCAACAAGCGGTCGATCCCCCCACATTGGCGGTGACGTCTCCAACAGCCGGAGCTTCGGTGCCCGCACTCGCAGTGCCTCTCACGGCCACGGTAGCGAATGGCAATGTCGACTCGGTGACCTTCTTGGATGGCACCACCACCCTGGGCTCGTTGACCGACGCGCCCTATGCATTGACCGTGCCCTGGCTCTATCCCGGCAGCCATTCCGTGACTGCCCGCGCCACCTATGGCGACTGGGGTTATCTGGCCACCTCTCCTGCCGTAACGTTCACAGTGCAGACACCACCGCTGCCGGTGGTGACCATCGCCCCCACTGGCACGCCTTCCCGATCCGGTCTCATTTCGGGGGCTTTTGTCATCTCGCGGAATCATCCCATCGGGGCGATCACCGTGCCGATCGCGTCCGGTGGCACAGCGGTGGCAGGCACGGACTACACCGCCCTGCCCACCAGCATCACGATGGCGGACGGTGTGCTGAGCACCTCCGTGAGTGTCAATCCACTCGCCACCTCCGCTCCGGGTGCGGATGTCACGGTCACCGCCACACTCCAATCGGATCCGAGCATCACAGTGGGCACGCCCTCCACTGCCACACTCACCATCGACGACCACATCACCTCCATCGCCAGCAGTGCGTGGAATGTGGCCACCACCTGGACAAACAATACCGCTGCTCCGACCACCGGCACCCAGGGCACCGGCCTCGACTACGCCGTCGCGCATACCGTGGTATCGAACGATTCCACCAACAACAGCCAGGCGATGATCGGGAAATCCCTCCGCGTCCAGAGTGGCGGGATCCTCGATCTCTATCGCTCACACGCGACCACACTTCAAACGATCACCTACAACCTGCCACCGCTCACGCTTCAGGATGGCTCCACCATCCGCTTCACCGCCGGCACGGGCAGCGACCTGCACGTCATTCCGGCAACCGTCAACACCTCGGGCAATACCACGCTGCTTATCAACGCCGGATCCTATGACAACAGCGCCCGACTCTCCGGCGCCGTGGCTGGCAGTGGCACGCTCAATGTGGTCTGTCAGAGCGCCGCAGGCGCGGGTACCTACGTCCGAACCGTCAGCGTTACCTCCGCGAACAACACCTACAGTGGGAATTGGACTGTCAATTTCACCGCTTCTTCCACTGATGACTATGCCGCGTTGACCGCGGGTGCGGCCAATGCACTCGGCACCGGCACGGTCACCGTGGGCACGCGTTCCCAGCTCATCAACAGCACCACCAATGGAATCAATTCGCTCGCCGGAGTGGTGATGAATGGCGCGTCCTCCTCGCTGATCTTGACGCAGCCGTGGAGCAAAGCCACCGCGAGCCTCTCCCTCACCGGCGGCACCCCCACCGTATCGCTGGGCAATGCCGCCTCCACCATCGGCAACCTTTCCGGTGTCACCGGCACCATCAATGGCAGTGGTTCCTCCTCCTCACTGACGGCGACCCAAACCACGGACGCGACATTCGCGGGAACTCTGGGAACAAACCTGAAGTTCACGAAATCGGGGGCGGCCACGCTGCTCCTCACCGGACCGCTCAACAGCGCCCTGCCACTAACCCTGACCAACGGCAATCTCGGGTTTGATGGCAATACACCCTCCATCGCCTCGCTGACCCAGAGCGGCGGCCAGCTGCTGCTCACCCCGGGCACCCCCGCCACTCCGCGGCTCGCTCTTTCCGGCGGATACACCCGCACTGCGGGCGGCATCACCATCACCGCCGCCGCAGTGCCGGAGCTGGGTATTCCCCATGTTCTGGTGTCCTACGGTGGTTCCCGTAGCGGGACGCCTCCGGTGACCTTCATCAACAACAGCGGCACCGAGCTCGAATCGACGGTGAGCTACGGCGCGGCATCCAACTCCGCGATCACCATCACCTTCAACCTGCCCGATGCTTTCCCGGCCTGGGCGGCCTCATACGGGCTGCAAGGTGCGGATGCGGCCAAGACTGCGGACCCGGATGGGGACGGACTGAGCAATCTTCAGGAAATGCTGTTGGGCTTCAATCCCACCGATCCTCAATCGCGCCTGATCCTCTCGATCGTCTCGGTGGATGCCACCAACGTGCATCTCCGCCTCAACCGGGTCGTCACCACCGGCACCTTCGCCCTCCAGCGGTCCGATACTCTCGGCGCCCCGTGGATCGAGACCCCCGTTTCCGTGGGAGCGGACGGCTACAACTTCGCGATTGATGTCGCCCGTGGCGGTGGGAAGCGCTTCTACCGGGTGGTCTACCGCGAGCCGTGAACCATCCCGTTATTTGGCCAGCGCCTCCTCATCGAGCAGCGGACTCGCTTTCGGCAGACAAGCGGCATAGACCATTTCTCAAAAATCCGTGCGCGAAACTGTGATTTCCTTCTGGTACATTCCCGGCGGCCTGCTCCTATAGGAAATCGGACGCGCCCGTCAGCTCCCGGATCACGAAACCTGCCCCATTGTGGAGCTGGAACTGGCCATTGACTGCTGTCCGGATCAGAAGGCTCAGAAGCGTCTCAATACGATCCACCTGTTGCTCTGCGGCAGCAGTTTCGAGCTCGCCCTGCGCCACGCCCGCGTGAGCGAACGATGCCTTCAAAAATGGATCGAATGTTTCAACTCCCGGGCATCGATGGGATCACCTACCGGCCTCGCCCCGGTCGGCCGCGCTGTATTTCCCCAGACGTGGTCAGGGAGCGCATCCTGCCTGTGGTGGATGATCCCTCTCTTGCCGGGGAGCGGCATTGGACGGCCATCAAACTCTGCGGCTGGCTGCGTGAACATTGTGATCTCGATCTCTCCTATCCGACGTTGGTGCGCTATCTTCATGAGCAGGATTACGCGCGGCGCATCCCCCGGCCCATGCCGGAGCCTCCTGACAAGAACCTCTGGGAAGAGCAACGCGAGCGCTTTGCGGCTGAACTTCTCGAGCTGCTCGACGACCCGGCCGTGAAGACCTTCTTCGGCGATGAGGCGGGCTTCGAAGGCGATCCCCGCCCCCGGCAGCGCTGGGTGAAACGAGGGTCACGTCCGACCCAGCCCTACTATGGCGGGCATATCCGGCAGAATGTCGTCGGCGCGGTCAATCCACGGGATGGCCAGCTGGTCAGCCTGATCGTTCCGCACAATGACACGGAGGTTTTCCAAGCCTTCCTCGACACGATGGCCGTTGAGGTTCCGGCGGACGGCTCGAGGGTCGTCCTGGTGCTGGACAATGCCAGCTGGCACAACTCCAAATCGCTGAACTGGCATCACATCGAAGCGAAGTTCCTGCCAGCCTACAGCCCGGATTTCAATCCGATCGAGAGGCTCTGGCAGCACCTCAAAAGCCACCATCTGACGGGCTTCCTGATCAAGCACGGCAGCGAGTTGTCAGACAAGCTTTTCGATTCCATCTGGACGCTGCTCAACCAGCCGGAAATCCTGCGTTCGGCCTGCAATACGCATCATCCATAAACGAACGAACTTCTGAGAAACGGTCTAATGTTCAAGCTTTTCGGTGTGTAGCGTGCCCAATGATCCAATCGAAAGATTCCGATTCGATTGAACGATCGCCCCACGAGGCAGTAAACACAGAGCAACTGAATCTGTGCCAGCCTCACCGCGATCTCTTCCATCACCGCACCAGTTCCATCAGCTTTCCGTAGCTGTCCACCACATCGTAGTGGATTTGCTCGGACGTGATCTTGGCGAAAAACTTCCGGGCGCACTCAATCCGAGCCTTCTCGATCTCGCGGAGCTGGAGGCTCGACATGCTGCCCTTGGTCTCAGCGATGAAAAAGACGTGCTTCACCTTGTCAGCCTCGAAGGCGACGGCCCAGTCAGGATTGTAGTCGCCCACCGGGGTCGGGATACTGAAGCCTCGAGGTAGCTTGGCGTAAACGACCACCTCGGCGCTCGTATTGAGATCCTGGGCGAATGCCCTCTCTCCCTTAGAATCCGTGAAGACATAGTCGTAAATGTGCCGCTTCTTCACCTCCACAGCCTTGCTGAAATCCTCCTTGGTCTTGGTGACGGTAAAAATGTCCGAGCCATAGCGTTCCTCGATGGGATCGTAGGTGAGATGCTCGATGATCATCGTGGCCTTCTGCTCCTTGATCAGAGTGGAGGCCCGACCGATGAACGCCTCGGGATTGTCGTGGAATTGGGCGAAGATCGGCTTTTCGAGACCTTGTAGGATTGCTGCCACAGTCCGTCGGGTGAGTTCGGCTGCCTCAGCAATCTCACCGATGAGGTCGTAGGTCACGGTGGAGCCCACGGTCATCTCGACGTATTTCGTTTCCTGCTCCTGGACGACAAAGCCGTCCCGGCGCTTCATGTCGTCGAAATCCAGGTTGGAGGCTTGCTCACCACGCTTTACGCGGAACTCCAGCTTCTTCACCCGCAGCTCTTTGTTGAGGGCGACGATGGCTTTCTTGATCAGCTCCTTGCTGTCGAACTCCACGGTGTAGGCCGCTTTGCGGTTGATCTTGCCCCAGAGGTCCTGGAATTCTTTTTTCTCGAAGTTCTTGTTAAGAACGTTCGCCTTGGCTGCGCGACCATCTTCGAGTTTCGGAATGGCTGCATCGGAGAACACCGAGTCGACCAGTTGGAAGACCGATGTGGCGTAGTCTCTCAGGTCATCCGGGAGTGCTGCCAAGGCTTCGTCTTTCTTCGCCTGATGGTAGGTCTCGGTAATGAGATCCCGTTCGTCGGAGTAGTCGTGTTTGATCAGGTATTTTTCGATCTGTCGGGCCAGCGCGTCGGTGACCTCCAGTTCCTCGCCCGTCTGCTCGTGCCGCAAGACCTTGCCGGCGAAATACCCCTTGTCGGCCTTACGGGGCCGGTCGGACAAGCTGTCGCTGATGTCTCCCTGGAGCCCTTTTACAAAGTCCTCGTAAGATTCGTTGGCGACCACCGTGAGGACGTTGATATCGTGGGCGGTGGACGGGTGGTCCATGCGTTCGCCGTACTGGTTCACGCACAGTCGCATGCCGCGGCCCACCTCCTGGCGGCGCTTGACGTTGTTTTCGCTGTGCTTGAGCGTACAGATCGTGAAGACGTTGGGATTGTCCCAGCCCTCGCGCAGGGCGGAGTGGGAGAAAATGAAGCGCACCTGCTTGCGCTTGCGGGAGTCGGCATCGTCGCGTTCGGAGTGGAGTGAAAGCAGCGTCTCTTTGTCCTTCAAAATCAGGTCGTAGGCGTCCACATCATCTGCGAGACCGGCATCTTCGCCACGCGCTTTGACGCTGGGGTTGGTCATGCGTCCTTTCTTGTCTTGGGAAAAGTAGCCGTTGTGGGTGACGGCGGGATCGATGTCCTTCAGGTAACGCTGCCACGGGCTATCCTCCAGCTCCAGCACCTCGGCGAGTTGGTTGCGGTACTCCTCCTCAAACATCCGGGCATACTCGCCGGCCTGCGGGTTTTCATCGTCCTTGTCGTAAACCCGGTACTTTGCGACCTCGTCGATGAAGAACAGGCTGAGCACCTTGATGCCTTCCGAGAAAAGTGCCCGCTCGGTATCGAAGTGAGCGCGGATCGTCTCGCGGATCTGGATGCGGCGGAGCGCGGTCTCGCTGACATCGCCCACCACGCTTCCTGCCTTCAGCAGCTCACCATTGGTGAAGCCGATCACATTGCGGATCGCGTCGATTTCGCTGACCACGTAGCCAGTGTATTCCCGCAGACCACCCGATAGATCCTCCAGGTTGTCTCCCTTCTTGATCAAACGAACCTGTCGCCTCACGTCGCCGCTTTTGGTCCGTTCCTCGATCTCCACGCGGGCACGGAGGCCTTGCGGTCCGACCACGATGCTCTCCACGAAAAGATAGCGGTTCGTCCCACTCAGGCCCTTTTGCGCGATGCCGTGAACCCGGATCTTCTTTACCAGCTTTTGCTGGTAGGCGTCGAGCGCGTCTAGGCGGTGGACCTTGTTGTGATTGGTCTTGTGGGTCGCGGAATAGCGGATGACGAACAGCGGATCGAACTCCTTCAGCGACTTCGTCGTCGCCGGGCCTTCCATCTTCTGTGGCTCGTCGAGGATCAGGATCGGCCGGTTTTTACGAATCACGTCGATGGGCTTGCGCGATTGGAAATCGTCAAGCTCTTCGTAAATCCGCCGGGAATCCTTCCCTTTGATCTCACCGTCCTTCCCCCTGGCGGCGAAAGCCTGCACATTGATGATCATCACGTTGATCCCTCCGTCGGAGGAAAAACTCTCGATCTTGTGCGGGTGCTTCGAGTCGTAGATGAAAAAACGAGCCCGCTTGCCGTAATCCCGGAGGAAATGCTCGGCGGTGATTTCGAGCGATTTGTGGACACCCTCGCGGATGGCAATGCTGGGCACCACCACGATGAACTTGCTCCAGCCATAGCGCTTGTTGAGCTCGAACATAGTGCGGATGTAAATGTAGGTCTTTCCGGTCCCCGTCTCCATCTCCACGTCGAGATTGATGTTCGAGCTTGCCGTGACCTCCAGTTTCCCAGAAATCGGCAGATTCTGGCCCCGCTGCACGCGCCGGACGTTGTCGAGCACGGAGGCCTGCGTGAGCTTGAGCTCGGCATTGCTGAATCCCTCGCTTCCATAGTCCATCATGATGTAGTCCGCCTTGCCCGGATCGATCCGGTACCTCAACCCTTCCATTTTGGGCTGGCCGGCGAAGCAATCCACCACAGCATTCACCGCGGCGATCTGATAGTCCTTGTGGGCGAACTGGAGTTTCATGAAGGAATGACGGAAGATTCAGAGAGTTCCGGACCGCAGAGATAATCCGTGATTTCCCGGGCGAGTGCCTGTTTGCGACCCCGTGCGGACTCGAGATCCCATGTTGTGTAGTTTGCAGCGAAGTCCCGGACAATGCCGAAGCTGCTGCTTTGGTAAGCCGTCCGTTTTGTCCGGGCGTAGTCCTTGTTTGAAACTTCGCTTCCCCGGTTCTTCGACCGTTCGAGCACGATAAGGTTCCCAAGCCGGTGCAACTCCGGCCCCCAAGCATCCTGTTTGCTCCCATCCTCATGGTTGCAAGCCTCAATGTGCTCAATGTCGATGTCTTGCTCAAAGAGAAGAGCAGAAAGTTCCGTCGCCGGAGGCCGAGGCTCCGTCCACAGTTCCGCCCGCATGGCCAACATTCGGCACACGAGATGCTTGGTACTCAGCCAAGCGAGCTGGTCGTTCACCATTCCCCTCACCAGATCGGCCCGCCTTCCGGCGCAGACATCCTCGATGTAGGCGATGATCGAATCGATCGTTTCACCTGTGCGTCCCTTGGCAAAGCGATCCAGCAGCTCATGCATGAACCGCTTTCTCCCTTCGTTGACTCGTTCATAGAGCAGGCTGTGCAGGGAGAGGAGCTTTGAAAGAGCAATTGCGAAGCGCTCGACTCCGGTGATCGTCGGGTCGAACCGGTGGCAGAACAGATAGAGAACTTCGTAGTAGGACGCATAACGACCCCACCAGATGAAATCCACCATGGCTTTCGCCTCGGCGCCCAAGGATGGGTAAATTTCCTCTTCCCAACGGAAGCGGATGTCGATCAGCTCTTCGAACAGCTGGGTCGTAAGCTCGATACTCTCGCACTTCTCCCGTACGAAGCCCACCTGGGGCTGACGGTTTACCACCACCTCGAAAAACCGCTCGAAGAAAGTTGAGCCCGCGGCAAGTCGCGCGGCATGGGGTAGTCCCGCTTCCGTGGCGAAATAGTGTCTGGCTATCGACAGAATGTCTTCCATCCGCGCGATGACCTTCCCTGCTTGATCGTTCCGGGCGTCGATCCCGTCATACAGCTGGGTGATCAAACGGAGCACACCCTCGCCGTCCCCGAGCAGGCGGCGGTATTCGTAGAATCGAATCTTGAAGACGTCTCCTCCATCGAGATCGAGGCCGGTGGTATTGATCGCCTTGAAGATCTGGAGCGTCTTCGAAAGACCGGCTCGGGTTTCGATTACCACGAAGTAGACCTGGGTGACGAGATATCCGGCAAACGCGGTCCGGGTTTCCGGCAAGGCCAATTCAGGTGCTGTCGCGATGATCTGCCGGAGCAGCTCCAGATTCGTCCAGTACGCGTTCAGTTCCGGTTCGGCCGGTATGTCGCCAGGCTCCGAAGCAAGCGCTCGAACCAGATGGCGCTGCTGGACGCCGTCTCCGATCTTCGTATGAAGCCGCCGCCTGTAATCCTCCGGCAGCCGCTGCCCGGATTGTCCCGGAATTTCTTCCAGAGCGCGGAGAAGCAGAAGCAGGGTGGTGAGGCGTTGCTGGCCATCGATGACTTCGTGTTCCCACTCGAATCCGTTTGCGACCCCCTTTACGTTCAGGCGGCTCCCAATCTGCATGGTGCCAATGAACACCGGCTCGAAGGGTGGCCCACCCGTGCGCCCGGTGAAGGCGTCAAGCAGGTCGTTCACCAGCTTCGATACCTCCGTCTGACCCCAGGAATAGGGACGCTGGAAAACCGGGATCACGTAGCGGATCGATTCCTCCCACAGGGGTTCGCCAGAGTCCGCGCTCCTTCCATACAACGAGCAACTCCGGGCATGAATCGCGAAACCGGCTTGGTTACGGGTCGCGGTCAGATAGCGGGAATATAAATCCCGATAGTGTCCTGCGTTTTCATGGACCTCGTGAAAAGCTCCGATGCGGTAGGAGACGAAGTCCTGTTCCTGTAGATCCACCCAGTCGACCCGGCAGCCAAGCACCCAGTCCTCATAGTGAAACCGGGCGAGTTCCGGCGGGGAGAACGGAATGCCCAGGGAGGTGACCGGAGCCGGTTCCGAAACCACCGCACCCATGGCTACCACGGTGGTTCCATTTGAAACGACGATGAGATCGCCAATCGCGACTTGTGCAAACCTCTCCGGAACCCGGCCCACGAAGACGACCTTATGCTCGCGGAACAGGTCGAGCACCGAACTGTCCGGGCTGCCATCCTCGCTCCAGCGGGACGCCACTTTCCAGACCCGCGGCACCGGGTAGTGCAAGGCGTTCACCAGATTACAGCGTCTTGAGTTCCGTATGCGGGCTCAGGGCCTTGAAGAGCTGGCCGGCGTTGATCTTGGCGGCGTCGCTGGCGAAGCCGCTGTCACGGAAGACGGCGCGTAGCGGCTCGCGCTTGGCCAGTTCGCGGATGAGAGCGTCGTCGACGCCGGGGGCAAAACAGGCGGCCAGCGCGTTGCCGTCCACGAAGAACACCCGCTTGCCAGCCAAGGTTTCCTCTTGGATGGGCAGGCCGAAATCGACGCCCCAATCCAGCATCACTTGGAAAAGGAAATCTTCCTCGCTGCGGTCAGGCTTGAGGTTGTCCACCTGGATACCCAGTTCGTCCTGCTTAAGATCCGCGGGACGATGGAACACCGGAGCGCGGTTCGAGCTGTCGATCTTGAGGACGCGGAAACCGGTGTCGAGACGTGCGAGTTTGTCCTTGAGGGAGATGTGTTCGTCGTTGCCTGGAAGTTCGCTGGCGAGTTTGCCTTCCAACGCTTGGCGAATCTTCTGTCCCGCACGTCGAATACGCTCTTTACCAATCTCGGCAATGGTTACGTAACCGGCCTTGGCCGCCTCGCTTTTCACGTCACATGGTTCGGGAAGCTGGACCATGATGTGGCGGCGACTTCCACCGTCTTCCGCGTTGAGCTGCATTACGGCATGTGCGGCAGCAGCTGATCCGGAAAAAAAGTCCATAACCAAATCGTCGGCCTTAGTTGCGACTGAAAGCAGAGTTATAAGTAACTCTACTGGCTTGGGCGTCTCGAAAACCGCCGCTCCAGTGAAGAGGGCTTTCAATTCATTTTTTGCCGTTTCATTTGTCGAAGCATCCGTCGCAAAAAGAATAGTTTCAGGTGTTAATCCTCGTTCCTTGGAATCCAAGTACGTCTTAATTCGGGGTACGCCATTTCCATCCTTTCCGAACCAAATCATATTGTCATCGATTTTTTTCCGCATGACGTCTTTTGTATAAACCCAACATCTTCCGCTCTCGAGTTTATGAACTTTTCCATTTGGTGCGGTAAGCTCGTAGAATTGATGTTTTGTACCGTGCCCCCCTTGGGCATGTGCTGGATCGGATTTCCATCGACCACGAGGATCGTTGTCGGGATTTCGATATGCTTCCAAAGCTCTTGCTGAAAGCGGAAGTTGATATAATGCCTTTTCCAGAAAATCAGATTTCCTAAAGCAAAGGACATTGTCATGCCGATAAGATATTGTCTTGCGATTTTCTCGATTAGTTCGTTTTTCCCAAATAAAATTCGCGACAAAATTGTCGTCTCCGAACACCTCGGCCATCATTCGCATTAAGTTTGCCAACTCATTGTCATCAATAGAACTAAAAATTACCCCGTCATCCCGGAGTAGGTTCTTCGCCAGCTTCAACCGCGGATACATCATGCTAAGCCACTCCGAGTGGAATTTCCCATTAGTGCTTGAATTCTGTTTCCACTTTTCCTCGTCGAACATCGCGTTTCCCTCCTCGTCCACCTCACCGGCTTTTTCCTGATACTCCTCCCGGCTGATGGAGAAGTTGTCGTCGTAGATGAAGTCGTTGCCGGTGTTGTAAGGCGGGTCGATGTAGATCATCTTTACCTTCCCGAGGAAGGTCTCCTGGAGCAGCTTGAGTGCGTCGAGGTTGTCGCCTTCGATGTAGAGATTGCGAGTGGTCTCGAAGTCCACGGACTCCTCCCGGCAGGGGCGCAGAGTCTTGTCGATGGGGGCATTGGCCAGCGCCAGGGCCTCGCGCTTCCCCGGCCAATCAAGCCGGTAACGTTCCTGCGGTCCTTCCACCGTGTCCTCGGAGAGTTCCTGGCGCAGCAAATCGAAGTCGATGGCGCGTTTCACGTTTCCGCTGGCGTCCGTAGCTTCCGTGACGCAATTCGGAAACAAAGCGGCCAGCTTCTGCACGTTGGCGGAAGTCAGGTCAGGGGTCCGGAGATCGAGTTTTTCCATCATGGGAAGGATTCGGGTCGAGAAAGGCGGGGTTGGTGGGAATTGCTAGTAGGAATGCCCGGAGGAGAAAAGAAATAGCTCCAGCTGGTCTGGAGTGGCTCGGAGGGAGCTGGCGACAGCCTCCATCCGGGCGAGGTAGGAAACATACCGGGCGCGGGCGGTGGTGCGTGTGAGCCCCGGTACATCGACCTCCACCCAGCGAGGCAGGGCGGCAAGCAGGCGGTTGTCCAGAATCAAGGCCGGAGACGCGACTCCGGTCTTCCTGCCCAAGAACGACCGGCTGTGGAAATAGGCGAACTTGGTGATCGTGGAGATATTCGCACCTGATACGGATCCTTTGAAGGAATCGTAGTAGGTGTACCAATCGGTCGTGTTGGTGGAGGCAGCCGCCGTCACGGCTGCCAATTGATGAAGCAGGTTGCCGACAAGTCCGCGTTTGTTTGATTGGTATCCCCATAGCAGGATTTCAGCGGTTTTCTGGTCCGGATTCGGATAGGAATGGGTCAACAGCCTTTGGCGGGTGATGCGAAGGGAAGAGTTGGAGTCGAAGATCGTTTGATGGAGAGCGGCCAAGCCAGCTTGTTGAAATGGCACCAACCAGGCTTGCGACTGGACTTCCACGGAATGGCTTCCTACCGGGAGAAGCGGGATAATGTCCGAAAATGGATGAGCTAGAAGGGAGGGCATGCTTGAGAAATAGGATTGAGGGAGAGTTCCTTACGGATTTTTGAGCTTCTCCAAGTCGGTCTTCAGTTCATTGAGCTTCCTGTTCATCTCGACCTTGCGGTTGAACTGCTTCTCCCGGTGGATGGAGGTGGTGCAGGATTCGATCTGCCGGGCAAGTTGGTCGAAGCTCGCGCAGCGGTCGGTCCATTCCCGGAGACTTTCGCCGGAGCGCGGCTCCAGAGGGAGGATGGGGGCGAGAAGCCCCGCATAGAGGCGCTCCAAATCGATGGCGGCGGGCAGAGGGGGGAGTTCGGATACCGGCGGCTGGAAGGTGGTGGTGTGCCGCTGGGTGGTGACCCACTGGCTTGCATCCGCCTCACTGGGCCGTTTGTAGGCGGCACTGTGGCATTCCGCTCCGTCCGGTCGCAGGACAATGAAAAGGATCGGTGGTGCGATGGCTCGATCGAGCAGGTCGAGAATCTGGGATTGGAGCCGATCTTCTTTCAGAGCGATTCGGAAAACGGCGATTTCCGGAACTTGTTTGGTGGCGGGAATTTTGACCGTTTCCGGGGATAGCTTGGCCAGCCAGCGGATCTCGTGCACATCCTCGGTGAGGAGTTTCCTCAACCTGCCTCGGGCGGAGGTATTCCGAACGATCTTGCTCTTCGGGATCACCCGATCCACGAGCGTGCTTGGGGGCCAGGCGAACATGGTCTTCAATCTTGCTGAAGGAAAACGAAGAACGCGATGAGTTCGAAGTCTTCCAGCCCCTTGATACTTCCGACCAGTGCGGTGGTGCCACCGGCACGGAAGAGGCTGTCGATGTCGCCGTCCTCCTTGACCTCGATCATGGAGCGGATGGCGCTGTCCAGAAGATCGGAGTATTTGCCCATGGAGCGTCCTTCTTCGGTAAGGGCATTGAACCGCGTGCAAAGTGCGGGATCTGCTTGGGCGCGCCCCTTGCTGGCCATGCGGGCTAGATCGAGCAGGCGCTTCACATCGGTGTGTTTCACCTCCACCTCACCATCGTCGGTGATGTAAATGAGATAGTAGGGGTGGAGCCGGTTCAGGCCACCCACGTTCACCCCGTCGTTCCGATTTCGTAGCACAAAGATGGCGCCCGGAGGAAGCCCGCGTTGGGGATCCGCCGGCAGGACCGCATGCATCCCGTTGGGAGTACGGGAGGGGTCTCCCTCTTCTTTCATGTAACGGATGAGGTCCATGCGGAAATCATTCAGACCGAGATCGGTGATGGAGATGCCGGTTTTGAGGTCCTCCATCTCAATGACTTCATTCTGGAGCTTCCGAAGCTGTTCCTTGCGGTAGGAAATTTCGTTGGCCGTGGGGTCGAGCGGGTTGTCATTGGCGGTGCCGGTCATATCGACGATGACCATGCGGTTCTCCACGCGCTCCTTCAGGTTGATGTATTCGTCCAGGGAAATGTCCGGCCAGTAATTAACGAGTTGGATACAGGCATTCTGCGAGCCGATACGGTCCACACGACCGAAACGCTGGATGATGCGAACGGGATTCCAGTGGATGTCGTAGTTAATGAGATAGTCGCAGTCCTGGAGGTTCTGGCCCTCCGAGATGCAGTCAGTGCCGATAAGCAGATCGATTTCCCGTGGCTCCTGGGGCATGATCAGCGCCTTGTCCTTCGAGCGGGGGGAAAAGAGGGTGAGGATGCTCTGGAAGTCGTGCCCCTTGCCGAGGGTGGATTTCGGAGTGGCTGTGCCGGTAACTTTTCCGGTGTGCAGCCCGAAACGGGCGAGGTGGGTCTGGGCGATATTGTCGTAAAGGTAGTCGGCCGTGTCGGCAAAGGCAGTAAAGAGAAGGATCTTCCGATTGCCGGGATTGATGGGGTTCTCCACCTTCTGCTGGATGTGGCGGAGGAGGTGCTGGAGCTTTTCGTCGTGCCCGGGTGTGACTTTCTCCATTTCCGTCAGGAGGCCGAGCACGCGACCGAGATCGCCTTCGAGATCCCTCCGCCATTGAATGAGATCCATGTCCGCAAGGTCGATCTCCGCCGCCGAATCGCTGTCCTCGTCGAAGTCGGGGATTTCATCCTCATCCGGGTCATAGTCCGGTGAGAATCCATGGCTGATACGGGTGTCCGTTGCGCTTCCTTCGTGGAATTCGTCAATTCGGCGGATGGCGCTGCGGTTAATCGTGGCAAGTTTTCCTAAGGTGATGCGGAAAGCGTGGACCGAGCTTTCCAGGCGCTTGAGGAGGTTGACGGTCATCAGCGCTTTGATTCCCTCTTGGCGGCCGACGAGGGAAAGGTTCCTGGCGGCATTGTCCGGATCTTCCCCATAGGTGGGATCATATTTCCCCTGGCGGCTGGGCAGGATGTAGTTCGCAGGCGTGTAGCAGGCGAGGCAGAGGGCACTAAGCTGGCCGTAAATGGCGTCGAATTTCGGCACGTCCTCCCGCGAGGTGAGCGGAGGGTGGAAGGAGAGCGGTTGGCGGCGGGTGGGGAAGGTTCCGATTTCCGCTGTATCGTAATGGGCTTCGATGTGCTTCCGCGAACGAGCAATGGTAACACGGTCAAGAAGCTCGAAGAACTCGAAATCGAGTGCTTTCAGGATGGCTTCCGGAGTGCGGTCTTCGACCGGCAGGTTGGTCCAATTGGTGAAAGCGGCCTGCGCTTGGCGGAAAATCTCCTCAATGGTGTTTCGCGTGCCGAGTTTCTGGCGGAGCGTTTCCGATTCTCCTTCGTAGGCGAGGGCAAGTTGGTTGCGGAGATCGGCAAAGCGGTTGTTCACCGGAGTGGCCGAGAGCATGAGCACCTTCGTTTTCACCCCGGAGCGGATGACCTGCTCCATTAACCGCTCATAGCGGGATTGCTTTTCGTCCGCGCCGGGTTGGTTGTTCCGGAAATTGTGGGATTCATCGATCACCACTAGGTCGAAGTTCCCCCAATTCACCTGATTGAGAGGAGTGCCGTAGGAATCACCACGCTCGCGCTGGAGGTCGGTGTGGTTGAGGACCGTGTAGTTCAGCCTGTCTCCGGCGAGGATGTTGGTTTTGAGCGGGCGGTTGTAGGTGAGCCAGTTGTTCGCGAGTTTCTTCGGGCAGAGGACCAGGACGGACTTGTTCCGCAGCTCGTAGTATTTGATGACGGCCAGGGCGGTGAAGGTTTTTCCGAGGCCTACGCTGTCCGCGAGGATGCAGCCGTTGTAGGTCTCCAGCTTGTTGATGAGGCCGATGGCTGCGTCCCGCTGGAAGTTGAAGAGTTTTTTCCAGACGACGGAGTTCTCGTATCCGGTCCGGTCGTTGGGCAGTACGTCCTCATTGAGGTCCTCCAGGAACTCGCTAAAGATGTTATAGAGCATCACGAAGTAGATCCGCTCAGGCGAATTCTCTGCATACACGTTCGAGATGTGGGAGCAGACTTCGTCGGTGACGTCCACGACCTTCTCCTGGTCCTGCCAGATCTGATCAAAGGTCTGGATGAACTGTCGGGTGGCGGCATCGCCGGTAAACTTGGGAACAAAGCTGGAGAGCGCCTCGCCCTTTTGATACCCCAGATCCACCGCCGTGAAGCCTCGGACCCCGAAATAAACAGAAGGTTCCGCTTCCGGCACGTTCAGGCAGGTCATTTCCTGCATGGTCGACCGGGTGGCGTTGGACCGAAAGGTGACCTTGCGGCGTATCCAGTTCGCGCATTCCCGGGCGATGGCACGCTGGGTCAGCTTGTTGCGGAGCTGGATTTCGAATTCTGTGCCAAAGAGACTGCGTTCCCGCTCGAGCTTCGGAATGAAGAATTCGCGCTTCTCTTTGGGGAGTTTGTCGGTGACTTGCCCGTGTGCGAACGTAGGAGAGGTGAAGATGAACTCCAAGGATTCTACTTTCTCAAGTTCTTCCTTCAAGGCTTCATAGGCGAACATCGAGAAGCAGGATGCCGCGATGCGAAGCCGCGCTCCCGGCTGGATGGCCTGTTTCAGGCTGTCACCCAGCCGGAGATTGATGTTGTCAATGGTTTCCATGGCAGCGTCCGGCCAACGGAGGAGAACCGGGCATGGCATCAGCTTGAGCCATTTCGTTAGGGCAGGTCAAATCCCTCCTTGCGCACCGGGAAAATGCTCAAACGATCTTCAATCGATTCGCGCAAATAAAGCATTCCATTCTTCGATTTTTCGGTGCCTGTCGATTTTCGGCCACGAGGATGACTCACAGTCAAGAACATCGGAAACCGCCCAAACAAGATAATATCAATATCTTACGCTAGTAAGAAGCTGTCTGAAAAATAACTCATGCAGCGGATCTGGCCGGCATGCGCCTCGACATTGAAAGATGGATGAGTGCCTTGGAGTGATCCATACGGACCTCGTGATCTCGAATCAACCGGCGGGGCTGAATGAACCAACTGAAGGTCCGCTCCACAATCCAGCGCTGGGACAGAACCTCAAATCCCTTTGCCTTGTTGCTCGGTTCGAGAATCGATGCAGGCGAAGCTCGATGAGAGGCTTGGGGCGACGCAGGAGGACGAGGTCCTGGCCATCGAACGGCGCGAGCGCATTGCCGGAGAGCGGGCCCTCTCTGAAATCCATTGGAGGCTCCTCTCATCCCGGCAAGGCGGTTGAACAGGAGTGCGGCCCGTGGTCGCTTCTTGAAAATCGCAAGAAGTGGATGACTTTCGCATCCGTCAAGGAGAGCAGGGCGCTCATCGCCCATCTCTTCTCGAAGATCTACCTGCGGAGGGATTCTGTAAGCGCTTTCAGGCTTGCGCCCACTCTGGTTGCTTCGAGCGATCCGACCTGGGAATTCGTCGCGACCCTTCTCGGGCCCTTGATCCTCCTTTCCGCCTGTCGTCCGGAGATCCATCGGCGGCACAGTTGCCAACCGCATCGTTTCTGTCGTGGATGCAACCAAACCAAACCGGAGAGCGGTTTCTACGACCCCAGGCGCTCGCGCTGCAAGGAATGTTCCCGCGAAGCCTGTAGGCAGCGCCATCGGAGATCGCGGGGAAAATGATCCAATATTTGGGCCGCCTCTTCACCGGGAGTGCCATTTAATTGTCCCAAGGGTCCTAGCCCTTGGAGCCTGTCGTCCCATGAATCGAAACTTGGACCTGAAAAACGATTCTTCCCGTGTTAGGAAAAGAGAGTGACTGCTCCCAACTGCCCAGACGCTCCCCAGCCTACGCCAGATCACGGCATCAGTGAAAAGGACATCCTAGAGCAGGAAATTTTCGAACTGGTCTCGCCAGATCATTCGTTCCTGTCTGGCCCTCGGTCGCGGCTGCATGATTTCGGCACGTTGTTCCGCGTGAGCTTGGATTTTCTGCGGGCGTTCCGCGTACTGCATTTCGTCGGGCCGTGCGTCACCATCTTCGGTTCCGCGCGCACCAAGCCGGGCACCACTTACTATGAACTCGCGCGCAAGATGGGGGAGGCCTGTGCCAAGCTCGGCTTCACCGTGATGACCGGAGGGGGGCCAGGGATTATGGAAGCGGGCAACCGGGGAGCCTTTGAGGCAGGGGGGCGCTCGATCGGGGTGAATATTGAACTGCCCTTTGAACAGCACCTCAATCCCTACGTACAGAAGTCCTTCACGATGCGCTATTTCTTCACCCGCAAGACGGTGCTCATCAAATACTCCTACGCCTTCATCGTGCTGCCCGGCGGTGCGGGCACGCTCGATGAGATGTTTGAGACGATGACGCTGATCCAGACCGGGAAGTTGCGGAATTTCCCGGTCATCCTGATGGGCAAGGACTATTGGCAGCCGTTGGTGGACTTCCTCTACAAGATGGCGGAGGAAGGAACTATCAGCCCGGAGGACCCGGACATCGTTTTTTTCACAGACGATGTGGACGAGGCGGTGGCGGAGCTCCAGCGTCATGCGGTGCGCCAGTTCGGCCTGCGTCGCCAACGCTTGCCAAAACCGAATCCATTGCTGGATGAGCAATCCCTGAAACGCTGAAAATATACTCTCCCGAAGAGCCCCTGATCACCTCGATCACAGCCTGCCGCCTGACCCCGAGAGGCTATCTCAAAAGAGCATTGATCAAAATGATGACACAGGAGAGTTCGACCAAAGCTTGGTAGTTCCGAGCTTTGTGTTCCCAGCAGCTCACCAGCCTGCGGTAGCTGTGCAGCCACCCGAAGAACCGCTCGATCCTCCAACGTCGTTTGTAACGACGCTATGGGCGGCGATCCTGGGATGCCAGCGGTTGCAGCGGTTTGGTGCGATCATTTCCACTCCACGTTGCCAGCAGTTCCTCATCAAGCTTGTCGCTGTCATAGGCCCGTCGCCAATCAGGTGTTCCGGCGTTACCTCGATGAACATAAAGTCGAAGAGCAACTGGACCAAGCTCACTTCGGCTCGCTGAGCACTTTCCGTGCAGACGGCGATAGGAAAACCACGGCGGTCGGCCATTGCCATGATCTTGATCCCCTTGCCTTTGCGGGTTTTACCAATTCCATCGCCTCTTTTTTCGCCGAGGCTAAGGTCGCATCGACGAGGCATTCGCTGACATTGAGTTTGTCGCGGTCACGCAGATCATCGGCCAGAGCACGCAGCAGGATTCGCATGACACCTTTCTGCTCCCATTCTTGAAACCGACGATGAACCGTCCGGCAGGAACCATAACGGGTAGGGAGATCCGCCCATTGGGCTCCGGCGCGTAAGATCCACAGGATGCCATTGAGGACCGTGCGTCGGCTCACGCGCGGGTGCCCGATCGGACCGGTATTGTCGTCCGGCAGAAGAGGCTCAAGGACAGCCCATTGTGGCTCGATCAGATCCATGATCCGAACCTGCTACACCTTCAAAACCTATACCTACCCCTTTTTGAGGTAGCTTCTAGGAAAACACCATCGGCTCATCTCCTCCAATTGGTTGCCACTATTGATAAATCTTACATTGTTTTCATTCTATACGATTTCCGAGCAAGCCCCGACAAGTTCGACGGTTGCCGCATCCACAAATCTCAACGATTCCACGGAGTTCAAAATATAGCGTGGTTTCGTCCTATTCGGAAAGAAACCAATATGGCATCCAAGCCACTGGAACAACTCTTCTTGTTTATTCTGAGGAATTTCAGAATGAAAAGATATCCCTACCAATTTGATACACTCAAGTAATTCATGCTGTGATGACAACATCCTATGTCGATGTTTGACCGGGGTTGGGATTCGCTGGAAATGAATATCAATCGGAAAATCTTCCAGAAAATTTTCATCGATCCATATATTTGTTGAAATATTCATATTTACCGGCCTGGGACAAGAATAAGAGATCCATCCTTAATGTAGGAATCAATAAAAATTAGCCTTTCCGCTTCTGTTCGAATTTGGATTTGAAGGGAAAATCCTGCCGAACTTTGAAAATCGGCACTGATTTGCCTGATAACACTCTGAATGTAGTCCTGTTGCCTGTGGCCACCACCAAAGAACCTCTTGTCTTTAATAGTTAAGAGAATGTCCAGATCGGAGTCGACCCGCGGCCCTGCTCCGCGAAATGTGCTGCCAGCGCGACTTCCAAAAACCTCGACCGACGCAAGGAGGGTTCTTACGAAGCCCGGCACCAACAACAAAGCTGGCAAATTCAGACTCCCGGCGAAAGGATCGCCTTGCCGCCAAGCTGAAAAGTCGTCACCTCTGCCTGACATCATCGGACGAGTCGCGCTTCTTACCGGCGTGAAGGACTGATGCTCCGGCTGAAAGACGCAATTGAAGGAGTGGGTCCGGACTGGCGGGAACAGGACTGGATGTGGGTGGCTCGTGTCTTGAGGCGTTCGGAATGAATGATCGTGATCTACCTCCGGAGGCTCTCACGACAAGAAGCTGGTTCGGTTTTGGCACGGAAAGGGGTGGCACAGGCCATGCTCTTGGCTGCCACTATTCGGGAACAGGACCAACGTTGCTGTAATTCAGCCACCCCCGTGTTTGCCAAGGCATCCCACCTCCCTCCTGGGCTATCAATTGTGATGAAGTGGCAACCGCATTAGTAGGATCCCAAGCATCAATGCACGCATCCAGCAATGAGCGCAACGTGGCAAGAACACCTTCTCCAACCTCAGCGGTCGGAGGCAAACTAACCACCACAGAATTTCGAATCGCTGGCGAAAACGCTCCACACGTGATGGAGAGGGTCGCGGAGCCTCCATTCCAAAGATTGAGATTGAAGCCAAGTTCGGCAATCGCAGATCCGTCGACATCTCGATTGTTGGTCTTGAGATAAGACTCAATCTCCTCGGCAGTTACGGGCACGGGAGATTTAGGTGCCGTCTTTGCCGATTTGCCTTTTGTAAACCATTGTGACATTTCTGGAAGCGTTGCTATGCGATCAAAAAACGCAGCTATACGCCGCGCGCACTGCGTTTTGGTTTCTTGCCTCGAGGGCCAATATGCGCCGACAAATGGTGAATGCATTTTTGTTTAGATTACGGGGTGTGGAAAATTGAAATACCCTCAATGCCTCTCGATTGAAACAGGTTTCGTGTGGCGTTGGCTGCCGCTTCCTCCGCAAAGTGCCACTCAATTGGAACTCCACCCGCAGCCCCAAGCTGACGTTGCGCCTGTGCGACCATGCTGTCAGCCCCATTATACCAAGGCATAAACTGACCATCCCTTACAAAGGTGGCGTATCCAGGTCCCTTGGCATCGAGAAGCACTCCACGCGCTGTATCAAAACCATCGAATTTCACGCCATTGGCTGTATATCCTACATCAGGAAGGCGACCTGTTACCCTGCTTTGATAGATGGCTGAGCGATCGCTCATGGATTCCACGACGCGTCCGAACTGCCCAGGCCCACTATTTGCGGCCATATTGAACGCTTCGACTCCACCATACTCTGCTTTTACTGCATCCTGAATGGCTTGCGCCGTGACTCTGAAATCCTGCCATGCCGAAAACTCAGGCAGGTTTGCTGCGATTACAGGCTCCGAAGCAACGGTGACCCGGGCCGCTCTTATCAGGGATGTGGTTCTCGCAAATGCATAGGGAGCTGCCTCCCCGGGTATCAGGAACGGTGTGTTGATTTGAGCCAGGGCGGGAGTCAGGAGGCCGGGCGGAGCCCCGAGAGTCAACGTCTCGTCTCGGCCGGGCGGCGGATTGTAGGGTACCGGAGGTGGCACGAACTTTACATGGTCCGGCAGAGGAATCATCGCCGTTCTCGTTTGAACCGGGTCCAAATAGCCGTTTTCAACCAATATCTGCCGCTTCACACTAGGAGTGATCGAAGAGCGGAAGGCAGGGGAATTAAGTTTTTCCAAGAGGAGGAGAAGCCGGAGTCGCCGCTCCCCCAATTCCTGACTCGTCGGCCCGGCTGGTTTCGTGGCGAAAGCCCTGAGCTGTGCCTCTTCCGAGTTTCCGGAGGAAGGAACCAAAGCATTCAGACAGGTAAGAAGGTCGTTAACGAGTCCGGGCAGCCCTTCGTCGCTGTCGATCCAAGCTTCCTCCAGCCCCAACACATCGATCCGGTTGATGGGATCGTTGTGGCAGTAGGCGTAGAGGTTGAGGCTCTCGGACTCGCCCAGCGGTTCGCGGCTCAGCCACGTGCCCGTGCCGGGGTCGTAGTAACGTTGGCCGAAGTAGTAGAGGCCGGTCTCCACATCGTAGTACTTCGTCGCCCAGCGCATCGGGTTGGAACCCGCCTGCGGGCCTGCTGAAGAAATCGGTTCACCGAAGGGGCCATAGGTGTAGGTGGCGGCCAGAGAGCCGTCCGCCTTGGCAAGGCCGGTCACATTGCCCCCACCATCGTAGAGCGGATAGTAATCGGTGGTCGTCTCACCTGAGGTCTCGCGCATCACCACCAGACCACCTGCCCCGCCTGCGGCACCGGGGCTGCCTCCCAGGTCCGGGCCCCAGCCGTAGCACCGCTGCCGCAGCAGACCGCCGGTTGCGGATTCCTGGCGCTCGTAAAGCAGCTCCCAGCCATCCCAGACGAACCAGGTGACGGTGTCCTCCTTGAGCACTCCCTTCTCATAGCGCTTCACCGTCTTTTTGAAGCGGCGGCCCTCCGAATCGTAATCGAAGCCAATCTCCCAACCCTCCGGAGCCGTCTGAATGTCCTTGGTTCTGGCGTTGCGCAGGCGGTTGCGGCTGTCCCAGCCATAGTCCCAGCGCGCGCTGCTCTGGCGGTTGCCCGCCGCATCGTGAACAAAGGTCTCGCTCGCCGGCGGGAACCAGACATGGCCGGACTGCTCCGCCACGGCGTCCGGATTGGCCCCGGCCTCCCCCGCACCCGGAAGCGCGCCGCGGACATTCCAATTCACCCAGCCTCCCGCCGTGCCGGGCGAGTTCAGTGTGAACTGCGCCTGGCCATCCGTCACCGTCTGCGCCACCCCATTGACCCACACGTCGCCGCCGGAGGCCACGCCGATGCGCAGCTTCTTCGATTGCGGCCGGTCCACCTGCATGAACCGGTTGAGGGGATCGGAACCATTCGCAGCGGTGTAGTGGTGGCCGCCGACATCGTAAGAGACGCGCCTGCCGATGCCGTCGAAGCCGTAGAGGAAGCTGCCATACGTCGGATGGATCGCGGAGATCAACTGGCCCGAACCATCATAGACGTAGGCCCAGGTGCCGTCTGCGGTGGTACACCCCAGGCGGCGGCCCTGGGGGGAATAGGCCTCATAGTCAAAAGTCGGAGCGCCCGTGATGGTGGAAGCCGCTCGGGTGATGCGCCCGGTGGCATCCCGCTCCCACGACTGGATCTGGCCCTCGTTCCACTGGAAGCCGGTCACCAGCCGGTTGGCATCCCGCCCGACGCCAACCGTCAGATCGGTGAGATTCACGCTGGCGATCTCACCGGAGGCGCCATTCATGCCATACATGACGGTGTGGAGGATGTCACCGTTGCGAACCACCTGCACGGCCGTGCGGCGGCCGTTGCCATCCACATTTTCCCGCACCTCGTAACCGCCCATCTCACCTGCGGTGTAAGTGGTCAGATACGGGTGGCCGTTGAGCGTGGCGAAGGTGCGCGCACCGGAAGCGTCCACCGTGCTGTTGATCCGTCCGGAGGAGTCCCGACCGTAGATTTCCGAGGTGGCAGGGTAGGAGAACGCCGGGCCGGAAGCCGCTGCCGGGAAGGTCTTTCCGATCAGATCGCAGGCACCGTCATTGCTGTAGCTGAAGCCCACCGCTCCGCCACGGGCGCAACTGATCGAGGCCAGCATGCCTCCCGGATACCAGCCATACCGGGTATTCGCCCCCGTGACGTAGTTGTGCGCGACTTTCGTTCCCGCGGCATTGTATTGGACCACGGTCGGAGCACCCGGGCTGATGATCGTGTCGGCAAAGCCTCTGCCCGAGGGGGCAACCGCATGCGCCTCCGGCGTCACCCCATCTCCCGTGATGGACCACTGGGTGCCATCCAGCTTCGCCTGCAGGGTCACGCCATCGAGAGTGAGGGTTTCGTTCCCGCCACTGATCGAGTGGCTCGGAGAGAGATTGCGGCCGTTGAGGGTGGCTCCGGTCAGGAGTCCTTTGTCCCCGAATGTCGCACCGGCGGAGGTTCCCCCCACATTCATGGCGAGGCCCGCCAGGCTGCCATCGGCACGCAAGTCTGGCGTGACCTCGGCAGTGGCCACACCACCCCCCGAGATACTCGATTTCTGGATCTGACCCAGTTCGTTGAACTCGGTGGTCTTGGTCCAACCTTTGGAGGATCCGGTCACCACCTTCTGGGCAGCGAAATCCGGAGTTGAGGTCACCGTTTCCTCATTGCCGTTCAAGGTAGACTGGGATTCTCCCGTCACGGGATTGAAGGTGATCTTGCCCGCTTGTCGCTTTCCGACACTTCCTTCGGTGACCGCCACCGTCGTCTCCACCTTGCCATCGGCAATGGTGGTGGTCGTCTCCCGGTAGCGGTCACCCGCTTCGAGCCTCCCGTTCCGATCCACATCCAGACCGGAGCGGCTGATGATCCCGGAGGATCCGGAAAGATCCGTCTCGCTGACGAAGCGACGTCCCGAAGACTCCTGAACCTCCACCCTCGCCACGGCTTCACCCGGATCGCTGTAAACCCAGGTGGTCGTCAAAGTGCCTCCCGCCGGGGCAGGCTGTTCCATTTTCCGGGGACGTCCCCACGCATCCGTCCAGACGGTTGAGAAGGCGGAAGGTTGGTCGCTGCATCGCTCTTTGGATTTCAGCAGACCTTTGTCCACAGCCAGCACATCCCCCTTGGAGCCACCAAAGGGCAGAAGATCGCCATCGGTCTTCACCAGGGTGCCGTCCTTAGCTCTTACTTCGGAGCTCGAACTCTTGTTGGTCAGGTCATCCGTAACGGTGCTGGTGACTTTCTCCTTGGTATAGCTCAACGACAGATCGGTCGTAACCCCGGCCGTCGCTGTCGAGGAAAGCAATCGTCCCGAGGCATCCCAACTGCTGGCAGATGAAACCGGCCGGCCCGGGATCTCCAAACTGCTGGATACACCGAAATTCTCACCCGGGTTGTAAGCAACCGAACCACTCATGCCCGCCCATTTATAGGAAACGAGCCGCCCGAGGGCATCGAGGCCGGAAAACTCCGTCGTGACGCCAGAGCCGTTTTTGACGGAAGTGACCCTCTGTTGGAGGCTGTCGAAAGTGGCTTCCGTGATCCGTGAGGTTGTGTAGTCCTTTGCTTTCAGGGGACGCTTCCATACAGTCAGCGCGTTCTCGGCTCCCGCCGTAGGCACTTCGCTACCCGCCGTCTTCAGCACCGTGCCGCCCTGGATCAGGCAAGCTTCACTGGAAATCACATAGCCCATGTCGTTGGTCTTGGAAACACTCCGGCTTCCGTTGCGAACAGCAGTGCCGCTGATCCAACCACTGTCGATCTGCAGGGAGAGACCGCCCTCGGCGGCGGTCCCCCTCGAAATCAAGGTTCCCATACCGCTCTTCGAACGGCTGGATTTGGCCATTCCCGGGAAGTCGTCGGGACTCAATGCAATGTTCCCATACACCGTTTCCGACCAATCCACTGCTGAACTGGAGGCCGAAGTTGTGGTTCCATCAGGCGCGCTGTAAGTCCGCACCCGGTATCCACCATCCAGCATTTCCGTCCACTGCGTGCCGAGCTCCTGCTCCTTGAAATTGGAAACGACCTTCCACTTGTGGTCCGCCAACTCGCCTTTCGAGCCCCAATCCCCCCGCTTGATGCTCGTCACCAACCCCGCGTCGTTCCATTCCACGTTCGTGGGCTCTGAAGCAGTCGAATCGGTCAACGTGTATCCCCCGCTTCCCTTGCGAATGGGCGATCCATGCGGTGTGCAAACGAGGGTCCGCCCTCCCTGAACCGACGTCCAATCTTCACAGGGCTCGCTTCCGAACCAGTTCCAATTCTTCCCATCCCAAGTCTCGGATGTCTTCCCATCGATCGTCGTGGTCACCCGAACCTTTGCGGCCTTCGAATCATAGGAATTGATATATTGCCAAGTAGGAATGAACCTCGATTTGATTTCCTGACGGAAAAGCTCGTTCGAATACGCTGCGGTCGTGGCGTTCCTGCCCTTGATCAAAAAAGTAACCGTCTGAAGAATATCCTGATGCGTGCCGGTGCCACTGCCGGGATCTCCTCCAGTGCTTGCTTCCCCGTCCACCTTCTCCGGATGAACCGAAGCCTCCAATTGCCGGACACGGACGTCATCCGTTACGACGATTTGCTGGGGATAGCCGGGGTAGGGATTCTCGACCCCAGCCACGACTGCATTCGGATTTTTGAAAACCAGTGTCTTGACCAACGTCGCATCCGTTGTTTCCAGAATCTCGCCGGGCGTGAAACTGGATGTCCCCGGGCCGTTCCTGCGGTAGATCTTCAGGGTCTGTTTGTAGTGCCCTTCACTGGTGACATTGATGATGAAGTCGCGTGAGACCACCTGCTTGATGCGGGGCAGGTCCCACATCGTCATAAGGCTCGTTCTATCCACGAAATGCGTGAGACCGCTGACGAACGCGTAGGAATCCGTGAAGTCATACTTCACAGGGAGGTTTTCACCTGCGGACGGGAGAGTGGATCCGCGGGCGCTCCGGCTGGTCTCATAGACCACATGATACGAGCTCGCATCGCCCGTCAGCCTCAGACTGGAGACATAGTCGGATCTCAGGCGCACCGGCAGCCATTCCGGGACTACAGGCAAGCCGCCCAAAAAACCGACTTCCGCCCATGCAGCGGGCGAAAGCGGGGTCAGATCAGGGAATCCTAGCACGGCACTCCCTCTGCCATCGATTCCCGGTCCAAGCCGGATACCCATCAACAGCGAAGTTTCCGGTTGCAGTTCGGGATCCTCCTGACCGTGTGTCGGCTGATCAAGTGCGCGCTCGGTCTTTGCCACCGCATTGAGCATGACTGCCGTGTCGATCCCACGTGTGAACTGCGGAACAAACAAGGACACAAGACCTCTTTGGGCCAAATAAGGACTAGAGGCCTGAATCGTGGAGCTGGCATCGGCAGCCCACGAATCAGGAACTCCGGTCGGCACAAAGTGCCGACTTTCGTCTCCTCCTGTCCAAGTGCCGTTGATCTTAAACTCCGGGCCGCCTGAAGAAAGCGTCAGGGTTGTATCCGAAGATTTCCCCAATACGGAAAAGCCGCAATCTCCCAAGTTCCATTGTGGAGCATCGAGATCCGTCGCCTGAGTCCAATAAACCCGGGCACAGAGATAGACCATTCCTGGCACAGCCGCCGGATCTTCCACCGTAGCGAGAAGTCTTGCTTCCTTTGCGAACCTGGTCACCACCGAAGCGCCCACGCGCCTCAAGTCATTCGACTTAGAGTAGATTGGATTACTTATCCAAACATATTCCGATGTCGACGGATATGCCTTTTGCCCCGCCGTCAATTCACGGAAACTCCAGGACCCCGAAGAGCTATCCAAGGCTCCGGAGAGCAACTCTGAAGGCTGGAATCCCTCGATTGTAGCCGATCCTTCGCCATATTTGACCACAACATGATCATTCTCATCCTTTTCTTCCCACTTATCGATTATGTATTTCTTCTCGAAGAGTCGCGCTCCGTAGACCCACGGAACGGCACGGAGTTTTTGGATACGGGCGGCAAGCTCGAAGAGAACCGGATTGTAGTTTTCCGGCGTCGCCACCGGCAGGGCCGGGAAATCCGCCGGGACGTACATCCGGAGGGTGCCGATCTTGGCGTTTTCCACACTGAGTTCGCCAACCTTCAGGTTGAGATAGAAAACACAGATCTGATCAAATTTCGAGATCGCCGAATTCAGAACCTTGATTTTCTTGTCCAGCTCCAAGGCGTCCACATCCTCTGCTTCGGGCTTGAGGCCGATCTCCGGCCAGTCGATGGCCTGCATCGCCGGCATTGAGGCATAGCTGCTCGACCCCGTCTTCTCGTCCCGCATTTTCGCAAGTACGCGCGAAGACTGCTGGTAAGCCACGATTGCCCGGTCGTCCAACGACTGGAGCACCTCGGAAAGCTTCTGCGCCGAGGCCGCCGTGTGCAACAGAACCATGGCGAGCAACACCCGCATCCCTATTCTTCTCATTGTCGTTCTTCTTAAAATTCTGAAATTGAAACCTTCAGTTCCGCAGCCGGATGATCCTTTGCCCGGAGATCCGTGCCGTTGGCTTGCTCGGTGGCGTCCTTGGCTCCGTCCGTGTCCGTATCCACGCCCATCGCATTGGTTCCGTTTGCAATCTCATCCGCATCGGATACGCCATCGCCATCGGAGTCGGTCGCACCGGGATCGAGTCCGTGCTGGAACTTGAACAGATTGCTGACGCCATTGTGGAATGTGTAACCGTCTTCATCCAAAGTGCCGAAGTGGGCCATTTCCCACGCATCCGGAAGGCCGTCGTGGTCGGTGTCGGTGGCATCGTCATTGGTGGTGGGATCGGTCCCGAGAAGGAATTCCGTCAGGTTGTCCGATGCATCCCCATCCGGGTTGCCGCAGTCTCCCTGGGCCGAGGTATTTCCAAACCAACGGATCTCCCAGTCATCCGGCAGATAATCGCCATCCAAGTCGGCGAGAGTAAGCGGATTGGTCCGGAAGATGAACTCGAGGAAATTGCTGACCTTGTCACCTTCCGCATCTTCATCGCGTTGATGGGTAAGGTCCCCGAACCAGAAGATCTCCCAATCGTCCGGTAGGTCATCGCCATCGGAATCCGCCGCGGATGTCGGATCGGTGCCGAGGCAGAATTCCTGGTAGTTGGAAACCCCGTCGCTGTCCGCGTCGTCGTCAGGCACCACATCTGTGTTTCCAAAGTAGTAGAGCATCCATCCCATGGTCATCCGCCAGTCGGCATGATCATCCGGCACTCCTGGATCCGCACCATTCAGCCATTCGATATGGTTGTTCCATCCGTCGAGATCGTCATCCCAGTTGGTATCCTCATCGAGGTTGCCGAAGCGCCACATTTCCCAGTCATCCGGCAACCCATCGGCATCCGTATCCGCAGGCGAAGTGGGATCGGTGCGCAGGGTGTATTCCTGCAAGTTGCCCACGTGATCATCGTCAGGGTCACTTCCTGCCTCTTGAGCGAGGTTTCCGAACCAAACCCGCTCCCAATCGTCAGAAAGGCCATCCCCATCCGAATCGTTCTTGAAGGTGGGATTGGTGAGGGCCCGGTATTCCTGAAGATTGCTGACGTGATCGTCGTCAGGATCGCCATTGGCACCTTGCGACAAATTCCCAAACCAGGCGATTTCCCAGTCGTCCGGCAGGTCATCTTCATCGGTGTCGACAATCCCGCCATTTGGGTCGGTTCCATGGGCGATTTCCACCGCGTCCGAAACCCCGTCGCCATCCGAATCGAGAGTCCCATCCAAGATGGTGATATCCCCACCTGCTGAATCTCCCAATCATCCGGCAATCCATCGCCATCGGTATCAGCAGAGACCAGCGGGTTGGTCCGATTGAAATACTCATCCAGGTTCGATACTCCGTCGTGATCGGGATCCCCGCTCGCCCCGTTGCTCAGATTGCCGAAGACAGTCCACTCCCAATCATCCGGCATGCTGTCGCCATCGTGGTCGTCTTGCAGGTTGAAGAGCCAGATGTCTGTGGAAATACCAGTCACCCCGGCATCCTGGAGCTCCTTGATAAGCGAACGCTCCAAATCGTCCGCCACACCGTCGCCATCCGAGTCCACCACCGGAGTCAGCTCGACAAACTGCTTTTCCGCGTTGGAATCGGACACCTCCAAGGTGATCGTGCCGTCTTCAGCCAAATGAACCGGTCTGGTTGAAATCCAGTTCAGGTTGGCGATCCGGCTGCCAGGAAGAATGCCCGGCCCGGAAATCCAAAGCCGGTCCATCCAGATCGGGCAGTTCCTCAACGTCAACCACGCCTTGCCGTTGGTGTTGCCGACCATGTTCGCGGCATCCTTCATCCAGATGACGCCGGTGACCCCTGCTCCGGGAGCGGGGATCGGAGCACTGCTGCCATCCGCGCAATTGACAATGCTTCCCAGATAGTTCCATCCGTTCAACGGCTCGAAGCGTAAACCATACAGGACCATGCGGTCGTCACGGCTCAGATGAGCATCCTCGTTCGGATATACATTCTGCCATCCTGCCGGAAGGGAATGGACCGTTTGTCCGCTGCCATCATACAGGGAGATGGAGGTTCCGTATCCGAATACCACATGACCGGCGTCATTCACCGCGCCCCACAGAGGAGAGCCCACCAGTGATTGATGGGCGGCAATGGCTTGGAACCGGTCGATCACCCACCACTGGGACAATCCTCCATCTACAAACAACCACTTCTTCGAATCTGGTGATACCGACCATTGCTGGGTGTTGATGAGATCGTGATCCAACCCAAGAAGGTCCTCCACATCGGCCCAGTCCGTCCAAGTTGTATTTCCCGCCTCATCCGCCTCTCCAAGCTGGACGTTGTATGATCCTTCCACCAGTTCCCAATCCGGCAATGCGAATGAATAGGCAGTCTTGATCAGCCTCGCCCTGCCACCCGCCACCGCAGCACGGATCTCTCTGACGTCATAGGTGCCGACGCCCGCTGAATCCACGTCCCATTCATCCACCCATTCCGGCAGATTGACCCAGTCGGAGCTTCCACGGCCAAGCATACTTGTGCCGGATATCCACCCCCCGGGTGCGCCATAGCTCGGATCATAAGCACCATATTGGTCCGTGTAGGAGGCAACCAACGTCCCGTCTTCCGAGACTCCCGACAATTCACCTTCCCCGGGAAACCGGTAAATCACCTGATACAGTCCCGTGGGACACGTCCCCACCTGGTATTCCCGCCAGTTCGGCACACCATCACCATCCGGATCCAAAGGACCGTCGGATGGGTCGGTGGGATTGAACCCTTGTTGAATCTCCCACTTGTCCGGCATCCCATCCTCGTCCGTATCCGCTTTCCGGGGATTGGTTCCATACCGGGCTTCCTCCGCGTTCGTCAGGCCATCCCCGTCGGGGTCTAGGTTCGCATCCGCCGCATTGTAGGCCTGGAGGCCATTCGCATTCTCATAAACATCCGGAATTCCATCACCATCGGCATCGGGATCCGGTGTCAGAACGAAGTGGGCGGGCGTATTGCCGGACCATCCGCTAACCAGAAGCGCGCCACTTTCCGACATCTGGATGATCGAATCGATCTGGAAACCCATCCCCGTTGGCAACAGCGGAGCCAGATCAAAGCACTTCCCGTATCTCCAGATGCATCTGCCCCCTGAAACTCCCCCTCCAAAACCCAGAACTTCCCCGTTGTTCAAGACGGAAATGATACCAACGGATACATTGGGTTCCCCTTGGGCATGCAGCGCATAGGCGCCGCCCATCCCCTTTCGGGCAAGGAAGACCTGGTTGACCATCGCAGTCCCCACCGCCACCGGCGAAATCCCAGCGATCGCCCCCATCTCATTGATCGCCACAGCGGTGGAGTCCCCCTCTGAAAGCGCGCCCAGATCCGTTGCTGTGGAAGAGTTGTCCCACGCGATGGCCCGAACCCAACCACCGGAACGATCGCCATTGCCTGCCACAACCGGGGTAGCGCTGTTGGAAATCCCGATGACCCGCGCATAGGAACCTCCGCTCAGGTTATCCAGTAGCTGGGAGGTGGGTGAGCCACTGGATTGCGGAGTCCACAAAATCGCCCGGTTCGCGCTACCTGAATCAAGACCAGCAGCGGTTATATAACCGTAATCGTTAACATGCAGTTCGGTTCCGGTGCTCAAGGTGATTCCGGAGGGTGGTGTCAGAGCCAAAGGAGCCGTGGTTTGACCCGGAGCGGGCATTTTCCACACAAATGGCTGGAAGGCGCCGGTGGAAGTGATCTTCCGCCAACCTGCCAGCCAGCCGCCGTTGGGGGACAGTTTGCAGTTGGAGAATGACGTGGTGCCGGTTCCGGAGATGGCGATCGGACTGGTGGATGCGTTAGGCCAGAAGATCAACGTGGCGGGAGATCCAACAGTGGCGACCGCCGACCCGGATTGACTGAAACCGATCAAAAGCGGAGTGCTGCTTCCATAGGCCGGGTATTGAGAAAGCGTGGCACTGTTTCCTCCGGGTTGGGGAGTCCAGAGCCAGTTGGCACCCGTATCGGCCAACGCCAGCGCCCCATCCTTGGTGAGCATGGATTTGTCCCAGTTCACCGAGGCGATTCCGGCGGTTGGCTCGATCTTCCGGAGCCGGTAGCCGGGGGCTCCGTTCGGATCGGTGTTCAACCGGTATTCCTGGAGGTTCGAAAGGCCGTCCCGGTCATAGTCCAAGGGCGCGTCGGACGCGTCGTTGTAGTCCAAGCCATGCTCCCATTCCCAGGCGTTGGGGATGCCATCGCCATCGGTGTCCACGCCGGGCCGGATATCGATCGGATCGCCATCGCTGTCATAGGACGTGAAGACCTGCGGATCGGTATGAAGGATGAATTCCGCGTAGTTGTTGAGACCATCGTCATCCGGATCCGCCGTGGCATCCGCCGGATCGAATTTGTCCAAGCCATGGATGTCTTCCCAATCGTCGGAAATCCCGTCGTCGTCCTGATCCTGGTTTTTCCGGACCCGAAGAATCTCCCCGGTTTGCGACGCACAGGCGATGACATCATTATTGTTGATAGCAAATCTGGCATCCACCGATGCTCTGGAGCTGATGGCATTGATGGGGATGCCTACCCCATCCCGCCACAGGAAGTATCCCTTGTCTTCATCCCACGCGACCACGTAGCGGTTGTCGCTGACTTCATAAGTGGTGGAAATTTCCGACCCTCCGGCCACCTCCACGCGGTGATACCCACCATCGAAAAAGTAGCCGAGATACCAGAACGGAGAGGCACTCTCATTGGCGAGACCGACAAACTCACCATGATTGTTGATCGAGACGATCCCATCCGTCGCGTTTCCTGATCCGGGATCGAACGCAAATCCGGAAGGGACTCCCGTTGAATAATACCAAGAACCGCGACCAACAAAGGCCGTGGGATACGGCAACGCTGGATTACCGTAGGTCCCGATCACTTCATCGACATCGTTGATATCCATGAAGGCCCAAGCAGCAAAAAGGGAATCGGGAACATCGCCCCAATGGCCGTCGATCACCAAACCGGAAGCTCCGCCGCCCGCGCCTACCCAGTTGCCGTGGTTGTTGATCCGGTAAGGATAACCAGCTATCCCGTCAATGACAGGCTGGCCGCCTCCGTTCACCGGGTCCCAGATGAAACCGATGCTACCCCAATTTTCGTCCCAGGAACCGCCTGTCACCTGCCCGGAATCGTTCATGTCATAGCATTCCGTGTAGATATCGTCCTCGTGGCCGCTCACGGTGATCCGTGTCCAATCGTTGGCATGGCTGAGGAAGTAACTTTTCGATCCGGACAAACTCACGAGAACATCTTCGGCCTGATTGATCGCGATGACAGCGGGATAGGTCTCACCCGATGGCACGGCCACTGCCGTCTCCGTGGTCCAGACCCCGTTCGGCTCGGTGTCATTCTGGAATTCCTCAAGCGCCGTGACTCCGTCGTGATCGAAATCGGAACCGGCGTCCGCAGCATCCAGGGGATTGAGGAAGTGGGCGGTTTCCCAGTCGTCGGGTATGCCGTCGCCATCGGTATCCACCACCCCGCCACCCGTTGCCGTGACCAAAGAACCACGAACAGAGTCTTCCACATGAAGAACGCTCTCCTTGGTATGGATAGGTTCCTGCCACCGTTGGATGCCTTCCCACAGCAATCCTCCCAACGCTGCCAGCAGCGCGCCAAAAACGAATGCATGGAATAGACGCACGGGAACGCTGTTCATGATGGAGAAATCCGGTCAGGTGGAATTGCTGGAAAGACCCTAGGGCGCAGCGAATGCGAATGGAACCCGACCTAACCCACAAGCTGAATAGCTATCTTCATGGAGATTTCACACAATTTTCACATCCACATCAAAACATGTGAATATCATCCCCCAAAATAGATATTGACAGCCCCACTCCAACAACTCGCTATCCCTCACCTTTACTTCAATTACTCCGGACATCCCGCCACGGCTAGGAATTGAGGCCCAGAGCTCCGTGCCCGTGCATATCGTTGCTCAAATACTTTCCTTCAGCACCTGAAATTTCGCTTCTGCCCAATCCTGTAGCATGCCGCATTCGGTCACCCGCAGTAGCCTTTCGTGACTCCTGAAAAGCACTCGTCCAATAGGAAATAGCCGCCTAGCCGGTCCCGAGCTGATCCGCCGCCACTCTTCACCTTCTACACCTATGATTTCTATTGCGATGGGAGCTGCCGACTTTCCGCGTTTCAGGCGCAGCATCTCCCAAAGAACAAATTACCCGGGCCACCACCTGTCATCACCGTGAAACCGAGACGCGCGCATTCTTCTCCCATCCGCCGCGCGAGCTCATAGTAGGTGGTGCCCGGCTTGGTGCGCGCGGAACCGAAGATGGTGACGCACGGTCCCACGAAATGAAGGATCCGGAAGGCCCGCATGAAATCCAACCCCACCCGGAACAACGTGCCGAAGTCATGCAGCCGCGAACGCGGACCGGAGAGGAACGAATGGTCCGGCGAAACCAGCTCGAAGAGCTCCTGCTCGATGATGTCTTTCTCGCTGATGCCATGGGCATCACTCGGTTCGGGGGAGTCTGGGCAATTCGGAGCGGTCACTTCCCTCCACTAACACATTTCCACGTGAGATTCCACAAGATGCGGTTCGTGGGATCGCCGGGATTTTTACAGCGCGCCCCGTTTCCAGCCGATACGCTCCTGCCATGGAATTGACGCTCGCCACGCCAACCTTGCTCTTTCCCGCCAGCTCCCTGTTGTTCCTGGCTTACACCAACCGTTTTCTCCACCTTTCCGCGTTGATCCGGAAACTGCATGTGGACTTTCTGCAAGGTCACCATCCGGCCGTGCAGGCCCAGATACGCAATTTGAAGATGCGGCTGTGGCTGATCCGTTGGATGCAGGCTGCCGGAGTGGTCAGCCTGCTCTTCTGCCTCGCTTCGATGGGTGCATTCTTCTACGAGGGGGCATCACAGGCCCAGACCTTGTTCGGCATCGCTTTGTTGCTGATGGGCATTTCCCTGCTGATGTCGCTGGCGGAGGTGCTGCTATCCGGGGGTGCGCTGGCCATTTTCCTGCGCGACATGGGCGAGGAAGCGCTGCGCTCCCGGAACCGCAATGATGATGCTTGAACGAACCGGCTTTGTCTGGCAAAGCGAGGCATGACGACACGCGAAGAGGCCGCCGAACAACTACGGGTGATCCGCTCGATGATGGAACGGGCGACCGTGTTCCGGGCCCTCTCCGGCGAAACAGCCCTCGTCGGCGGCGCAGCGGCGCTGGGAGCAGCATGGGTCTCGGAAAACAATACCGGCTGGGCGTGGGCTGGAGTGTGGCTGGGCGGATTGGCGGCCGTGCTTCTTTTCAATCTCTGGCAGATCTACCGCGTCGCGGCGGCGAAAAACGGCCGCATGTGGACTTCCGGTCTGAAGCTGGCGATCCGTGGTGCTCTGCCCTCACTCATCGCGGGCGGCTTCCTTGGATTGTTGTCCGTGCGGGGAGCCCCCGCCTTCGGCACCTCGCAGGCCGCCTGCTTCTGGATCCTCCACTACGGCATCGCCCTGCTCGCGATCCGCGAATTCGCACCGAAGTCGATGGTCTGGCTCGGCTGGGCCTTCGTCATTTTCGGCGTTCTAGCACTGGCGGCACTCACCGGCTTGCTCGGCAATCAGGTACTTCCGCTGATGGGTTACTTGAAAAACGGCTCCCGGCTGATGGCGATTGCTTTCGGGGGCTTCCATCTGGTTTATGGCGCGGCCATCGTGACCACCGGTCCGCGCGAGGAAACCGCCGCATGATCGACTTTTCCCAGATCGACAAAACCATCCACGAGAAAGGGCGGCTCTCCATCATGACGCTGCTCGCTTCCCGGGCGGAGCCGTGGCCATTCCAGGATCTCAAGACCGAGCTGGACATGAGCGATGGCAACCTGATCACCCACCTCCGCACCTTGGAAAAGGCCGGCTTCATCGCCGGAGAAAAGCTCACCGGAGACGGCCGCCCGCAGACCCTCTACACCCTCAACAAGGAGGGGCGGAAAGCCTTCGAGCAATATCTCTCCATTCTGGCCCAGATTCTGGATCTCGGGAAATGAAGCCTGCCCGCAAGCCCAAGGCCAAAGCAAAGGCCGCTCCGAAGGTCTCTCCGCGCAGGCAATGGTTCCGGATCACGGCCATTGCCGCGCTGGTGCTCGCCACCCTGTCGGTTCTGGTGTCCTCCACGGTCCGTGATCAATGGGTGGCCACCGCCCTGATCATGTTCGCCACCCCGTGGTTGGTCCGGCTCGGGTTGATCGTGTTCGTGTTGTGCAGCCGCCCCGGGAAAGTGCTGGTCTGGATCTCCGTGGTCATCGCGCTGCTTTCCGGCCTCGAAGGCTGGCGCTCGTTCCGCTGGCGCGAGGAGAAAAGCCAAGCCGGCAAGGACGGCTTCGATGTCACCCTGTGGAACTGCGGGCATCGCCTCGCCCGGATGCCGGAGGAGTGGAGCACGCTCGCAGGTCCCACGACCCGACTGATCGGTACTGATCGAAGCCGGAGTGTTTTCCGCAGAGGAGTGGGCGGAGTTCACGACCGCACTTCCTGACTTCAAATGGCAGCAGCTCGAGGGCGGCATCGTGACCGGCGTAAAAGGCCGCTTCATCCGCAGCGAGTTGTTCGCAGATCTGCCGAAGCTCCGCTGCCACCGCATCGAAGTCTCGATCGATGGCCGCATCCACACCGTGCTCGCCTGCGACGTGCCCTCCCAACCATGGCTGCTCCGGGAACCGTATCTCGACCGGATCCGCTCGTTGGCCGTCGAGCGTCGTTGCCTGGTGGCGGGGGACTTCAACACACCACCCGCCGCGGTGGGCTACGATGACTGGCGCAGGGACTTCAACTTTGCCAATGGCGCCCAAGCCCGTGGCTTCACCGAGACCTGGCCATACGGCCTGCCCCTGCATCAACTCGATCAACTCTGGTTGAGCCACGACTTGAAATGCACCTCCGCCGTGCGCCAGCAAACCATCCACTCCGACCACGCCCGCATGACCTTCCGGGTCGTGTCAGCCATGCCTTGAGGAGGCAGGCTCGGTTTTTTCTTGCTCCAATCCAACTTTGTAATACAAAGTTATTCATTCACCGGCAAGCCGCCGGTTTTTTCGCGGTCTATACTTTGCAATACAAAGCGATGAATGCGGTCATGTCGAAGCAAAACACGGGCAGCCGGACAGCAGTGGAGATCCGGATGGCAGCGGTGCTGGGAATGGATGCCGAAACGCGGGTGGCCTTCGAAAGTCTCGAGCGTCTTGCCACCCAAGGAGCCGTGGCCATTCCTGGAACATTCATGCCGGATGCGGGTGTAAGCGCCCGGCTGCATCGATGGGGGGTGATCGAACATGCCACCGAAGAGGACTTCCGCCGGGTGAAAACCGTGGCCTTGCCCTTCGGAGGCATCGCCGCCCGTGACAGACGCCGCTGGAAAGAAGAAGGCTGGCGGATCGTGGACACCCGCTCCGCCCACGTCCGCCGGGCCCAGGTCACTCTCGGCCTGCTGAAGCTGGAAGGCGCACAAACCCTCGTGATCGGCCGCCACGATGACCCGGAAACCCTGGCCCTCACCGCGGACTATCCGGGCACCATCATTCTGGAGGACACCACCGACATTGCCCGGCTGCATTACGCCCCCGCCTTCGGAGCGGTATGCCAGACCACGCTGTCGCCAAGACGGGTCGCCTGGCTTTCCCAGCAACTGAAGATGCGCTACCGGGACGCCCGTTTTTCCTTCTTGGAAACGCTTTCTCCGGGGATGGCGGCGCGCGAACGGGCATTGGAGACCCTCTGCGACTGGTGCGACGGAGTGCTCGTGGCCGGTGATCCGGGAGAAGCGTCGGTGGAGGCTCTGCTGGAAACCGCCCGCCGCTGCGGTAAACCTGCGGCTGGAGAAGACGATACCCACGCTTTGGCGGGGTGCCGCCGGATCGCCCTCACGGCCGGGGCCTTCGTCCTGCCCGAACGTCTCGGGGAAGTGGCGAATCCACTTACGGAGAGCCTCCATCGCTGATACCGGCCCGGGATGGCAGCTGCTGCTTTTCAAGACCTTGAACGAGTGCTTGGCGGCGCGCGGCGGGTATGCAAGAAGACCCTCATGCGTGGATTCTCCGTTGTCGCCGTGATGCTTGCCATCGCCCCGTTCGCCCATGCCGATTCGCTCAGCCAGGCGGACCGGGATGTTCTCCTGGAAAAGCTCCAGAAGATCCAGGACGCCGCCGACGCGAAGACCGATGCCCGCTTCGCCGTGGCCGTGGCCGCCTTCAAATCCGCCCTCGCGAGCGACCAGGCCGCCCTCGATCTGTATCTCAAGTGTGTGGAGAAGCAGCAGCTCGAAGACCACAAGAAGGCCCAGGATTTCCGTGAATGGAAACGGAAGCAGGAGGGGCAGCTCTCGGACGTGGGATTCCACCATGCGCTGCGCTTCCAACTCCGCTGGCTGCTGCTGACGCTCCAGGTTGCCTCCTCCAAGAAGGAGATCACCACCTTCTCTCCGGAGGCGTCCAAGATGCTTGATGAGATCTTTGCCGATGCGGACAAACTGGTCGACCAGCGCAACTACCTCCGCCAGTCCGCGGTTGGCTCCATCTTCGGCCAGACCTATGGACTGGATACGGTCAATGTGAAGGACTGGCCCGGTTCACCGCTCGACATGAATGCGATTTACGAGCGCGTCGTGATGCCTCCGCTGCGCAACCCGGACAAGATCGACTCGCTCCGTGCCGCCTGGGCAAAACGCATCCAGCAGGAAGGCATCATCGCCGCCCAATGGTCGAAGGATCCCGCCGCCACCGAGAAGTTCCAACAAGACGGCTATCCCGACCTGCTCTGGCAGATGGAGATGGATGTCTATCACTCCGGCGACCAGAAGGGAGCCGCGCTCCGCATGTTCCAACATCTGGAAAAATACGGTGCCAGCCCGAAGGCTCCCGACTGGGCCCGCCAGCTCAAGGACCTGCTCAGCCCGAAGACGGAATCCGTCAAACCCTCCGCCGCCAAGGGAGGTGAGACTCCTTTCGGCAAGACCACTGCGGAACCCTGATTCCCGCTCCACCGCCGGCGCACCGCGTTATCATGAGCGCGCGCACGCCGGACGGGGAGTTTGCGAGACGGGAATACCATGGCCCGGAATCGGGTGGTGGCGTGAGTCGAATGTTTTTGTCAAAACATCGATATACACGATGATGCAGGCATGCCGGAAACGCCGCCAAACCTGCACCACCTCGAGCTGTTCTATCATGTCGCCAGCAGTGGTGGCATCACCGCCGCCACGCGTGCGATGCCCTACGGCATCCAGCAGCCGGCGGTGAGCGGCCAGGTAGCACAGCTGGAAAAGGATCTCGGCGTGCGGTTGTTCCAGCGTCGCCCGTTCAAGCTCACACCTGCGGGTAGGGAGCTCTTTGATTTCCTCGCTCCGTTTTTCTCCGCTCTTCCGGAAGTCGCATCCCGCATCACTGGCAAGGCTTCCCGGCGGCTGCGGCTCGCTGCTCCCGTCACGCTGATCCGTGATCACCTACCTGCGGTGCTCTCCTCCATCCGGAAGGTGCAGCCCGATCTCGAACTCTATCTCACCGATGCTGATCAAGGCAGTGCCTTCGAGATGCTGGAGCGGGAGGAGATCGATCTCGCCGTTACCGAGCTGGTGGAGCGTCCACCTTCAGGTGTCCGCCACGAAACGCTGATCTCGATGCCACTGCTCCTGCTGTTGCCACCCGGTTTCAGCGTGCCGAAGTCCGGAGTCGCAGGCATCGCATCCTCTCTACCTCTTGTGCGGCCACCGGACTTCGCCGCCGTATCGCGTTTGCTCGCCAAGGGACTCGACAAGGCCGGCATCCGCTGGCCTGCCAGCATCGAAGTCAATTCACTGGAGCTGGTTCACACCTATGTGGCGAAAGGCTTCGGTGCCGGACTCAGCATCGCCGCCCCCGGTATCCGCATCGCCCGTGGAGTGACCAGTGTGGAGCTCGGCAACTTCCCCAAACTCTCGATCGCCGCCCTCTGGCGCGGCAAGCTGAACCCGCTGGCGGAACTCGTTCTCAGCGGCCTGAGGGAACGGGCACGAGCCTGATGGTCCCATCTCCTAGATGGACACCGGGACACGGGGTGTGCGGCAGCCTGTCTGGATGCCAATCCCGAGGCAAATCGCGGAGGTGATGCGCAGTCCCCATCCCCATGCGGTCAGGTCTTGGAAAATCGCCTTCATGCCAATGAGGGTCGCCATAATGTGGAAATACCCCGTATAGAGATAAACATAGATGCTCGCGAGAACCGCCTCTCCGAGCAGCACGACGATCACCGTAAAAACGAACGCCAGTGCTCCATGGGGAAATACAGCCGCCGTGCCTGCCCGCCGCAACATGATACCGATCGGCTTGCCAGCAAGTACGGGAAGGATGGCGAACACGGAGTAATACAATAGTAGCGGAACTAGAAACCGTTGCGCAGGGAGAAGCCCCATCGCAAACCAAAGTCCCGCCCAAGCCGCGCTCGTCGCCAATAGGATGATTACTCCGAAGAAACTGTGGAATGGCACCGGCTCCTCCAGTTTCGCACGAACCGCCTCCTGGATCTCCTTCCTGGCTTCCAGACATTTGTCGCACACCAGCGAGACCTCACCATCCTCCTGCCGGAGCTTCGCTTCTCCGACCTCACGGCATTTCATGCACTCGCCTTCCTTCGCTTGAAACAACTGGGAATGGGAAGCTACCTCCTTTCTGACCAAATCCGCGACTTCCACTCCCGTAAGGGCGCTGGCGTTCCGGACCCATACCCATAGGTATTTGCCATCATCATCGGTTTCCAGCCGTGGTGCGTTTGGAGGGAGAGACTCAGATTCTTCCGACTCCACGGCCTCCGGGGCTGATACCACCAGCGGCTTCTGATGAATCCGGACCGGAGGTGCCTTACGGGCGAACCGCGCCTCCCGGAACTTGAACAGATATCCCGGCAGGTCTCCTCCGATCTCCTTGAAGAGGAAAGGCACTCCCTGAAGAACGCCAGCATAGTAAGGTGGATCTCCCCAACTGGCTCCGAGCGCGTCCACCAGGTCCTCCACCTGCAACCTGACGATTTCCTCAGCCATCGTCACGGTATCAACCAAATGACCGCGTTTCCCTCAACTCCAATATGAATCCCTCACCGGGCAACCCTCACCTGGATCGCACCCCATGATTTCGCCAGAGCCTCCGCCTGAGCCGGTCCGGCGAGGCAGGCCGCATTATCGAAGGAGTCGCTGGTCGTGGTGTCCTTCGCCACGATGGTGACGGCGAGGTGCAGGGTCATGCCGAGACCCGTAGCCGGGTCGATGATGTGCGAATAGCGGACACCACCGATCTCCACGAACTGCTGGAGATCTCCCGACGTGGAAACACCGCAATTCGACAATGGAATCTCATCGGACAACCTGTCCTTCTCCAACGAACGGATGCCGACCTTCCAACCGGTTTCACCTGGAGGCGGATCACCCAACCGCAAGTCTCCTCCCGCCGCCACACAGGTGCGGGGAAAGCCGCGATCCCGGAGGATGCCATACATTACATCGGCAGCGTAACCCTTGGCGATACCACCGAGATCGAGACGCATGCCCGGCTTTTCCAAGGTGACCGCATGAGTGGCAACATCGAGCTTCAATGCGTGCCAATCGCAGGCAGAACGGGCCTTCGCGAGCGTCTCCGCATCGGGAAGCTGACCACGGCGACGGGTTTCGCGCCACAGCTTGGTCAAAGTGCCGATGGTGGGATCGAATCGTCCGTCCGTGATCTCCGCAGCTCTGCGGGCCTTGAGGAGGATATCGAAGAGGAGAGGGGAGACGATCGTGGCCTTTCCCGGTGGAACCTTGGACAAAGACAGCACCTCGCTGTCCGCGATGTAGTCGGAGGCCACCGCATTGATCTCCTCTGCCTTTGCGAAGGCAGCCTCAGCGGCCTCCTTCGCTTTCTCTTCCTCCGCCCCGTGCGTGGTGATGGCGAAGCGCGTGCCCATCAGGCCCCGCTCGAAGGTGAAACGGCATTCCCCTTCCGCATGCGCGATCACCACGCATGCAAGGAAGCACAAGACACCGGACAACGTCTTCACTCGCTGTCGCCGTCCATGTTCCAATAACGATGCATCTCTTCCACGCTCGGAGTCTTGAGCGGGCGAATGACGCGGAAGCCGAGCCAGGGAGCGTTGGTGAAATACCACAGCGACTTCGGCACCTGCGGGTCGATCATCTTCAGCGCCGGTTCGGTGTGGCCACGCGCCGCGGAGCGCAGTTTATCCGGATCATCGTTCCAACTGCCGCCACGATACACGGTGGGGTAGCGCTTGGTCACCTGTACCCAGGGATTGGTGTCACCATCCTTGGCCTTCGTGTAGGCATCGGGAAGGTACTGGTCGAGGCAGAGCTCGGCCACGTTGCCATGCATGTCATACAGGCCCCAGGGGTTCGCCTTCTTGGTGCCCACCTTCTGGTATTGATACTCCGAATTGCCGACCGACCACGCATAGTCATCGAGCTGGGCAGGATCATCTCCGAAGAAATAGGCGGTCTTCGTCCCGGCACGGCAGGCGTATTCCCACTCGGCTTCCGTAGGCAGGCGGTAGAAGTGGCCGGTCTGCGCGCTGAGCCATTCGCAGAACTTGCTGGCGGCATGCGCCGTGACTCCGACTGCAGGATACTGCTTCGAATAACCTTCACCCATGCCGAAATGCATCGGCAGGTGTGGCGGAGTCGGCTGGGTCACCACGTCCACGATCGTCTCACCATCCTTCTGCTCCGGTGGCTCGGAAGTGGTGAGATTGTTGTCGCGGTTGAGCGTGCCGTCCTTGTTGCGCGCCTTCTGGTTGTCCATGTAGGGCTGGTACAGGTCCCAGGTCACCTCCAGCTTGCCCATCCAGAAGGGCTCGATCTTGAGCTTCTTCTGCGGTCCTTCATCCGTGCCACGCTTCGCCTCGCTCTCCGGCGAACCGATGGTGAATTCACCACCGGGAATCGGAACGAGATCGAAGGTGGCATCCGCGGCCTTCGCCACCTTTTCGCTGAAGGCCTTCATCGCATCCGCAGCGGGCGCGGCTTCTCTTCGCCACCAGCTCGTGGATCTTCTTCGTGGTGGGCAGCAGCTCGGGATGTGGCAGTGCCGGCATCCTTCGCGTGTGCGGTGGCGATCAGCAAAGACAAGAGGGAAAGGACTCGGGTATGCATGGTAACGGGCAAAGGAAGCCCCCGGACGATGAAGTTCCGGGGGCTTGGATTTGATCACGGAAATCCCGCTCAGGCGAGCTTGTACCTACCCGGCACCGGAGCCGGCGCGATCGGGAACGCATCCTTGAACTGGAGGCTGTCCGGAGCCATGTCCTGACCGGACTTCCACAGATCCTCCCAGGTGATGCGCAGGCCGGTGTGCGCGGCCTCACGGCCGAGGATGGCAAGCATGGTGCTATTCGCCATGTATTCGCCCTTGTTGATGATCTCACCCTTGCGCAGCGAGGCGAAGAACTCGTTGTGGCAGACCTGGTACATGTTCTGTTCCATGCCGGGCTGCGGACGGGTACATCCACTGGCGCTTCTTGCCATCGAGGCCGAGCACCATCGGATTGTCCGGACACACCACCGTGCCCTTCTCGCAATACACGCGGTCCACCACCTCGGCATAGAGACCGGGGAACTGGCGCTCGCCCATGTGGCAGATGACGCCGCCGGGATATTCGAAGGCGATGTTGTAGTGGTCGTAGACGTTGCCGTCATCGGTGCGCATCGCGCGGCCGCCGTTGGCGATCGCCGCGATCGGCGCCACGTCGTTCATCGCCCATGCGATCTTGTCGACGGTGTGGATGGCCTGCTCGAGCAGCGGACCGCCGCTGAGCCATTCGAAGTTGTTCCACCAGGCAACCTGCCACTCCACCTCGCCCATGTTCTCGGGACGCTTCATGCCCGGTTGCAGCGGCTTAGGCGGCGTGCCGAAATAGGTGCCGTAGAGCGAATACACGCGGCCGAGCTCACCCGAGGTGATCTTGCCGTAGGCCTCGCGCACGCCGGGAGCGAAGCGCCAGCAGAAGCCGTGCTGGATCGAGACGTTCTTCTGCTTCGCGAGCTTCGCGGACTCGAGCACCGACTTCACGCCGGCCACGTCCACGGCCATCGGCTTCTCGGCGAAGACATGCTTGCCTGCTTCGATCGCGGCGCGCAGGTGCTGCGGGCGGAATCCCGGAGGGGAAGCGAGCAGGACGACATCCACGCCGCTCTCAAGCACCTTCTGAAAGGCATCAAGTCCTGCGAAGCGACGGCTTTCGTCCACATCCACCTTGTCGCCGAATTTCGCGAGATTGTTCAGGCTGTTCTTGATCGCGGGGGCGAAGGCATCGCCCATGGCCCACAGCTTCACATTCGGATCGGCGGACAGGGCCTGGCTGGCGGCTCCGGTGCCGCGGCCACCGCAACCGATCAAACCGATCTTCAATTGCTTGGATGCGGCGGCTTCTTCACCGCGCAGGATCGCGGGAAACCCGCGGCGGCGACAGTGGCTCCGGTGACTCCCAAAAACGTGCGGCGGTCGAGTGCGGATGGATTCATGGTAGCAGTGGCAAAAGGTGTGACGCGACCCGTTACGGTAAGGACGGTCCCTCATATTTCAAGGAATCGTCCCGGTTTATCCGGCATGCAATACCGTTCGGACACGCGCATCATCCCTATTCCCATAGTCTCCGGAACCTGACCAAAATTCCCGCAAAACGTCTTCCGCATCGACAGAGTGCGATCGTCCTTCGCAGTCTGCGAAATATTACGCACATCCCGTCGTATCGACCCCGACCATGAGCCAAACCCAGTCTTCCTCCGGCACCACGTTCAAATTGTCCGTGATGATGTTCCTGCAGTTTTTCATCTGGGGTAGCTTCTTCGTGCCTCTCGGCGGATACCTCGGGAAGATTTTCGCGGGCCAGAATGTGGTGGGTTACATCTACTCCACAAACAACTGGGCGGTCTGATCGCACCGCTGTTCGTGGGTCTGGTTGCGGACCGTTTCTTCAATGCCGAGCGGGTCAACGGTGTGCTGCAGCTGCGTGGGTGCCGCACTGTTGTGGAAATGCGCTTCCGTCACCAGTTCTCCGGGACGCGCTCTTCGTGTGGCTGCTCGGCTACTTCCTCTGCTACATGCCGACTCTGGCGCTGGTGAACACCATCGCCTTCCACAATATCGCCGATGCCGACCAGGAATTCCCGAAAATCCGCCTGTGGGGCACCATCGGCTGGATCGTGGCGGGCCTGGCGGCTCGGACAATCGGTGTTCGGCCTCGTGAAACTTCCAGTCCTCCCGGGGATCACCGATGCGGGTTCGACTGCTTTTCCGATGAAGCTGGGATGCCATCGCGAGCCTGATCTACGGTCTCTATAGTTTCACACTGCCCAGCGACCCCTCCAAGCGGCAAGGGCACGCCGATCAATGTGGTGAAGATGCTGGGGCTCGATTCCTTCCGTCTCTTCAAGGATCCGGCTTTCGCCGTCTTCGCGCTCTGCTCGTTCCTCATCTGCATCCCATTGGCGTTCTATTATGCAATGACCTACCCGTTCGTGGACAAGGCCTCCTTCGGAGCCAGTTCCGCCGGGGTGATGGCACTCGGGCAGGTCAGCGAGATCGTCTTCATGGCGCTGGTGCCCTTCTTCTTCCGCAAGCTGGGAGTGAAGTGGATGCTGCTCACCGGCATGCTGGCATGGACGCTGCGCTACGCCGTCTTCGGCCTCGCACCCTCAGTGCCCGCCATGCTCGTGTTCGGCATCGCTCTCCACGGTATTTGCTATGACTTCTTCTTCGTCACCGGGCAGCTCTACACTGACCATAAGGCACCCAAGGAAATCCGGGCCAGCGCACAGGGCCTCATCAGCTTGCTCACCTACGGCGCGGGCATGCTGGTGGGCAACAAGGTGCTCGACTGGTGGAGCACCCAGCACCCAACGCTGACGCCTGCCCCATCCAATGTCGAGGGCTGGCTGGCTGGCGCGAAGGCTTTCTGGCTGATGCCCGCAGTGGTGGCGCTCGGCGTGGCCGTTTTGTTCGCCCTCGCAGCTTCTGGGATCGCCCCGCCCTGGCAAGTCGGCGGCGGCATTGCCGCGAACTCTTCCTCGGCTTTTCACGGAATCTGGGATCCAAATATGTCCGGACACCCAACGGAATCCGGAATAGGAGGACAAGGGCGGAGATTTGATGTGAAACACAACCTGTCCGTCCTTCGTAGCAACCCGGTTCCCTGATTTCGTCATGCAAACCCGACGCCATACCCTCAAGTCTCTCGCCGCGCTGGCGACCATCCAGATCGTGCCGAGCCGTGTGCTCGGGCTTTCCGGCCAGACACCGCCATCCCAGGAACTGACCCGCGCCATCATCGGCTGCGGTGGCATCAGCGCCTCGCATCTCGGAATGCCGGGAAAACTGCTCGCGCTGTGCGATGTGGACAAACGCCACCTGGACCAGCGCATGCAGCAAGCCGGAGGCGAGGCGAAGGGCATCCAAGGCTATCACGATTTCCGTGAGGTCCTCGCGCGCAAGGATGTCGACATCGTTCACGTCGCCACGCCACCGCATTGGCACGCGTTGATCTCCATCGAGGCGGCAAAGGCCGGCAAGGACATCTGGTGTGAGAAGCCGATGAGCCGCACGATCGGCGAAGGCGTGTCGATGGTGAAGGCGGTCGAGAAATACAACCGGATCTTCCGCCTCAACACCTGGTTCCGCTTCAAGGACAACTTCTACGGCATGAATGTCCCCGTGAAGCAGCTCAAGAAAGCCGCGATGCACGGTCTGCTCGGATGGCCGCTGAAGGTGACCGTTTCCGGCGTGACCGGATTCGATTGGAAATTCGTCTGGTCCGGCAAAAAGGATCTCCCCACGCAACCGGTGCCGCCGGAGTTCGACTATGATTTCTGGCTCGGGCCCGCACCCTTCAAGCCCTACAACGCGCATCGCACCCATCAAACTTTCCGCGGTTACTGGGACTACGATGGCGGCGGTCTCGGCGACATGGGACAGCACTACCTCGATCCGGTGCAATACATCCTCGGCAAGGATGACACGTCCCCCATCTCGGTGGAGATCGACGCCGATCCGCAGGACGCGGATGCGATCGGCTCCTGGCGCCGCATCGAGTTCACCTACGCGGATGGCTGCAAGATCATCCTCGATGGAGAGAACAAGGACAAGGATGCCGCCTACATGGAAGGCCCGAAGGGCAAGATCTTCAAGAACTTCAAATCCGACATTCCGGATCTGGAAAAGAAGCTCGCCGAGCTGCCTGATCCCGAACCCCAGCTCACCGACTTCCACGAGGCCGTGCGCACCCGCAAGAAATTCGCCCTCAATGAAGCAAACGGCTTCCGTTCCTGTACGATGGTGAACATGGGTGTCACCGCCCATCGCCTCAACAAGAGCCTGAAGTTCGATCCCAAGACCCTGCGATTCGACGATCCCTCCGCAAACGCGCTCATCAACCAGCCGATGCGCGGGCCGTGGAAGATCGAGGTGTAAGCCACCAAAACAAAGGGCGGTGGCTCGCGAGGATCCATCGCCCGGATTCATCAGGAGGAAGTTTCCACTTCACCGGAACTCGCGCCTGATCTCCACGAGCAGGGCATTGATCCGATCCCGATCCGGCTCGTCCGGAAGCGAGCTTTGTTCGAAAGCTTCGCGGACACGCACGAGCTGCTGTTCGGCGCGTTCGACCAATTCCTCGTATTCGAACTCTCCGGCGCGGACCTGCAGAAGGAAGTCGCGGTTCGGACGGCGCACGAGCAGCACTCCCTCGCGGGCGATCTCCTCCGCCATGTCGAGGAGGCGCAGGGTGTGGAGCAGGTTCTTCGAATCATACCCGCGGCCATGCCCAACATTGGTGCGATAACGTTCCTCGTTGCGGTTCGCGACCCACTCCCAGTATTCGCGGTGGGCCTTGCAATGGGCCCGGAAAGCATCCCGATTGCAGGTCATCCAGGCGATCGGCTCCGCGTCCTTTGGCACGCTGCTGAAGTGCAAGGCATCCGGATCCTTCGGCGAAATGATGCCACGGTAGTTGACCGAGGGATCGTGGTAGATGGCAAAGAGATCGCTGGTGTGGGTGAGCGCGGTGAGACCGCAGTCCTCCTGCCTCAGTCCTCGCAAGGCAAGCCACTCCTTCACCGGAAGACTGCCCTGACCTTCCGGCACGTGGCAGAAGTCCAGGATTTCCAAGCGTTGCTCGGGCTGGGGATTGACGATCTTCTTGTTCAGTCCACGGGCCTTGCGGATCTGGCCCATGGCGTACTCTCCGAAGGTCAAGGCGCAGAGCTTGGAGAGGAACAGCTCCGGCTTCAACCGGTCGAACAAAGGATGGCGGTAACGGATGCAGTCCTCCGGTGAGGCCAGAAGTTCGAGGACATTCGGATTGTTCCGAAGCAGCAGCTCCACGAAACGACCGAGCTCATAATAGACCTCATCGTTGCGTTCGTCCGCGACCTGCTCGATCGATTCCAACCCGAACAGGAAGTCCTGAGGAGCCACAAAGACGCCACGCCGGTCCTCATCCGATCCCTCCACAGCCGTCCCGTAGGCATGACTGCCTGCGATGGTATCGAACAACAGCACATCCTTCCGGCGCACCCGCTCCAGATTGAAATCCTTCTTCCTCGGAGTCTCTTGGAATGGCCGGCTCAACTCGGAGAAAAACAACCGGTCGAGCACAGCCATCCCTGCATGTGAACGATCCGGCAGATCGTCGAGCTGCCCGGCCCCATCTTCCAGAAAAGCATCAAGCACCGGCAGGCGGGCCATGCGTTCTCCTTCGTTGGTGGCGGCCTTGTGCTTCAAGAGACCTGGCACCAGCGCCTGTATCTCGGGAGGAGCCACCGGCAGCAGCTCCGCGAACGCCACCGGCGGGATGCCCTTGCCGGAAAGAATCCAGCGTGCGGCGAGAGTCGCTCTCAGAGCGTAGAGGTAATCTTTCGCGCGAACCTGATCGGACTGGAGTTTGCCCAGCCACATCTGCTTCGCCAGACCGCGGTAGTGATCGGAAGCAGCGCGGGGAGAAAAAACCTCGCGCGCGGTGGCACGCCAGCGATCGAGAAAGCCCGGCTCTGCACGGTAGACGATGGGGGAATGCAACCACTCGAGCAACGCGCCATTGGACTTGCCCAATAGTCCCGCCGCCTTGCGGATATCCCAGCCGCCAGCATCGAGTTCATCCACAATCGGCAGGTCGATGGCGGAGGTCACCCCTGCAATCGTCAGGTAGGCATGCTCCGGATGAGCGAACAGAAAACGAATATCATAGTCGCTGTCCGGTGAGGCGAAGCCCCATGCACGGCTGCCCGACTCACAAGCATAGAGAATGCGAAACCCGTGCTGGCGCTCGATCTGATCCAGTAACTCCGCAATCCTTGACTCCACCGTCATGCGCAGCGGATAGCCGCGGACCCGGTCCGCGGCAAGGGTATCCGATCGATACAAAAAAGGCGGAGTCACCAGACTCCGCCCCGGAAAGACCTTGCTTGGTCCAAATGGTCAAACCACGCGCAGCGCCCGCAGCGTGGCATAGTCCAGCCAACCGGTCATGTGCAGGCGATGGTCGCGCTGGAAGCGGGCGATCGCACGCTGAGTCATCGGCCCGATACTGCCATCAATGCGACCCTGATAGTAACCGAGCTGGCGCAGGCGGAACTGGGCGCGGACTTCCTTGCGTTGATGGGAGGGATAGACCGGAGCCGGAGGAGGCGGTGGCGGGCCGGGGCGGTAACCGGAGGAATGCGAAGGCCCATGGTAGGTGGGGGAAGCTTCCGCAGGAACTGCGGCCGTGACTGCAAGAATGGTTCCGAGCAGGAGCGTCGGGATGTGTTTCATAACAATAGGTGGAACGGAGATGGCGGCACTTTTATTCAGATCCGTTAGGCTGCAACCGGGAATTTGTAGCAAACTGTCACACGGATTTTTTCGCATGCGCCGCTGCAAATCGCTGCTAGCCTGCCATTCATGCTCCACCGCATCGTCATTCCCTCGATCGTGTTCGCGGCCTCCGCCTTCGCCGCCGATCTCACCGCCATCCCCTTCAAGGACATCCAAGGCAAGGACACCTCGCTGAAGGACTACGCCGGCAAGGTCGTGCTCGTGGTGAACGTCGCCTCGAAGTGCGGAAACACTCCCCAGTACAAACCGCTTGAGGCGATGTACGAGAAATACAAGGACAAGGGTTTCGTGATCCTCGGCTTCCCTTGCAACGACTTCAACGGCCAGGAACCCGGCACCGCCACCGAGATCCAGGAGTTCTGCAAAAGCACCTACGCCGTGCAGTTCCCGCTGATGGAGAAGATCCACGTCAAGGGCCCCGAACAGCACGCACTCTACGCCGCGCTGACCGGTCCGCAGGGTGCCTTCCCGGGCGACGTGAAGTGGAACTTCGGCAAATTCCTGATCGGCAAGGACGGCAAGCCGATCGCCCGCTTCGAACCGAAGACAAAGCCCGACCTCTCCGACGTGAGCGAGGCGGTCGAGAAGGCGCTGGACGCGAAGTAAGTCAGGCCAGCTTCCGCGGCGCGAGCCAGCGCCGCAGTGCGGACACCAGCCGCGCCCAACTGGTGAGTTTCAATCCGAGCATCCGCGACCGCGGGCGCTCGGATTTTTCATTCAGCAAGGTCAGCAGGTCGGTGTGGCCGAACATGGCAGCGAACATCGCCGGAATGCGCCCGCCGCCTTGATCCGCGGTGGCATCCGCTCCGGCGGCGAGCAGGACCCGGGCGACCTCCAGATGCCCCTTGAAAGCCACCCCCGCCAGCGGCGTTTGCTGGCGGTCGTTGCGGGCATCCGGATCGGCCCCGTATCCGAGCAGGAGTTCCACCGCCGCCTGCTCACCGTGGTAGGCGGCGAGCATGAGGAGGGAGTTGCCCTTCTCATCGCGGAGATTCACCGGCAGTCCCGCGTCCAGCATGGGTGCGAGCGTGGCGATGTCTCCGTGGCGGGCGGCGTCGAGCGCGATGCGCTGCAGCTCGGCGTAGCGGGCTTCCTCGGCGGCGGTGGCTTGCATGGTTCCGGTAAGGTTGGGGGTTCTCAGGCGCTGCCGGCACCCACCGGCTCGTTCGGATAGGCACCGCTGGCGGTCCACTCGATTTCGAGGGCCTTCGCCACACCGGCGGCGTAGGCGGGATCGGCCTTGTGAAAGTGGGCGAGCTGGCGGTGGATGATCTCCTGCGGAACGCCATCCATGGCAGCGGCGATGTTGTTGAAGAGCGCCTGCTGCTGTGGGCCGCTCATCAGGCGGAAGAGGTTGCCGGGCTGGGTGTAGTCGTCGTTGCCTTCGCGGTGGTTGTAGCGGTCGGCATCGCCGGAAATCTTCAACGGCGGCTCGGCAAAGCGCTCGTGCTCCGCGGGGCCGTTGAAACTATTGGGCTCATAGTAGGCATCGCTGGCGGCGGGCGTGGTGAAGTTCATCGAGCCGTCCAGGTGGTAGTGGTGGACGGCGGACTTCGGACGATTCACCGGCAGGGCCTCATACCAGGTGCCGACGCGGTAACGGTGCGCATCCGCATAAGAGAAGATGCGGGCCTGGAGCATCTTGTCCGGCGAGAAGCCGATGCCCGGCACGATGTTCGAGGGCGAAAACGCGGACTGCTCGATCTCTTGGAAATAGTTCGCGGGGTTGCGATTCAGCTCCAGCACACCCACGTCGATCAGCGGGTAGTCGCCATGCGGCCAGACCTTGGTGAGGTCGAAGGGATTGAGATGATAGGTCTCCGCATCGGCCTCCGGCATCACCTGGATCTTCACGTCCCATTTCGGGAAATCGCCGCGCTCGATCGCCTCGTAGAGATCGCGCTGCGAGGACTCGCGGTCCTTGGCGATGACCTGCTCGCCCTCGGCATTGGTCATGGTCTCGATGCCCTGACGGGTCTTGAAGTGGAACTTCACCCAGAAGCGTTCGCCCGCTGCATTGAGCAGCGAGTAGGTGTGGGAACCGTAACCGTTGACGTGGCGGTAGCTCTTCGGCAGGCCGCGATCGGACATCAGGATGGTCACCTGGTGCAGGCTCTCCGGTGAGAGCGACCAGAAGTCCCACATCGCGGTGGCACTGCGCATGTTGGTGCGCGGATGGCGCTTCTGGGTGTGGATGAAGTCCGGGAACTTCAGCGGATCGCGGACGAAGAACACCGGCGTGTTGTTGCCCACCAGGTCCCAGTTGCCCTCGTCGGTGTAGAACTTCAGCGCAAACCCGCGCACGTCGCGCTCGGCATCGGCGGCACCGCGCTCACCAGCGACAGTAGAAAAGCGCAGTAGCGTCTCCGTCTGCTTGCCGATCTGGGAAAAGATCGCGGCCTTCGAGTACTTCGTAATGTCGTGGGTGACGGTGAAGGTGCCGAACGCGCCGGAGCCCTTGGCATGGACCACACGCTCGGGAATGCGCTCGCGGTTCTGGTGGGCGAGCTTTTCGATGAGCTGGTAATCCTGGAGCAGCAGCGGACCGCGTGGACCGGCGCTAAGGGAGTTCTGGTTGTCGGCGATCGGATTGCCGGCGGTGGTGGTGAGGGTCGTTTTCATGGGTTGCGGGCGTTCAGGAGAGAAAAAGAATGCCGATGATCGAAAGACCGGAGAGAACCGCAGCGATGAGATGGCGGGTGCGGCTGCCATCGGCAGGCGTGGTTTCCCGCCACATCAGGACAAAGCTCCGGAACTCGGCGGGGTAGTGGTTGCGCAGGAAGTAGATCATGGCCTTTGAGGAATGCCGCCATCATGCCCGGAAACCCGCCATCCGGGAAATCGTGTGTTGCAAACCCAGCCATTGGATTTTCTTATGGCTCCACGCCGATGGAAATCCGCCAGCTCGAACTCCTGCGCGCGATCCTGGAGGAAGGATCGCTCACCGCTGCTGCGAAACGCTGCCACCTTTCCCAGCCCGCACTCAGCCAGCAGATCCAGGCGCTGGAGGCGGAGCTGGGTGAGCCGCTGCTGATCCGCAAACCGCGCGGGGTGGAGGCCACCGCCGCCGGATCGCTGCTCATGGAACATGCCGCGCGCATCCTGGAGGAAACCGCCCGAGCCAAGGATGCCTTCACCGGTCGGCGCGAACTCCAATCCGGCCGCGTGGCCTTCGGGATCATTCCGACCATCGCGCCGTATCTGCTGCCACGGTTGCTGGGACCGTTCCGCAAGCGCTTTCCCGGCATCGATCTCGCCGTTTCAGAAGCACGCACAGCAGATCTGATTCCGCAGGTGGTGTCGGGCACCATCGAGTTCGCGATTCTCAGCGATGTGGCGGAGGCCGAGCGCAAACGCTGGTCGCTGCACTTGCGCGAGCTGTTCCGCGAACCGCTGCTACTGGCCGCTCCGGCGGATCATCCGCTGGCAACCCGGAAGCTGCCACCCACCGCCGCCGACCTGGATGCCTCCGAGCTGATCCATCTCCAGGGCGGTCATTGTCTTTCGGATCGCACGCTGCGCGTCTGCAAGATCCGTGATCCGAATCCGGGGCTGCGCTGCGACCAGCTTTCCACCGCGATGGCGATGGTGGCAGCGGGGTTGGGAGTCACCGTGGTGCCGAAGCTCGCGGTGAGGGATCTGGGGGACAGCGTGGTCATCCGGCCTTTCGCCGGGGAAGGACTTTACCGGACGGTGAGCCTGATGAAACGCCGCGGCGCAAAAGCAAGCCCCGCGGCGGAGGAACTGCTGCGATTGTTCACCGGCCCCAAGGAGTAGGGACATTCCTGTCCCTATTCTTCATTCTTCAATCCCAAAGAATAAGGACAGGAATGTCCTTACTCCCAGTCATGACGAAGCCTCCGGCACGCCGTGATCTTCGGATTCCGCGCCGCCTCGACGTTGTAGTACGCCTGCAACAAATCCTCCTCGATCCCCAGCCGGTGTCGCACCTCGCATAGGGAAAGATCCATCAGCGGTCGGAAATCCACCTGATCCAGCGGCTTGCATTCCGACACCGCGCCCAGATGCACCGCATCCGTGAAAATCCTGCGCGCCGATTTCGGAAAGCGGTACGGCTTCGGATACCATCTCCCCGCCACCGCGGCGAACCATCGCGTGGCGGCGCTGCTCATTTCCTTCGACGATCCCATCGTGAAGCCGATGGTGAACGCCTCATCGTATAGCGTGGTGCCGCGCCCGAGCAGGAGGTGCACGCAATCGTGCTGCTCCAGCGTGACCCGCCCCCTGAACATCGACAGCGGCGGCAGGTCGAAGGCCGGGTTTTCCATGATTTTGACGAGGAACGGCACCTCGCCCTGGTCGTTGCCGATGGAGAGCAGCCGTCGCATGCCCTCGCGCAACGTGATGGTGTGGTCCCACAGGGGGATGAGGAAGACCTGCAACGCGGGATTGTAGATCGCCATGGAGCATTCTCGCACAAACCCCGCCACTTCGGCAAGAATGAGACGCGCTAAAGCCTCGACTCCGGCCCCGCGGCTTGCATGCTTTCCGCCCCTTGCCCACCGCTGCCGCCATCCGTGACTTCCTCGAAAACCTCCTCTGGCAGGAGCGTTTCGACGAGGAACACCTCGCCGCCGGGCAGAAGCTGAAAAGCAAGGTCCGCGAGCTGGCCGCCGAGCGTCCGGACGACGACAATCTCACGCTGCGCGCCAATGTGGCGGGAGAGGATTGCGAGATCCCGATGTGGGTGGCCGGGGACGGCTGGCAGTTCGAAACGAATTGCTCGTGCGAGTTCGGCCGCTTCTGCCCGCATGCAGCCGCCATGCTCACGGAGGTCTCGAAACCGAAGACGCTTTCCCGCGTATTGGAAGGGGCCATCGTCCGCAGCCGCCAGGCTCCGGAACTCACGACCGCCGAAACGCTGGTGACCGCGCCGGAGGACATCCCGCACGTCGAACTGGCGCCGGTGTTCCAACTTTCCATCGTTCGCGAGACCACCGACTCTAAAGTGATCCGTCTGCTGCTCCAGGCACTCAAGATGCCGGATCAGGGCGACTGGGTGGTGGCGCGGCCGTTCGCCATCTACGGTGAACATCGTATTCCGCTGGCCGGGACGCCCGCCACCCGCGAGCACCGCGTGGATACGAAGAACGGCCCGCTGGTGATCCGTCGCGATGTGGCCGCAGAGTACAACGCGGTGCAAACGCTCCAGCAGGTGGGCCTCGGCAGCCTGGCCAGCCATGCGGAGTTCCGTTTCCTATTGTCGCTGGCGGGCAAAAAAGGCTCTGCGAAGGAAGCGGGCCTGTGGTTCCCCTCACCGGTCCACGGCCCGGTCAACGAATACTGGCCGTGGCTGCGCTCGCGCGGCCGCGAGGTGCTGGAGGCCGCGAAGTGGACCTTCGAGGTCGCCCGCGATGTGGGCTACGATGTGATCGATCTCGATCCGGACAACTGGGTCTTCACGCTGGAGGATGATTCCACCGGTTGGTTCCACCTTTCCGTGGGCATCGAGGTAGCGGGCAAGTCCATCGACCTGCTGCCGATCCTCGGCGCGCTGCTCGACAAGGGCGCATTGGAAGAATCGCTGGAATTCCCCGCCGACGGGCATTTCCTCCACTACCTGCCGGACGGTACTGCGCTGCGTCTACCGACCGCGCGGGTGCGGAAGATTCTCAAGCACTTCGCCGCACTGATCGACCCGCGCCGGTTCAAGGGCGGCAAGATGCCGCTGCATCCGCTCGATGCCGCCGCGCTGGGCCTGGCCGAGTTCGGAATCGAGCCGCCGCCGCGTCTCGCCGAGCTGGCGGAGAAGCTCAACGGCTTCGAGGGCATCAACCCCGAGCCGCCGCCGGAGGGCCTCAAGGCCGAGTTGCGCCCCTACCAGCTCTCCGGTTTCCGCTGGATGCAGTTCCTCGCCCGCCACGAGCTGCACGGCATCCTCGCCGATGACATGGGCCTCGGCAAAACGCTCCAGACCATCACCCACATCCTCGCGGAGAAAGCCAGCGGCCGCTGCGCGAAGCGCCCCTCGCTGGTGATCGCGCCGACGAGCGTGGTGCCAAACTGGCAGGCGGAGATCCGCAAATTCGCACCCGAGCTGCGCATCCTGCTGCTCGATGGCCCGGAGCGGAAGAGATCTTCCGCTCGATCCCCTACGCGGACGTGGTGCTCACCTCGTTCGCACTGCTCCAGCGCGACATCGACAAGCTCGCGGAGCACTCATTCCACCTCGCGGTGCTGGACGAGGCGCAGAACATCAAGAACCCGTCCGCCAAGGTCGCGCAGGCCGCGTGCAAATTGAATGCCCGCCACCGCCTCTGCCTCTCCGGCACGCCGGTGGAGAACCACCTCGGCGAGTTGTGGAGCCAGTTGAAATTCCTCATGCCCGGCTTCCTCGGCAGTCAGGAGGATTTCAACCGCCGCTTCCGCGCTCCGATCGAGCGCAATGGCGATGAAGAACGGCAGGCGGCGCTGAAGAAGCGCGTGGCCCCGCTGATCCTGCGCCGCACCAAGGACCAAGTGGCGAAGGAACTGCCGCCGAAGACCGAGCTCGTCCACATGGTGGAGCTCACCTCCGGCCAGAAGGATCTCTACGAAACCATCCGCGCCGCGATGGACAAGCGGGTGCGCCAGGCGATCGCCGCGCGCGGCTTCGACAAGTCGCAGATGGTGTTCCTGGAGGCGCTGATGAAGCTGCGCCAGATCTGCTGCGATCCACGGCTGCTGAAGCTGGAGGGCGAGTCGAAGCTGGAGGCGGACCTCGCCGGCTCCGGCAAGCTCGACTACCTCTTCGAACTGCTGGAGACATTGGTCGAAGAAGGCCGCCGCACGCTGCTGTTCTCCCAGTTCACCTCGATGCTCCAGATCATCGAGGATGGTCTGAAACTACGGAAGATCTCGTACTTGAAACTCACCGGCGAATCGAAGAACCGCGGCGGGCTGGTGAAGGAATTCCAGGAAGGGGATGCCTCGGTGTTCCTAATCTCGCTGAAGGCGGGCGGAACCGGCCTCAACCTCGTGGCCGCGGATACCGTGATCCACTACGATCCCTGGTGGAACCCGGCCGCCGAAGCCCAGGCCACCGACCGCGCCTACCGCATCGGCCAGGACAAGCCGGTCTTCGTCCACAAGCTGCTGTGCCAGGGCACCGTGGAGGAGCGCATCCACAAGCTCCAGCAGCAGAAGAGCCAGCTCGCCAACGCCCTGCTCGCCGATGCGGACGTCTCCACCCGCCTCGACTCGAACACGCTCGGCGCGCTGCTGGCTCCGATGGAGTGATCAGTTTCCGCCGTGCCGGAGCGGCTCGGAGACCCACGCCAACACGCGACTGCGGTTCGGTTGGCTGGCGAGCCAATCCCGGAACTCAAGCGCGCGCGCGTAGCTCTCGTCACCAAGCTGTTCGCGGAATCCCGCTTCCAAGGCTTCATGGGCGGCTTCCGATCGCACGCTCTTCTGCCAGACATCGGTGAAGATGCGGTGGATTTCATCGTGGAAATTGCGCGCCTTGAGGGCCTCCCATTCACCGGCATCCAGCCAGAAACCACCGGTCGGAGAGCGATCGATGAAGAAGGAAAAACCATGGCCCACCCGGAAGCGGGTCATCAGCGCGCCGGTCTCCGGGCAAATGCGGGTGGGAACATCCGCATCCTCCAACACAGCGGCGGCACCTCCGCGTGCAGGCAGCGTTTCCATGCGCCCCGGCTGGTGGGCGAGCCACTCCCAGTAGTCGGCGGCCTTCAGGTAGACCCCGCCGGAATGCAGATCACTCCAAGCCGGAAGGCCGGATTCGAGTTCGATGGCAGTCAAAGGCGCATGCGGTTCAAGGGGGCTGTTCATGTGGTGACATCCCACCTCCAAAGCATTCGTTCCGCCATGGGAATCAGCGGGATCTTTTCGAATGCCAGCGCCGGGAAAAACCCGCATTCCCTTGCCCTTTCTTTTCCTCCATCCTCGTGCGGATGCTTCGCACCCTCCACATCCGCGGCTATCGCTCGTTGCTCGATTTCCGCTTGGAGCTGGGGCGGATCACGGTGGTGACCGGCGGCAATGGCGTGGGCAAGTCGAACCTCTACCGCGCGATGGCGATGATGCAGCGGATGGCGGAAGGGAACTTCGCCGCCGCCATCGCGGCCGAGGGAGGCATGCCCAGCGTGGCATGGGCGGGACCGCGCAAGAAGGACAAGCCGATCCGCGTGGAGTGGGAACTGGAGCATGATTTCTTCCACTACTCCATGGCATGCGGATTGATTCCGGCAGCGCCCGGGACCACGGCTTTTCATACCGATCCCGACATCAAGGTCGAAAGCCTCCGGCTCCAGCGGCACGGCAAAGGCCAAGAGGTCGCCCGGCGGAAGGGCCCCGTGATCGAGCTGCGTGCCGGGGAGGGCGGCTTCGAGCGATCGCCACTGCCCCTGCATGCGCCGGAATCCATGCTCGCGGAAGTGCGCGACGGCATCCGCTATCCCGGCCTGGCGGCCGCCCGTGAGATCTTCCTGACCTGGCGCTTCTACCATCAGTTCCGCACGGATCCCGACTCGCCGCTGCGGCGGCCACTGATCGGATCGTGGTCTCCGGTCTTGGCCCACGATGGCGCGAACCTCGCCGCCACCCTGCAAACCATTCTCGAATCCAAATGCGACGAGCCGCTTGAGACCGCCTTGACCGAAGCCTTCCCCGGCCTGCAGTGGACACCGTCGGAGGGTTCCGGCCGCTTCCAGCTCCGCATCCAAAAGCCCGGGCTCAAGCGCTGGATGGATGCCAGCGAGTTATCCGATGGCACGCTCCGTTTCTTCTGCCTCTGTGCGGCTCTCCTGACTCCCAAGCCGCCGCCGCTGATCGTGCTGAATGAACCGGAGAACAGCTTGCACGCGGGGTTGATGCCCGCCCTTGCCGGCTTGATCGCCGCAGCGCCGGCCGCCACCCAGTTGATCGTGGTCACCCACTCGGAGGCGCTCGCCCGGGAGATCGAGGAGCACACCGATTCCCGGAAAATCGATCTCATCAACCAAGATGGGGAAACCCGCCTCGCCGAAAACGCCGGACCGCGGCGGGTCTGGACCTTCAGCAGCAGTGACGAAGACTGAGGCACTTCCAAAGGGTGGATGGCGGATTTTGATCGCCTAATCGCGTGGCATTCTGCACTATGCACACGCCCCCCTGATGACCCGGACGGAGACCGCCCTCGCTCCTTTGATTCGGAATGCGGAAGCCACGCTGGTGGAATACCAGATGGACCGCGCTTCCGTGCCGGTGATTGTACCGGATCCGAGGCCCTCGCTCCCACATCGCGGGCGCTGCTGGACCACCTGCCTCGAATCCGCAGCTGTCGGATTTGTGATGGACGAATGGCGGGCAAAGAAGAATCCGGGTGGGCTGTTGTCCGCCGTGGGCCACGGGATCTCCGGGGTGATGTCCTGTGGACCATGGCGACGTGCGGTGCAGGTGGGCAGCCTGCCCTTCTCCACCACCGTCCGCTGCGGGAATACCGGGGAAACGATGTGGAGAATCCTCCCCGAGCTGCGCAGGGAGATGCCGGAGCGGCCCTTCGCGGTGCGCAACGTCCTGAAAGCCGATCTCCCGGCGCAACTGCCGGAAGATGCCGTATTGCTCCCGGTGCGTGCGGTATACGTGCAGGATTTCGCGGACGGACGACCGCCGCGCAGCAAGCACTACCGGCGGGACTTCCGCTTGCTGGAAAGGGCCGGACTCCAGCAGCTGGAAGACAAGGATTTCGATGAAAAGCGCGTTGATGAACTCCTGGCGCTTTACCAGCAGCTCTATCGGAACCGCTATTCGATCCGCCATCCGGACTTCACTCTGGAGATGATCCGGCTGGCCCGCTCGCGCGGATGGCTGGAACTCGGCGGACTGGCGGATCCGGTCACCGGCCGGTTGCTCGGCTGCTTTGCCCTGCACGTGGCCGGACGGGTCGTTACCACACCGATTTTCGGTCATGACCTGCGGATGCCGGTAACGGAGGGCTTGTACCGCCAGCTCTCCACCGTGGTGACGGACCTCGCGGTGAAGATGCGAGCTTATGAGAACACCTCGAGCGGAGCGGGGGAGTTCAAGCGTCGCCGCGCCTTCAAGCCCGAGCTGGAATATCTGATGATGATGCCCCCGCTGGGAGGCCCCCGCCGGACGGGGGACCGCGCGTTTCTCAAGGCCTGCGCGGCGATGATGCGGAAGATCACCGTGGACGACTTCCTCGCCGCAGGCGGATGATGGGTCGGATGGTCCTGTGGACCGTTTTTCAAAAGTCGCTCGCAGAAGCTTTTCTGCTGGAGACCCGAAATGAAAGAAGATCGCCGCTGCGCCGCCCGCGCCGTGATCGGGTGGACGGGGGTGCCTCGGCCCTTGCACTGGGGCGGCGGCCCCGCTAAACGTCCCGCCGCCATGGCCACGATCAATTCCAATTTCCTGAAGCTCAAAGCCGGATACCTCTTCCCGGAAATCGCCCGCCGCGTGAAGGCCTACTCCGAGGCGAACCCGGACAAGGCCTCCCGCATCATCCGCTGTGGCATCGGCGACGTGACCGAGGCCCTCCCGTCTGCCGTGGTGAAGGCCATGCACGAGGGCGTGGACGAGCTTGCCAACCGCAGCACCTTCCACGGCTACGGCCCGGAGCAGGGCTACGAGTTCCTCCGCCAGGCGATCGTGGACAACCAGTTCGCCAATCTCGGCATCGAGGCGGACGAAGTCTTCATCTCGGACGGCTCGAAGTGTGACACCGGCAACATCCTCGACATCTTCGGCAAGGGCAACCGCACCGGCATCACCGATCCGGTCTACCCCGTCTACGTCGATACCAACGTCATGGCCGGCAACACCGGTGACTCCAATGACAGCGGTGCCTATGAGGGCCTCGTGTACTTGGAGTGCAATGCCGCCAACGGCTTCGTCGCCGCGCCGCCCGCTGAGAAGCTCGACCTCGTCTACCTCTGCTTCCCGAACAATCCGACCGGTGCCGTCGCCACCCGCGAGCAGCTTGAGGCCTGGGTGAAGTACGCGAAGGAGAACGACACCATCATCCTCTTCGACGCCGCCTATGAGGCCTTCGTCCAAGACTCCTCGATCCCGCGTTCGATCTTCGAGATCGAAGGTGCCCGCGATGTCGCCATCGAGTTCCGCTCGTTCTCGAAGAACGGTGGCTTCACCGGTGTCCGCTGCGCCTACGTCATCATCCCGAAGACCGTCACGGGCAAGTCCGAGTCCGGCGAGCGCATCCCCCTTCACCGCCTCTGGTCCCGCCGCCACAGCACCAAGTTCAACGGCGCCAGCTACCCGGTCCAGAAGGCCGCCGCCGCCGTCTTCTCCCCGGAAGGCAAGGAGCAGGTCTCGGCGCTGATCGAGCACTACATGGGCAATGCCAAGCTGCTCCGCGAGACCGCTCAGGCCCTCGGCCTCCAGGTCTTCGGCGGTGTGAACGCTCCCTACGTGTGGGTCGGCTGCCCGGCGGGTCTGACTTCCTGGGACATGTTCGACAAGATGCTGGAAGAAGCCCAGGTGGTCATCACCCCCGGCTCCGGCTTCGGTGCCGCCGGTGAGGGCTGGTTCCGCATTTCCGCGTTCAATTCCCGCGCGAACGTCGAGGAAGTCTGCAACCGCCTGAAGGCTCTGGTTTCGTGACGGAATTGTTAGCGGCATTTCTTGCACCGCGCGTTGCGTGAGTTATGGTGTCGAGCGTCGTGAAAAGGGCGCTCGGGGCCGTTGGATATGTCGTTCCGCTGGTTTTCTGCGGTTGCCTCCTCGTGTCGTGCGAGTCCCCGCAGAAAAAGGCCGTCCGCCAGCTGTCCGAGCGGGGCATCGAACCGACCGGCAAGGCGTTGCTGGAAGCGGTCTCTGCCGGAGATTCCGCCTCTGCCCGATTGCTGGTGGAAGCCGGGGTTCACACCGGCCATCGCGATGAAGCAGGCCGCACACCGCTCCAGCTTTCCATTGCCAATCACGATGTCGCCACCGCCCTGCTGCTGCTGGGGCCGGGGCATGACGATCTGGATGTGACCGATGTCAATGGCGTGCCCGCATTGGGCTATGCCTTGGAAGCGAAGGAGACCGCCATCGCCGACCGTTTGCTGGACGAAGGCGCGAAGGTCGAGGGCCTGATGCCAGATGGGAACGAGTTGCTGCCTTGGGCGATCCGTGAAGGACGCTTGGCATTCGTCCGCCACGCTCTGGAAAAAGGAGCGGATCCCCACGGCAAGGATCGCAATGGCGATTCACTGGTGCAGGTGGCGATGCGCCACGGCCGCCAAGAGGTGCTTTCAGTCCTGCTGGATCGTGGAGCAGATGCCGCCAGCGTGGATGCGCAGGGCATGAGCCTGCTCCACCGGGCGGTCGAGAAAGGCTGGCTGGATCTGGTGCCTCGTCTGCTCAAGGCGGGTGCCGATCCAAACCTCGCGGACGCGAAGGGCCGGACACCGGTGGAGGAGGCCATCCGTCTGCACGATCCGAAATTGCTCACCCTGCTTCTCGGCGCGGGAGGCGATCCGAATTTCCGCAGCAACACCGGTGACTCACCGGCGAATCTGGCGATGCGCGCCGCGTGGCCGGAAGGCCGGGCCTTGCTGGCGAAGGCAGGGGCGGATTTCAACCGCCCGGATCACGCGGGCAAGACTCCGCTGGCCTACGCCATGGAGGTGCGGGATTGCGATCTGGCGGTGGAGCTCATCGGCTATGGCGCGAAGCCGATGGAGGGGGGATGGGCCCGCTGGTTGTCTCGTGCCTTGGTGACCGGAGACACGGCGATGGTGCGCCGCCTGCTCGCCATGGGAGTGAAAGCGGATCGGCCCGATCGCCGCGGCCGCTTGCCGGTGGAGGCCGCCGCTCTGAGCGGCCAGGGTTCTTTGGTGAGGGTGCTGCTGGATGCCGGTGCTCCTGCCGGTAATTCGCTCTACCTGACCTCCACCACCGGGAACCGCAGCATGGCCCGCCTGCTGATGGCCTACGGTGTCTCTCCCAATCCGACCCACACGCCTTGGTTGGATACGCCGCTCGGTGCGGCCATTCGTTCCGGCGATGATGGGCTGGCCGCCAGCCTGCTCCAGCATGGCGCGAATCCGTTTCTCCGTACCGGGGAGGGACAGTTGCCGCTCAATCTCGCCATCGCATTGCAACGACCCGCGGTGGTTGCGATGCTGCTGAAGATGGGAGCGAATCCGAACACACCGTTCCTCACTCCGGTCCGGCCCGCATTCCTCAAGCACGTCAAATCGACCTCCATGCGCTATGTTCTGCGCGAGGATAGAAACGTCACCCCGCTGATGCTCGCAGCCGCCAGTGGCGAGGTGGCGACTACGCTCCATCTGCTCGCCGCCGGGGCGAAGAAGGACATCACCACCCGGGAGACCCATTTCTGGCCGATCAATTTCGCGTCATTCGTGGGCGATGTGCGGATGATGCGGGTGATGCTGGGGCGTGACCCGTGGATCGAGGAACGGGTGATCGTCGTCAGCCTCTCCGAGCAGCGGGCGCGAGTGTACAACCAGTATGGCGAGGAGATCTACAGCACCAAGGTTTCCACCGGCAAACCGGGCTTCGCCACCAAGACCGGGGAGTTCGCCATCACGGACAAGAACCGCGATTGGAAGTCCACGCTGTATCACGCGGAGATGCCATTCTTCCAGCGCCTGAGTGGCGAGGACTTCGGCCTGCATGAGGGCGTGGTGCCCGGCTATCCGGCTTCCCACGGTTGCATCCGTGTGCCCTCTGGAAATGCACAGAAGCTTTTCTCGATGACCCAGACCGGAGACCGGGTGAAGATCGTGCCGTGAGAGGTGGCGGTTTCACGTCAGCCGCGTCACCAACACCTTGTCCACCCGGTTGCGGTCGAGATCGACTACTTCGATGCGGTAGGGCCCGGCTTCGAGTATTTCGCCGGTGGTCGGCAGGTGGTCCAGCTTTTGCAGGATGAAGCCGTTCAGGGTGACGTAGTGACGCTCGCCGGCTTCCTCGCCCGGGAAATCCGGGAAGCGTTCGAGGATGTCATCAAAGTACATCGAGGCGTCCACCAGCCAGGAACCGTCCTTGCGCTGCACCACCGCAGGTTCGGCATCAGGAGAGTCCTGGAAGTCACCGATGATCGCTTCCACCGCATCCTGAATGGTGATGATGCCACTGATGCCGCCGAATTCGTCCGACACCAGCGCGAAGGTCGACCCCGAGGTGCGGAACGTTTCCAACAGCCGGATCACCGGCTGGGTGGGCGGCACCATCAGGGCCGGGCGGGCGATCGCCTTGAAGTCCACCGCTCCTCCCGAACGTTGGGCAATGAAGACGTCCTGGATGAAAACCACGCCGAGCACGTTGTCACGGCGGCCCTCGTGCAGCGGGAAGCGGGTATGTCCGCTTGCCAGCATCAGGTCGAAGGAATGATTGACCGGTGCGGCGGCGTCCAGCCACACGATGTCGCCACGCGGCGTCATCAGCTCGCGCACGCGCAGACTGTCCAGTCCCAGCACGGCTTCCACCATCTCGGATTCCTCAGGCAGCAGAGCGCCGCTTTTGCCGCCCTCGCGGACGATCTGTTTCACATCGTCTTCGCTGACGGCCTCCACCTCCGCAGGCTTGATCTGCAACACCGCCACGATGCCATCAGCCGTTCGTCCGAACAAGCGGGCGAGCGGAGAAATGACCGCCGTCCACTTTCTAACCGTACCGGCGGCGAAGCGCAGCACCTCTTCCGGATGGGCGAGGCCGATGCGCTTCGGCACCAGCGCGCCGAACAACAGCACGGAACCCGCCACCGCAGGCACCACCAGCACCCGCGCCAGCGGGGCAACCCATGGAGCATCGTGGAAAAGGGGCGCGGCAGCCGCAGCCAATGGAGCAGCCAGGCCCTCGGAAGCGAAGGCACCTGTTAGAACGGTGGCCAGCGTGATCACCGCCTGTGAGGAGGACAGCGCATTGTCCGGAGCGCGCAGCAGGGCCAGTGCGTCCTCCGCGTCTTTCAGCTTGGATTCACGGCACAGCACCAGCGCGATCTCGACCAACGAGAGGAAGGCGTTGAGAGCGATCAGGAACAGGATGGCGAGCGCGGGTAGCCAGGGAGACATCTTTTTGAAAGCCCTGCACCCAAGCCCATGCGGAGGTCTTGTGCAAGCCGGGAAAGAATAGAGCCGGAGAGCAGTTTTCTCAAGGCACCGTCATGCCCGCTGTATTCTCATCGAGAGTCACCCGTACGCGGGCGAACTTCCGGGCCGCATTTGCCGGGAAGGTGACCCGCGATTCCTTGAAGCCGGAGATCGCAGGGCTGTATGCCTGATAGGATGGTGACGATGCTCCGGAAGGAGCCGTGGTGCTCCAGCTCGTGAGATTGTCGGACCATTCGATCATATACGTCAGTCCTCGTACTTGAGAATCGGAGCGCACCGGAAATCGAAGCGTGGAAGTGCCGCCCGTGGTCGTGAGAATCGCATCGACGGAAACACCGGTCGCAAGAGCAGTGCTTCCGCCCGAAGGATCACCTCCGAAGGCGTATTCGATCAGATTGTTCCTGCCATCGCTGTCGGGATCGTCAGAGGTGGCGGGTTGGGCGAGCGGTGCGCTCCACTCCGCGTAGGAAACAGCGGGAGCGAGATCGTAGTTGCTGGTCTGGAGGCTGCTGCCGTCGCTCTTGGTGGTGACGGTTACCGGCAGAGTGGCGGTGGCGGGAATGGAATTCCAGGAAGCGGTCAGCAGTGCCGGAGTGCCATTTGCGAGCGTGGCTCGATGGAGGGTCCACGCGTCCGGCCCGGCCGTATCGACGAACCATCCTGTGCCGGTGATGGTGGTCGGGCCGCTACCGGTGGGGAAGGTCAGGGAAGTGACGACATTGGTCGCACCATTGCTGCTGGTGGTATTGGAAATCGTGAAAGTGGCGGTGCCGGACTGCACGCGCCTCAGGGTGGTCGGGCTGGTTGAGGTCTTTGCAGATGCCAGCGTCACCGTTGGAGGAGATGACGGAATCATCTGATATCCGTCCGTGACCATTTGCTGGTTGAGCTGGGAAATGTAGTGGGGAAGGAAGGTATCGTAGCTGGTGTAAGTCAGTGCGGAAGAAGTACGGTCCGCTGCGGAATGTGTGCCGATGAGAAGGGGCTTTGAACCGGATGGATCGATGAAGGATGGCGAGCCGGAATCTCCGTCTTCAAAATAGCAGTCATCCTGTCCCCCGGCTGCCAACGTATAGGTGAAGCCGTACATCCGGCTCACAGTACCGTTGCCTAGGTTGACGTCTGGAAACTGAGACAGGGAGATAGAGCCGCCTCCTACCCGCCCGCTGAAACCAAATACCCGGAGCGCGCGGCGGCTTGAAGAGCCCATTTGGTAGTAGGCCTCGTTGGTATCACCATAAGGAAACGGCGATACTCCGGACCCTGCCGGAATGGGAGTGGTGAAGCGACCCAACGTGAGATCGGTACCCACGGAGCTCTCTTGGATCATGGTCGTCGATGCGATGGTGGCGGTGACGATCTGCCCACTTGAGGACAAGAACTGGACTTGGTCGCCGTTGATGACGCCCCAGTGCGTGGGCATGACGAAATGCTGGGGCGAGACCAGTGCGAATTGCCGCCGGCTGTCCGAGGCTAGCCAGCCCACTCCGGTGTAATTGGAGCCCGTGATCCAAGAAGCGGTATTCAACACCGGCGCCGTCGGAAATCCCGTGAAGCGGTCGTGGCGGGAGGCCGTGTAGCCCCGGATGTAAAGTGCGTGCGCGGACGGAGCTGCAGCCAGCAGCAATAGCACGGCGGCCCGCCGTCCTTTTGGAGAAATCCCGCGCATCCGTGAAATCATACCGCCATCTCGCTCATGCGCCACCCACCGGCACCAGCGCTTTGGCCAGTGAAAGGAAAATACCCATGCTGGCAATGTCCGTGGCGGTGGTCAGAAAGATGCTGGAGGCTGTGGCGGGGTCCGCCCCCAGCCGCTTCAATGCCAGTGGAATCAGCGCCCCGGAGAGGCCGCTGATGACGCAACTGGCGGTCATGGCCATCATCACGATCCCGCCCATCAGCAGCGGATGGCCGTTTTTCTGCATCGTGGCGTAGATGAACATGCCGATGCCCGCGGTGATGCCCACCAGCAGTCCGTTGGCAAAGCCCAGCGTGGCCTCCTTGAGAATCAGCGTCCGCTCCTTGCCCTTCTTCACGTCACCCAAGGTCATCCCGCGCAGGGCCATCGCCAGCGCCTGGCAACCGGTATTGCCGGATTGGCCCGCCATCACCGGCAGGAATACGGCGAGGATGACGAAGTGGTTGATCGTGTCCTCAAAGCAACCCACCACCGCAGCGGCGAGGAAAGCAGTGAGCAGGTTGATCTGGAGCCACGGATGGCGCAGCTTCAGGCTGCGCGGGATGGGTGTGGCGAGGCGTTCCTCCTTCTCCACACCGACCATGCTACCCGCCTGGGCGCTGATCTCCACCACCTGCTCAGCAAAGAGCGTGTCCCCGCGGACCAAGCCCTTGAGCCGCCCCTCGGCGTCGCAGATCGGGTAGACCGGATAGTGTTTCGAGAGCGCGGCTTTGAGCGCCTCCGGCATGGGAGTCGTCTCGCGGAGGGAGAAGACATCCTTGAGCATGATGTCGCCCAGCTTGGTCTGTGGCGTTGCCAGCAGCAGGTCGCGCATCACCACCACGCCTTCCAGCCTGCCATCCTCATCGGTGACATATCCGTAGGTAATGAAAGCCGCGCGGGTCATCTCGCGCAGGCTTTCGATCGTTTCCGCGACAGTCATGTCACGGCGGAAGACACCCACCGGCGGAGACATCAGCTCGCCGACGGTGGTGGCGCGGGGCTTCGAGGCCACGGGGGATGCAACGGCTTCCTCGCTCATGGCATCGGAACCTGCCTCATCGGCGCGCCATGCACAAGCTCAAGACCGTGACACGGTGATCCGGGTGCGCAAAACATGGTGGCCACCCGGTGGGAGGGTGACCTCCGAGCCCGGCGCATTCGCCGCCTCGATGCAGACGAAATGCGGATAGTCCTCCGCAGGCAGATCCCCCAGTGAAGCCGCCTTTTCCGCGCCGGGATTCCACACGATGGTGGAACCGCTACCATGCTTGTGGACGTGGATCGTGCGCTTGTCGTCGTCGGTCAGGACCAGATCGGAAGTGGAGGCGTAAACTCGATCCACTTCCCCCACGATCCGCACCGGGCCCGCCTGATCCCCGGGGACGTTCAAGCCACCAGCCTTCTCAAGGAACGTGGTGCCGCTGAGGCCTCCGATCTCGATGGCGTCGACATGGTTCACGCGCAGGTAGGTATGCAGCGCCGCCGTCTCGACAAACGGTTCCGTGCCGGTGTTGTGGGTGGTGAGGGAGACATGCAGCTCCGCACCCAGGCGGAGCTCGACCGTTGCCGCGAACTCATGCGGCCACAGCGCACGGGTGAGATCATCGGAGACGAGCGAGAACCGCAGTTCGACCGAGGCCCCTTCGTCCTGACAATCCACCAACTCCCAAAACCGCGCACGAGCGAAGCCATGGGCCGGCTTGGCGGAGTCGGTCGGATGCGGGCCGAACCATGGCCAGCACACCGGAATGCCACCACGGAGCGCCTTGCCTTCCTTCAGAACGCTCTTCGGGCTGAGATAAAGCACCGGCTCGTGCCCCGCCGGGGTCCATTCCATGACATGGGCGCCATGCAGGGCGACCCGTGCCTGGCACGCCGGATGATCGATCTCCAATACGGGATAATTCTCGGCCGGATGAGTCAGCCGGACGCAGGAGGGCAGGGAGATCATATCCGGGAAACTGGCGGCTTGCCGTCTCCTGTGCAAGCCGCCAAGGATGCCCTGTCATGCAGGCCGCTGACGAGATTTCCGGGGTTCCGCCCCACCGCCGTTCGCGCAGCCGGGTCTGGATCTGGCTGGGGATTCTCTGGGTCATGGGTTGGCTGGGCATGATCGCGGGAGAGGCCATCTCCTGGTCCGACCCTTTGCGAGGCGTGATGAACGGGGCGGTCATGGCCACGATCATCGCTCCCTTTTCACTGATCGTCCTGGCGCCCGCGGGTGTCTTGGGGCTCGCGCTCGGGGCCCTGCGCCCGTTCCGGAATCATCGCACCGTTCTGTCATTCCTGCTGCCCGGGTTGCTGTGCCTCTATCCAGCCGTATCGGCGCTCAGGGACCGGATGGAGCCGGGCAGGCGCTTTCTGAGGATGACGGGAGCGGCCCTTCCTGCACACCGGTCGGGCATGAGCTGTTTCTTTTCGGGTGGAGGCCTGGCGGACATCCGGGACGAATTCGAGTTCACCACCACGCCGGAAGAGACGGATGCTCTCATCAAACAACTGGATCTCCTGCAGGCTGACACACCCGGCTCCACTGCGCTGACATCCCTGCCACCGACGTTCGTCCGTCCCCAGCAGTGGCATCAAAAAGGGAAGACCGGGTCTGTGGACTTCATCGCGCTCTACACCGATGAGACCCATACCTGGGTAAAAATTGCCTACATGACGATCTGACCCATCCTCCGCCTGCGGATCGTGGGTGTTGCAGCCTGAACGCAAGAAAGTGCCGCTTTCGGCCCGGCGCTTTCTTTCCCGCATGGTAGCCGCGCGCCTCACCCCCGCGACCGGTCATGCGGCTTCTGCCACCTTTCACTTGGCATCCATTCAACCCGTCGGATAGCTTGGCGAGGCTTTCAGCGGCAAGCAGCTCTCCGAAGAAGGTCTCAAGCTGCCGCTCACGAAGAACCCCGAAAGCGTGGCGATTCTTCCCGTTTCGAAGTCATACACGCATGGATCTCTTCGGCCACGATTCCACTGCCAACCTACTGCCACGCGATGGCATCGCGCGGTATCACGGACCGGTGATGACGGGAGCGGAGGCCGATCGGTTTTTCCATCGGCTCGAACAAACGATCCCCTGGCAGCAGGATGAGCTGGTGATGTTCGGCAAGCGGATCACCACCGCGCGGAAGGTCGCGTGGTTCGGTGGGCCGGGTCTGGCCTACACCTATTCCGGCACCACCAAGCACCCCCTGCCGTGGACACCGGAGTTGCTGGAGCTGAAAGCACTGGCCGAACGCCTCAGCGGCGCGGCTTTCAATTCCTGCCTGCTCAATCTCTATCACCACGGCGGCGAAGGCATGGGCTGGCATAGCGATGACGAGAAATCTATCGTGCCGGATTCCACCATCGCTTCGTTCAGCTTCGGCACGGCTCGGAAGTTCGCTTTCCGCCACAAACACACCGGCGAAACCGTTTCCCTATGCCCCGCCCACGGCAGCCTCCTGGAAATGGCAGGCGGTTGCCAGGCCCACTGGCAACACAGCCTGCCGAAGACGAAGAAGGTCACCACACCTCGGATCAATCTCACCTTCCGCCTCATGCGGCAGCTCTGAAGACACTGGGAATGACTCCTCCCACCTCCGCCATTGCGGAATCCGGCCCATCATGGGAGTTTGGAAGCGCTCGCTGCCCCTGTTGCCCATGTCCCACGAACCCGCCAACGTCCCGCCACTCCGGATCCAGCCGGACGCGGAAACGCTCCAGATTCTGGATCACACCTTCGATCCCTACGTCGCGGCACTGCTCGCGTCCTACGAACAGGTCGGCGGTCTGAACCACCGCGACGCGCTCGACATGCCGTCGACCGGTGCGATCGGGCACATCTGCCGCGATCTGCTCAAGATCCTCTTCCCCGGCTTCCACGATGACGATGCGATCCAGGAAGACACGCTGGAGTGCATCACCCGCAAGCGCCTCATCCGCGTGGTGGAGCGCCTGACCGATCAGGTGAAGAAGAGCGTGAACATCGGCCGCAAGGCGGATGGCGACGATCCCGTGCCCGGGATCATGCAGCGCTTCTGCAAATCCCTGCCAATGGTCCGGGAGCTTCTGCGCACCGATATCGAAGCCGCCTACGAAGGCGATCCGGCGGCCACCTGCAACGAGGAGATCATCCTTTCCTATCCCTGCATCGAGGCCATCGCCATCCAGCGCGTGGCGCACCGCCTCTACCGGCTCGGCGCGCCGATCATTCCGCGGATGATGACCGAGTGGGCGCACTCGCGCACCGGCATCGACATCCATCCCGGAGCCCGGATCGGAGCAGGCTTCTTCATCGACCACGGTACCGGTGTCGTCATCGGGGAGACCTGCGTGATCGGCAATCACGTGAAGCTCTACCACGGGGTCACGCTCGGCGCGCGCAGCTTCGAGAAAGATGAACAGGGCCACATCGTGAAGGGGCTCAAGCGCCATCCCAATGTGGAGGACAATGTCACCATCTATCCGAACTCCACCATCCTCGGCGGTGAGACGGTGATCGGCGCAAACTCCACCGTGGGAGCAAACGTCTTCCTCATGCACAGTGTCCCGCCGCACTCACTGGTGGTCTACGAGGAAAAGCAGCTCACCATCCTCAACAAGAAATCCCGCCATCCGAAGCCGGATGATCTCGACTTCGTGATCTGACGCTCCAGTTCCCGAATAAGCCAGGGCCCGCGGTTTCCCGAGAGCCCTGGCCGTTTTCTTTGGGGGTGTTCGTTTGGGGGGAGAATCACATCTTCACGATCTCCACGCGGCGGTTTTTCGCACGGCCGGCTTCTTCGGTGTTCGGAGCCACCGGTGCCGCCATGCCCACACCCACGGGGATCAGGCTGGAAGAAGAAATGCCATAGCGGCTGGCGAGCGCGGAGGTCACGGCGGCGGCCCGGCGCTCGGAAAGAGTCTGGTTGTGCGCGTATTCACCCTGGTTGTCGGTGTGGCCGACGATCAGGTAGCGGCCACCGCCTTCCTTGATCGCCTTCGCCATTTCCGCCAGCGAATCGGCGGAGTCCGGTTTGATCTCGGACTTGTCCGTATCGAAGTGGACGCCATAGATCGCCACGCGGCCGGTGGTGCTGATGGACGAAGTGATCTCCGCGGCCTTCACCACTTCCATGCGGGCTTCCATCGGCTTGGTCTCGAGGATGTCGACACGCACCACCGTCTGGTCCTTCTGCAGCTTGTGATCCTCCACCAGCTTCTTGAAGCCGGTCGAAACGTCCTTCAGCACGAAGGCATAGAGCGAGACGACCACGTCCGCGCCTTCCTTGGACTTGCCCTTGAGGATCGAATAGCGCTGCTCTTCGTGGTTGAATTCGTGCAGGTATTTCAGTCCTTCGGTCTTGAGTGCGGTCGGAAAGATCCGTTCGACGAAACGACCGTAACCGTCATCCAGTTCATCGTTCGCAGCGGTGAATGCCACCGCATATCCGGCGGCCTTCAGTTCCTGCTCATACTGACGGACCGCCTCCAACGTGGAGACGTCCCCGGGCAGACGGTAGTAGAGCGTGGTGTGCGCACCTTCCACGGTCTCCTGCTTGGTGGCTTTGAAGCCCTGCGCGTTGTAGTCGTACTGGATCTTCTCCAGCGCGATCTTCATCTCGTCGAACTTGGCGACATTGCTCCAGATGATCTCGGAACCGGTGACCCGCTTGAGCATCGGGTGATCCTTCGAGCCGGGTGCATCGGCGGCGTGGAGAGAGGCAAGGGAGGAGGCGAACAACGCCAGAACGGGCAGCAGGGTGCGATGATTCATGATGATGGGGAGTATCGCGCCTCCAATCACGATCCGCTGGATTTACGGCAAGGGGATATCGGAGGATGCGGGCGCACCATGCCGTAAATCCACGTAGCCGGATATGGGCGGTGACCGTGTACGCGGTCAGGGCCTCCAGCGAGCCGCCGCAGTCCGGGTTTCAGCCCCGGTTTTGAACAGGATCCGCTGCACGTGCTTGTCCACGGTCCGGGGCGAGCAGCCCAGCAGCACGGCGATCTCGGCATTGCGCTTGCCCTCCTGAAGCCAGGCGAAGACCTCACGCTCGCGGCGTGTGAAAGGAATGTCGGGAGAAACATTCGCCACCACGAGCGGCCGCAACTTCTCCATCAGACAGGCATTGCGGTGGGCGATCTGGATATGGCGCGCGGCAAGGGCGAGAATCAGGGACGAGGACTGCGGGATCGGACGATCGCGGTTGACCGTCAACGTGTGGATCCAGCCCGGGCGGTTCATCAACACCTGCGCCTGGTACTCCAAACCCACCGGCCTGAAGATGTCCTGATAGAAGTCCGTACGCTGGAACTTGCGGCGTGGCATCAGACTCGCGATGTCCACGACGGGTCCACGGCCTCCGGACTGGATGTAGTGGTAGATGGGATTCTGCTGATAGACTTCGCGCAGGCGGCTGAAGACCCGATCCCGCTCCGAATCCGACAGCGGGAAATTGTGCTCCAGCGAATAGAAGCCGCTCGATTCCTCGATCTGGTCGAAAGATACCGTGAGCCCCGGCAGCAGCTCGGAGGTCAGACGGATGAGGTGCTTGCCAAATTCAGCCAAGGGTACGGCTTCATGGAGGCCCGCCAGGAAATCCAACAACCGGGCATAGTCCGTGTGACCGAGCCTTTCCATCGATACCGGATGTTAGACGGCTCACGAATACAGACGCAATGACAACAGGCCGTGCATCTTGCCCGGATGGGCGCGTTTCCCTAAAATGGGAACTTCCACAAATCATCATCCGCCAGCACCTGCAGCCCCCGCCACCAGCAGCCACACGCACTGAATGACGGTGTATTTCAGAGCAGCTTTTCCAGGAGAAGGTTTCCCACTCAAACGGGCATCCCAGAAACCCATGGCCACCATCGCAGCAAGCATGAAGAGCAACACCATCGGCGCCAGCCAGCCCGGGGGATGGTTTCTCGGAAATCGCCTTATAGGAAAAGCCCAATCCCATCCTCTGGAAATGGCGAGCGCGAGACAGAAGGGCACGATCCACAGCACGACTCTGTAGAGCTTGATTCCGCGATGGGATGGTTGCTGCTGATCCATGTGGAATCCGACCTTCGATTCCTAGCAGACCAGCCGTCTGAAAACCAACACCTGAAAAGAAGAAGCGGCCCGACCGATAAACCTAAGGAAAAACCCAAAAACCTGTAGGCTCGTCGGCCGGACCGCCTTGGTGTCGCGACACGGGCAAGATACGCAGATCCGGCCCCCGTCTATCGAATTTTTTCCAGTGACCCTCGCGTCACATTCCCAATTCATTGGAAATGAGTGGGAAACCCCGATCAATTTCCCTCCTCAAGGATCGAGAAACTTGCCCGGATTGAGAATTCCGTGGGGATCGAGGGTCCGCTTGAGCGAACGGTGGATGGAGAAGGAGGCATCACCCAGCGCCTGCTTGATCCAAGGTTTCTTGGCGAGGCCCACGCCGTGCTCACCGGTGATCGCGCCGCCATTCGCGAGGATCCAATGGAACAGCACGTCGAGCGCGGCATCCGCCTTCTCGCGGACCTGGGGATCATTGTAGTCCTTCACCATGAGGTTGGTGTGGATGTTGCCATCCCCGGCATGGCCGAAGCAGGCGACCGGAATACCCGTTTCCTCTTCCAAACGGCGGGCGAAATTGACCAGCTCCACCAGTTTGGAACGTGGCACCACGATGTCCTCGTTGAGCTTGGTGAGACCGGTGTCCCGCAGCGAATAGGAGAACTCGCGGCGGAGCTGCCAGATACGCTCGCAGTCCTCCTCATCCGGCGCGATCTCCAGATGGGTCGCACCGTTTTTCATGAGCAGGGTGTGGAGTTCCGCCAGCTCGGACGCCACCGCCGTGTGGCGGCCATCGATCTCCACGATCAGATAAGCATCACCCGGTGGGAAAACATCCTCTCCCAAGCGCTTGCGGGCGGCGGCCAGCGTGAAGGCATCGGTGATCTCAAGCGCGGACGGCAGGTGGCCGGAGTTCAGCACCGTCTGCACGGCGGCGGCGGCCATCGCGAAATCGGGGAACACTGCGGCCACCATCGCACGGGCGGGCGGGCGGGGGATCAGGCGCAGGGTGGCCTCGGTGACGATGCCGAGCATACCTTCCGAGCCGGTGAAGAGACCGCAAAGGTCGAAACCGGTCTTGTTCTTGTGAAGGCGGCCACCGGTGCGCATGACGCGGCCGTTCACCAGCACGACCTCCAGACCGAGGACGTAATTACGAGTCACGCCGTACTTCAGGCAACGCGGACCGCCGGCATTGGTGGCGATGTTTCCGCCGATCGAGCAATCCTTGAGCGAAGCCGGGTCCGGCGGGTATTCCCAGCCGATCTCGCGGGCCGCCCGCTGGAGTTCCACCGTGATCACGCCGGGCTGGACCACGGCCACGCCATCGGCGGGCGCCATCTCCAGGATCCGGTTCATGCGGGCGGTGGAAAGCACGATGCCGCCCTTCACCGGCACGCAGCCGCCGACGTAGCCGAAGCCCGCACCGCGGGTGGTCACCGGGATTCGGTTCTTGTGGGCATAGGCCATCACGGCGGACACATCCGCCGTCGATTCGGCAAACACGACCACATCCGGCTGGTGACGCGCATACCACTTGTCAGCAGCATGGGTCTCCAGCACCGGTTGGCTGACATCCACCTTGCCCGCTCCGATACGGGCGGTCAGGTCGGCGACGATCTTCTCCGTCGGAACCGGTTCCGGTTCCGGCACAGCCACGAAAACAGCGGGAGCCGGTTCCGAAGAAGAAGCCACCGGGGTATCCCCGGCTCCAGCTTCTGCCGGCGGCGTCTCTTCAGGAGCAGATGCCGGAGCCACCACGGGAGCGGACCCCTGCGGAGTCAAGACGGGCACAGATCCGAGCTCCCCTGCCGACTCTTCATCCAGAGGTTCCCAGATGGAGGATTCGCCGGGGGATGGCGGACTGTTCCGGACGAATCTCCCGTTTCGCTTCGGAGGCAAAGGCATGCTTCAAAGGACGCTGTGGGCCGGTGTCTGGTCAATCACCGGTTGTGGCGCATGCGCGTAAATCTTCGTGTAGTACTCGGCCACCATGCGGTCGGAATCGAAAAACGGCACCACATCATTCATCGAACGCAGCATCATGGCCGCCCATCCTTCCGGATCATCGTAGTAGAGCGGCAGGACCTTCTTCTCCATCTGCTCGTAGAAGCCGAGGAGATCGTGACGATCCCGTGACTCGGACGAGAGCGAGGGATCGGCGGGTGGAATGATGAAGCTGTTCGAGCCGGAAAAATCCGCGAACTCGCAGACCCAGCCATCGTAGGTGGAAAGGTTCAGCGCGCCGTTCATGGCAGCCGTCATGCCGGAGGTGCCGGACGCTTCGCGGGTGACCACCGGGTTGTTCAGCCAGATGTCCGCGCCATTCTTCAGGAAACGGGACAGCTCCAACTCGTAGCCGACGAGCACCGCCGCATTCGGATGGTGGCGGCAGAGACCCGCAAGCTTGTTGAAGGTCTCGATCGCGCCGAAATCGAATGGGAACGGCTTGCCCGCCCAGATGACCTGCACCGGATGCTGGGAATTCGAAAGCAGCTCGCGGAAAAGGCGCAGGTCACGGGTGATGAGGTCCGGGCGCTTGTAGCCGGCGAAACGGCGGGCCCAGACGATGGTCAACACGTCCGGACGGAAGATCTTGCCGGTCTGGTCTGCCACCACGCGGAACAGGCGCTCCTTCAGCTCGCGCTTGCGGTTGCGGAGCAATTCGGCATCGCCATGGACGCGGGCAGCCTCCAGGCCGTGGTCCGCCCAGTATTTCTTGTTCTGGGCATTGGTGACGTGGGTGATCGGGCAGATGCCGGGGTAGTCCTTCCACATCTGGCGGGAGACTTCGCCATGGAGCTTCGACACGCCATTGGCGATGTGGGCCAACCGCAACGCCGCGAGCGAGTGGTTGAAAACATCCCCCTCGATGCCGGTGATCTCCCGGACTTCCTCCTCCGGCACGCTGCCGAAGAAGCTGAAATCCTTCAGCAGCTTGAAGTCGTGCTTCTCATTGCCCGCTTCCTCCGGCGTGTGGGTGGTGAAGACAAGACGCTTCCGCACTTCCTCCACATCGCGGTGCTTTTCGTAGAGACGGAACGCAGCGGACAGGCCGTGGGCCTCATTGAGGTGCCAGACTTCCGGGTCGACGCCGAGCTCCTCCATCAGCCGGGCACCGCCCGCACCGAGGATGGTATACTGGGCGATGCGACGCAGCGGATCGTTGTCATAGAGGCGGTGGGTGATCGCGCGGGACAGCGGATCGTTCTCCTCCAGATCCGTGCTCAGGAAGAACATCGGCACCGTGGAGAAGGTCTCGGCCGGGAGGTAGAGCGCCTTCACCCACACCGGATGGCCGTGGATCGGCACGGTGAAGCGGATGCCGGTATCCCTGAGGAACGCGTACTCGTTCTTCCGGAACTGGACCGCCATCTCGCCCTCATCGCCGCGGGTCTGATTGTAGTAGCCGTAGGACCAGTAGATCCCCACGCCGCATAGATTCTGCTTCTGCGCCGCAGCCGACTTCATGTGCGATCCCGCCAGGAATCCAAGACCGCCCGAGTAGATCTTGAAGCTCTGGTCGAGGGCGAATTCGCAGGAGAAATACACCGCGCTTTTCGAGAACTCGGGCGCGATTTCGTACGGATGGGCGAAAGGTTTCGGAAGAAAAGACATGCAGCGAGGGGATGGGATGAAGGGCGCGGGTCTGTTACCCGCCGAAGGTCACGCCGTCCAATCCAACACCACCTTGCCGGATTGGCCGGACATCATGGTCTCGAAGCCCTTGGCAAAGTCGGTGTAGTGGAATCGATGGGTGATCACTGGCGAAATGTCCAAACCGGCACGGATCATGCTGCTCATTTTGTACCAAGTTTCGAACATTTCCCGTCCGTAGATCCCCTTGAGAACGAGGCCCTTGAAAATGACCTTGTCCCAATCGATGGCGATCTTGTCCGGGAAAATGCCAAGCAGCGAAACCTTCGCGCCGTTGGAGGTGTGTTGGAGAATGTCGTTGAGGCCGGACGGGTGGCCGGACATTTCCAGCGCCACGTCGAAGCCTTCCTTCATGCCGAGCTCCTTCTTCACGTCATCCAGGTTCTCCTGGGCGACGTTCACGACGCGGGTGGCGCCGAGTTTCTTGGCCAGCTCGAGGCGGTAGGGATTCACATCGGTGACGACCACGTGGCGGGCACCGGCGAACTTCGCCACGGCAGCGGCCATGCAGCCGATCGGGCCGGCACCGGTGATCAGCACGTCTTCCGCGACCATGTCCCAGGACAGGGCGGTGTGGACGGCATTGCCGAGCGGATCGAAGGTGGAGATGACCTCCTCCGGAATGGCGGGGTCGACCTTGTAAACATTGGTGTACGGGATCGAGAGATACTCGGCGAAAGCACCGGGACGGTTCACGCCCACGCCCAGGGTGTTCGGGCAAAGGTGGCGGCGGCCCGCGAGGCAGTTGCGGCAGCGGCCGCAGACGATGTGCCCCTCACCGGAGACGAGTTCGCCGGGGACCACGTCGGTCACGCCGGAGCCGACGGCTTCCACGACGCCGCAGAATTCGTGACCGACATGCATCGGCACGGGGATGGTGCGCTGGGCCCATTTGTCCCACTTCCAGATGTGGACGTCCGTACCGCAGATCGATGTCTTGCGGATCTTGATGAGCACGTCCTTCGGACCCACTTCGGGTTCCGGGACGTCCTGGAGCCACAAGCCCTCTTCCGCCTTTGCCTTGACCAATGCTTTCATAAGTTACGCGGAGGATGGTGCACGGGGCCGGGCCCGGGGCCACGAAAAATTTTCCGGGCACCCTGCGGGACTCAGGCCTTCCGCGCCATACGTGCTTTTACTCCTTGGGCCGGAACTTCCAGCAACCGCCAGCACAGCCACGCCAGTCCCCAGGAGATCAGCGCGAATGCCGCCAGCCGGATGACGAAACCGACACCGTGCTCGAAGTGGCCATTCCACAGCCACGGCAGGATCCATCCCGCCAGCCGGGGAGCGAGATTGTGGAAAAGGTAGAGCCCGTAGGACAACCGCCCGAGGTGCTGGATGGCCGGGTGATCCAGCAATGCCCCCAGCCAGCCCCGGAATCCCTGAGACGCCCCGGCGATCAGGCCGCAGCACGCCACCGATAGAAAGGTTTGCTGGAGAAACCGCAACACTGGCAACGGATGCCCGGCCTCCTGGAAACCGTAGATCACCGCATAGATCGCGAAACAGATCCACGCCGCCCGTCGCAATCCCGGATGGGAAAACGGCATTCCCCGGTGAACAGCCAGAGCCATCAGAGCCCCGAGGCCCAGGTAATCGCAAGCCGTCCAGGAAAGCAGATCCGGCAACACGAAGTGATCGGTCAGGTGCGTATCGATCACCCGCGCCACCGGCGCTACCGCCACGAAAGCGATCATCACCGGAGCCAGCCAGCGTTTCGGCACCCACCAGATGACGAACGGCCATAGCACGTAAAACTGGTGCTGCACCGCCAGCGACCAGAAGTGCGCCGTTGAGTCCGGCCAGCCGGTCATGGCCATGTGAATGTTGGAAAGCTGCGTCAGATACCATCCCACCGCCGCACGAAACCCCGGTACGGCCAGCACCCATGCCAAGGCCACCGCAGCGTAATAGGGAGTAAGAATCCGCAACCCGCGGCGGATCTGGAAATTCTTCAACCCATCCGCCTTCCACGCCACTCCCGAGGCCTCGCCGCGATCCCGTTCCCGCAACAGCACACCGGTGATCAGATAGCCGGTGAGCACCAGGAAGAAGAACAACCCCAGCTCGAACGGCACCGGCCCACGCAGTTCACGCGGCAGCCAATGCACGCACGCCACCCCGAGCATCGCGAACGCCCGGAGCCCGTCGATCTGCGTCGCGCGCGCTGCCATTCCCGGAGAAACCACGCGGGTGGGATTCGTGCAATCAAGGAGTGGCAGCTTTCAAGTCGCCCTTTCCCGAACGATCTCCAACAGCTCTCAAGCGAGCAGGTTTCCTGAGATCCGGATGTGGCGGAGCAAAAGATCGACGTTCGCATCATGGCGGCTCGAAAGTCGCCACTCCCAATAGCTCACAGCATGAACCCACGGTTCAGCTTCCGCTTGATATCCTTCAGCTTGCTGGTCGCAACCTCGCGCTTGAGCAGGTAGGTGGTATGCGGGACGAGGGAACGCGCCAGGTCTTCCGGAGCGGTGTGCTTCACATCCAGATCCGGTGCGAGATCCACTCCGCCGGCGCGGAAGAGATGCCTCACCAGTGCGGAGCAGAACAGCGACTTCTCCCGGGACAGCAGGTTGGTTTTTCCGCGCAGAGTTTCACTGCGCATCGCCACCATCACACCGAGCAACTCGCGCAACGAATAACGGGTGCGGTCCGCGACCAGATTGAGACCCTCCGTGACGATGGCGGAGGTCTGCTCCGGGGTGAGCCCGAAGTCGAGAATCGCGACCGTCGAGTAGAGCTCCTCGTCATGGTATTTCGTCACGCGGTTCTCCTGCACGCCGAGGCGGACATGACGGCGGTGGATATCGAGATCGGACTCGATGACCCAGTGGTGGCCGTCCATGCGCGGTCCCTGGATGAAGAAGGCATGGGAGAACCAGCTCCAGCCGCCATCCGTAACGTGACGCTGGGCCCGGCAAATCGCCCGATCAATAAGCGCCGTGCCACCGACCAAACCCACTCGGCCGGGAGCCGCGTGGGTGGCGAAAAATTCGGCATTGGTCAGGCCGCTCAGTTCGATCGTCTCGTGCACGTTCCAGCTTGTAGCCAGCCCGATATGGGAACTCAAGGAGTAGGGACATTCTTGTCCCGTTCTTCGTCTCCAGAAACGGGACAGGAATGTCCCTACTCCTTGCTTTCTTCCTGCTCCGGCGGAGACTGGCTGCTAGATCATGAAACCCTACGATCTCCTCGTCATCGGTGGCGGTTCCGCCGGCTACGCCGCAGCACGTACGGCAGCGGATCTCGGCAAGCGCGTGGCGGTGGCCGATGGCGCGCGCGAGCTCGGTGGGCTCTGTATCCTGCGCGGCTGCATGCCTTCCAAGACCCTGCTCTATGCCACCGAGGTCCTGCACCATGCGCGCAAGGGCAAGACCTTCGGCCTGCGCATTCCGACAGCGGAGGTGGACATGAAGGCGCTGCACCGCTGGAAGGTGAAGACCATCCGCGAATTCGCCGACTACCGTGTGCAGGGACTGGAGAGCGGGAAATTCGATCTCTACCGCAGCCACGCCCGCTTTACCGGACCGAAGTCGGTGACACTCACCGACGGCACGGAGCTCACGGCGGAGCGGATCTTCATTTCCACCGGCTCGAAGGTCAGCACGCCGCCGATTCCCGGACTGGCGGAAACCCCGCACTGGACCAGCGACGAGGTGCTCGATCTGGATTTCGTGCCGGAGAGCGTGATCGTGCTCGGGGGTGGCATCGTCGCCTGCGAGCTGGCGCAGTTCCTCCGCCGCATCGGCACGAAGGTGACGATCATCCAACGCAGCCCGCATCTGCTGAAGGAATTCTCCGAATCCGCAGCCGCCGTGATCGAACAGGCCTTCCGCGATGAAGGCATCCAGCTCCACACCGGAACCCAGATCGAAAAGATCTCCACGGCTGACGGAGGAGTGAGCGTGAAGTTCACCAAGGATGGCAAGACCCTCACCCGCCGCGCGGCCCACCTTTTCAATGCGCTGGGCCGCGAACCCAACACCGGCGGCCTGAATCTGGAAGCGGCCGGAGTGGAGCTCACTGAATCCGGCCGGATCACCGTCAACCGCTGGCAGCAGACGACGCGCCGCCACATCTACGCCGGTGGCGATGTCTGCGGTCCGCACGACATCGTCCACCTCGCGGTCTCCCAAGGTGAGCTCGGCGCGCGCCATGCCTTCGGCGTGAAGAAGCTCCATCCCATCGATCCGGATCTCCTCCTCAGCGTGGTTTTCACCGATCCGCCGCTGGCCACGCTCGGCCTGCAGGAAAAGGAACTCCGGGAACACGGCATCACGTTTCTATCCGCCTGCTATCCCTTCGATGATCATGGCAAGTCGATCCTGATGGATGCGAAGTATGGTTATGTGAAAATCTTCGCGGATAAAGAACACGGACGTTTGCTTGGCGCGGAGATTGTCGGCACACACGCCGACTCATTGATTCATTGTCTTACCGGACCTCTGGCCATGAAGGCGACTGTCCATGACCTGCTGCGGGCACCTTGGTATCATCCCACATTGGCCGAAATCCTCACCTATCCATTGGAGGAAATTGCAGAAGAACTTTCAAAATGAATGAGTTCGGGATCAGAATCGGATCATTTCCGATATTTGTTTTGCTCTCATATCCAATGATTTCCGTATCCTTGGAAATCTTTTCTTAAAATTATCGATAGGTTTGCACGCGACCTGCGTATCATCACCTGTCGCGACACAACAAGGCGGCCCGGCCGAAAGTTCCCTCTGAGTTTATTGGGTTTTTCTCTTAGGGAGTATCGGTCGGGCCGCTTCTTTTTTCTATCTTGGCTATCTAAGCTTATTTAAGGGCCGCTCTTACCCGGAAGAAGGTCTTGTCCGGATTTCCCCCGGCCTTCCACCAATTGATTCCGGCAGGCTTTTCCAAGGCCTCGGCTTGATGGGTCGCCTCGCTCCAGTTGGTCAGATCTTCACTGGTCTCGACCCAGCAATGGGCGGAATCCATCGTCTCGATGCACGGTTCCAAGCTTTCCGCCACCAACCCAACGGAGGTGTCGCGCATTTTCAGCGGTGACTGGCCGTCTCCCAATCCCAAGACGTAGGCGATACCATTGCTGATGCCTGTGCCCTCCGCATCCTCCACGAACACGTCCGCAAGGCGGTTTCCGGGATTGTCCGAAACGATGATTCCCTTCATCGCGGCCCATTGCCCGAAGCTCGACGGTCCGCCCAAGGCGACTGACAGCGGATTCTCCGGGATCGCCGCCCCTGCAGGCCAGAGATCGAAGACCAGCACCTCATACGGTTGAAGGTCGAACGTCAGCGCCGTGCTGGCATCCACCCTCGCACCGCTGATGCCGGTAACCGCGCGTTGGTCGGCATAGCCCGCACGCACGGCATAGGAGGTCGGAGCATTCACCGGCAGCTCCAGTGCCTGAGCCAAAGTGAGCGTGATCGACGTGGCTTGGGGTCCCGGATTGCGCAGGGCGAGCGTTCCCTTTCGCGAATTCCATGCAGCCCAACCATAAGCCGCCGCCGTGGAGGAACTACTGTCGTACGGCTTGCCACCGATCCAATGGACGTCCGGCAGCACGTCCGCATTCGCCCGCAACCAGCGCAGGCTTTTCGCCAGCTCGTCCCACATCGCCGGGGTCATCAGACCCGCGCTGACATACAGCTCCTGGAGGCCGCTGCCACAGGCGGTCGCGCAACGGATCTCATGGGTGATGCTGGTGAGATCCAGCGGCATACTGGCCGGATCCGTGCCGGGGTAATTCCCCACCACCAGCCCATGGAACATGAGGGAATTCAGCGGATACAACGGCGACGAGGATGCGAAGCGCTCCCAGGTAGTCTCATCCCGATAGGTGATCCAGCGCTCGCGGTTGTTACCCGGTCCGGTGAAGCCCGCATCATTGCCCTGCCGCCAGATGCTGTCCGCGGAGAGCAGCCAGAACGGCGAGGCCCAAGTGCCCACGGTGCAGTTGATGAAGACATCGCCACGACGATCGCGCAGTTCACCGGTGAGCTTCAGCAGGCCATCGATATCCTGCGCCGTGCCGCTGCCGGGACCGGTGGCAAAGGTGCCGCCGCCGATGCCATCGAACTTGAAATAGCGCATGTCATAATCCTGGAGCATCTGCAGGCAACGGTCTCGAAAGGCGCTGTAGTATTCGGCGTTCGAGAGATGAAATGAGCTGATGTCCGGATCATGAGTGGAGTTCCAATACGCGATGCGCTGGCTCTGCGCCGACCCATAGCCACCCCACGGCGAGAGCCACGCCCCGATGCCGCTCTGCTGGTTCGCCGCGCGCCGGTTGACCGCGGAGAAACCATTGGGAAAGCCGATGTGGAAGTTCCACAGCGAGTTGAAATCATCCCAGCCATCATCCCACACGAAAGCATCCAGACGTACGCCACGCGCGGTGTAGAGCTGCTGGTTCCACGCGTCCACCACCGCCAGCGCCTGGCTCTCGGTCATGCGCTGGAGCGGATTCGCATTGTCATTGCGGCCGATGTTCAGATCGAACCACGAGTTGTAGTGGACGAACTGGCGGTAGGGATGGGCGCGCTCGCGCTCGAGATAGTGGAGGAAGGAACGCCGCGCCTGACCCGGCTCGCTCAGACCGATGACCGATGAGGTTTTCCAAACATCCCCCGGTGCAAGCGTGAGCCCGCGCGGCCAGACAGCGCGGAGGTTCTTCGGTCCACCGGCTGGAGCAGCGGTGATGGCGCCGTTGCTGTTCGTGTCCGAGTTCGGATAGGTATTGGAGATCGAAAGGCTGTAGGTGCCTGCGGCGGGAACCGTGAGCGTGTAGGTATTCAGCGATGAGGGCGATCCGGCGTATCCGGCGTGGACATCGGAGGAAACCGTCTGGCTGGAGGCATCGAGAAGATCCACACGGCTGACATCCAGCCGGTGATTGCCGGAAGTGTAGGTGAAGAGGACCTGCCAAGCTCCGGCGGCAGGGAAGGTGACCGGGAAGCTCATGTGCTTCGGCGTTACCAGCGCTGGCGTCCAGTTGCCGATGGCGAGCGCGGGCGCTCCCTCGGTGAGGGTGATCCTGCCGTTGCTGTCGTTCCCGCTCGTTTGCTGGAGCGTGGTACGGAGTTTATAGTTTTTCCGCTCCGGAGCCTGGAGGACGTAGGTGTTGTTGGAGGCGGCATTCCCGGTGTAGCCGGTATGCGTATCGGTGGAGACCACCGTATCGCCATCGAGCAACTCCGCCTTCACCATGTCGAGACGGTGGTTGCCGGATGTATACTGGTACTTGATCTGAAAGGGCCCGGGTCCGGTGGAGCCTAGATCGTGCAGCAACGTGCCGGTGGCAACCGCCGCCGGAGCCCAAGTGCCGATGTCGCGGGAAGCCGCAGGATCGATGTAGAGTTTCGCCACCGGTGTCTCCAATCCCGCGAAGAAGCCGGTGCCGGTGAACACCGCTCCATCCGTATACCCGGAAACGGCTCCTGCCTCGAGGCTGCCCGTCAGCCCGGTGACATCCGTAACGGATTGACTGCCGGAGAGCGAAACGATTTCCACGCGCTGCCTCACATAGGCGGAACCATCGCGCAGTTCCGCCTGCCAACGCACCTCGAGCGAATCCGTGGCATCACGGAAAACGATCCGCAACGCCTTGCCCGGGAAAGCATCAGCCGCACGTGGGCTGCCAGCCCCAGCGGTGAGTGAGAGCGGCTGCACCGCCCCGACCACATGCATCTGGGAGGAGGCGAGTTTGGTGCCACCACTCAACCCGACCCGGAACAAATCCGCGCCGCCCGTAAAACTTCCGCCCGACAACCGATCCACGCGCACCAACTGCCATGAGGTGCCTGCGGGTGTGAAATGGGCAGCGAGCACCCCGTTGCCAAGTTGCCAGCCATTCCCCTCCGCCACCAGTTCCGCCGTCCCTGGTGGAGCACCGGGAAACTGAACAGCGGACAACGGGGATACGGCGAGGCAACAGAGAAGCAGGGCGATTTTCATCAGCGGGAGATCCGGAAGCGCGGTCTCAAACAACCGCGCTTTCCGTAAATCTCCCGAAACGGAAAAATCTGACCGCCGGTGTGGCGGCCACTACTTCGATGCCCCGGCTGCCTTGCGGCCTTCGGAAAGCCATCCCATGACCGCGGACAACGAGGGAATCTCGCCCTTGTCCACCTCCGCCGCGTAACGATCCATCACCGCCTTCGGGGCGTCGCCGGGATTTGCAATGAGGCTCTTCGCCGTTTTCAAGGCGGCTTCCTTGTCTCCTACCTTTGCCTGGAGTGCTGCGAGCGGGACCATCTCATAATAGCGCCCCGGCTGGCTGCCCTGGGCCTTCACCATCTTGTCCGCCACCGCCCGGCGAAGATCATCCGGAGCACCCTGCGAACGGGCATCATCACCCAGTTCGATGGTCAACTGTCCAAGCGGCATCAACGCCGTGGCATCATCCGGGAATCCAGCCACTGCGGTTTTCACCTCATTCCAGTCGCCCTTGGTGCGTGCGAGATCGAGCCGGAGGTTCGCCAGATTGCGGCTGCCGTATTTTTCCAATGCCTTGATCGTCTCCGCCATGGCCGCGGTATCCTTCTTCGCCTGTGCGGCGCGGAAATCCTTGTAGAGCTGGGTCTCTGCGGCTCGATCCGCCTTCTGCTGAGCGATGACCCCCAGAGCCTGGCTCTCACCATCGCCTCCGGCCAACAGCTTCTCAATCACTTCATCCGTAAGCTGGCCTGGATGCTGGGTCGCCAGCAACTTGCCATCCCGAACCAGAAAGGTGTGGGGAATGCCGGTCACGCCAGCAGGCTTCAGCCAGCCGGTCTCGAATGCACCACCCCGGCCCACGAAAGCCACGGGATAGGACATGCCTTCGCCCTTCGCCTTCACGAACTTCTCCACCTTCTCGTACGGACCATCGTCCCATACATTCAGGCCGATCACCCGCAGGCCCTTGTCCGCATACTTCTTGTGCAGTTCATTGACGTGCGGAATGGAGGCGATGCAAGGACCACACCAGGTGGCCCAGCACTCGATGAAGTAAAGTTTTCCCGGTTCCCATTCCTTGGGAACCGAACCTTGGACGAACTTCGCCTGGCCAAGGGCCTCCGGCGTCACGCTGTCGCCTGCCTGCAGGGCATAGGCGGAGGACACCATCGCGATGGCGGAACTGAGAATGAGGAACGGCTTCATGAGTGGAACTGTAAAGTAATACGCCGGGGGGACAACCTTGCCCCCCGGCGTATGTTGTTCAATGGATTTGAACAGAATGCCTTATGGCGCGGTCACGCGGACACGGACGAAGAGCTTGCCACCGGGAGGCAATGGAATGGAGGCCATCACCGTCTCGGTGCCGTCGCCGTTGTTGATGACCAACAGCATCTCCGATGTCACCGTCGTCCAGCTTCCGCTGGCGAGATTTTGGGAATACTCGACCGTAGAGTTGTACCCGGCGGTGCCTGCGGCGATGGAGCGGAGGAAGTAATACTGATACGTGCCACCATTGATCTGGATGTAGGGTTCAGTGGTGTTCAATCCGGATGCCGGGTCGCTTCCGAGCACATACTCGACCATGTTCGCGAGGCCGTCGTGATCCGCATCGGCGTTTTCTCCAATCACCGCCTCATCACTCACTCCCGGATAATAGCCGGCGATCCAAAGCTGGTACGGGGTGGGCGAAGGCGCTGTCAGCGTGATGTTCTTCCCGCCATCAGCGTAACGGATGACATAGGAAAGTCCGCCGATCTTCACGGTCCCTCCCTCCGGCAGTCCAGCGAAGGTGCCCGTCAAGGTGCCGGTGTAGGTGAGAATGGTGAACTTGGTGCCTGCGGCCGGGATGGTATTGCCGAGGTTCGTCACCTTCAGAACGGAAGCCGTATTGAGGGTAATATTGCCTGTCACATTGATGCGGTCTGCGGTGCTCGAGTTGGTATTGATCTCCACATCGTAGGTCGCGTAGGCCCCGAGGCTGAAAGAAGTCGCGGCAAGCGTGCCAATGGGGGTAGAGCTGGTACCGATGGAGAGCATCGTACCCGGACCGCTTGAGACCGTGGTGCCCGCCGCAGTTCCCGCCACCCGGAGTTTCGCACCTCCGCTCACGGACACGGCAGCCACGGTGACGTTTGCATCCACCGTCAGGCTGCCTACCGTGACAGAGAGGGCACCACTGGGAACCGAGGTGGTAACCAGACTGCCCAAGCCGGTTTTACGGAAGCCGCCAGCCCCGTTGAGCGCATTGGGAAGGGTGAAGGAATCGGAACGGTTGATTTCAAGCGTGGTGCCCGAAGCAACGGAAATCGGATTGGTGCCCACCGAGCCGGTGGCTCCGCCATTGCCAAGCGCGAGCGTGCCTGCCGACACCGTCAGAGCGCCGGTCAGGGTGCTGGTGCCCGTCAACCGGACGGTGCCTGCACCAGTCTTGGTGATATCCGAAGCGGTATTGAAATCCTGCGGGAGGATCAGCGCACCAGTGGTGGCGCTTGAGCTGAAATTCACACTCGTTCCCAAGGTCAGAGGGCCGCTCCAGGTGGCATCCAGAGGGGAGTTGATGTCGAGCGTGCCACCCGTTTCCACCGTCGCCGGGATGGTGAAGTCCCCGGCAAAGGCCGGACCAGCCTTCGCGCCGCTTTTGATCGTCACCGAGGAACCGAAGGAGGTCGGATACGCTCCATAGAGGCTGCCTGCCTGCACCACGGAGGTCAGGTTGGTGGCTGGTCCATTCAGGTTCACCTGGTTGCCGCCGATCTTGGTCAGAACGTGGTTGTTACCCGTAATCGTGCCGCCGTTCGCCAGATCGAAATGGCCGGCCGCATTGCCACCGAGAGTGACATCTGCGGCGAGGGTGACATTCCGGATGCCGGAACCTGCCAGCGTCGAAGAGATCGGAATGATCGAGGTGGCGCTGTTGTTGACCACAGCGCCGGTCCCACCGATGCCGCTGCCGGAGATCGTGAGATCGTAGGCCCGCCCGGCGGCACCCGCCGATTTGCCGTTGAAATCGAGCACCGCGCCATCGGCAACGGTGATGCCGCGGGCGTATCCGAGGGCCTGGGCCGTCCCCAGCTGGAGCGTCCCGGCATTAACCGCCACCGGGCCCACGAAGGTGTTGGTGCCAGCCAAGGTCGCCAGTGCCGCTCCCGATTTCGTGATACCAGCCGCCGCTCCACCAATCCCGGCAGGTCCCGGTGGCGGTGAAGGTGTAGGCCTTGGTCGGGTTGTTGATGAGGATGCTGTTGGGCACCACATTGACACCGATGACCGGTGTGGTCGTCGTAGCCGAGTCATCAAAGACCACCGTATCGAGGTGCTTGAAGAGCAGATCGCCGCCCGACCATGTCGCGGTCGTGTTCAAATCCCAGGCGTCGGTGCCATTGGTGCCCACCCAGGTGCGGGTTTCCGAGGCACCGGTGAATGCGAAGGAGATGGCGGAAGCTCCCACCACCGGCGACGCGGAGAAGCGGGTGTCCGAAAGAGCGGGACTGAATGTCACGGACGGCGCGCCCGAAATGGAGGCATACGTCATCGGGGTGTATGTTCCCGCGTTCGGAGCCGACTGGAGGTTCACCTGCAATCCTCCGCCCGTGGTCGTGTAGGCACCGGTGACCGCGAACTGGTCCGCGTGCAGGCTTCCAATATCTGCTTCGAGATTGCCGCCCGTCTGGGTCAGCGATCCAACGGTGAGCGTGCCGCCGGTTCCTCCGTTGGTTCCCACACGGACGGTCCCGCCGGTTTGGAGCGAGGAGAAAGCCCCCGTCGTAGCCGCCGCCTCCAACGTACCGCCATCCACCACCTGCCAGGATGCCGATGGGGAATTCGCAGCCGCTCCGGCAAGACGCAGCGTGCGGAGGCCTGTGGTGCCGGTGAGTGCGAAGGTGCCGGTGAATCCGCTGGTGCTCCCCGACAAAGTGAAGCGGTCATTCTGGCGGTTTGCCGTCGCAGTGGAGATCGCGAAGTTCAGAGTGCCGCTACCGGTGATCGGAGCACTGATGGTTGGATTGGCAATCGAGGTCGATGATCCCGTGCTGCTATAGGAAATGGTGCTGGTACCGGTGGTCGCGATCGTTCCACCGACATCGATATTGGAAATCGAAGTGGAGTAGGGGTTCACCGCGAGCGTGGCGCTCGCAAGGTTGAGATGAGCCTGCCAGTCCACCTTGCCGAGTCCGATCACCTGGCTGAGGGAAACCGTGGTGCCGGCGGCGGCATTGAAGGTCACGTCACTGCGGGTTGCATTCAGATACGTGGAAGAAGTCCCGGACGTCAGACCGTTCACAAAAGCGATGCTGCCGGAATTGAGGTTGATCACCCCGTTCGACACCACGTTGTTGAAGAAAACCCCGATCGAGCCTGCCCCGGATTTGGTCAGCGTGTGGCCGCCAAGGTTGATCGGCCTGATGGTGGCTCCTGTGGTAGGCCCACTGAGACCCAATTCAAAGGGGACGGAAGCGTTGTCTGCAATCGGCCAGGTTTGATCCGCGGTCAAAGTGATGGGCACGCTGATCCCGAATCCAATGCTGGAGGGTGGCGGAGTCGGTAGGTTCAGGCCGGACATGTCAATGCCGCCCGCTCCAATCGAAAGGTTCCCGAGAAAGGTTCCCCCGGCCGTAGCGGATGAAAAGCCGTAGCCGTTGGAGACATTCACACCTTGAGGGTTGGTGATTTTCAGTCCGTACCACAACTGGCTGGTATTCATCGAACCCAGAATCGACGTGCCCAAGGTCGAATCGAACAGGGCGATGTCGCTGCTACCGGGCACCACTCCTCCAGCCCACGCGGCCGGATCTGAAAACGGAATGCTGATCGTCGAGTCAGGCAGCTTCGCGATCTCTGCAGCGGAAGCCGACGAAATGGGGAGTGAGCACAGAAGTGTGACGAAAAAGGAACTACGAATAACTGCGCAACGATGGATCTTTGGTTTCATGGATGTCGATGAATGGACAGCAACCCTCCTCAACGAGATTGCCTGATCCACGGCGGGGAGGCGGACCGTGGACGTTTTTCCGGCATTTGAATTTGGATGCCACTACAGCACCTCGTGGTCCAAAACGAGGGCTTGAGATGGCGATTTCTGTACAAGAAGTTTTAACAAGAACCCTGCCTCTGGTGATCAAGATGCTTAGGATTCAACGAGATACTTCCACCAAGAGCTGGAAAGGACCTGGGCTCTAAGTCTTGAGAAGTCGCCCAAACAACCAACGCGCCAAAAGTACACTCAATAGTATGAAATAAACGATCTCAAAATCTGGCCGATGGTGTACAAGCAAATTGTACAAACCTGCGGATCTGAAGCCGGACCGTCAGGGCTTGATGCGGATCTGAAGCCGGGCGAACGCCTGCTGCCGCGAAGCCATCGGAACCGTGTCACGCCAGACGGCCTCCAACTTCCCATTGCCGAGATCGACCGTCTGCTGGAGGACCATGAGCCGGGTGGGTGAGAAGGCCGGAGTGGCGGAAGCGATCACCCGGGTATTCGACGTTGTTCGCGGAGGTATCCGCAGGAACGATCACGCAGAAGTAACGGGCGGTGCTCCCCAGGACCTGGAGATCGCGCGATTCGATACGAGGTCCATCGTAGTTCGCCACTTGCGGCGAGGTGCCATTGAGGAACTCCAGCAGGTTCGAGCGGCCGTCCCCATCCGGATCCGCGGCATAGGCCGTGGTGGAAATGCCTTTGGCCGTGGCCCACGTGGCGAAGGAACTGCCTCCGGAACCGACCGCCTGGCCATTGAGCTTGAGGCTGGTCGGCTGGGAGGAACTGCCGGTACCGGTGAAGCCGATGATGCCGGTGCTGCCATTGGCCAGCGAATAGCCACCCCAGGTGGGATTCGTGACGGTGAGGGTGCTGCCGCTCTTGCCTACAAAGACACCGTCCCACATCGAGGCAACGCTCCATGGTGCATCAAACTGGATATTCCACGCGCTGAGCGCCGCACCGGTGTTGTTGGTGAGATGCAGCTCACCACTGAAACCACCGCTCCAGGATTCCGTGACCACCAGTGACAGGGTGATTCCCGCCGGGGCCGCGTGGGAAGTCCAACCGTCCTCCGCGCCCGGCCCGTTGCTGTCATCGTTGAGGATGGTGCCAGTGGCCACGAATGTTCCGAGGGTTCCACCGGTGGGATTCGACAGCACCAGCGTGAACGCCTCGTCCGCCTCCACGGTCTCATCGCCATTGATGGTGACGGCCACGGTCTTGGAGGTCTCGCCCGCGGCGAAGACCAGCGAGCCGCTACGGGAAACATAGTCGCTGCCAGCGGTGGCGGTACCGTCCGCAGTGGCGTAGTCCACTGTCACGGAAGCCACCGCCGCCTTGGACAGGGTGACGGTGAAATTCAGCACGCTGGTGCCGGCATTTCCCTCCACGATCGAACCTCCGGCCACCGAGATCACCGGTGGTCCGCTGCTGGCACCGGCGATCCATTCAGCGAAAGCATTCGAGAGATCCGGATGCGAGGCGTGCTCGTGGCCGATCTCCCAGCAGCCCACGCCGCGCACGGTGGCCCCGCCCGCCAGTACGGTGCCGGTGGTGGACAACAGGCCATCCATCTTGCGCTTCATCGCGTCCGGCGGTGTGAACCACTCGCCGTTGATCTGGACCTCCAGCGAATCCGGATCGATGGCCGCGGTGTAGGTGGCCTGATTCGCCGCCCAGGTATCCCGGACCGAAGACCACGAATGATTGTTCGAACCGTAGAACGGCAGGCCGACGATCACCTTCGAAGCGGGGAACCCTTTCCCGAGCACGTAATCGACTCCGCCTTTCACCGAAGCCTCCGGGAGCTGGTCGTTCGCCAATGTCCACTGGGTGGAACCGGGCTTCCGCAGCGGACCATTGGCCGGATTTTTCCAATCGTAGCCGAAGTAGAAAAAGAAGTCGGTATAGCTCCCGAGCGAAGCGAAATCGAAGCCGCCGAGATACCAGCCCGGTCCGCTGCCGAACATAACGATATAGCGCGAGTCCGCCGCCTTCACGGTGGTGTACAGCGTCTGCATCAGCGCGGTGAAGTTCGTGCGCGAGGTGCCCGCATCGGCAGGGAATTCGTAGTCGATGTCCAGACCGTCAAGATGGTTCGCCTGGAGGAAAGCCACGACGTTGTTCGCGAAAGTCTGGCGCAAGGTGGGGCTGGCGGCGATGGTGGCGTACTGATCGGCGAGGGCGGCCGGATAGGCTCCGCCGATGCTGACGATCACGGATTTTCCAAGCGTATGGCCTTCGTTCACCACCGCGGGCAGATACGAGGAGAATGATCCCAGCGTGGTGCCGATGGTGCCGTCCGCCTTCGGTTCGGCGAAGGCGGTCACGATCACATCGAAGGCTTCCAGGTTCGCGGCCTGAACCGCAGCGGGGTAATCGCTGATGACCTGGTCCAGCCCCTGGGCATTGCGAAGGCCATTGAGATAGCCGACGACCAGCGGATGAGACGGCAGTGTATTCAGGCCACGCTGCGGACCGGAGGCAGGGGAGGGGCCCTCGGTGCCATCGGCGGGGACCGCATCGCCGGCGAGCACGGAATTGACGACGTTCACCAGCGGCGCGTCGGTGCCGGGGCTGTATGGCAGCTTCGCGGCATTGTCCTGGATCGTGCCCGCCCTCAGATCGCCCCAGGCGTGCCAGACGATCACGCCACCGAGATTCTGGGTGCGCACATATTCCGACTTCAGGCCGATACTACGGGAGTCATCGTAGCTGAGAAAGGAAGTGCCCTTGGTGAGGTACGGCACCTTCGCCACATCGTCCCAATGGCGGGTCCAGCCGGAGAGGTTCTGGTGGATGTATTCGTAGTTCGGCGTGGCATCGTAGTCCCCCCACGAAGCGAAGTCCGCACAAGTGGTGATGGGTCCATCCGGCTGCACGGTCTTCTGGATCTTCACGGTGGTGGCGCCCAGCGCCGCGGTGCTGGAGCAGACCACGCCACGACCGTAGAACGGGAGACCGAGCGCGATCTTGCCGCGCGGCACGCCCTTGCCGATCAGGTACTGGACGGCGGTATCGCAGGAAGCCGCGCCGCCTTCCTCATCCGGGTAGGCGTAGAGCGGGGCATTGTGTCCGGCCTTGTCCGACCAGCCGCCTTGGATGTCATAGGTCATCAGGTCGATGGAATCGAGCAGACCCGACACCGCAGTCCAATCGAAGCCTTCCAGCTTGCCGGTGGCGCAGCTCAGGGCCGCGCTCATCTGCTTGGACGAGCCGATCGCGGCGCGCACTTCCTGCATCAGGGTCACGAAGTTCGCATAGTCGGCCTGGGTGCCGGTGAAATTCATGCCGCCAGAAGGTACCGGGGTATTCCCAGTCGAAGTCGATGCCATCGAAGCCCAGCGCCATCAGCTGCTGGCAACCGGCGACGAAGCGCGCCCGCTTCACGGGGTCCGCAGCCATATCCCCGTAATGCTTGCACATGCTCCAGCCACCGATGCTGGCCATCACCTTCACGCCCTTGGCATGAGCCAGCTCCAGCACGCCCGGCATGGTGCCCGGCACGTGATAAGGCACCGGAAGCGGGCCGGTCAGACCGGTCGCGGTATGACGCCAGCCGCCATTGTAGGACTCGAAGCCCGCTGCCGTGACCTGGGAGGTGAAGTTCCACTGCGGGCTCAGGTCACCCCACACGAGGTAGTAGTCCCAGGAGGAATACACGTCCCCATTCAGCAGCGCGGCCGGAGCCTGCACCTGGCCGGCCTGGTAGATATTCGGATTCCGAAAGTCCCCGCTGTGCAACGAGCCGTCCTGCGCCACACCAAAGAACGAGAAGTTCAGGTGCGTGTACTGGGAGTAGTCGATGTTGAGATGGTTGAGGAAGCCCTGCTTCGGCAGGCCCGCGGAGGTGCCCTTCCATGCGTCCCATTGCGTGATGTAGCCGATCACGCGCTTGCCATGACTGGCGGTGGTACGGGTGGGTTGTGAGTCCGCTCCTCCTGCCGCATGGGCGCAGAGGGGTAGGAATGGCAGTAGGCCGCCAAGCAGAAGGTTCCGGAGCATGGGTGGGGTTTTTGAGAAAAAATTCGGGTTTTGCCCGAACTTCCATTCCCTCCCATTTGCAGAACCCATTGGCAATACAGGGTTTTGTCCTGCTTGCTCAAGTTACTTGAACAGCAGCGGAAAAATTGCATGCTGAATTATGACTCCGGTGAAACGTGCCCTGCTGGTGGAGGAAACCACCGTCCATCTCAGGCGGCAGATTGCTTCCGGCGGCTTTGCCAGCGAGCTGCCATCCTGCCGGGAGCTGGCGAAATCACTCCAAGTCAGCGTGCCTACGGTACTTTCCGCGCTGGAACGGCTGGTGGAGGAGGAACTGGTGATACGAGGCAAACCACGCCGCCCGTACCGGCTGGGAGCCGCAGCCAGGACATCCATCAAATCGACACCGCGCCGACCCGTGATCCTGGTGATCAGCCCGAAACCCGTAGGCGAATTCGACGCCAACAGCCGCTCGGCGGTCGACCGGGTGATGCTGGAGTGCGTGCAGCATGGCTGGGAATTCCAACACCGGCTGATGGTCTATGCCGGGGCGACGCGTCCGAGCCCGCGATGGGATGAAATTCTGGATGAAGTGCGGCCCACCCAGATGGTGGCGCTGGCGGGCAACGAGGTGCTGGCGGAATGGGCCGCACAACGCGGAGTGCCGACGCTCTTCGTCGGCGGTGCGCCGGGGAAGACCCCGGTGGTGGCCATCGGCGTAAGCCTGCGGGCACGGGTGGAGGGAGCCTTGGAGAAGCTGCTGGCGCTCGGCCACCGCCACATCTGCATGCCCGTCTGCGGCCTGCAGGACTACCTCACCGAGCCGGTGCGGCGGCAGTTCGCCGACACACTCGCAACCAAGGGTATCCCCTTCGTGCCCACCTATCATGTGCCGGTCTCACCCAGCCGCGGGCCCACCGTCGTGCCCTCGCTGCTCCTGAAGATCTTCGCCGCCCGGATCCCTACGGCGATGATCTTCGTGGAATGGATCGACTTCGTCTCAACCTCGGCGCTCCTCGCCAACCGCGGCCTCGCCTTCGGCCGCGATGTGATGGGCATCGTGCTGACCTATGACAGCCAGCTCGAATGGTTCCACCCAAGACCCGCCCACTTCCGGCTGCCCCTGCAGCGCCTCGAACGCATCCTGGCGGAGTGGCTCAAAAATCCCGGCGCACCGCGCTTCCGCAAGGGCGGGCTGATGCTCCAGCCATGCCGCTTCTATGACGGCGATTCGTTCCGTGGCCCGCTCGGTGCTTGAGGTAAACCCGCGAACCTCCTAAGCACCGTACAGGATGAATCCGTGGTACTACGCGCAGAGTGGACAACAGAAAGGCCCGGTACCGTGGGAAGCCCTGCGTGAACTCGCCGCCAGCGGACTCCTGGCGCCTACGGACATGGTCTGGACGGCATCCATGGCGGAATGGAAGCCAGCAGGCACGGTGGAAGGTCTGTTTGGTGGAAGCACCGACCCCATTCATCCGACCCAAGTTCCCGGCTCCAACTGGATCTCGCCGATGGGGCCGGAAGGCACACCGCCGGACCAGCCGGAAATCGAACCCGGCAGCTCGTCCCTCGGGGTCATGGCCTGCCTCGTGCGCGCGACGACCGTGCTGCACCAGCACTTCGCCATGATCTTTTTGGTCGGGCTGACCTACTTTGCCATCACCTTCGCCACCGGCCAGGTAATGAGTACCGTGGACCGTGTCTTCAAACTGAAACCGGTCAATTTCACCATCGTTCTGAAGGGCGGCACCTCGCCGATCGTGATGCGCATCGGATGGGGCGGTGTGAATGTCTCGGGCGGCAGTTCCATTCCACCTTATGCCAGTTCGGTTTCCCACTTCAGCTCGCCGCAAGATCGCTCCAGCCCGGTGAACCAGCTGGTTCAGAAAGTCGTTTCCCTTTCCTCTCGCTCGGCTGTACCCGCATCGGCCTGAACCTGATTTCCGGCCGGGACGCGGACGTTGGCATGATCTTCGGAGAAGGAAGAAAGCTGCTGCGTATGATCGGAGCATCCGTGCTCTACAATCTGGCGGTGATGGCCGGGCTGCTGCTGCTGGTCATCCCGGGTATCTTCATCGCGGTCCGCTTCGGCCGCTTCCAGGAAGCGATCGTGGACCGGGACCTGGGTCTGATGGAGTCGTTCCAATACAGCTTCACGCTGACACGGAACAATGGCTGGAAACTTTTCGAGCTGGCCGTGATGTGCTTCGTGATCGCACTCGTGGGCTGGCTGCTGTTGTGCGTCGGCGCGATCTATGCGCTGCCGCTGGTCTGGCTGGCCGATCTGGTCGCCTACCGCTGGTTGCAACACGGGCCGAAGGTGGCTCCATGGGGGCTGAAATAAATCCGCCTCCCGCAGCCATTCCATGCACTCGGGAGAGCATGGAATGGTGGAGTGTAAGGCCTAAGGTCGGGACATCCCCGGGATTGCTTCACATGCCCGGCAGCGGCGGAAGCTTGAGATCCGTCGGCGGGGTCTTGGTGGCGGGGCGATCGAACGGAGTGTCATACTTCACGTAATCGTCCGAGAAGCCGCCGTTGCTGAGGAAGAAGCGGCCGTGCTCGACACCCATGTAGCGGTCGAGGCGATCTTCCTTGCCGGTGCCATCGTGGCTGAACTTCGCGCGGGTGATCTCGATCCACTGGCCCTTGTCGGTGCGGACCCACTGGTTGCCGAAGTAGCACTTGCGCTGGAGCTCGCCGTTCGAGCCGCCGAAGTTCTCGCTGAAGCTGTAGAGGCCCTTGAGCCAGGTGCCGGTCTTGGGAGCCTTCCAGCTGGAGATCAGCATCCACTTCTTCTGGTCCGGGTGGAACCAGTAGCCGGAAAAGACGGTGTGGTTTTCATCGAGCACCTTGGCGGTGATGATGAAGCGCTGGGTGGAGCCGGTCTTCCAATTGTAGACGAGGTGGCTGTGGCCGCCGGTGCCTTCGTTGCCGAAGTCGCCGCTGTCCACGCCCTCACCCTTTGCGATGAGGGTGGTGCGATTGTCGGTATCGACCTTGGCGCGATCCTTCGCTTCGCCACCCGCATCCCATACGGAGAAGATGATGCGGCGTTCGGTGGGGCTGTTCACCTGCATGCCGAAGTAGCCGCGGTTCCAGCCGCAGACCATGTAGTAGGACGCCACCGGATCGGTAACGGCGGTGGCCTCGCAATAGAAGGCCTCCACGTTCACCCCTTCCGGATTCGGGTAATTGAGGTGCACGGAGGCGGCGTTACGACGCTCCTTGAGATTGAAGTGCGCGTCCTTGGCAGCCGGGCCATCGATCAGCAGGTCGCCCACATCGCCGTTGGTTTCATTGGGACGGTTGAGGGACTCCAGCAGGAAGCGCTGGTAACCGGTCTTCGAGATATCGAACGAGCCGAAGGAGACCGCAGCCAGACTACCGGTTCCCTTCACCACGGCGTCACGGGACTTCCCGGCGACGGTGAGGCGGAGTCGCGATTCCTTGCCAGCGGGCAGGTTGACCTCGATCGAACAATCGAGTTTTCCGGCGGTCTTGATCTGGCCGAACCATTCGATTTTCAGGCCCGGTTTGTTCCAGCCGGTGATCGGCTTGTTCTCCGAGATTCGGGCGCCGTTCGAGTCCGGTTCGAGGTAGGCGGTGTGGGCGGGAATGCGGACCGGATCGGCGTGGAGCGCGGCGGTGAACGCGACGAGAGCGAAAAATACGGGTTTCATAATGCGGCAAAACGAAATGACAAAAGGGAGCCAACAAAACGGCCCCCTTTCGTCCACTTCTTTCATCCGCCGGCTGGTCCGTTCACCCATCCGCCGGCTCATTGAGCCGACGGCGGATTTTGGCTTCCGGGCCTTCTTCCTGGATCAGGAGCAGGCCTTTGAAAATATCGACCAGACCGCCGGTACGGTGCTTGTCCCGCTGGAATTGCTGGAAGGCGCGCTCGTAATCGGCCGAATATTTCGCCGGGTCCTCGAGCGAAGTATCGTGTGGAAGGTGGCTGAGCACCTCCTGGCGGAGCCGTTCGGACTCGGCCTCACCATGCTTGCGACGGGTCTCGACCCGGGTCCGCGCGGCGGCAAGGTAGGCCCGGATCACATCCAACTGGCCTTCCACCGATTGCCACAGCTCACGCCAGTCGGCACGGTCATCGATATCGAGCGAGCGGTCCAGCTGGGAGGAAAGCCCGTGCAGGGTCTCATGGAGATTCTCATCGCGGGCCACCACGACATCGAAGCCGACCAGCGGCGAGGTCGCCTCGGTGGCCAATTCCTCGCGCAATCCGGCGGTGTAGAGGCGAATTTCCGAAAGCAAGGAACCCGCCTGTTCCCAGCGGGTTTTCCACGCCGCATCGGAAGCAATCGACGGCAATACCCGCTCACCGAAGGAGCGCGTGTCCTGGAGCATGCTGTGCAATTCGGCATCGGCATCGGTCAGGTGCTGGAAATCGGAACGCAGCGCCTTGTTGATGCGGGACAGGACGAACACGTTGGAACTGGATTCGCTCATGGCTGGAAAAGGGTTGGATTCGAATAAAATGAAATGATCCGGCCGGGAAAAAAAACCCGGTTATCGTTTCACCATACTCCCTCCAACAGGAGCATGCAAATCGCCCCCGTCATCCGGGTGAAGATTTTGAATACCTCCTCCGAAAGGCCCGTCCAAAGAGGCGTAAACCAACCCTTCAGAGCCATGAAACGAATCGCCCTTTCCCTTGCTGCCGCGGCGATGGCCTTCTTTGGTGCCACGCCCCAGGCAGAAGCCCGCTACTACGGCGGACCCTCCACCTACGTGAGCAGCTACGCCCGTTGTGGCTGCCCGATCTACGTCCAGCGTTACATCGCCTTCTACGATGGCTGGGGCCGCCCGATCTGGCGCACCCGGGTCCTGCCGATCCAGCACCGCTGTGGCGGGAGCCGCATCTACTACCGTGGCGGTTACACCTACACCCCGTATCGCGGTGGCTTCACCTACGGCGGCTACGGTTACCACCGCCCGGGCCGCTGATTCCATTCATCGGAATCTCTCCTGCAAGGAGTTCCCGCCGCTCGCGTAGTGGCGGGATGCAGCCCCGCTTTGCCCCCCTTCTCGCCATTTTCCTTCTCTGCGGCCTTCCATCGGGCCTCAGCCGGGCAGAGGAGGCACCCGCCGCTCGGAAGCCGAATATCGTCTTCATCCTCGCAGATGACCTGTCCTACCGGGATCTTGGATGCTTCGGCCAAACGTCATTCACCACACCCAACATCGACCGCCTCGCCTCGGAAGGCCGAATCTTCACGAATGCCTACGCTGGAGCACCATGGTGCGCGCCATCCCGTACCGCGCTGATGACCGGCCGCACAGCGGACCACTTCGGGGCCCTCGCGAAGGATAGCCGCGGTTTCGGCACCAAGTTCAACCCGACCGTGGCCGAGATGCTGAAGGGCGCAGGCTATGCCACCGCCGCCATCGGAAAATGGCACATGCAAGAGTCGCGCGAGTCCTGGGACTTCGACAAAAAGACACGCGAGGAACAACGCGCTGCGGAGAATCCTGCGCAAATGCCATGGAACCGTGGCTTCGACTTCTGCCGCATCGGCTACTCCTTCGGCCTGAATCCGTACTTTCCCCACCAGATCGAAACCGGCGACACCACCGAAATCCCGCTGCCGGAAAACACGGGCGTGGATGATACCTACATGAAAACCCGCTACGGCGCGGCATCCACGTATGACCATAACGGTCGCTTCGTCGAACCAGAATGGAAAGGACTCCTCGCTGCTCCGCTATTCCGAGGACATCTACCGCGAGGAGGCGGTGAAGTTCATGACGGAGAATCAGCGGCGTCCCTTTTTCCTCTACTACGCCACCCCGCTCATGCACGGACCGATCGCCGTAAAGGAGCTGGGCGAGTTCAAGGACAAGCCCGCACCGTGGACGCAACTGCACAAGATCTGGGCAGCCGAGGCGCGCGAGCTGGATCGCTCTGTCGGTGTCCTCCTGAATACGCTCAAGACTCTCGGCCTTGAGAAGGACACCATCGTTATCTTCACATCCGACAATGGCTACGCCGCATGGGGCTACTTCAACCGCAAGGCTTGGACCGACGATCCTGTCTTCCACAACAAAGGACCGTGGAACCGCGGCAAGTTTGTAAATGCAAACGGTGGTGTCATCGTGCCCTTCATCGCTTGGGGACCGGGCCACATCCCGCAGGGGAAAACGGACCGGGCCATCTGCTTCCAGGACTTCATGCAAACTGCGGGAGAGCTCGCGGGCACGCAACCGCCGGGTCCTACCGAAAGCGTCAGCTACCTCCCGCTCCTTCAAGGGCGGGATGCCGCACAACCACTGCGGCCACTCATTTCCTGGACGGTCGAGGGGAACTACGGCCTGAAAATCCCCGATGATGCGGATAAGGAGGACTCACAGACCCAGTATCTCCCTCCCGCCGCCTTATTGGATGAGAAATGGTATGCGCTCGGCTTCCGGAAGAAACCTGCGGACCCTCTCACCGTGCGGCTCTATGATATCAGCACGGATCCCGGCTGCGCTCAAGATGTGAGTGCTTTCCATCCGGATCTGCGGGAGCGGGCGCTTGCAGAGTTTGCCCGATCCGCCTCCACGAAAAAGAAACTGAAGCCGCACCGGCGCTGTCCCTGCATCAAGGATCCAGTCGCACTCTTGCCCGGAGACGGACATCGTCTCCGATGCGATCGTAGGAAACATCCTCCAGCTCCAACGGCTGTGGCAATCCGGTGCCTGCGAGGGCGGGCACATCGCCTCCGCAAAGTAGCGGCGCGAGATAGACCACGATCTCATCCACGCAGCCTGCTTCGAACAGCGCTGCGGAAAAACTCCGCCCGCCTCCACCAACACGCTGAGCACTCCCTGCTCCACAGCGAGTTTCCGCAGCATACCGGGCAGATCCGCAGTCGGTCGGATCAGAGTGCGGTCACTCCATTCATCGGTGAAAAGCGCGGCCTCGTCGGGCAGTTCATCCGGCCGGTCGGTAACGACCACCCGCCACGGCTGATTGCGACCCTCCAAGAGATCCGGCTCGCGGATGGTGAGCTGAGGGAGATCCCGACGCACGGTTTCCCCGGAGGTCAGGATTGCATCGACCTGGCTGCGCAAGCGCTGCACATCCGCTCGTGAGGCAGGGCTGCTGAGCCATTGTCCTTCACCCGGAGGACGGGTAAGGCGGCCATCCAGACTCATAGCGGTTTTCCAGATCACCCACGGCCGGCCGGTTTGCTGGACTTGGAAAAAAGGCCGCAGCAAGTCGGTCGCCTCCTTCTCCATCACACTGGAGGTCACGGCAATCCCGGCCTCCGCCAGCACCGCATCCGCCCGGCCGACATGGGCGGGATTGTGATCCTTCACCGCATAGACGACGCGTGCGACCCCGGCTTCGATCAACCCGGCCGTACAAGGTGGAGTCCGTCCGAAAGTGGAGCATGGCTCCAGCGTGACATACGCAGTGGAACCGCGGATCGCTTCCGCACCTGCATGGCGCAGCGCATCCGCCAGGGCCTCGCGCTCGGCATGCGGTCAACCGGCGGCGTGATGCCAGCCACGGCCGATCAACACGCCGTCCTTCACGATCACCGCGCCAACGGGCGGATTGGGCGCGGTACGCCCCACTCCCTTGCCCGCTTCGGCAAGGGCGAGTCCCATCCAGTGCGCATCGTCCATGGCAGCAGTTTCGGCATTCCACGGGACCGCAGCAAGCCCTGTGAATCCAAGTTGAAAGCCGTGCCGATCTCCTCCATGGTGGAGGAGTTGTAGGAACACACACACCATGAAAACTCGCTCCGTACCTCTGCCGGTGGCCTGTCTCTCGTTCCAACTCGCCATCGCCGCTGAACCCGCGCCTCCGGCTGCCCCTGCGGCACCACCTCCAGCCAAGCTCTCCCCCTACGCGGAGGGCATGGCGGCTGTCGCCGCCGGTGATCCGAAATTGGCCGAGAGCTGCTTCACCAAAGCACTCCAGCAGGATCCCAACAATGCCAACGCCCGCTATCAACTCGGCGAGGTCCGCAAGAACGCCTCTTCCATCGCCTCCAAAGGGCGGGAGAACAAGTTCGGCGGCGTGATGATCGAGAAGATCCAGCTCGACAAGGCCACACTCCAGGAATCGTTGGACTATCTCGCATCCTTGGTCAGCAAGGCCAGCAAGGATCAGGTAGCCTCGAACTTCATCCTGGAAGATCCCAAGAACGCACTCGGGACCAAGGAGGTGACGCTGAAGCTCAACAACGTGCCCGCGAAGGCCGTCCTCCAGTACATCCTCACCCAGGTGGACGGCCGCGCCCGCTTCGATGAGCATGCGATCGTCGTCAGCCCGCGCCCGGGCTCCGCAGGCAGTTGAAAAGCGGTGGAGCTCAGACTCCCACCATCATCGAGACATGGGCGGCGGTCAGCTCGCCCATCGTCTGGCAATCTCCGAAGCCGCTGGTGCGGTGCATCTTGTCCAGATCCCGCGCCAGCGTTCCCACATGGGATCGCGGAGCCAGTTCCTCACGACGCATGATGCCGAGCAGCGCCTTCAGACGGCTCGCCTCCACCTTCGCCCGTCGCGCCATCTGCGCGTGCTCCTCGGCCACATACTGATCGATCGTCTTGCGGTTCAGGACCTCGAAGGCCAGCTTGGTGATGCTGCGGTTCGAGTCGAAACGGTAGGCGAGGTAGATCTTGCCACGACCCTCGTACAGACTGCTGGTCGAAGTCGATCGGCCGCACCCGGGTACTGGACCTCCTCGAAGTCCGGCGTGATATCGACCACGTAGTTCACGCTGCGCATATCCCCGAGCAGGCGGATGAAGCAGCGTTCGTTGAACTTGGTGAATTCCTTCGCGATGCGGACCTTGTTCAGGCCGGGACGCTTCAGGTAATCGTCCAGGAAGACATTCCCCGGGACTCCGGCGATGTGCTCCTCGATCAGGGTGTTCCCCTTCACGAAGTAGTTGATCCGGTTCGGCGAAAGGATGTGCTCCAACTCCAATCCGTAGATGCGGGACGCGTCCGCGATCTTCACGTAGAAGTAGTCGGAGTTGTCGTTGAAGAGGTTCGTGATCCGAACCCGGAATGGCCGCGAGTTGCCGAAATCCCCGAAGTCGACGCGGTCCACGGTAAGGTGCTCGTGGTGCTCCACGTCACCGCCGATCTTCAGCTCGGCGTAGATCTGGGTGAGCTTCGGCTTGAGATCCGCGAAGACCTCCGGCGGATACATCACCGTGAGCCACAGGGTCTCCTTGCCCTGTGGATCATCGTAGGGGATCGCACCGGTGAAACGGCACAGGTCGTTATAGACCTGCGGGATCTCCCGGTAGCGGTCGAAGCGGTACAGGTACTGCCGCAAGGGTCCGGAGACCGGGTACTGGATCTTGCGGCGGGAGATCATGGAAACGAGGGAGGAAAGGATCAGGCCTCGTCCAGCAGCGTCTTGCGCGTGAACAGGGTGAGCACCGGGATGCCGCGGGCTTCGATCGCCTCGCGACCGCCTTCCTGGCGGTCCACGAGCACCAGCGCGAAGGCCACCTTGCCGCCCTCGCGCTCGATCACGTCGATCGCCTTGATGGTGGAGCCGCCGGTGGTGATCACGTCATCTACCACGATCACCGTACTTCCTTCCTTGAAGTTGCCTTCGATCTGCTTGCCGCGGCCGTGGCCCTTCGGCTCCTTGCGCACGGTGAAAACTTGCAGGGCTTCGTCCGGATTTTTCACCGCGGAGGTCATGCCCACCGCCAGCGAGATCGGGTCCGCGCCGAGGGTCATGCCGCCGATGGCATCGATCTTGAGGCCTTCCGCCGCGATCCGCTCGCGCACCGCCGCCCAGCCGAGCTCGCCGATCAGGTTCGCGCCGAAGGGATCCAGCGCGGTGACACGGCAGTCGATGTACAGATCACTCTCCTTGCCGGAGGCGAGGGTGAAGGTTCCGGTGCGGACGGACTTCTCGAGGAGGAGGGACTTGAGCGCGGCGGCGGACATGCAAGGAGAGTCGGGAATCCGGGACCGGGAGGCAAGAGTGGAGGCGGAGGCGGAGATGTGCGGGCGACTGCCCCGGGACGAAGGCTTGATCGTTCGCTCGTGCCCGCTACTGGAAGGACATGGACAACACTGCCCTTGAAGCCGCCATCCGGACCGAGCGCCGCTGGTTCTCCCGCACGCTGGGGTCTTCTCTCGTCGCGCTGCTTGCATACGGCATCGGCCGTGGGATCGGAGCTTGGGGGAACAAGCAGATGGCGGAGGCGAACAACGCTCTGGCCAATGGTCATCCGGAAGTGCTCGAGAAACTCAATGTCACCATGAAACCGCTGTTCACCGCCTATAAAATCTCGCTGGTGGTACTGATGCTAGCGGGTCTGGTGTTCCTCGTTTCCCTGGTGTTCTGGCTGCTGGCGATGCAGGGGAGGAAGAAGCTCGCGAATCCAAATTCGCTGGTCTGATGTCAAAGGATCTGGACGAACAGGAGCGGCATTGGTTCCGGGTCGCTCTGGCATCCTGCATCGCGATGGTCGTGGGAATGGTGGTTACTGGAATCACCAGGTTCTGGCTCAATCAGATGCTTGCGCCGGTCAAAGTAACCGGAGATCCGACTCTATACGCGGAGGCGTATAGCAAGGCATCACCGTGGCTCACCTGTGGACTGGCTATTCTGGGTCTCGCCGCCGTTTCCTTCATCTATGCGTTTGTCGTCTGGCTGTTTTTTATGTGGCGGCGGCGGTTGGGGCGGAGCTGAAAGTCTTCAGAGAAGATCCCGGTGCGTACACGAAAAAGCCGCTTCCCTTGCGGAAAGCGGCTTTTGGAAATTTTCGAAGCGAAAATCGCTTAGTTGGCAGCAGCAGCAGCGGCGACCACCGGCTGGCCGACGTTCACGCGGCGACCGTCACGGTCGAAATACACGCGGCCATCGACAACAGCGAAGATGGTGTGGTCACGGCCGATGCCGACGCCCACGCCCGGGTGCCACTTGGTACCACGCTGGCGGATGATGATGTTGCCAGGGATCACGACCTGACCGCCGAACTTCTTCACGCCGAGGCGCTTGGAGCGGGAGTCGCGACCGTTCTTGACAGAACCTTGTCCTTTCTTATGGGCCATAACAGTGAGGAGGTAGGGGATTAGACGCCAACGGCGGTGATCTCAAGCTTCGTCAGGTGACGACGAAAGCCCTTGGTCTTGTGGAAGCCCTTGCGGCGCTTGAACTTGAAGGCAACGCCCTTCTTGCCACGGAACTGCTCGACCACCTTGGCGGTGACGGAAGCGCCGGCCACGGTGGGAGCACCGATCTTGACGGATTCGCCTTCGCCGACGAGGAGCACGTCGAAAGTGAGTTCGGAATCGACTTCGGCGTCGAGCTTCTCGACGTCGATTTTGTCGCCTTGCTGAACGCGGTATTGTTTACCGCCGGTTTTGATCACTGCGTAGGCCATGGCCGTATAAGGAGAGGGTTGCCGCCTTTTCGGGCGGGCGGGGAGAACAACACGGGTGAGCTCAAGCGGCAAGAAATTTTTTTAGAAACGGAATTGGCAGGTGCTTCAGGTTTCCGGAGTATCGGAAATGATCTCCTCCGCACCCACTCCGGAAGCCATGGCAGCCCTCGGCCGGGAAGCAGCGGCGGCTGCGGAAGCAGGGACGGTTTTCGCGCTGGTGGGGGATCTGGGAGCAGGAAAGACCCATTGGACCAAGGGCTTGGCGGAGGGTCTGGGATTCACCGGGGAGGTAACCAGCCCGACCTTTTCCCTGGCGCATGAGTACCGCGGCGGACGCCTGCCGGTTTTCCACTTCGATTTCTACCGGATCGAGAGCTTCGACGAACTTTTCGCGATGGGCTGGGACGAATATTTGGACGAGGGCGGGGTGATCGTCGCCGAATGGGCGGACAAATTCCCCGAAGTCCTCCCGCAGGATACCCGCTGGTTCCACTTCCGTCTGCTGCCGGACGGCTCCAGGGAGATCACCGCAAGGTGAAGGCTCAGTGCTGCGGTATCATTCTCCCGAGGGAGTCCGCAGTGGACATCAGGGTCTCACCGAGCCCTTGGGCGGTCCCACAGGAGGTCGATGCCAGGCTGGCGGCGAGCAGGGTGAAACCAAGGAGAATCCGGAGCATGGCACGGAGACTGGCCGGTCTGGCGTGGGAGTCAAGCCAGCGGCGGATCTGTTAGCGGGTCCTTTTTCAAGAAATACGACTGTCGAGTTGGAACACTTGGCCGGAGGTATGCGGCAGGTTTTCATCCAACGTGCGGATGAACCGGGCGACGGTCTCCGGAGTATTGAAGCGCCCGAGGGTGTGCTCCGCCAGTACCCTCGGTACGACGCTCCGGAGAAACTCCAGCCGTCATACGGGTTTCAAGGAAACCGGGTAGCACCGCATTGATCCGCACCCCGGCGCGGCCGACCTCCCGCGCCAGAGACTTCGCCAAGCCGATCAATCCGGCCTTGGCGGCGGCGTACGCAGCTTGACCCACCGGAGGGTGCAGGGCGGAGAAGCTCGAAATGAAAACGATGTGCCCCGTACGGCGTTTCACCATGCCCCGCAGGGCGGCTTTTGCGCAGCGCGCGGCCCCATGGAGATTGGCCTGCATCACAGCGTCCCAATCGCTCTCGGAGAGCTTCGCGAGAGGGACATCCCGGGTCAGTCCCGCATTGCAGACAAGCAGGTCCGTTTCCCGATCCTTGAAAAACGCCGCAACGGAATCGGGGGAGGTGACATCGAGATCCACGCGACCCGGGGAGACGACCTCCCATCCGGCGATCTGGAATTCCCGGGCGATCACTTGCCCGAGATCACCCGTACCACCCGTGACAACCATGGAGCCCGGCATGCCGGAGTGCTACGTGAATGGCCCGTTGCCGACAACTGCCAAGCAACGTGCGAATAACTTGGGCAAAGCACGGGAGAACCGATGACCCCGGGAGGGGGGAAGAGTAGTGCTTCACGAACGGCACCGGATCTTGCCCAGGTTTTTCCCACCGTGGAACCCGCATGGTAGAGGTGAGGAACGGTCCAAATCGGGAGTTATTCCCACGATTAAGAAGAAGATTCTATGGAGTTCAAAAAGGAAGAATTCTTCAGAGGAAGCGTTCCCTGTCGTTTGACTCCGCTACCCGTTTGATCCACGCGTTCCGTTCTTCCAACAGGGCGAGCAGGTGGGGCCTGAGCACCACACGATCCACGATACGGCCTCCGAACGGGCCAAGCGGGGATGCGAACCGAAATGTGTCGTGCATGAGCGTGGCACCGTCCTGGGGCTCGAAAACGTGATCGTGCTCCATCCGGTGGAACGGTCCGCGGGCCATTTCGTCCCGGAAGTGGTGCGGCCGGTCGTACGCGGTGATCCGGACGGTCATGCGGAAGCGGATCCCGAAGTGCCGGGCGCTCCAGGTGACTTCCTCGTCCGGTCCGATCAGGCCGCTGGTGATCCCCGCGATGGCCTTCTCTCCGGTGTGGGCGGTGGAGGCCAGGTGCAGATCGATGCTGCGTGAGAGGTCGAAAACGACATCGACCGGTGCCTCGACCCGCGTTGTGAGCTGGATCGTGGTCACCGGTCGGAAGGGGTTCCGGGTGGTTGGGAAACCTCGCGGTTAGATCAGCATGAGAGCCGGCTGTTCGATCAGCTTCTTGATCTCGCTGAGGAACTGGGCACCCACGGCTCCATCGACGACGCGGTGGTCGCAGGACAGGCCGAGGTTCATGCGGAGGCCGGGGACGATCTGACCGTTCTTGACGATGGGCTTCTCGATGGCGGCACCGACGGAGAGGATCGCGGCCTGCGGAGGATTGACGATGGCGTCGAAGGATTCGATGCCCCAGGCACCGAGGTTCGAGACGGTGATGGTGCCGCCGTCGAATTCATCCGGCTTGAGCTTTTTGTCCTTGGCGCGTGCGGCGAAATCTTTGACCTGCTTCGAGATGGAGAGCAGCGACTGGGTTTCGGCCTTCTTGATGACCGGAGTGACCAGACCGTCCTCCACCGCGATGGCGACGGAGAGGCCGACGTGCTTGAAGTTGATGATGTGGTCGCCGGCGTAGGAAGCGTTCACGGCGGGCACGTTCTGTGCGGCGGTGATGACGGCCTTGAGGATGAAGTCGTTGACCGTATACTTGTTGCCGTGGGTCTTCTCGGCCTGCTCGTTCACCTGCTTGCGGATCGCCATCAGCGGGGCGGCGTCGACTTCCACGTGGAGGTAGAAGTGCGGGATGGTGACCTTGGAGGTCAGCAGGCGGGAGGCGATGACCTTCCGCATCGAGGAGAGCTGGACGATTTCGTCGCCTTCCTTGGCCACCGGGAGGATGGCGTTGACGGCGGGAGCCGAAGCGGCTGCCGGGCTGGCGGCGGTGGCCTTCGATTTCACGGAAGCGGCGAGCGCGGCAGCAGCAGCGGCCGGGCTGGAAGGCTTCTTCGAGGCGGCTTCGACATCGGCACGGACGATACGGCCTGCCGGTCCGGAACCGGTGACTCCGGCAAGGTTCACGCCGAGTTCGGCAGCGACCTTGCGGGCGAGAGGGGAAGACTTGATGCGGTCGCCACCTTCGGACACCGGAGCGGCCGGAGCCGGAGTGGTGGAGGCGGCTTGGGGAGCTGCAGCGGCCGGAGCGGCGGCAGCGGTGGTTGCAGATACGGCGGCGGAAGCCGGGAGCGGAACCTTCCTCACCATCGAGGACGGCGAGCACGGAACCGATCTCGGCCTTCTCTCCTTCCTGGACGAGGATCTGGCTGATGGTGCCTTCGTCAAAGGCTTCCATTTCCATCGTGGCCTTGTCGGTTTCCACTTCAGCGATGACATCGCCGATCTCGACGTGGTCGCCGACTTTCTTGTGCCATTTGATGAGGGTGCCCTCGGTCATGGTATCCGAGAGCTTGGGCATTTCGATGTTTACAGGCATGGCAGGAGGAGGCTTGGAAGCCGCGGGGAGGATGGGAGAATGCCGGGTGTTTTCCAGAATTTTCTCGGGCCCCTTTGAGATGGGCATCAAAAACGGCGGGGACCCGGAAAGGCCACCGCCGTTTTGTTGGAAAATCTCGTGGGATGGAAGGCTCAGGGAGCCAGGGTTTCCATGGTCGGGACGAGACCGAGGTTCGGGCTGCCGATCATGGAGCCGCTCACGCTGGCGAGCTTCTTGACCTTCGGGCCGGTGCTGCCGCAGCAGTCGGTGTCCGGGCAGTAGTAGCGGACGCAGCGGCCGCAATAGACGACGTGCTTCACTTTCTTGTAACGCGGCACCTTGGTGGTGACGGTCTGGGTAAGGCCGCCCTTGGAGCCCGCGACCGGGACTTCCTGGGTGACGGTGTCATAGCCGCAGGTGCGGACGGTTTCCGTGCGGTACTGGGCCGACGGGAGGCCACCGAACATCGAGCAGCAGGACGAGAAGCCGAGAGAAACGGCGGCGAGCAGGAGCAGGTTTTTCATGACAGGACGTGAGGTTCAGAACATGCAGCAGCAGGAGGTCGCAGCCAGGCAGGCAGCGGCCACAGAGGCGGCGAGAAGCAACTTGATCATGGTGTCCTAATGTTAGGCCCGCCTGCGTTTGTGGCAACGAAAATCCTCGGTGGGGAGGGGAGGTTTCGTGGGTGTGGAGCGGTTGGCGGGATGGAAAAAGGCGCAGCTGGTTGCCCGGCCGCGCCTTTCAGAATCGGATGGATCGCGAGCTTCAGAAGAAGGTGCGGACCTTCTCGACGATGCGGCGCGGGTTCGGCAGCTGCTCGTTCTCGATGTGCGGCGAGTAGATGGCCGGGGCATCGATGGTGCAGACTCGCTTCACCGGGGCATCGAGGTAATCGAAGGCGTTCTCCTGGATCAGGTTGGCGACCATGGCGGAGACACCACCGAAGGGTTTCGACTCGTCAACGAGGACGACGCGGTTAGTCTTGCGGACCGAAGCGAGGATGGTGTCGACGTCGAGCGGGCGGATCGAGCGCAGGTCGACGACTTCGGCGTCAATACCGTGCTCGGCCTGGAGGGTTTCCGCAGCGGCGAGGGCGTGGATGACGGAGCGGCCGTGGGCGATGAGCGAGATGTCCTTGCCCTCGCGCTTGATGTCGGCCTTGCCGAGCGGGACGACGTAATCGCCGTCCGCCGGATCCGGCACTTCACCGGTGGTGCCGTAGAGAAGGGTGTTCTCCATGACATAGACCGGATCGTTGTCACGGATGGCGGCCTTGATCAGGCCTTTGGCGTCCGCCGGGGTGGCCGGGGCGCAGACCTTGAGGCCCGGGAATGCCGCGAAGAGACCTTCCGGGATGTGGGAGTGGGTGGCGCCGACGTTGGTGCCGCCGTTGGCCGGGCCGCGCATCACGATCGGGCAGTTGATTAGACCGCCGGACATGTAGCGGACGCAGGCGGCGTTGTTGACGAGCTGGTCGAAGGCCACGGAGTGGAACGACCAGAACATCAGTTCCATCACGGGGCGGACACCGAGCATGGAGGCACCGATGCCCATGCCGATGAAGCCGGCTTCGGAGATCGGGGTGTCCACGATGCGCTTGTCGCCCCATTTTTTCCAGAGACCTTCGGTGACCTTGTAGGCGCCGTTGTATTGGGCGACTTCCTCGCCCATCAGGACGACGTTCGGGTCGCGGGCGAGTTCCTCGTCGAGGCCTTCGCGGAGAGCTTCACGGTAGGTGAGGATACGTGACATGGAGATTGGCTGGGAGAGTGGGATGGAGAATTACTAGAGTTACCGTAGTTGGGCGGGCTTCAGTCGTTGAAGAAGTGGCAGCCGGTCTTCGAGGCCTCGGTGTTGTTGTCGGACTCCCAGTAGACGTCGGTCATGATGTCATCCACGGTCGGGGCGGGGGATTCCTCGGCGAACTTGACGGATGCGGCGGCTTCGTCCTGGGCGGCCTTGTAGATAGCGTCGACCTGTTCCTCGGTGAGCACGCCCTCCTCGATCAGGCGGCGGCTGAAGAGTGCGATTGGATCGTGGTTCTGCTTGTAGTTCTCGATCTCCTCCGGGGTGCGGTACTTCTTGTGCGTTCGCATCGGCGACGCTGTGGCCGTAGTAGCGGTAGGTGGAGATCTCCAGGATGGAGGGCTTCTGCTCCTTGCGGGCGCGCTCCATGGCGATCTGGGTCTTGGCGCGGACTTCGTAGATGTCCGAGCCATCGATCACGTCCCACTCCATGTCGTAGCCTTCGGCACGCTGGGCGAGGCAACCGCGGTAGGCGGAGGAACGCTTCTGGGAGGTGCCCATCGAGTAACCGTTGTTCTCGATGACGTAGATGACCGGCAGGTCGAACAGCGCGGCGATGTTGAGGGACTCGTGGAAGGCACCTTGGTTGACGGCGCCGTCACCGAGGTAGCAGAGGCAGCAGCCTTCCTTTTCCAGATACTTCAGGCCGTAGGCCAAGCCGAGGCCGAGCGGGGTCTGGCCGCCGACGATGCCGTGGCCACCCCAGTAGTTCTTGTCCGGAGCGAAGAAGTGCATCGAACCACCCTTGCCCTTCGAGCAACCGGTCTGCTTGCCATACATTTCCGCCATGCACTCGTTCATGTTCATGCCGACGGACAGGGCGTGGCCGTGGTCGCGGTAGGCGGTGATGAAGTGGTCGTTCTCTTGCTTCAGCGAGATCGTGCCGACGGCCACGGATTCCTGGCCGATGTAGAGGTGGAGGAAGCCGCCGATCTTGCCGGCCTGATAGTACTTGAGCGCGGCCTGCTCGAAACGGCGGATGCGCAGCATCTGGCGGAGCAGGTCGATTTTGCTTTCCGGAGTCAGCTCCCGGTTGATGGGGGAGCTGGCGAAATCGAGGCGTGGCGTGTCAAGTTGAGCGGTCGACATGGAATGCTGAGGAGAGGGGATTGCGGCTTAGGTGTGCAGCGGGTTACAGGCAAGTCTTATCTGACAACCACGGCCTGGGCCGGAGCAGAGGAGGCTTGCGGGAGGGAACGGCGGGAGAACAGGAAAAGGGCGGTGAAGAGGACGTTCGCGGCGAGAAGGTTCCGCAGGAAGATCCAGGTGGGGATGCCACCGACCGGACCGGTCCACTGGGACTGCATGAAGCCCTCGGCGGTGCGCGGATACAGGAGAGGATTCACGGCGAAGGACACCAGGTTGGTGACGAAGTAGAACACCAGCGCGGCCACAACCGAGGATGCAAGAACCGGCAGGGTGGTGGGGTGACGGCGTGTCCAAAGCGCGATGCCTGCGGTGGTGGCGACACCGAGCAACACACTGGCTAGATCCCAACCGAGGATCGGGTAGCCCTGGGCCATGCTGGTGACCGGGTAGGTGACCACCCAGGCGATCAACGGCAGCAGCCAGCGCTGGGCTCCTTTCAGAAACACGATACCGCAGAGTAGGAGCGCGGGGAGCGGCTGGAGGTTCGGGAGAGTCGTCGGAAACAGGCCGCCAAGGATCCGGAAGACCACGAGCAGGGCGACGATGAGGAGGGCAGGCAGCCAGCGCTTCATGCGGTGAAGATTGAAAGATCCCGGGGCAAGGGGCGAGGGGAAATTTCAGAGCCATGTTCCACGTGGAACACAAATCGGCCATTCTAGCGGTGACCTGTGGGAGGGGTGGGGTTGGGTTACACGATGCCCGTGTTCAGCTACCCGAAATCCTACGATGTCCTTGTAATCGGCGCCGGCCATGCCGGGGTCGAGGCTGCGCTGGCAGCCGCCCGCCTCGGTTGCGAGGTGGCGGTGCTGACCCAGAACCTGGACACGGTCGGGCAGATGTCCTGTAACCCTGCCATCGGCGGGCTGGCCAAGGGTCACATGGTTCGCGAGATCGACGCGCTCGGGGGAGCCATGGGGTTGAACACGGACGCCACCGCCATCCAATGGCGGATGCTCAACGCCTCCAAGGGCCCTTCGGTCCGCGCCCCCCGTGCCCAGTGCGATAAGAAGGCTTACCAGTTCCGCATGAAGTGGGTCTTGGAGGGAACCCCGGGATTGGACCTTCATCAGGGGAATGTGGCCGAGCTGCTGGTCGAGAACGACCGCATCATCGGCATCCGGACCTCCCTCGGCATGGAAATCGCGGCCCGCTCCGTGGTTCTCTCCGCTGGCACCTTCATGCGCGGCCTGATGCATGTCGGCCTCCGCAATGAGAAGGGTGGGCGGATGGGGGATGCCATTTCCACCGTTTCCGATTCCCTCAAGCACCTTGGCTTCCAAGTGGAGCGCTTCAAGACCGGCACGCCTTGCCGACTCAACGGCCGCTCCTTGGACCTGTCCAAGTGTGAGCGCCAGGAGGGGGATACCCCGGTGCCGAAGTTCAGTTTCCTCGCCGATACCCTCCAAAAGGGGCCGGACGACCTCTTTACCCTGAATCCGTGGGGGGATGAAACGTTCCACGTGGAACAAATGCCGTGCTGGATCACCTACACCACCCCGGCCACCCACGACATCATCCGCAACAATCTCGACCAATCCCCCATGTATTGCGGGGTGATCGAGGGGGTCGGGCCGCGCTATTGTCCCTCGATCGAGGACAAGGTGGTCCGCTTTGCCGAGAAGGAGCGCCACCAGGTGTTCCTCGAGCCGGAGGGTCGCCACACCCACGAATATTACATCAACGGGGTCTCCACCTCGCTGCCGTATGAGGTTCAGCTCGCTTTCCTCCGCACCATTCCCGGTCTGGAGAACTGCGAGATCCTCCGCCCGGGCTATGCCGTGGAATACGACTACTGCCCGCCGACCCAGCTTCACTCCACCCTTGAGACCAAGCTCGTCGAGGGCCTCTACTTCGCCGGCCAGATCAATGGCACCTCCGGCTACGAGGAAGCCGCCGGCCAAGGTCTCCTTGCCGGGGCCAATGCCGCCCTCAAGGTGCTTGGAAAGCCGGAATTCGTGCTGCGCCGGGACGAGGCCTACCTCGGGGTGATGGTGGATGACCTCGTTACCAAGGGCTGCACCGAGCCCTACCGCATGTTCACCTCGCGGGCTGAATACCGCCTCCTGCTCCGTCAGGACAATGCCGACCTGCGCCTCACCCCTCGCGGGGTGGAGGCCGGGCTGGTATCGGGTGAGCGCGCCGAACGCACGGCGGCCAAGCAAACCCAGCTCGATGAAGCCCTCACTTGGGGTCGGAAGACCAATTACGAGGGCGTGAAGCTCGATCACTGGTTCCGCCGCAGTGATACCAGTTGGGAAACCCTCCCCGAGGAAATGCAGAATATGTTCCACGTGGAACTTTGGCCGATGATCGAGACCGAGTACCGCTACGAGGGTCACCTGAACCGCCAACAGTCCCAGATCGACCGGATGTCCCGCCAGGAGTCGAAAAAGCTGCCTGCCGACCTCGATTTCAGCGCCATTCCCGGCCTCAAGCAGGAGGCCAAGACCCGTTTCACCCAGATCCGTCCGGCGACTCTCGGTCAGGCCGGCCGTATCTCCGGGATCACCCCGGCGGACATTGCCGTGTTGGCGGTGTGGCTGGAGAAGCGGGAGCGGGAAGTGTCGGCGTGAGGGCCGGGCTGGGGGATCGGGAAATCCATCGCTTTCCTGCCGTGGATTCCCTAAGGATCGTTCATGCCCATCCCGCAAGCTGAGAGGGGGCCTTGGTGGAGGTCACGGGCTTTTGGGCTCGGGTTGGTGGGCCTGTTGGCATTGACGGGTGCCTGGGTTACAACCATCGGTCAGACCGCTTACCTGAGCTTCCGGAGCTCCTCCGGTGTGAACGTTTGGTCTAGTTCCCGAGGAGTGCTGGAGTTCGCTCGTGTGGACTCTGGGAGCCGGGCAGCGTGGTGTGCTTCGGTGGGTGGGGTGTCGACGCTGAATGGCCCGTGCGGTCCCATCGATTTCGATCCGGGGACGGTGCGTCTGGCCGCTATGCTTCCGCCTCCAGGCGAAAGGTTGGCCAGCGGCTGGTATGGAGGAGGGCTTCCTGCCGGGGAGCAACGCGCTACATCGAAAGACATGATTCGCCTTCCGTATGTTTGGCTCGTGTTGGGATACACGGGAGTCTGGTTGGGCGTCTGCGGCTGGTGGCGGGGGAGGAAAAAGCGCTGGGCCCGGTATACGGCGGGAGTGTGAAGGCAGGTCGGAGAGGCGGGATCCTTCGGCTTGCACTTTGGCCGGGGCGGAGGAGGAATATCCCCGAATGCCGTCCGCCCCTTCCAAGCGCCCCGGTCGCCGCAGATCTCCGTTTTTCGGATTCGGGCTGGTGGTCGCCTGCGTGCTGGTGTTGGGCTGGTGGAGCTCCTGGCAGCGGCCGATGTCATTGGGCTGGTTGGGCAATCCACGAGGAGACGGCTATCTGGCGCGTGGCTCCGTGATCCTCGATCTGACTTGGGAGCGGAATGCGAAGTGGGCGGTGCGCGAACCAGGAGCGGCTCCCTTGGCACCGGATCGAGATGGCTTGGACGATGACAGCTATCAGGAGGAGGCGCGTTGGTGGAAGATTACGGGACGACCCCTTCCAGATCTCCCGGACGGATACCACATTCTGATCGGCATCCCGGCGGTGCTGCTCCTCCACCTGATCGGATGGTTGGGGGTGGAGACCTGGTGGCGCAACCGCCAGCGCGCTCGCAGCATTCCAGATGCGATAGTATGAAACCTCCCGCGCCACCCTCTTCAGATTCCGAGGAGAACCAACCGCCCACTCATTCAAGCTGGGGTCCGAGAACGTGGTTCGGACCAGCGATTGGATGGCTGCTGCTGATCGGGCTGTGGGCGCACTCCACCCGTGCCAGGGATCAGGTGAGCTGGGAATGGAGGTCGAAGGAGATCCGGGTGCTGGCCAGTGAGGCAGGATCGGTGGAGTGGCTTCAGGTGAGGACGTTCGAGGGCGGCGCTTTCTTTTCTCCGCGCTATGCCCCCCTGACGAAAGAGGATCTCCTGCTCTCGATACACGTTGCTCAATGCTATCCGGAACACGGCTTTGCCGGGCATTTCAGGCAGCTCCATCTCCACGACCCCGTGTGGTGGTCGGGGTGGGCTTCCAGCAATCGGGAAAAAGGATTGTGGCAGGAAATCCATACCTATCGGATCTCCTATGCGGCCATTGGCCTGTTCGGCACGGCGCTCTGGGCGGCGACCCGGTATTTCTGGGAAGACCGGAAACGCCGCTTGCGTGCCATGCCGGATTGATGAGCACGGAGGCGTAAACGATGTCCCCGAACGGGATAGGGAAGGGTAGAGCTTCTCTCGCCGAGAGCGCCGGGTCTTCCACTCACGTTTGCGCCCCAAGGTCTGTCCCAACAAGGAAAACGGGACGGCGTCATTTATGATAACGATGTTCCCCGCCCGGGGTCCTACCTCTGCGCCCCAGCTTCCGCGGAGCGGAACTATTACTAGAAATCTAGTAATTCATCCCCACTGTTCCAGCCACTCCGCTGGCAGGCGGGCGGGTTTGCCCTCCGGCATCTGTACCAGCGCCAGCCCCTGGCGGGCGGTGACCAGCAGGGTGCCGTCGCTCTCTCGGATCATTTCGAATTCGCAGATGAACCGGGCGCGGGAGACCTCCGCCAGACGACCGCGGATCACGATCCAATCGCCGAGTTTCGCCGGGCGCTTGTAGTCGACCTCCGTACGGGTGAGCACCGGGAAGAGATGCGTGGAGGCCATCCCGAGGAGATCCATGCCCATCTGCGCGGCGAGCCGGGTGCGGCAGGTCTCGATCATGCGGAGGTAGGCGAGGTTGTGAACCACGCCGCCACAGTCGGTATCGAAGAACATCACTTCCTCACGGGTCTCAAGAGTCGGGCGGTCGGACATGGGCGGAGAATCATGAATCCCGCGGCGGGAATCCAGAGCAACCCCGCGGGGATCGGATGAATCCCATGCAATGTGCGCTTGAGAAGGCACGTAGCGGGAGGATAGATCTCTTGGGAAGATGCGAACGGGGATTTCCATGTGCGTGGGATGGTGGGTGGCGGCTGCGTCGCTCGCGTGGGCGGGTGGTCCCTTCGCGATGCCGTCGGAGGGGCCGGTACCCTTCCGCCGCGACCGGATTCCTCTGGAAGTAGGCGCGATGACCTCGTTGTCCCGCGAGCTGGCGCTGCTGAGCCGCACGCTGGGTGGCGAGCAACCGGCCGATCGCCGGAAGATCGCCCAGACGCTGGCGCTGGCCCTGGCGCTCGATCCCGCCAACCGCGAAGCCCGCGAGTTGCTGGATGACATGCGGCAGGGGAAAGCCGCCGATCAGGCGGACGAGTCCAAGGTGGAAAAATCGAAAACCCACCTCTGGGATCTGCTCGGCTGGCTGGAGAATCCCCAAGCGGGCGGAGACGCCCAGGCGCTCGCGGCATGCCTTTCGGACGTGGCTGTGGTGCTTGATCCATTTCACGAGACCGCGGCGGATCACAAGAAGGACATCGGCACCTGGAGCGGCTGGGTGCCGGAGTTGGTATCCTACCAGCCGAAGGAAGTCCGCCGCCCGGATCCTGTTCCGGATCCCACACCCGTGCCCACGGCACCCACTTTCACGCATACCAGCGGCACCGTCTTCACTCCGCTGTGGCTCATCGAGAAGGAGAGCGTGAATGGTCGGGATGTGCAGCGATACGCGCTGAAGCCGCGCAAGATCTCCATGCGCACGATGAACAGCGGTCAAGGCGGCGGGGATGACAATGACAACGGGGGAGGATTCAAATTCATCCTGCAGGGCACGCAGAACTATCGGTCGATGGACGGCACCAGCGATACGGTCAGCCGCGCGCTCAAGGGCATCGGCGATCGCCTGCCGTCCAATGGCCGTGTCTATCTCGATTGCAGCGGCGACTACCACGTGGACGCGAACCGCAAGTCGATCTCAGCGGCGGCAGCCGTGCTGATGGATTCCGCCGTGAGCAGCCGTGAACCGCAGGCCACGGTGATGGGCATCGTGGGCGATGACGGCTCCTTCAAGCTTCCCACGCGGGCCTGGGATCGCCTGCGCGCGTTGTCGGATGGACCGGGCGGACGCTTGATCCTGCCGCGTGACGCTGAGCCGTTGTTGAGCTCGGTGCTGGTAGTGGAGGATCCGGGCTTCTTCCTGAAATATGAGGTCATCCTCGCAGGCTCCTTGAAGGAGCTGGTTGAGCGTGCGGACAAGGGCGTGCAGGGCACGCTTGCGGATGTGAGCACCCGCTTCGCAGAGGTGCAGGCCAAACAGGGGACCATGGCGGTGGGTCAGTACGCCGCGAACAAATTCGTGCGTCAGCGTTTGTTTGAGATCGCCCAAGCCTATCCCGATCATGCCTCGGCGCGGATGCTGGAGTTGCAGGGTTCCGGCAAGCGGCCGACCTGGCTGCCGCGCACGGTGCTGGCCTCCGAGATCCGTCGGGCGCTGGAGCCGCTGGGACCGGTGGCGAAGGGCGATGAAAACGCGGAACTGGAGTCCATCGAAAGGGCCATCGAAGCCAGCCGTCCGAAGCTGGAGCCGCTCGATCGCTATACCGACATGCGCGACCGTGATCTCACCACCAAGGCGAAGGACATGCTCACTTCGATGAAGCTGCTGGCGAAGGCGCGCCGTGCCCGGGATGAGGAAAACGGCTACCAGAAGTTCACGGTCGCGGCGGACAATACCAAGCTCGCCTATGAGAATCTCCGCCGTGAATTGAATGCGGCGGCCGCGGATGAGGAGCGGAGTTCCGAGTCGCGCTGACGGTTTCCCCTTGCAAAGCGGTCGCTGAAAGCCGCCAGTGTGGGTGCGTTCCCCTCCCCACCCATGAATGCCGGATTCCGTAGGTTGCTTGCTCTGATCGTGGTGTTTGCCGCGGCGTTCGTCGCGGTGCTCGCTCTCCGCCATTGGCGGGCGGGTGGCACCTGGAAGGATTTCATCGGTGGCAAGGGCGCGAGCGGAGAGTTCCGCCCGGAGAAGTTCACGCTCGCCGACAAGGCACCGCTGGAGACGGATGATGTCGAGTTGCTGTCCCGCTTGAATGGCGAGTATGCCCGTTTGACCAAGGCGGTCACTCCGTCCGTGGTCAGCATCGGCACCGAGGGCGTTCGCACGGAGAAGATGCTGGATAATTTCGGTCACGCGCGGATCCGCCAGTATCCCACCCAAGGCCAGGGATCGGGTGTGATCGTCAGCCGTGAAGGTCATGTGGTGACGAATCATCACGTGATCGCCGGTCAGCAGCAGATCCAGATCACGCTCCACGATGGAAAGACCTATCCGGCGACCCTCATCGGAGAAGACGCTCTGCTCGACATTGCGGTACTGAAACTGGAAGGGGCGGGGGAGGTGCTGCCGCTCAAGTTCGGAGACTCCTCCCAAGTGGAGGTGGGGCAGCTGGTGTTCGCCGTGGGGAATCCCTTCGGCCTCGGTGAGACGGTAACCCAGGGCATCATCTCGGCGAAGGAGCGTTCGATCTCGGACAACCAGCGCGACCTGTTCCAGACCGATGCTGCGATCAACCCCGGCAATTCCGGCGGCCCGCTGGTGAACCTGCGCGGCGAGATCATCGGCATCAATGCCGCCATTTTCTCCTCGGATCGCACCAACCCCGGTTTCCAGGGTGTCGGCTTTTCGATTCCGTCCAATGATGTGAAGGACGCCATTTCCCAGATCCTTGAGCGCGGTCGTCCGATCCGTGGTTTCCTGGGTGTGCAGATGGCGGATCTGGATGGCCGCATACGCGGGTTGCTCGATTATTCCGGCAAGGATGGGGCGGTGGTGGGCGCGGTGACGCCGGGGTCGCCGGCCGAGACCGCCGGTCTCCAGCCGAAGGATGTGGTGCAGTCTTACAACGGTGAGGCGATTCATTCCATGAACCAGCTCTTCGCCCTCGTGCAGCGCAGTCGTGCGAACCAGGAGGTGCCGATGGGGGTGTGGCGCGCCGGTCAGACGCTTACGCTCAAGGCGGTGATTGCGGAGAGCGGTCTTGGCACCGCGGCACCCGTCCAGACACCTCCGGTGGTGCAGGGCCGCACGCGGGATACCGAGGAGGTTTTACAGGCGCTCGGCATCCAGGTGCGGGACCTGAGCGTGCCGGAGCGGATGCGCGGCTTCCGCGGGGTGGTGGTGACCGATCTGGTGGCGGATGCCCTCGCTGCGGACCGCCTGAAAGCCGGTGATCTGGTGGTGGGCGTGAATCGGGCCCGGATCGGCAGTGCGAACGAGTTTTACATGAACCTCGCGGCCTCTGCAGCGGTGCAGACCACGGCGGTTTACCTGGTGCGGGATGGCAAACAATTGCGTGTCGATCTTCCGGCACTGCCGCGGGATGATTCTTCCACTCCCTCGGCACCGTCCGGTCGCTGATCGGCGAAACATCGGGCCGTTCCACGACGTTCCCTGCGGGAAATGAGCCGGGGCTTTCACAGGCCGCGGCCAAACGCTATCCTGCCGCCCTGTCATGGCCGAGTCCCGCTCCAAGCTTCCCTACGTCTTCCTATCCATCACTTTGGTGCTCTCCGGCGTCGTCGCCGTGATCCTGGCCATCCGCCACCGTCCGGTGGAACCGCTTCCTCCGGCCAATGTGCCGAAGGTGCCGGCGGTGGACCTGAAACCGAAGACGCCCATTCCCACTTTGGACGAGCGGCCGCCCGGAGCGGATCCGGCCACCAAGCCCGGCGATCTCGGACTCGGCCCGGTGGCGGCGAATCCGGCCGATCTCGTGGCCCGCATCGGCAAGGCACTGGAATCCGGTGATCTCGATACCGCCGCCAAGTTGATCGGCAAGGATGCGCTGGATTCACGCACCGCCGAGCGGTTGAAGGAACTCGTGGGCACCTCGGGGTTCAAGCTGCGGCAGCCGCCGGTCCGTGAGGTGGGTGAGCTCGAGCGCAATGAGCTGATCCGCTGGGCGCTGGAGCTGGATGGCGCGGATCTCGGCCGCGACCGCATCTATCTCGACCTCCGCCGAAAGGATGGCAAATGGGCGGTGGAGAAGCTGGCTTTGCCGCCGGGTAAGGATGAAGCCGTGCCCAAGGCCGTGCTCGTCGATTCGCTGGGCATTGCGGATGCTTTCCTCCAGGCGGCGCTGCATCAGAACTTCCAGCTGGCGAAGGAATTCGTGGATCCCTCCACGGTATCGGATGCGAAGATCGCCGGGCTCTGCATTCTCTTCGAGGAAGGCAACTACAAGCTCCGGGCCGAGAAACCGCTGCGCGCGTTGATGAACAAACCGGGCGTGGCGGGTTACCTCGCGAATGTTGAAACGGCGGATGGCTCCCAGGCGGCGCAGTTCTCCTTGATGCTCGGCCAGAACACACCCACCGCCAGCTGGCGCGTGGGAGAGGTGAATCTCGATCAGCTTCTCGATGACTATGCGAAGCGCTTCGCGGGCGGAGATGTCTACTACACGCCGCTCGTGAAGAACCCGCAGGGAGGCGACACGCTGGTGCTCTACTTCGAGTTCAATGAAGACCAGCTTGGCGAGCGCACGCGCCGCCAGCTGGAGATCGTCGCGCAGATTCTCAACACCGATGCCGGGAAGAAGCTGACGATCAGCGGCCACACCGATGCGCTCGGCAGCAAGGGTTACAACAACTCACTCTCTGAAAAGCGCGCCGATGTCGTGCGGGATTTCCTCGTCAGCAAGGGAGTGGCGAAGAAGCAGATCGTCACCGAGGCCAAGGGCATGACCCAGCCGCGCCGCCCGAACTTCACCGATTCCGGAGAGGACAATCCCGATGGCCGTCGTGCCAACCGCCGCACGGAGATCTATCTGGATTTCTAACAGGAAAGGCACTCCGAGCATGAGACGCTCTATCTTGCTGTTCCTGGTATGGGGTGCGTCTGTCATTTCACTCCGGGCGGACGTCGTTCACTTCGGTGGCGTACTTTACCAGCAGTCTGGTGCGATGGAGCTCAAGCGCGGTGAAACCCTCGGTGCGTTCGTGGATCGCATCGGCGGCATCATCCGACCGGAGTTCGAACGGGATGGGGTGAGGCAGGCGAACCGCTTCGGCATCGCTGTTACCCGCAGTGGCAAACGGACGATGTTCTACTTCGGTCGGGACGATGCGGCGGCTTGGAAGTTCGCTCTGAAGCCGGATGACACCATCGAAGCTGCGGAAGCTGCCACGTGGGGATCTGACGATTATAAGAAGGAGGAGCTGAAATTGCCCCCTCTCAAATTCACCCAGCCGAAGGAACCCGCTTCATCTGGTGGAAAATAAAAGTGCTGCCAGGGAATCCGCGGCAAGTTCGGACAAACTACCGTTGCTCCGATCAAGGCCTGGCGGGGTTCGCCTGCCGAACCTCCACGGCCCCTGACAGCGGCGGAAGCAAACAACCTCCCGGGCCGGGGTGCAACCGTGAAGTTTGATCGGGGAGTGCGACCGGAGAACGGGTCCTTCTTGCTGCGATGCCAACCTTGCGCTATCTCCGGGAGATGGGCACACCTGAACTCATTCTGATATTTCTCGTTCTGCTGCCGTTGATCCTGACGATCGCCTCGCTGGTGCAGTGTCTGAGCTCGGAGTTCAGCGAGCCGACCAACAAAGTCATCTGGGTGCTTGTCATCCTGTTCGTGCCGATCTTCGGTCCGATCCTTTGGTGGGTGATCGGTGTGAACCAACGGCGCTTGCACTGAAACCGGGATCAGGCCCGTGAGGTGCGCCTCATCGCCTGGGGGGAAAGACCCTTGGCGCGGCGGATCGCCCGGGCGAGATGGACCCGCCCGCTGTAGCCGCATTCCTGCGCGATGGCTTCCAGCTTCAACTTGGTGGTGCCAAGCAGTTGGGTGGCGGCCTCCAGCCGGAGTCGGGCGATTTCCTGTGCGAGCGAACGTCCCACGTGGTGCTTGAAGACATCCTGAATCCCGCGCAGTGAGACCCCGAGATGGGTTTCCAGCTCGGTGAGTCCGATCGGCTTCCGGTAGTGCTCACGGATGAACCGCAGGGCTTCGGCTGCGGCGGGATGGGGGATTGCGATGGTATCCGTGGAGCGCCGTACGGTCACCCCTTGGATCGGCCAGTGGATGATGCCGGAGAAATCGCGGCTACCCTGCATCAGTAAATCGAGAACCTCCGCGCAGCGATAGCCGCGGCCTTCATAATCGAGGTTCACGCTGGTGAGAGGGACGGAGCAGAGCGTGCAGGTGATTTCATCGTCATCCACGCCCACCAGCGCGAAGTCCTTCGGCACCTGATAGCCGGCGGATTCGATCTCATACATCACATCCAGCGCGTGGGTGTCGTTGGTGATCAGAATCGCCATGGGTTTCGGCAGTCCATGCAGGAGGTCGGGCAGGTCTTCCTTGGCGATCCGCAGGCAGGTCCTGCCCGCAGCGGTTACCGCTTCCTCGAATCCGCTGGCCCGCAGGCTTCCGAGGCGATTGCGCGGAGCCACGAAGGCGAAGTGCGTGAATCCGAGCGGCACCAGATGATCCGCCGCCGCCCGGCCGATCGAGGTCTCATCGTTGAAGATCATCGGAGCTCCGAAGACTTCTCCGGAACGATCGGTGGCGACGGCGGGCACACCACGCTCGCGGACATATTGGATGAGGTCGGGATCGCCGAGCGTGTTGGCGATCACACCCTCGCCATGCCAGTTCGGCGGCAGATCTTGATGGGAACGCCGCAGACCGCTGTGAAGCATCCAGCCCGCCTTCCGGGCGTACTCCGCCACCCCGGCGAGGAATCGTTCCTCCCAGTATCGGCCAATGAACAGGACGCTGGGGCGCTTTGGCATCATTCTGAATCCACCACAAAACCCGCCATGGGGAAGCGGGAATTTCTCAAAAAGTCCTCTTTTGTCCTTAAAATGATGCTCTAACGCGATTTGTTGACTGAAATTTATGTGGTGGCTTGGGCGTGATGAAACCCTCCAAGCTCTTTCCTTTTGCATCTATCCTCGCCTGTCTGGGCACGATCGCGTTTTCCGGCCGCTGTGAGGCGGCGGCCTATTTCTGGAATCCCACCTCCAGCAGCGATCCGGCATCCTATGGTGGATCCGGCACGTGGAATACCAGCGGACTCTCCTGGTGGGACGGCACCGCCGCCCTGGCTTGGCCGGGTGCCGCCAACGACGCCACATTCTCAGGAGTCGCGGGAACGGTTTCGCTGGGTGAACCCGTCTCGGCGAACCGGCTGGTGTTTTCCACCACCGGCTATCAGCTCGACAACGGCGGTAATTCCGCGAACACGCTGACCATGGCGGGACCGGGAATCGATACCGGTGCGAACACCGCCTCCATCTCCGCGGTGTTGGCGGGCACCTCCGGATTGACCAAGTCCGGTACTGGAACTCTCGTACTTGGCGGCGTGAATACCTATACCGGTGCCACCACTCTGTCCGCAGGCACCTTGCAAATCGGCACGGGTGGCAACCTGCCGGCATCCCAGGTGGTGTTCAGCGCGACCTCCAAGCTCGATATCGGCGCGAACAGCCAGACGCTGCCTGACCTGCGCTTCAGTGCGAACGCGATAGGGACCGTCGTTGGTTCCGGAGGAACCCTTGCCCTCAGCGGTGCCACCGCATTCTATCCCTTCAATTATTCCACCAGTGCATCGGCCACCCTCGATATGAAGGGGCTGGATACCTTCACCTATGGTACGGATGGCGCGACGACCGCCTCCAATTTCACCATCGGCCAGACTTCAGGGGCATCGGCCACCAGCACCACCACCATCACGCTGGCCAAAGCATCCACCATTTCCACGGGAACCGGTTCGATCGGTATCGGTACCGGCGGTACCGGTGGCAGCACCAGCGACACCACTCCTTATTCGACGGTAAAGCTGAACCTCGGCCAGACCACGGCCTTCCATTCCAACAGCATCACGATCGCAAACTCCACCTCTTCCGGAACGGTGGCATTCACCAGCGGTCTCACCGGTACCCCATCGCTCGTCATCCGCGGAGCGGATGGAACTTCGCGGGCGGGTTCCGTCACCATCGGCACTTCGAGCAGCAACTACCGGCCCGCCATCGGTATGCTGGATCTGACGGGTGCCAGCACGGGTGGCACCGGTGTGGCCGGGACACTGGATGCGACAGTTGGCACGTTGACGATCGGCACGGCCGGTGGTTTGCAACGTAAGGCCGTGGGTACCTTGTTGATGGGAGCGGGCACGCTCGATGCGACCAGCATCATCGTGGGGCAATTGACCGGGCAAACCCAGCCCACCACAACCGGAACAGGTACGCTGTCCGTGTTGAACGGAACGGTGAAGGCGGGCACGCTGACGATCGGCAACCGCACCGGTACGTTCACGAACTCCGTTTCCGGAACAGTCACCCTCGCGGGCTCCGCGGTTCTCCAGGCGAAAACGATCACGGCGGGATCGGAGGGAGGTACGACAAATCCAGTAGTCCGCGTCTTCAATTGGAACGGCGGCACCTTGAAGAACCCGGACAGCTCCAACAGCCTGACGGTGACCAATCTCACCCTCACGCTGCCGGTTTCCGCATCCGCGCGCCAGATCCAGCTGGATGCCGGACAGACCGCGACCTTCGGCACCGGTTCGAAGCTTGCTTTCAGCTATGACAGCAGCTTGTTGCAGAGCGCCAGCGTGACCGCCACCGGCTCGGTGGTGCTGAGCGGAACGGCACTCGTTCTCAGTGATGCGGCCGCGAGTCCGGTCGCGCTGCCAACGGGAACGAAGTTCACGCTGCTCGACTACACCGGCGGCTCGCTGACCGGCACTTTCACCGGGATTGCTGAAGGATCTACCGTGACCGTGGGAACGCAGACCCTGGTCATCCGATACAACGATGGTGGAAAAATCACCGCCACCGCCATCGTGCCTGATCCTTACGTCATCTGGGCGACCAACAAAGGCCTCACCGCCGGCACCAATGACGACAAAGGTTCCGATCCGGATCACGATGGCGTGAACAACCTCGCGGAGTTCGCCTTCAATGGCAACCCGCTCTCCGGAACGAGCGGTGTGCAGGCGGTCACGAAGGTGGCTACAGTGGGAGGTGAGAAGGTGCTGACGATCACGGTGCCCGTACGGACAGGTACCGTATTCCCGGACAGCGTCGGATCCACCCAGCTTGTTTCAGATGTGAAGGACGGTGTGGTCTACCACATCCAAGGCTCTCTCGATCTCGCGGATTGGCTCAGCCTGAATGTGGATGAAGTGACCAATCCATCGGACATCGCCGTGGTTCAGGCGGGTCTCACCATTCCGGAGACAGGGTGGACGAACCGCTCGTTCTTCATCCCGTTCTCCGATCCTGTCGGGAACGTGAGAATGTTCCTGCGCGCGAAGGTGGAGGAAGCACCGGCGCCCTGATTCGATCCCTTTCCTGGGTAATGCAAAAGTAATCCGCGGCGGGTCGGCCAACACCGGCCCGCCGTGTTTTGGCATCACACCAGCAGCATGCAGTCTCCGTAGCTGTAGAAGCGGTACCTCTCCTCCACCGCCTTGCGATAGGCTTCCAATACCAGTTCGCGGCCGGCGAAGGCGCTCACCAGCATGATCAGCGTGCTTTCCGGGAGGTGGAAATTCGTCAGCAGCGCGCCGATCACACGGAAGTCATACGGCGGATAGATGAAGATATCCGTTTCTCCGCGCTGGTCGGCAGGGATGAGGCGCTGGCCTTCCGGTGCACTTCGGCCGAGGTGCTCCAGTACCCGCGTGACGGTGGTGCCGACGGCGAGGACGCGGCCTGCGACGTTGATCTTTTCCGCAGTGGTTCCGCTGATGGCGTAGCGCTCGGAGTGCATCTCATGCTCCTCCGGGCGATCGACCTGCACGGGGCGGAAGGTGCCAACACCGACATGGAGGGTCAGGAAATCATGCGGCACACGGGCCAATAGTTCCGGGGTGAAGTGCAGCCCGGCGGTGGGTGCGGCGATGGCCCCCTCTTCCTTGGCGAAGACCGTTTGATAGCGCTCGCGGTCCGCAACTTCGTCGTCGCGGTTCATGTAGTGCGGCAGTGCGAGGTGGCCGTGGCTGTCCAGATCCACCGGCTCCGACCATCGGATCAGGCGATCGCCGTTGGGGAACACTTCTACGACTGTTCCAGTAGTTCCGCCGACCTCGACGATCCGTCCGACTTTCATCTTCTTCCCCGGCCGGACCAGGCAGCGCCACTCGATGGGCGAGAGCCGGTCGAGGCAGAGCAGCTCGATGCCGCCGTCGTCCGAGAACACGCGGGCGGGAATGACACGGGTGTTGTTCAGCATCACCAGGTCGTCCGGCCGCAGGTGCGACTCGAAGTCGCGGAACAGCGAATGCGTGATCGTGCCCGTGGCGCGATCGATGACCATCATCCGGGAATCGGCACGACGCTCCAGTGGCCGGGAGGCGATCAGCTCCGGAGGAAGGTCGTAGTGGAAGTCGGACGTGCGCAGGCTCACGCGGACGATGTAGACCCGCTACCCGTGAAGGGCAAGGGCCGCGCTTTCGGTTCAACCACGAAAATCACGAAAAGACACGAAATGAGAATGAAGATAGGCCTTCTTCGATTTCGTGAATTTTCGTGTCCTTCGTGGTTGAAGATTGCGGGGCTCACCCGTGGAGGCGGGTCAGGAAGGCGTCGATGTGGCAGGGGTCGGTGAGCGGGTTGAAGAACACCGCCTTTTCACCCGGGATCGGTTCCCACTTGTCGGTCTCGTCGTAGTTGGTGTGCGTGGCGAACTGCACCCAATTGGTGTAGAGCCCGCGCTTGCCGCGGCGCAGGAAGACCTCGCGGTGGTAGGCGTTGTGCTGCTGGATTCGGCGCCGCCACGCGGGATCGGCGGACAGCTCCTTGTCCCGCGCCAGCTCCGCCACCGGATCCTTCACCCGCGCCGGATCGTAAAGACGGAACGCGACGGAGGGACCGTGGTTCTTCGGCGCGATCACACAGGCGCCCTGAGCCTCGCTGAGGCGGCGACGCAGGTAGTTGGCATTCTGCAGGCCGTTTGCGATCATGATGCGGTAGCCGCGCTTGCCCAGATATTGCATCGCCGAATACGCGCCGAACAAACCTGCGGCTCCGCGTGAACACTCGATCGTGCTCTGGAGATGGGTTTGACCCTGGATGTCTTTTTCGAAGTAGGAGAAGTTCTCCGGGTCGTGTTCGAGCGCTTTCATCGAGTCTCGATGCTTCACCATGACGAGGCTGGAGGTGTAGGGAACGTAGCCCCACTTTTGGAAATCCACGGTGAAGGAATCGGCGTAACGCAGCTCGCGGAAGCGATCCACGTTCGCACGCAGGCCTTCCAGCGTGAAGTCATCGATCTCCAGCGGATTCGCATCGAAGTCGTAATCGAGGAAGAAGATGAGCGGCCAGCCCACCGCCGCATCGACATGGATGTGCGGCGGTGTGGTGACACCGAAGCGCTTGCACAGGCGCTGTGACAGATCGTGCACCGGCTTCACACGGTCGACGCCGAAGGTGTCCGTGGTGCCCATCGTCAGCATGATCGTCGGCACCACGCAGCCGAGCTGGAAGCAGGCGGTCAGCTGGCTTTCGAGATCTTCCAGATCGATGTCGTGATCGTCGGTGACTTGGATGCGGATGGTCTTCTTCGCCAGATTCACGCCGAGCAGCGACAGGTTGGTCGTGTTCGAATAATGGCCGCCCTGCGAGTTGATCATGCGGTAGTCCTGCCCGTACTCGAGGCCGAGGTGCAGTGACTCTGGCATCGTCTTGCGGATGCCGAAGAGATAGCCGTAGAGATTACAGAAGGTGCCGCCTTGGGTAAAAATGCCGGTGGCTTCTTCCGGATCGTAGCCCACGAGATTGGCGATCTGGCGGACCACGGTGCGTTCCAACTCCTCAGCCATCTCACTGTATTCGCGGTAGACCAGGTTCGGATTCGCGAGCGCGCCGATCATCGCGCCGTGGATGGCGGGATCGCAGGGCATGGTCACCACATTCTCCACGCTGGCCGGATCTTCCCAGGCTTTGGAAAGGGCGGCGGCGAAGACCAGACGCTCATGCAAGGCTCCGGGAGCCATGCTTTCCTCCGGCACGTGGTCCTCGGCACGGAGCTGACCGAGCAGACCCGGGCCGTCCGGATAAATCCCGAGACGTTCGGCAGGGGCGGTGTGGCTTTTCCGGACATCAATGATGCGGGCCATCGCCGGATCTCGGAAGACCGGCCACAGGTCCGGATTGCGGGAGAAGTAGCGCGCCCGGACTTCCTCCAATTGCTGGCGGAACACGGGAGACACGGAGACGGCGGATGCGAGAACACTGGAACTCATGACGGCATAATCAATGAAACGTCCGCAGTGTTTCAGAAAGTCGCGGCCCTGTCTTGACCGATGTGCGCGCTCGAATCGGGGATTGGAGCAAAGGGAGTTGAGGCTTCAGCCGAAGAGGGTCTTCCGGGGGCGGAGGCTTTGGAGATCCTTTTTCCTCAGAAAGTCGCAAAATCCGCAAATGGGAGAACTGCTTTTCTCCCTGAAAACGGAACACTGAAACCCAACAGGCCCTCTAGCCTCCGCCTCCTCGTGAAACCCTCCTCGGCTGAAGCCTCAGCTCCTTCAGAGGCGGAACTCGGGGGTGAGGTCGCCCCAGATTCTCACCAGCGTGCGCTTGCCCGGGCCGTCGGTCATTTCGGTGGCGATCAGGAGACGGGTGCCGGCCTTTTCCACATCCCATTCGTCAGTCGGTCCGCCTGCCGTCCATCCATCGGTGAGGAGATCCCGCAGGAAGGCTTCACGCTGCTTGCCGATGGGCGACCAGAGCTCGATTTCACGACCGATCTCCGGAGCCGGGCGGCAGTTCCATGGCGAGCGCCAGGTCCACGTCCGCTTCCGCTCCCATGCACGGACGCGCGGCTGCAACCACGTCAGCGCGGCCAGCGCGCAGCGGGCACAGGACGAATCGAAGCGCGGCTCGATGCCACGCAGCGGCATCATGCGGTCCACCACGGATTGGTAGCCCGCGAGCCCCATCGGGCCGTGGTAAATGATCGAATCATCGCCCGCCCGCAGCGGCCCACCGTTGTAGACGAAGCCATGCCAGATCGCTTCACCATTCGCGGTGAAGCGGCGCGGGTGCTTGTCGAGCAGCAGTTTCTCCGCCCGTCCGTAACCGCGCTGTTGTCGCAGGAATGCCCGGAACGAAGGTCGCCGCCAGTGCCAGACGAATGCGCCCGGCGCGAATCCGAGGCGGTAGCCCGCATCCCGCAGGCGCCAGCAGAAATCGACATCGTCACCCGCAGTATGGAAGCGGGCATCGAATCCTCCGATCGCGTCGAAGGCTTCCTTCGTCACCGCGATATTGCAGCCGGGCAGATGTTCCGCTTCCTCGTCATCAAGCATCACGTGGCTGGGCGCACCGGGTGCGGCGGAGACGATCGCTTCGGTGCAGGAGCGTGCGGGCGGCGGCAGGTTCGGACCGCCCGCAGCGGCGAAACGACCGGACGAGAAGGTCCGGCGCAGGCGGGTCACCCACTCGCGATCCGGTTCGCAGTCGTCATCGGTGAAAGCGAGGATCGTTCCGGTGGCGGCCGCGGCACCGGCATTGCGGGCAGCGCTCAGGCCTCCGGGCTGGAGCCGGAGCAGGGTCACCTCCGGGAACCGGCGATGTACGAAATCCGCCGTACCATCATCCGATCCATCATCGACCACGATGGTCTCGAAGTCGGAATCCGTCATTCGGGCAATCGCTTCGAGACAGCCGCCGATGCGTTCCCGGCCATTGCGGGTGCAGACGATCACCGAGATCCGCGGCACGCTGCGGGGCGGAGCGGGGGAGGCGGAGAAGGCATCCCGCACAGCAGCCAGAGCAGGCTTTTCACTGCCATCGCGGCGGATCAGGCCGAAGTCCCAATCCGTGACCTCCGCGCCTGCGTTCCACCAGCGGTCGCTCCACGCGTAGGCGGTGAATCCGGCGGTTTCTTCCTCGCGGGCCAGCCGGATCGCGCCGGCCAACATTTCCGCCTGCCGCTCCTCGCCATTGCGGCGGGTATCCAGGCCGAATTCCGAGATCACCACCGGTCGGTCTCCGGCGATGTGATGCAGGCGGCGCAGGTAGCGACGCAGCGCGGGCTCGTCCTCCAGATAGACATTGAAGGCAGTGAAGTCCGCATTTTCCGGCTCCAGGTACTCCGTGCTCGGGTAATTGCCATAGGCGAAGAGTAAATGCGGACCCAGCGATCGCCCGAGCGTGATGAGATCTTCCAGCGCCGCGCGGACCTTCGCCGGTCCCATCCATCGTGCGAGATCGGATGGCACCTCGTTGCCGATGTAGATCCCAGCCAAAGCCGGATGGCCGGTGATGTCCCGCAGCCCTTCCGTGAGATCCACCCGCGCGGTGGCGAGAAACTCGGGACGACGGAAGAAATCCAGCGAGGATGCCCACTTGAGGCCGCCGAAGACCCGCAGGCCGTGTCGCAGGGCGGCATCCAGCAGATGAGACGGCGGCATTTGATAGAGCCGCAGGGCATTGAAACCGGCTGCCGCGATGCGGGTGAAGTCCGGCTCGAACGATTCCGGCCATCCCCCCGGAAACGGACCGTAGGTCACCGCCCGGACGTGGACACGATCCTCCCCGGCGCGGAAGAATTTCCCGTCGGTTTGAAGGCGTTCCATCGCCGGAAGGCTAGGGGGTCTTTGACGGGGGGCGCAAACCCCATCTTCGCGTGGAATCAGGCCACCACCAGGCCACTTGGGGCGCGGTCCTTCCGGGATACGGAATAAGGGAGTTATTGAGGCAATCCAGTTTCCCCGAACGATTCGGTTGCGTCCGGATGAAGCTTGTTCATACAAGAACCATGCGACAGGAACTGCTTCAGAACCCCGTGTTCTCCATGGCCGCCGCCCAGTTCGACCGGGTGGCCGATTTCCTCAATCTCAATGACGAATTGCGCGAGCGCTGCAAGTGGCCGAAGCGCCTGATCAGCGTGACCATGCCGGTGAAGCTGGATTCCGGTGAAGTGAAGGTGTTCTTCGGTCACCGGGTGCAGCATCACCTCACCCGCGGCCCGGTGAAGGGGGGCCTGCGCTACCACCCGGCCGTCGATCTCGGCGAGGTGGCCGCGCTGGCGATGTGGATGAACTGGAAGTGCGCGCTCATGGATCTGCCGTATGGTGGTGGCAAGGGCGGCATCACCTGTGATCCGCGCTCCATGAGCATTGGGGAGCTGGAGCGGCTGACTCGCCGTTTCACCATGGAGATCCTGCCGTTCATCGGTCCGGAGATCGACGTGATGGCGCCGGACATGGGCACCAATGAGCAGACCATGGCATGGATCACCGATACCTACTCGACCCATGCCGGTTACCTCGTGCCATCGATAGTCACGGGCAAGCCGCTCGGCCTGCAGGGTTCCGCAGGCCGCACCCAGGCCACCGGTCATGGCGTGGCGTTCCTCGCCTCCAGTGCTCTCCACAAGAACAACCTGCCGGTGGAGGGGGCTTCCGCGGTCATTCAGGGCTTCGGTAATGTGGGCTCGCACACCGCTTACACGCTGGCCAGCTATGGCGTGAAGATCCGTGGCATTTCCGATGTGCAGGGTGCGATCTGGCATGACACCGGCATCGATGTCCACGCGCTGCGCGAGCATGTGGCCAAGACCGGCACCGTGGTCGGATTCGCGAATGCCGAGCCGATCGATCCGGAGCAACTCCTCTGCCAGCCATGCGACGTGCTCGCTCCCTGCGCGCTCGACCGCGTGATCAACGGTGACAATGCCGGCAAGCTCCAGTGCAAGATCCTCGCCGAGGGGGCGAACGGCCCGACCACTCCGGAGGCGGACATCATTCTCGACCAGCGTGGAGACATCCACGTGATTCCGGACATCCTGTGTAATGCCGGAGGTGTCACCGTGTCCTACTTCGAATGGGTGCAGAACTTCCAGCACTTCCAGTGGACCGAGCGCGAAGTGCTCTCAAAACTGGAAACCATGCTCCAGCGCACGTTCGAAAAAGTCACTTCCTTCGCCGCACGGCAGGGCGTTTCCCAGCGCGTGGCGGCGCAGTCGATCGCGATCAAGACGGTGGCGGATGCCAAGGCGCAGCGCGGGATGTTCCCGTGATCCCTCAGCGGGCGTTGCATCGCGGCCGGATGGAGCTAGGCTTCCATCATGCAGCGCCTCGCCTTCTCCCGTTTCGGTCCACCGGCTGAAGTACTAGAACTCCAGTCGATCGAGCTCCCGCCGCTGGCGGAAGGAGAGGTGCGGCTGAAAATCCTGGCCGCGCCGGTGAATCCCGCGGACCTGAACTTCATCGAGGGCACCTACGGCATCAAGCCGGAGCTGCCCGCAGTCTCCGGCATCGAGGGCTGTGGGGAGGTAATTGAGAGCAGCGATCCGCGTTTCGCCGTGGGGGACCACGCGATCTTCCTGCGCCGCTCCGCTACCTGGGCCAGTCATGTGCAGGTTGCGGGGGATATTTTGTTCAAGGTGCCCGTCGCCTTGGATCCACGTCAGGCGGCGATGCTCAAGGTGAATCCCGCCACCGCCTGGCAGCTTCTCACCGGCTTCCATCGCCCTGAGGCCGGATCATGGATCGTCCAGAATGCGGCGAATTCCGGCGTGGGCCGCTGCGTGATCCGGCTGGCGAAGTCGATCGGGATTCGTACGATGAATTTGGTACGTCGGCCGGATCTGGTGGCGGAGCTGAAAGAGCTCGGTGCCGATCATGTCGTCGTCGATGGAGAGGAAGGCCTCCAGCAGGCGAAGCAGGTGATCGGGAAGCCCGGTGCCGCGCTCGGTTTCAATGCGGTGGGGGGCGAGAGCGCATTGCGCGTCATGAACCTGCTGGCCCCGCACGCCACGCATATCACCTATGGCGCGATGGCACGGCGGCCGCTCACGATTCCGAACGGGCTGCTCATCTTCAAGGATCTCCAGTTCCGCGGCCTGTGGATCACGAAGTGGATCGAGCAGGCATCGGATGCGGAGATCGCGGAAGTCTATGACCGGCTCGCCGCCATGGCTCTTGCGGGCGGACTTGTCCAACCGGTGGATGCGGAGTTTCCACTGGCGGATTTCCAGGCCGCGCTGGCCCGTGCCACCGAAGGAGGGCGGTCCGGGAAAGTACTATTCGTACCGTAATAAGAAACCTACGGTTTCATCGCCTCGCGGCACCAGGCGAGGGCCATCAGGGCGTAGCCGGTGCCGTAGGCCTTGTGATAGTTGTAGAGCGGATAGTCCCACCATGAGCCGTCCTTTTGCTGGCGGGTGAGAAGCAGTCCGGCGAGGCGCTTCGCGTAGGCGGCCTGCTTTTCCTTGGGCAGGAACTTCGCGGACTCGGTGAAGTAGTAGATCCCGTAGTAGTAGAAATAGCCGGCGATCTGGAACGGTGCCTCGTGTGGAACGGGACGTTCGCGCCCGTTGTCGAGAAAGCCCTGGCGGTCGAGGAACCGTTCGGCCCAGGTGTCCAGCACCTGGTCGGTCACCAGTTTGTCGCCATCGTAGGTCCGCAGTGTGGCGTTGCAGGCCTGGGAGCGGCCGAGCGATCCGGCCGGGCGGTTGATCGGTGCCCGTGGCTTGTAGACGAAGCTCAGCGAGTAGAGGTAGGAGAAATCCGGGGTGCGCTGGCGGCGGAGCGAGACCAGCGCGTGCTCGACGAGCTTGTCATCCAGCGTGACGCCCATCACCCGCTTCGCCTCGGCCATCGAGGAGAGTACGGTGGCTGTCGTAAATGAGGTGGGTACGCCCGACGGTTTCTGTGTCGTCAGGTTGTCGTAGAGATCCAGGTAACCCCAGCCGCCGTTGACGTCCTCCGAGCGCCCGACCAGCTGGACCTGTTCCTGGCCCAGTCTCTGCCATTCCGCCTTCTTCGCCGGATCGGTCTCATGCTCCCAGAAGCGCGTCATCGCCCGCAGGCCGTAGGCATGGCCCCAGACATTGTAGGTCGTCGTCTGGTCGGCGCGGCGCAGTTTCGGCAGGTTTTCCCGGGTCCAGGCGGCGGCCTTGTCGAGCGCGGCTTTCACCTCGGGGCGGGAATCGTTGCAGTCGAGCAGGCCGGACATCGCCAGTCCGGAGGCTCCGGCGCGGAAGGCGTGGTGGGCTCCGGGCAGGGGTGCGTAGATATTGAGGTCCTTGGTCAGGGTGGGGCCACCCCAGGAACCGTTCGGATTCTGGTTCGCCACCAGGAAATCGACGCCGCGGTGGATGGCTGCTTCGAGGTTCTCCGCAGTGGCGGGTACCGGAACGAGCTCCTGCACCTTGTCATGCGGCGGCTCGTCGTCCCCGTGGGCGCACGCGAGCAGCAGGGCGGAAATGACCAACGGGCGGATCACGGCATCACGATCTGTCCCGCTTCGAGGCCGGACAGGATTTCGGTTTGGTCACCGGAGAGACGGCCGCGTTTCACCGGCTGGAGAGCGGTTTTTCCGTCGGCGAGTTTCACAGTGACGGTCCAGCCGTCCTTGGTGGCCTTCAAGGCGGAGACGGGGAGAACGAGGGCCGCTGGGTTTTCGTACGAGATCACTCGGTACCTGGGCGGTCGTGCCGGGAACGGGTGGTGCGTCCGCGGGCCAGCCTGCGGTGAGATCCACGCGGTAGCGGCCATCGGTGCCCGGAATGACCGCGACCTGCTTCACCGTTGCGGTGGCGGAAAGATCCTCGCGGCCCGGGATGACCGCGGAGCCGACGGCATCCTTCGGCAGCGAGCGGGCGGTGGCTTCATCGGTGAAGGCGACCAGACCGAGCGGCGTGCCGGCCGGGATGAAAGTGGCGAAGGCGCGGCGCGCGGGAACGCTGCCGTGTGGGACGAGCGTCTTCACCGCCTCGCCGGTGGTCCAGCGGCCGTCCTCGATCACGCCGTGGTAGAACCAGCCGGCGGCGGGAGCCTTGATGGGAGCGGCGGCCTTGCGGGCATCCTCCAGTTTGGCGAGATCGTCCTTCTGGCGGGCAAGGGTGGTTTTGGCGTTCGCCACCTCGATTTCCTTGAGCTTGATCTGGCGCGGCAGGTCGGACTCGGTCTTGGCGAGGGTCAGTGTGGAGGATTTCGCCGCCGCCTCGTACTCCTCGGCTTGGCGGGGGATGGTGGTTTCCAGCGTCCGCTTGTTGTCCATCTCCGCCATCCGTGTGGCGAACTCGGAACTGGCCACCGCGTCGCGCTGGCGCACCAGGATGATCTCCTCGGTTTCCTCGGTGAGATCGTCCGCCTTGTACATCTTCTCGAGTTGGCGGAGTTCCTCGCGGGCGTTTTCCAGCTGCTGCTTGCTGCGCTTCAGAGCCTCGTTCGAGCGCTCCTCCTGGGCTTTGCGGCTGGTCTGCGAGAAGTAGGCCAGATCGTCGGTGGCATTGCGGGCGCCGCGTTTCGCCGCATCCATCTTCAGCACGTAGTTGTCCTGTAGCGAGCGGAGGTCGGTCTCCGATTGGGCGAGTGTCAGGGTGGAGGTTTCAAGCGCCTTGCGGCTGTCCTCCAGCTTCCGGGTCGAGAGAGTCGTTGTCGAACTCCACCAGCACTTCTCCGGCGCTGACGCGGCTGCCGTGGGCGGCGATTGCTTTGATCTCGAACGCGGGCCAACTCTCGGTGTCCAGTTTCAAGACCACGGGCGCGGGCGGCAGCGCGGTGGCCGCCAGCGTGCGCTCGATGGTGAAGGGCTTTTGCTCCACGGTGATCTCGCCGGATGGAGGTGCCGCGGCGGCGAGGCACGGGAGCAAGGTGGCGGTGGCGAGGAGGCGCATGGTGGTGGAGGGCTGGATGGGTGCGGACGATCTTTCCTTACTCCGCATTTCCCTTTCGCGCGAGCCAGACCGGCAGCAGGCGCGGGCGCTTCGCCGTGGTGGACGAGGGAACACGGTGCTCGATCACATGGAAACCGCTGCGGCCGAGCGTGCGGGCAAGCGAGGCCAGCGGACGTGACGAGGCGATGGCGAGGAGCCCGCCGGGTTGCAGCGCGTCATAGGCGGCGGTCAGCCAGCGCTGGTTCTCCACCACCGATTTGCCGTTCGCGCCGATCGGCGCGGTCTCGGTGTGGACGATGATCGCGTGCAGCGTGCCGTTGTGCGCCGCCAGCCCGGAGGGGCCGGCATCGAGTCTCAGGCTGGACCCGGGTGTCCTTCATGTAGGCTCCATCGGGGAAATACGTCTTCTGCCAGTCGGTGAGGTCCTGAAGGGGTTCCGCGACGAAAAAAGTGGCGCGCTTCTGGAGCAGGGATTCACAGGCGGCGGCAAGCGCCTGCCCTAGCCCTAGCCCTCCGAGCCAGATCTTCGGCTGGCGGACAGGGCGGAAGGGGGCGCAGGCGAGGCGTGCGCATTCTTCTTCAGCGGTGCGGGTGGAAGGGCCGGCGATTTCCTGACCGCGGATCACCAGCGAGTGACGGCCGTCGTGTTCCTGGAGCTCGAGCGGAGTGCCGTCCGCGAGCGTGGCCGTGGCGAGATTGATGCGTGGTTTCATGTTGAGGAGACTTGCGGCTTCCGCACGGCGATAGTAGAAGAAAATGCGTATGTCCATCGATCCTTCCATTCCACCGCCTCCGACGCCACCCCTCGATCAGGAGACTCCGCCCTCAGATCCCTACGTCACCCCAACCGCGCCGCCTCCCGTCGCCGTGGCCGGAGACAATACCGTGGCGGTAGTTGCCTACCTGACACTCATTGGCTTCATCGTGGCGCTTGTGATCAACAACGGCCCGAAGAAGAACAGCCTCGGCAACTACCACCTCCGTCAGGCTCTGGGTCTGATCATCGTGGGGATCCCGCTGTGGATCATCTCGATGGTCTTGATGATCATCCCGATCTTGGGCGTTTTGCTCGCGCTCTGCATCTTCGCGGGTTTGTTCGTCCTGTGGCTGCTCGGTCTCATTGATGCGGTGAACCGCCGCGAGAAGCCGATTCCCGTGATCGGTGCGATCATTCAGGACAAACTGAAGAACGTTTTCGCTTCCTGAGCGGAGGCCTGCGCTTTTTCATTCCATATCCACGGAGCTCCGTTATCCGGAGCTCCGGCGGCACCATCGTCGCGACATCTTTGGACATGCGCTCCGGAGCGCATCATCACTCCGGAAAAAGAAGACCCCGGCCGTGAGGCCGGGGTCTTTCATGGTCGGGTTTTATGCAGGATCTATCAATGGCCAGGGAGGGCCGGGATAATCAGAGTCCGCTCTTGAGAGTGGACGAAGCCTTGAAGCCAACGGTCTTGGAGGCGGCGATCTTCATGGACTCACCGGTCTTCGGGTTGCGGCCGAGACGTGCGGCGCGCTTCTTCACTTCGAAGGTGCCGAAACCGATGATCTGGACCTTCTTGTCCTTCTTGATGCCTTTTTCGATGGCACCGAGAACGGCGTCGAGGGCTTCATCAGCGGCGCGCTTGGTCGCGTCTTTTCCGAGGGCTTTCTGGATGGCTTCAACGAGTTCAGCTTTATTCATGGCGACGCTTTTTCTGAGAAGCCTGTCGAATGTTTGCAAGAGAATTCCGGTTTAAAAATTCCCTACGGGCGGCTTGACTTCCGGCCCGGAGGACCCCGGGCGGAGGCCGCCGAATGCCCGCCCCGGGCCGGTCCGGGAACGTTAGGCGGAGCTGTTAGATTCTGTTAGAAAATCCGTCCTGTTGACCCGCCGCTGCGGAAGGTGCAGAACGGTGGTGGATGGAAACCATGGAAGAAGTGATCCGCCGCCACGTGCCCGTGATCCTTGCGGCCGCCCGCGCGCTGCCTGAGGAGGAGGACCTGGAGCAGGAGCTCGCGCACGTGCGCGCGGCCTCGGAGCGTGGTTACTTCCTGCCGCACGAGGACGAGGCGGTGCGTCTACGGGTACATGCAGTATCTGGCACTGCGGGCCGCCCTGCTGGAATCCCTCTCGGAGGTTTCCGCCGCTGCGGACCATCACGGTTGGGAACCGGGGCTGCCGGCGTTCGCCACGGCCTTTGCGGCGGCCTGCGTGCTGGCACGGGCCTCGAAGTTCACCAGCGTGCTGGCGACCCGTCATCCGGTTTTGTGGAAGAAGCTGGATGAGGACGATCTCCGCCTGGGGCTGCCACGGAAGACCTTCGCGCGGATGTACAAGGAGGCCTCCTCTCCGCTCACGCTCGCCCGCTTCCAGGCCGCGGTGGAATTCCATGGCCGCCACCGCGATAGGATCCGCGCTCTCCGTGCCGATCCGCTTTTGGTACCCGTCATCGATCTTCTGGAGTCCGAGGAGCCTTGGATCGAGGCCGGCCGCCGTGCTGCGGTACGCAGCCATTTCCTCTACCGGCTGTTTTCATTCCGCCGCCGCCATCGTTCGGCGTGGCGGAGGATGATGTTCGGATTGTTTGAAGCAGCCGGCACCGCCATCGCGGATCTGCACGTGCCCGGGGTCAAACCTGCGGGTGCGCCGAAACGCCTCGGTCCGGAATTGCGGGCCGCGCTGGAGCCCGAGCTGCGCCCCGGGGATGTGATCGTGACCCGCCATGATGATGCGGTGAGCAATCTGTTCCTCCCCGGATTCTGGCCGCATGCGGCGCTTTACCTTGGCAGCGCGGAGGAGCGTGCGGCCTTGGGGGTGGATTTTCCCAATCACGGCGGCGGTCCGGTCCGGTTCCTGGAGTCCAAGAAAGACGGAGTCCGCTTCCGCCCTCTGGATGAAACGCTGGAGGTGGATGCCTGCGTGGTGATCCGGTCGCCCTTGGAGGGCCGGGAACTCGCCGCCGCCCTGTGCCGGGCCATCTCCCATGAGGGAAAATTGTATGACTTCCTCTTCGACTTCCGGTCCGCCGAGCGGCTCGCATGTACCGCGGTCATCTACCGCGGATTTGATGGAATCGGGCCGGTCGCCTTCCGTTTGAAAGAGGTCTCGGGACGCCTTTGCCTTCCTGCGGAGGACCTCTTGGATCAGGCTCTGGACTGCGGTTTCCGGGTGGTCGCGACGTGCGGAATTGGTGGAAATCCGCTGCTCCTCGGGACCCCTGCGGAGGAGGCCTTCAGGGCCTCTCGCAAGGGCCTCTGAATCCGTCGCAAGCCACGGATTATCAAGCTATCTGCGGAGCTTGTGAAATTTTTCACAAATGCGTTACAATTAGAACTTGCATGGCAGGTCACGCCTCCTTATGCACCCGGGCGCCCGCCGCAAAACGGGTTTTCCCAGCATGCGCTTCCTCACCTCCACCCTGTCCGTCTGGCTCTTGGCACTCGGCTCTTCATTTGCCGCGGAATCGGCCGAAGCAGCACACGCCTTGCCAATGCACGCACCGGTCGTTTTCGACCTGGGCTGGTTCAAGATCACCAACTCGATGATCGCGATGGCGCTGGTGACCGTTGCTGTCATCATTTTCGCTCAGCTCGCCACCCGGAAGGTCAGCTTGATCCCCACCGGCCTGCAGAATTTCGCCGAATTCGTGGTCGAAAGCCTGGAAAACTTCCTCGCTGGCATCATGGGCGAGAAGCTCGCCAAGAAGACCTTCTGGTTCTTCGGATCCGTTTTCCTCTTCATCCTCGCTTCCAACTGGATGGGGCTCCTGCCCGGTCTCGGCACCATCGGTTGGCACACGGTGGATGAGCACGGCCACCACGGTTTCCTGCCTCTGCTGCGCGGAGCCAATGCAGACCTGAACATGACCCTCGGGCTCGCCTGCACGTTCTTCGTCCTCTGGATCTGGTGGTCCATCCGCGCCAATGGTATCGGCGGGTTCTTCAGCCATATCTTCCTGTATCAGGGTGAAGACCGCGGCCCGATGCGCATCCTGCTGGTGGTGATTTTCTTCCTCGTCGGTGGTCTGGAAGTCATCTCCATCCTGATCCGCCCGGTTTCCCTTACTTTCCGTCTCTACGGTAACATCTACGCGGGAGAGTCCCTGCTGGAAACCATGCAGCACCTTGGTGGGCCCTACTTCGGCTGGCTCACCGCCCTTCCTTTCTACTTTATGGAGCTCATGGTTGGCGCGATTCAGGCGCTGGTCTTCACCCTTCTCACCGCCGTCTTCACCGCGCTGATGTGCCATCACGCAGGACGAACACGCCCACTGACCCCTTTTGGGAACCGGACCGTGGCAAAGACTGCGGGGGTTTCCGAATCAGACAACACAAACACCATCCACCACAATGACTGGTAACATCGGTATCGCTGGCGCAGCTCTTGGCGCCACCCTCGCCCTCGGTCTCATCGGCTACAAGGCCGCCGAAGCCGTCGGTCGCAATCCGGGCGCTTCCGGCAAGGTTCTCGTTCAGGCCCTTCTGAGCGCCGCCCTTGCAGAAGGTGCGCTGATCATCACGATCCTCATGGGCAAGTAAGCCCTCCCGCCGGAGAGGCGCCCGCGTCTCTCCGGCACCCTCCTTCCCGCTTCGTTTCTCTCGTCCCGCTTTCAACCACCGCTCTCTTATATGGAACTCATCACCATTCTGGCCGCAACCGGCGGCGTCGTCGACGGCCTCAAGGAGACCGGAACCAACATCAAGGAGCAATTCGGTCTGAACGGTCAGCTTTTCCTGACCTCGGTCATCGCGTTCGCCATCTTCGCCGGCCTTCTTTGGAAATACGCCTTCACTCCGCTTCAGGCCATGCTTGAGCAGCGCAAGGCCCGCATCGCCGAAGGTGAGGCCAACCTCGTCCGCATCCAGCAGCAGCTCGCGGATTCCGAGAAACACACCGCCGAGGCCATCGCCCAGGCCAATGCCGAAGCCGCTCGTCTCGTTGGTGAAGCCAAGACCAGCGCCGCCGCCTTCTCCGAGCAGAAGTCTCAGGAAGCCATCGCTTCCGCCCAGCAGATCCTCGTCAAGGCCGAGGCTGCCGCCCGCGCCGAGCGCGAGCAGATCGCCTCCGAGCTGAAGCGCGAATTCGGCCGTCTCGTCACCGCCACCACCGCCCAGGTCACTGGCAAGGTTCTCAATTCCGACGATCAGAAGCGCATCAACGACGAAGCGCTCGCCACCGTCGAAGGCTGATTCCCTTACTTTCCCGCCGCGTCGCCATGAAGATCTCCAAGACCGCCACCATCGCCGCCCGCCGGATTTTCCGCTCGTGCCAGACCCCAGCGGGTCTCGATGAGCCGAAGCTCCTCGCGGCGATCCGCGAGCTCGTGGCGACGCAGCCGCGTGACTACCGCGGTATCCTCCATGGTCTGAAGCGCCTCGTGCGTCTTGAGGTGGAGCGCCGCCAGGTGGTTGTCGAAAGCGCCGCCGATCTCGATGCCGCCTCCAAGGGTCGTGTCGAAGCCGGTCTGCTCGACAAATACGGCCACGGCCTCTCTTTTGAATACCGGGTCAATCCGGCTCTCCTCGGCGGCCTCAAGGTCCGCGTCGGCAGTGATGTGTTCGATGGCTCCGTGAAGGGCCGCCTCGACCGCCTCGCCCAAATCTTCTGATCCGCCCGTTTCCCACCGTCCACCAACTTCCCACTCTCAACCCGCCACTCCCATGAGCAGCATCCTGCAGGAACTCGAAAAGGAAATCGCCAACGTCGCGACCTCCGTGAACAAAACCAACGTCGGTATCGTCCGCCAGGTCGGTGACGGCGTGGCCCGCGTGGAAGGCCTTTCCGACGTCATGCTCAACGAGATGATCTCGTTCCCGGGCGGCGTCACCGGCATCGCGCTGAACCTCGAGGAAAGCGAAGTGGGTGTCGTGCTTCTCGGCGAATACAACGCCGTCACCGAAGGCACCGAGTGCACCGCCACCGGCAAGCTGCTCTCCGTGCCGGTCGGCCGCGCTACCTTCGGCCGCGTGGTGGACGCGCTGGGTGCTCCGATCGACGGCAAGGGTGAGATCGCTGCTTCCGCGCAGTATCCGATGGAGAAAATCGCGCCGGGCATCATCAAGCGCAAGTCGGTGTCCGTCCCGGTCCAGACCGGCATCATGTCCATCGACGCCATGATCCCGATCGGCCGCGGCCAGCGCGAGCTCATCATCGGTGACCGTGCCACCGGCAAGACCACCATCGCGGTGGACACCATCATCTCCCAGGCCAAGCAGAACAAGCTGGCCGAGCAGGGCAAGCTTCAGAACTTCAAGCCGCTCTACTGCATCTATGTCGCCATCGGCCAGAAGCTCTCGAACGTCGCGCGTATCCAGAAGACCCTGGAAGACGCCGGTGCGATGGAATACACCACCATCGTCTCCGCCACCGCTTCGGACGCCGCCGCCATGCAGTTCCTGGCTCCCTACGCCGGCTGCGCCATCGCGGAATACATGATGGATCAAGGCGAAGACTGCCTCATCGTGTTCGATGACCTTTCCAAGCACGCCGTGGCCTATCGCCAGGTGTCCCTGATCCTGAAGCGCCCGTCCGGCCGCGAAGCGTATCCGGGTGACGTGTTCTACCTCCACTCCCGCTTGCTCGAGCGTTCCGCCCGTCTTTCCGACGCCGCGGGTGGTGGCTCCCTCACCGCTCTCCCGGTCATCGAGACCCAGGCCGGTGACGTGTCCGCCTATATCCCGACCAACGTGATCTCCATCACCGACGGTCAGATCTACCTCGAAACCGACCTCTTCTACCAGGGCATCCGCCCCGCCATCTCGGTGGGTCTCTCGGTTTCCCGCGTGGGTTCCGCCGCCCAGACCAAGACCATCAAGTCCGTCGCCGGCACCACCAAGCTCGACCTCGCCCAGTTCCGCGAGCTCCAGGCTTTCGCTCAGTTCGGTTCCGACCTGGACGCCTCCACCAAGAAGAAGATCGAGCGCGGCCAGCGCATCGTCGAGCTGTTCAAGCAGAACCAGTACTCGCCGCTCTCCATGGAGATGGAGTCCATCTACCTCTTCGCCATGCAGAACGGCTACTTCGACGATGTCGCCGTCTCCGATGTGAAGCGCTTCCAGAAGGATCTCGGCGAGTTCTTCGAAACCCGCAAGACCGAGCTGCTCGACAAGGTCCGCAATGAAAAGCCGGACCTCAAGAAGGACGCCGCTTCCGTGGGTGCCGTCAAGCAGGCCATCGAGGACTTCAAGAAGGGCTGGAAGTAAATCCGAAGCTCCACCGCGGATGGCGATGAGTGCGCCGCACCGCCCGCCATCCGCGTGATCCGCTCACGATTTACGATTCACTACTAACGATCCACTTCTTCCCAAATGGCCAACCTCCGCGACATCCGCCGGCGTATCAAGTCGGTCAAGGGCACCGCACAGATCACTCGTGCGATGCAGCTTGTTGCTGCCGCCAAGATGAAAAAGGCGCAGGACCAGGCCATTGCCGGCCGTGACTACGCCAAGCAGCTCAAGGAAGTCCTCGTCAACCTCAAGGAGAACGTCGCCGAGGATGCCCACCCGCTGCTCGTGAAGCGCGAGGGCAACCGCGAGCTCGTCCTCGTGGTTTCCACCGACAAGGGCCTCTGCGGCGCGCTCAATACGAACCTCTACAAGAAGCTCCGCGCCGAGACTTCCGAGACCGCCGACTTCGTGACCGTGGGCCGCAAGCTCCGCACCACCCTCGAGAAGCTCGGCAAGCACCTCGTGGCCGACTTCGAAATCAAGGACCCGGTTCCCTTCGCGGAAGCCCGCCCGATCGCGAAGCTGCTCAGCAAGCTTTTCCTCGACGGCAAGTACGACAAGGTCAGCGTCGCTTTCACCAACTTCGTCAGCACCCTCCGCCAGGAGCCGACGGTCGTGCAGCTCCTGCCGATCGATGCCTCCCACCTCGGCGACGACCAGGCTTACGAGGGCATGACCGGCATCGACCACGGCACCGCGGACAAGAAGGCCGCCCTTTCCAAGGACTACCTCTTCGAGCCGTCCCCGGCCGATGTGCTTGGCACCCTGTTGCCGCTCTACGTGAACTTCCAAGTCTACCAGATGATCGTGGAGTCCCGCGCCTCCGAGCACTCCGCCCGGATGGTCGCGATGAAGAGCGCCACCGACAACGCCAAGAAGTTCATCAAGGAACTCACGCTCGAATACAACAAGCTGCGTCAGGCGGCCATCACCTCCGAGCTGCTCGAGATCACCACCGCCATGAAGGCGATGGAATAACCCTTTCAACGTCCGTCCACATTCTAACCCCGATCGCGTCCGCGATCCCGTCCCACTCCCACCATGTCCAATCAAGGAACCATCGTCCAGGTCATCGGCGCCGTCATCGACGCCGATTTCTCGAAGGCCGCCAAGCTGCCGGAGATCTACAACGCGCTTGAAGTCAGCTACCCGCTCAATGGCGTGGAGACCAAGCTCGTGCTCGAAGTCCAGCAGCACCTCGGTGACGGCTGGGTCCGCGCCGTGTCCATGTCTACCTCGGACGGTCTGAAGCGCGGCATGAGCCTGGTGGACACCGGCAAGCCGATCGCCGTGCCCGTGGGCAAGCAGGTCCTTGGCCGCATCTTCAACGTCACCGGCGACCTGGTGGACGAAAACGTTCCACTCGCGGACGCTTCCCTGCGTTCCCCGATCCACCGCGCCGCTCCGGCTCTGACCGAACAGTCCGTGACGACCGAGATCCTTCCAACCGGTATCAAGGTCATCGACCTGATCTGCCCGCTGCTCAAGGGCGGCAAGGGCGGCATGTTCGGTGGTGCGGGCGTGGGCAAGACCGTCGTCATCATGGAGCTCATCAACAACATCGCGATGGGCCACGGTGGTTTCTCCGTGTTCGCCGGTGTGGGTGAGCGCACCCGTGAGGGCAATGACCTCTACTGGGAAATGATCGAGTCCGGCGTTATCGCCACCGAGAAGGACGAGAACGGCCACGTGAAACTGGACGACAAGGGCAACCCGATCCTGACCGAGGGCTCCAAGGTGGCTCTTTGCTACGGTCAGATGAACGAGCCTCCCGGCGCCCGTCTCCGCGTCGCGCTCTCCGCCCTGACCATGGCCGAGCACTTCCGCGACCAGGACAATCAGGACGTGCTCCTGTTCGTCGACAACATCTTCCGCTTCTCGCAGGCCGGTTCCGAGGTGTCCGCTCTTCTGGGCCGCACCCCGTCCGCGGTGGGTTACCAGCCGACCCTCTCCGAGGAAATGGCCTCCCTTCAGGAGCGCATCGCCTCCACCAACAAGGGCTCCATCACCTCCATCCAGGCGGTGTACGTCCCGGCGGACGACCTTACCGACCCGGCTCCGGCGAACACCTTCGCCCACCTTGACGCGACGGTCGTGCTTGAGCGCTCCCTCGCCGAGCAGGCGCTCTTCCCGGCGGTCGACCCGCTTGCCTCCACCTCCAAGGCGCTCGCGCCGGAAGTCGTGGGTGCCGAGCACTACCGTGTGGCCCGTGGCGTGCAGCAGATCCTGCAGCGCTACAAGGACCTCCAGGACATCATCGCGATTCTCGGCATGGACGAGCTTTCCGACGACGGACAAGCTCACCGTGTTCCGCGCCCGCAAGATCCAGCGCTTCCTCACCCAGCCCTTCCACGTGGCGGAAATCTTCACCAACGTCCCGGGCGCCCTCGTTTCCCTCGAAGACACCGTCCGCGGTTTCGCCGAGATCATCGACGGCAAGTGGGACGATGTGCCGGAAGGTAACTTCTACATGAAGGCCGGCATCGACACCGTCTCCCGCGACTGATCGGGCTCCGGCTGGAGGCGATCAACCGGTCGCCTCCGTCCTTAACCAGCATTCCATCCCATGGCCCTCCATCTCGAAGTCGTCACTCCGGAAAAGAAGGTGTTCTCGGACACCGTCGAGAACGTCTACCTTCCCGGTGAAGACGGCGAACTCGGCATCCTCGAGCATCACGCCGCCCTCGTGACCGGCCTGAAGCCCGGCGAGCTCCGCTACCAGAAGGCTGGCCAGACCGTTCATCTCGCCATCGGCTCCGGCTTCGCCGAAGTCACCGACACCAAGGTCGTCGTCCTCACCGACAATGCCTTGGGCGAAGCCGAGATCGACGAAGCGAAGGCCGAAGCCGGCATCCACCGCGCCGAGGAGGCCCTCAAGTCCCTCGACCACGCTGCGGACGCCGAAGAAGTCGCCCACCTTCAGGGAGTGATCGCGAAGAACCTCGCGCAGCTCAAGCTGAAGCGCCGCAACCATTCCTGATCCGTTCTTCCTCTCTCTTCAAAAAGCCGCGCCGGTTCTCCGGCGCGGCTTTTTTCTTGGGGAAGATTGCCCAAGCTGCGGCGAGCCTCTCTGCGGAAATGCCTGGTCCGCATGACGTAGCTGGTCTCTGCTGTGTGGCTGCGTCCGTGAGAACGTGGGCTGGGAGGATCCACCTCCATCCCGGGACATCGTTTGCTTCTGCCATTTCGATCATCGGCGGGCACGACATTGCCTTTTCCAGTGCCTTTGCTATCGACGAGCCATGCGCGGAATATTTTCGGCGGCGATGGGATTCATGATGTTTCCCAACCAAGTTGAGGCCGCTGGCGCGGCCTTCGCCGAGGATGGAAAGACGGTTTATGCCGTGGAGGATAACACGATCCAAGCGATCCGCACAGACACCGGAACCGTTACCGCGCTGGTTGTAAAGGAGGTCGATCATCCGGAAGCCATCTCGCGGGCCGGAGGTGGAGCTTTCTATCTCGCCTCGGAAAAGACCCTCTGGCGCTGGACCCCGGGTGGCGCGGCCGAAGTGGTGCATCGGGGCGGGCAAGGGCCAGTCCTTCCTTGATGTGGCCTGCAATCCCGGGAATGGCGCGGTTCTGATCGTCGGCAAAGTCACCGACTCGAAAGGAGAAGAGAAGTGCCAGCTGTGGTATCTGCCGGATGCGAAAACGGGCTTTGTCGGAGTCTGGCTCCGGCACCTCCCGGATGCCACGATCCGGGCTCCTGAGTTCCTGTCGGACGGTTCGCTGTTGTTTTCGGCGGAAGGGGATCTCTGGCATGGAATTCCGGGGGTGGATAGGGAACCACCCAGACCACCCAGGGCCGACATCACCGCCTACCGTTATGCTCCCGTGGCCGAACGATCCACCTACTCCGGATCTCCTGCGCAGTTCGGGGTCCGGGACATCGCCTACGGGGCGGGCCACATCTATGTACAGCTGGGGCGCATCAACGGTGGTGAAGCACTCAAGGTCTTGAAGCTCGCGCCTCCCGCGTTCCCGGAGAACCACGCTTACACGGAACACAACGGGATCGAGGATTCGATTCGGATCCTGAAATCCGCCAAAGAGGTTGGAGGACAGCGGGGTTTCTCTTGTCTCTGCGCCTCACCGGATCGCACCAAGGTGTATATGAAGGACGGCGGGACGAGATTTCTCGCCGAAGCTGGCTACGAAGATGGCGAGCCGGTCGCCTTTCGAATCGGGAACAAGATTCTGATCAAAGAATGAGCGGATTCCGCAACCAGTGGGTCGGTTATCCAAGACATCCCTGAAAAACTCGATCGGCGGATGCCGGAACGGGGGGATTCCGGCATCCGCCGATCTAAAGGAGTCGGGGGGAGTTGTACTTTCCGGGGGGAGAAAGGTCGGCGTCCGGTGGGGGGCCTCGCGCTGACAAGTGAAGACTGTCACAAAATCGGCCCGATTGATATCACGTGATCGCGTTTTTGCGATCTTCATTGGAGTGCCTTCGATGTCATGCATCCCGGTTGCATGATCGGGTGAATGCCTTCAGATCAGCCCTGGAAAGCCGATCGGCGGATGTCGGAACGGGGGGATTCCGACATCCGCCGATCTAAAAGGAGGCGGGGGGAGTTGTCTTCCGGGAGAAGGTCGGCGTCCGGTGGGGGCCTCGCGCTGACAAATGAAGACTGCCACAAAATCGGCCAAGATGAAATCACGTGATCGCGTTTCCATGATCGAGGAGGAAGGCTTCGGAAGGGTGCCGGGGTTTTCCCGGCTTGATTCCGGCGGCTCATTTCCTATTCCTCGGCGGACATGATTTTCGCCAGCGAGCACTCCTGATTCTCCTGATGGCCACGGGAAGTGGCCGTTTGGAATGGCGCGTCTGATTGCAGGCGCGCCGGTTTGGCAGACCCGGTTCGGGAGACTGCCGTTTCTGAATCCAGAAGCAGGAGCATCATCATGTACACTCGTCACGACCCGCGTGGGTCGGAGGCGGTCCGCGCCATCATCCTCGATATGATCGAGGGCCGGCCTTGGACCGTATCCCACATCCGTCTCAACAATCTCAGACAACATTGCCGCCAGCTCGGCAAATCCTTCCATTCCCCTCATCCGCTCATCGATCCGTTGCGCCCGGCCTGTCGGCGGTTGGTCGAGGTGATCTTATCCCGGAGTTCTTTCCTTGTGGAGCTGCATCCCCGGGAGATTCCCTTTGCGCCCGCTCTTCTGCGGGTGGCTGTGTACTCGGAAAAATGGCTGCGACCTCCGGAAAGCTGGCAACCGCTGGAGAGCCACAGTCCCCGTGAGCAATGGCGCGCACTGCTGGCCCATTTGTTTGAAGCCTGGCCGGTGTCGGAAGCATTTGCTTCCGTCTGGTGGTTGAAAAGGTACGCTCCTCCATCCGGAGCGGGATTGGTATTGCCACGTCGCGGCGGGAGGCAGCCTCCGGAAGGCTCCGGGCATGCCTTCCACGGTGACAGCCCGCGAATTGCATCTGGCGAGGAGCGCTCCGGTCGGATTGGGCATGCGGCAGGCCATTCATTGGGCCCGGATACACCTGCTGGGTGGCGGCGAGGCGTTGCTTGCCGAGGCTTTGGCCAGCCAGATGATCCGTCATTTCCACCTGGATGCACTTTGGTCCCGGCTGCTGGAGAAAGTCGCCGTCGTGCGGGGTTTCGATCCTCGTGGGCTGGGCCTTATCGTGGACACGCTGGTGGCGGTATCGGGGCAGGCGGACGGGCGCTATGCTGCAAGGTTGGTGAGCCTTCCTTTGCCTGCCTTGCAGGGGTATTGCGCCCGCTATTGGGAACAGCGTTTGGTCGCGGCGGAAAAGGACGGAGCCCGCTTCGGGAATCGCGACGTTCTCGTAGCGAACCTGCGTGCCGAGCTGCGCCACCTGTCCACCGCCGATTGGGAACCGATGGAAGGAGTGGCTGGCTTCAGAACTCCGGACCCCAAGTGCCGAACCTCGAAGTGGCGATGGACGATCCAGGAGCTGTGCAACCACACGCTGCTGCTGGCGGAAGGTCGTGCCATGCGCCACTGCGTGGGCTCCTACCGGAAGGTTTGCGTGAAGGGGCAATCCGCGATCTTCAGCGTCTGTCGCCAGCGCATGGATGAGGAGGGCAGCCTGCCGGAGCGATGCCTGACCTTGGAGGTCCGGCATCAATCCAGAATGATTGTACAGGCCCGGGGACCTTGGAACCGTCTGCCGTTTGCCGCCGAGCGGCAGATCATCGGCCAGTGGGCGGCTCAGAACGGACTGACCATGGCTTCATAACGGACCATCATCGGCTATCGGGAGAAGGGGTGGAAAATCGCGGTGGAATAAATTGGAACTTCATCGCGATTTTCGCCCCACTGCCCGGGGCGGACAGGTGCATGCCGTGCCAAACCGAATGGAAGCATCACGACACGATACCACGCTGTGGCAGGACCTGCGGGCCCTGCCCATGCAGTATTGGATTCTCTTTGGCGGTACGCTCATCAACCGCTTCGGGAACTTCGTGATGCCCTTCCTCACGCTCTACCTGCGCCACGAGCGTGAGATGGGGCATGGCGCTTATTCCGAGGAGAAGATCGGAATCGTGCTTGGCACTTATGGAGCGGGTTCGATGATTGCTGGAATCATTGGAGGGCATCTCACCGACAGGCTCGGGCGCAAGCCGGTGGTAATGCTTTCCTGTTTCGGCAGCTCGGTGTTCATGCTGCTGCTCTCACAGGCGCGGGGTATGGTGGAGATGACCAGCTGCATCTTCGTGATGGCGCTGCTTACGGCTCTCTACAATCCCGCGGTGGGAGCCTTGGTGGCGGATCTGGTGCCACCGGGGCTGCGCACGCGCGCGTATTCCTGCCAGCGCTGGGCGGTGAACGTGGGTTTCGCGGCTGGCATGGCGGCGGCGGGCTTCATGGTGAAGTTCGGCTTCGCTCCACTGTTCATCGGAGATGCGCTCACCACACTGGCCATGGGTTTTGTCGCTTGGTGGGGATTGAAGTCCGTGCCCACTCCGAAGTCTGTGCGTCATGGATGGTTGCCCGCCGTGTCCCACATGAAGGGAAACCGCCCGTTTTTGCTCGCGGTGGCAGCTTCGTTTCTGGTGGCCCTCACATTCACCCAGATCAGCGGCTGCTTCAGCCTGCAGGCAACCAAGCAGGCCGGCATGGATGAGCATGCCTATGGCTATCTGCTCTCTTTGAATGGCTTGTTGGTCGTGTTGTTCGAGCTGCCGCTGACTTCATTCACGCGGCGCTTTTCCCCATCCCGGATGATGGCTGCAGGTTATGCCGTGGTGGGCATCGGGCTCGGCTTGAACATGCTGGGCGCGAATATTCCGCTGCTGATTGCCAGCATGGTGGTGCTCACGCTCGGAGAGATCTGCTCGTTTCCTATCAGCAACAGCTATCTTGCGGCGTTGTCTCCGGATGACATGCGCGGCCGCTACCAAGGGGTGATGTCCATGACATGGAGTGCGGCCACCTTGTTCGGGCCCGCAGCCGGACTGGCGATCTATCAACACAGTCCGGTGGTCTTGTGGCTGCTTACGCTGCTGCTGTCGTGGATTGCAGCGGCCCTCATGTTGGCCACCCGCGTGGATCGTGTGAATCGCACGGATTGAGATATCGGAGTCATCCACCACCCGTCCTAACGGGTGCAAGGTGCATGATTTTGAAGGAATCTTCGTTTTTCTGTCCGAACCGGTGACACGGGAGGACAAGGTCTCCGTTTGCTATGGTGCTACCCTAGGATGACGAACTTCGCTGAGCATGATGACCCTGATCCTTCCTCCTCCATCTCCGCTGACTGGGAAATGTGGATCCAGGCATACGCGTGGAAGTTATACGCGCATGCCCGGCAATTCTGCCCTCTCCAGCACGACGCCGAAGATCTGGTCCAGGCAGTTGTAGCGGAGCTCTGGAACTCGGGCGCGGATGCGGCTTCACTGGAGCTTTCTTTCGCACTTTCGAGAGTCCGCCAGCGCGCGATCGATCACTTGCGTTCCGAGACTTCACGCAGCCGTCGCGAGAGCAATTGGCACCGCGAACAGCGTGAGTCGGATGAGGTCCACGATCCCGAACTGCCGTCCGATCTGGAGCATGATCGCAGGCGCGTCCAGAGCGCGCTCGACCAGCTCCCGTTGATGTTCCGGGAGGTGGTCAGCCTGAAACTCTGGTCCGATCTCACCTTCGACCAGATCTCCATCCTACTTGAAATTTCCAGGAACACCGCCGCCTCCCGCTACCGGTTGGCTCTGGAAAAGCTGCGCCCTCTCCTCAGTCCCTCTGAATGATGCTGTCCGATTCCGAACTCGAAGAATTGATCCGCCGCGCCGCGCCGCAGGATCTTCCGGCCCGCTTGGGACGGTTGCTCGCGCGATTGATACGTCCTCTACCCGTCCGGCCGGAGTTGGCCTGGGCGGGAGCCGCTCTGGTGACCCTGTCCCTGGTCGCCCTCGTTTTGTTCCTGTACTCCACTTCCGCCCGAGGAACGAGTTCGGCACGGCCGCCCGACCTTCCGAAGCCGGAGACTGTCCCGGTCAACCACGTGGACACCCCCGCGACCTATCAGCCATGCCGTACCATCACTCCCCTGTGAATCCTGCCGATCTTCCTCCAAGTCAGGAGTCAACCGGTCCCTTGGAGAGTGGTTCGCTCGAAAAAGAGCTTCTCCAGCTGACTCCGGAACAAACCGACAAACTGCTGGGAGTCCTCCGCGGACTATTCCGGTGCGTCGGAGAGCTCAATGAGCGCCTTGGCGACATGGAGAAGCGCCATCGCTCCTGATCCTTTCCCCCCAGAAAAAAGCCTCCGCCCGGACTTTCCCTAAACGCTGGGTCCGGGCGGAGGTAAAAATTTCCGGTAGCTCGGGAGGGCTGTCTGATTCAGCGGCCCAGCGGCGCGCCGAGACGGATGAGCGCCGGATCGATTTTGTATTTCGAGTCCACCACGGTGTGGATCGGCAGATGGCCGTAGGTGCCATCCCGGTAGACCATGATGGCGTTGGTTTCGCCGGCGTGGAGCGCCTCCACGGCTCCCACTGCAAATTTGTAGGCCATGATGCGGTCCTGGACGGTGGGCGAGCCTCCGCGCTGGACGTGGCCGAGCACGGTCAGGCGGGCGTCCATGTCGAGCGAATCCTTGATCCAGCGGGTAAGGTAGTCGGACATCTTCACGCCTTCGGCGACGATGGCGATAATGTAACCCCGGCCTTCGTTCTGGATCTCATGCTTCAGACGGGCACCGATCGCATTGAGGTCGTATTCCAGTTCCGGAACCAGGCAGATCTCGGCACCGCAGGAAAGGGCGCTGGTGAGGGCGAGGTAGCCGCAGTGGCGGCCCATCACCTCGATCACGAAGGCGCGGGAGAATGAGCTGGCGGTGTCACGGATCGAGTCCACCGACTGGCGGATCATATTCAGCGCCGTGTCCACGCCGAGGCAGTAGTCGGTACCGGCGATGTCGTTGTCGATAGTGGCCGGGATACCGGCGAAGGGCACGCCGAAGTCCGCGTAGAACTGGTTGAGGGCGCGGAAGGAGCCGTCGCCCCCGATGACGATGAGCTTGCTGATGCCGCGGCGCTTCAGGTTCTCGTAGGCTTGGCGGCGGTACTCGATGTCGAAGAAACGCTGCGAGCGGGACGAGCGTAGGATCGTGCCACCACGGTGGAGGATGCCGGAGACCAGTTCGCGGTTCGCCTCCACGATGCGGTCGTCGATCAGCCCGCGGAGGCCGTCATAGACGAGGAAGGGCTTGTAGCCCTTCGCCGCGGCGTATTCGACCGCGCACTTGATCGCGGGGTTCATTCCGGCGGCATCACCGCCCGAGGTCATGATAGCGAGTCCTTCAGCCATGTCGCGCGCGCAGGGAAATCATTCCTGCGGGGACTGGCAAGCACGAGAAATGCCGGTTTGATGCGAATTTTTACGCGGGCAACAAAGCCAGGCGGTCCAAAATCGATGAAATCCGTTCGAACTTCGTCAATTGGGTCGACCAGGTGGTGGGAAAAGCGGCCAATCCATGCTTCGCGCCCACCAGCAAGCCGAGTGGAATCCCACGTGCAGCGGAATCGCCCCCGAGCCGGGCATTTTCCCGCAGAGCCATCACCGGATCGTCTTCATACTTCAGTGCCAGCGCCACCATCAGCGGGAAAGCCTTGGCGACGTCACAGCTCAGGCCGAGATCCACGAGATCGTCGTTCGTGCCTTGTGAGGCTTCGATCGCAGCGGCGAAATCCGGCATGCCGTCGGTGGCTGCAGCTTGGAAAGCTTGGGAAAAGGTGGCGCCTTCCAAAATGCGGCGGGTGGCGAGGGCGAGAAACTCCGCCACGGCCGCGACCCGTGGATCGCCATGGGTGAGGGTGGTCTGGGCCCGCGCGGCGGTCACCGCCTCCTCATCGGTGGAAAAGGGCAGGGCGAACAAGGCTGCGGCCCGCGCGGCTCCGCCCAGATCGTGGCTCTCGGACGGCCGGTCCAGCCCGGCGGCGGAGTTCTCCAACGTGCGCCGCGTCGCGCCATCCAGATAGGCGTTGGGCTTGCCGCGCCAGAAGGCCAGCCAGTCCTTCCGCCATGCGGCGGGATCGAAACCACGGTGTCGGTCCAGCGACTCCAGCAGCACCAGCGTTTGATCGCCATAGTGGGTGAAATCACCGGCCTGCTTGCCGGGATGGTAATCGCTGTGCGGAGCGGCGTAGTGGGTGATGCCGTCCGGGAAGGCTTCCGCGATCTCCGCGTCGTCGTAGATCCAATGGGCGCCGAGGGCGAGGGCGTCGCCGAAAAAGGCGGGCAGAACGAGGTCGCGGGAAGTCATGGGATGCGGAGCATCAGCTTCACCCGGTTGCGCCGCATTGCAAGAATTCGTGTGAAATTGTCGGGATCGTTTGGTCATGCGGCACCGGGGATCACCCGGTGCCGGTTGGACGTGGCGCGACGCCGGAAATTCACTTACTTCGGCTGGTCCGGATCGCCGTGCTGGAGACCCACGGCGTCGTAGTGCTTCAGCACGCTGTTGAGGCGGCTGCGGAAGTCATCGAAGTTCTTCTTCTCCACCGGTGTCCAGGCGACCTCGGCCACGGCAGCCATGCGCGGGAAGGCCATGTATTCCACCTTCGTGAAGTCATGGAAGTATTCGGACCAGAGCTGTGCCTGCACGCCGAGAATGTGCTTCGTTTCCGCAGGGGAGAGTGCGGCCGGGACCGGATTGTAGGAATAGACCTTCGAAATCGGCAGGAAGCCGCCGATCGCCTCCTTGTCCTGGCCCTTCGCCAGCGCCGCCTTTTCCGGCTCCTGGTAGTGGTCCAGATACAGGTAGGAATTCGGCGCCATCACCACGTCGTGGCCTTCCTTGGCGGAGTCGATGCCGCCCTTCTCACCGCGCCAGGACATGACGGTGGCCTCCGGGGACAGGCCGCCCTCCCGGATCTCATCCCAGCCGATCAGCTTGCGGCCTTTCTTGGTCAGGATCTTCTCCACGCGCTTCACGAAGTAGCTCTGCACGTCGTGGCCGTCCTTGAGGTTCTCCTTCTTCTTCAGCTCCTGCACGCGCGGGGATTTGTCCCATTGGTCCTTCGGAGCCTCGTCGCCGCCGATGTGGATGTACTTCGAGGGAAACAGCGCGCAGACTTCGGTGAAGACATCGTCGATGAAGCGGAACGTGTCCTCGGTGGGGGCGTAGGTGTAGGGGTGTACACCCCACAGGGTGATCACCTTCGGCGAGTAGTTGGGGATGTCGTCATTGCCGAGCTTCGGATAGGAAGCGATGGCCGCTGCGGCATGGCCGGGCATCTCGATCTCCGGCACCACGGTGATGTGGCGGGCGGTGGCGTAGGCGACGATGTCCTTGATCTGCTCCTGGGTGTAGAAGCCGCCGTGGCGCTTGCCGTCGCTGCCCTTGCGGTTGCCGTAGGGCGGGCTGGACTCGCGCCATGCGCCGATCTCGGTGAGCTTCGGATACTTCTTGATCTCGATGCGCCAGCCCTGGTCCTCCGTGAGGTGCCAGTGGAAGACGTTGAACTTATGGTAAGCCAGTTCGTCGATGAAGCGTTTGACGTCCTTCACCTCGAAGAAATGGCGGCCGCAATCCAGCATCATGCCCCGCCAGGCGAAGCGCGGGTAGTCGCTGATGGAAACGGCGGGCAGTTTTTCCGGAGCAGGGTCCTTCCAGGCCGGGTCGTTCGCGGCGGGCAGGAGCTGGAGCAGGGTACGGGTACCATAGTAGGCTCCGGCGGAGTCCTTACCGGTGATCACCACGGTCTTCGGCGTGATTTCGAGTTTGTAGCCACCGGCCGGAAGGTCGGCCTTCGCGTCCACATCCAGGCGGATCTCGCTGGGCAGCAGGATCCGCATTTCCTCGGTCACGGCCTTCGGCTCGCTGCCGGTGAGGGCTTTCAGATCGGCGGCGAGGAGATCGGCCTCGGCTTTGAGGGCCCGGTCGTAGCGGATGCCGGTGGCGGTGGTGAAATCGAAGGCACCCTCGCCGGTCTTCACATTCACCGGTTGGGGGACCAGCGGCAGGCTGTCGGCGGCGGCGAGACCGGACAGCGCCATCATCGAGGCGAGAATCGGATGTTTCATGAAATCAATCGGGTATGCACAAAAGAAGGCGACTCCTAACGTGGGAAAGCCGCCCTCTTCTTTCAATGTCGAATCCGCCACGGGAATTGACATCCGGACCACCCTGCGGAAAGTGCCGCCGATGCGCCCCGGATGGATCCTGCCGATGATGGCCGTGCTGCTTTGTGGCTGTGGCCGGCGCCAGGTCCTGCCTCCTCCGAAGGCCGTGGCGGTGCGGGAGGACGGCGCGATCGCGCTGCGGCTGGTCACTTTCAACCTCCGTTACGAGAACGATGGCGACCGCGGTCCACGCAACTGGCACGAACGTTCGGTGGCTGCCGTGCGGAGCCTGTGCCGGATGAAGCCGGATGTCTTCGGTGTGCAGGAGGCGCTGCACGGCCAGGTGGCGGACCTGTGGGCCTCGCTGCCGGACTACGATTTTACCGGAGTGGGCCGGGATGACGGCCGCACGTTGGGGGAATACACCGGCATTTTCTTCCGGCGCGACCGCTTCGTGAAGGACACCTCGGACGCGGGCACCTTCTGGCTTTCCGATACCCCGGAAGTTCCCGGCTCGAAGACGTGGGGCAATGAAATCCCGCGCATCGCCTGCTGGGCGCGCCTTACCGATCGTGCGACGGACCGCTCCTTCTACGTCGTCGCCACCCACTGGGACCATCGCAACCAGCCTTCCCGGGAAAAGGCCGCCCGCCTGATCGCCCAGCGCATTGACGCGCGCCGCCATGGCGATGAGCCGGTGGTGTTGCTCGGGGACTTCAATGCTGTGGAAGGCAATCCCGCCGTGACCTACTTGCTCGGTCAGGGTGGTTGGAAAAACGGGCTCGTCGATGCCTTCGACAGCCGCCACCACGGCGAGGGAAACCGCACCACGCTCCACTTCTGGGATGGCAAGCGCGCGGGCACCCGCAATGTGGACCACATCCTCGTTTCGAAAGGTGCGCGGGTGTTGGAGGCGGACATCATCGTCGATCCGGAGCCCTATCCCTCGGACCATTTCCCGGTGACCGCGCGGGTGGAGTTTCCGCGGCCCTGACCGGTCTTCCGCCTTGCCAGCCGGGGCAGGGGGTAGTTTCCTGCCGCCCACCATGGCCGACCCGCTGACGCGTTCCGCCATCCGCCAGCCACGACTCGGAGGCCTCATGCCTGCCGATGTGGCCGCCCGGTTGCGCCATCTCGGCGGGTTGGTATTCTTCGATACCGCGGGCAACAGGCCCTCCAGCTCGCCGATGCCGGTATCGGTCATCGCGGCGCGACCGGTGCGCATGATCGAGGGGAACGTGCACGTGGCCGGAGATCGTGCGCGCTTGCAGGCGATCCTCGATGCTTCGCGTGGCGAAACCGCGGACCATGGCTTTCCTCTGGGAGGTCTCTGCGGCTGGGTGGGCTATGAGGGGGATTTCGTCTTCGGAGAGTTTCCGGAGATGCTGGTCTTCGTCCATGACAGCGGCGAGTGGTGGGAGATCGGCACGCTTTCCTCCGAGTTGCGGGAGACGGCCGATGAGCCAGTGAGGGTCGCGGAGTTCCATTCCTGCACGTCACGGGAAAGCTATCTGGCGAATGTCCGCCGCGCGCAGGAATGGATCGCGGCCGGAGACATCTATCAGGTCAATCTCTCGCAATCCTTCCGCGCCACCATCGAAGGCGGTTCGCTGTTCCCGCTTTACGGTCATCTCCGCGAAGCCACGCCCGCACCGATGGCGGCATGGTTGTCTCTCGGCGGCACCGAGGTGCTCAGCTCCTCGCCCGAGACCTTCCTACGCATCTCCGGTCGTGGCATCGAGACCCGTCCGATCAAAGGCACACGCCCGCGTTTCGTGGATCCAGACGAGGACCGCCGCAGTGCCTACGAGCTTCAGACCTCCGCCAAGGAAATCTCCGAGCTGGTGATGATCACCGATCTGCTCCGCAATGACATCGGGCAGGTCTGTGAGTTCGGCAGCGTGCATGTCGCGGAAATGCTGAAGCTGGAGACACTCGAGCAGGTCCATCACCTCGTCTCCACTGTGACCGGCACTTTGCGGGAAGGAATCAGCGCCATCGATGCGCTCGCCGCCTGCTTCCCCGGCGGCAGCATCACCGGCGCTCCGAAGAAGCGGGCGATGGAGATCATCTCCGAATTGGAACAACGCGAGCGCGGCCTCTACTGTGGCGCGATCGGGTGGTTCGGCTTCAATGGTGAGAGCCAGTTCAACATCGCCATCCGGACCTTGGTCCGAGAGGGAGATCAACTAAGCTACGATGTGGGCGGCGGCATCGTCGCCGATTCCGATCCGCAGAAGGAATACGAGGAAACCCTCCACAAGGCCGCAGGCATCCGCCTCGCGATCGAGCGGTGGATGAAGTGAGGTGGTTTACCCCACCGTCCCGAACCGTCGCACGAGTTCGTCGCGTCGGAATTGGAAGATGCGTTCCAGTTCCTTCCTCACCAGCACGGGATGAAACAGATCGCCGATCAACCCGAAGGGTACGGCGTAGTGGATTTCATCCGTCATGCGGGTGCCGCCTTCGATGGCTTCGAAGACGTGGCGGTGATGCCAGAACCGGTAGGGACCCGAGATCTGCTCGTCCACGAACGAGTGACCTTCACGCACGGCCTTGATCTCAGTGACCCAATTCACCCGCACCAGCGGAGCGATGCCGATGCGGTAGCGCAGGATGCGACACTCGAACATCGGCCCCGAATGATCGCCGATGAATTGGAAATCGATATCCGGCGGCGTGATGGACTGCAGGTTCGCCGGAGCCGAAAAGAAGGTCCAGGCCTCCGCGACGGAAATCGGGAGATCCTGGACCTGCGTAAGCGTGTGGAGGTTCATGACTGGGAGCGAGGACATTCCTGTCCTCGTCTGGAAAAGAAGGAGCCAGGAACGTCCCACTCCTTGACGCTATCAATCCTGCTTCATGTCGAGAGCTTTCGTGAGGAAGGCCCATTCATCTGCGGATTGTTCGATGCTTTTATTCAGAGCGGTGCCGGCGCCATGTCCGGCGCTGGATTCGATGCGGATGAGCACCGGTGGGCCGTCCTTCAGCTGGTATTCCTGGAGACGTGCTGCGAACTTGAAACTGTGGGCGGGCACCACGCGGTCGTCGTGGTCGGCGGTCATCACCAGCGTGGCGGGATAGCGCGTGCCGGGCTTGAGATTGTGGTACGGAGAGTAGGCGTAGAGCGCCTTGAACTCATCTGCATTGTCCGAGCTGCCGTAGTCGCTCTGCCACGCCCAGCCGATGGTGAACTTGTGGAAGCGCAGCATGTCCATCACGCCCACATGCGGGATCGCCGCGCCGAAGAGATCCGGGCGCTGCACCAGGCAAGCACCCACGAGCAGTCCCCCATTGCTGCCGCCCTGGATCGCGAGTTTCGGTGTGGAAGTGTATTTGTTGGAGATCAGCCACTCACCTGCGGCGATGAAGTCATCGAAGACATTCTGTTTCCGCAGCTTGGTGCCAGCCTCGTGCCATTCGCGGCCGTATTCGCCGCCGCCGCGCAGGTTCGCCACGGCCAGCACGCCACCCATCTCCAGCCACACCGCACGCGGGATCGAGAAGCCCGGCGTGAGGCTGGTGTCGAATCCACCGTAGCCGTAGAGCAGTGTCGGGTTCGTGCCGTCGAGTTTCAGCCCTTTCTTGTGGACGAGGAACATCGGCACCTTGGTGCCATCCTTGCTCGGGTAGAACACCTGCTCGCTCTCGTAGGCATCGCTGTCGAAGCCCACCTTCGGCTTCCGCCACAGCTTGCTTTCGCCGGTGGCGAGATCGAGACGGTAGATCGAACCCGGTTCGGTGAAAGTGGAGAAGCCATAGAAGGTTTGCTTGTCCTCCTTCTTGCCGCCGAATCCACCCGCGCTGCCGAGGCCGGGCAGTTTCAGCTCGCGGATCAACTTGCCTTCGAAGTCCACACACTTCACCGCGCTCTTTGCGTCCTGCAGGTACTGGCAGACGAGCTGCCCGCCCACGGAGGACACGCCCTTGAGCAGGTCCTTGCTCTCCGGGATGATCTGCTTCCACTTCGCACGGTCCGGCTCGCGGGTATCGATCGCGATCACTCGGCCACGAGGCGCATCAAGATCGGTCTTGAAGAAGAATACCGGCCCGACGTTGTCGATGAAGTCGTATTCAGCGTCCGCGTCCGGCAGCAGTTCCACCACCTTCGCGCCATCCGCCATCTCCTTGTAGAACACCCGGTTCTTCGGATCGGTGCCTTGGCTGATGCCGATCACCAGATACTGTCCGTCTTCGGTCACACCGCCGTGGATGCCCCAGTTGGCGTGGTCCTTGCGTTCATAGACGATCGGATCCTGCTCCTGCGGCGTGCCGATCTTGTGGAAGCAGAGCTTCTGGAATTCGTTCTTCTGCGTGAGCGCAGCGCCTTCCTTCGGGGCATCGTAGCGGCTGTAGAAGAAGCCGCTGCCATCCTTCTTCCAGGACACGCCGCTGAACTTCACCCACTTCAGGTGATCCTCCAGATCCTTGCCGGTGGCCACATCGCGCACGCGGATCTCCTGCCAATCACTGCCGCCAGCGGAGAGCGAGTAGGCCAGAAGTTTTCCATCTTCGCTCGGGCGCTGGCTGGCGAGGGAAACCGTGCCGTCCTTTGAGAGCGTGTTCGGATCGAGCAACACCTTGCCTTCCGCCTCGGCGGAATCGGCCACCATCAGCACCGCTTGGTTCTGGAGCCCGCTGTTGCGGCTGTAGAACCACTTGCCACCATATTCGGTCGGTGCGCCGATGCGCTCGTAGTTCCAGAGATTGCGGAGGCGCTCACGGATGGATTCGCGGCGCGGGATGCCATTCAGGAAATCGTGCGTGATCTTGTTCTCTTCCTGCACCCAGGCCTTGGTATCGGCGGCATTGTCATCTTCGAGCCAGCGATACGGGTCGTCGACTTTGGTGCCATGGTAGTCGTCGGTGACGGTTTCCTTGCGGGCGGCGGGGTAGCCGGGCGCGGCGTGGATGAGACAGGTGAGGGCGGACAGGCAGACCAGCGGAGACGGGATTTTCATACGCAACAAATTAGAACTGGCCGCCCATACGGGCCGTGGCCAGCGGATTTGTCGCCTGACTGGGAGTAGGGACATTCCTGTCCCGTTCTGAAAATCCACCCAGCTTCGCTGGCAAGTGTTCATGAGACGGGACAGGAATGTCCCTACTCCCAGTTATTTTTCCATTCCCAGTGTCTTGCTCAGGAAGGTCCACTCGTCGGTGGCTTGGTCGATCTCCTTGCTCAGCGAGGTGCCGGAACCGTGGCCGGCGCTGGACTCCACGCGGATCAGCACCGGCGGTCCGTCCTTCGGCTGGCACTCCTGGAGACGGGCGCCGAACTTGAAGCTATGGGCGGGCACCACGCGGTCGTCGTGATCCGCGGTCATCACCAGGGTGGCAGGATAGCGGGTGCCGGGCTTGAGGTTGTGGTACGGTGAATAGGCGGACAGCGCTTTGAAGTCCTCCGGTTTCGAGGGATCGCCATATTCCGTTTCCCAAGCCCAGCCGATGGTGAACTTCGGGAAGCGCAGCATGTCCATCACACCCACCTGTGGGATCGCCGCGCCGAAGAGATCCGGCCGTTGCACCATGCAGGCTCCCACCAGCAGGCCGCCATTGCTGCCACCCTGGATGGCGAGTTTCGGCGTGGAGGTATATTGGTTCGCGATCAGCCATTCGCCTGCAGCGATGAAGTCGTCGAAGCCGTTCTGCTTCTTCGTCTTCGTGCTGGCCTCATGCCAATCCCGGCCGGACTCGCCGCCGCCGCGGATGTTCGCTTGGGCATAGATGCCGCCCATCTCCAGCCACACGATCCGTGGGATGAAGAAGTCCGGAGGACTGCTGATGGAGAAGCCGCCGTAGCCGTAGAGCAGCGTCGGATGGCTGCCATCCAGCTTCAGCCCTTTCTTGTGGACGATGAACATCGGCACCTTGGTGCCATCCTTGCTCGGATAGAACACCTGCTTCGTTTCGTAGTCGTCCGGATTGAAAGCCACCTTTGGTTCGCGCCACAGCGTGCTTTCGCCGGTGGCGGGGTCGAGCCGGTAGACGGCTCCGGGTCGGGTGAATCCACTGAAGTTGTAGTAGGTCTCCTTGTGGTCCTTCCGGCCTTCCAGGCCATAGATGCTGCCAATACCGGGCAGAGGGATATCGCGGAGGAATTTTCCTTCGTGATCGTAGGTCTTCAGTGCCGCCTTCGCATCCTGGAGGTAGTTGCAGGTGAGCACGCCGCCCACGGTCGAGACGCCCTCGAGCAGGTCCTTGGATTCCGGGATGATTTCCTTCCACTTGTCCCGGGCTGGTTCGCGGGTGTCGATGGCGATGACCCGGCCGCGCGAGGCCTTGAGATCGGTCTTGAAGTAGAAGACCGGTCCTTCGTTGTCGATGAAGCTGTATTCCGCATCGTTGTCGGGGAGCAGCTCGATGACTTTGGAATCCGGCTTGGAGAGATCCTTGTAGAAGACCATCGACTTCTCCTCCGTGCCCTCGCTGCACGTGATGATGAGGTAGTTGCCATCCTCGGTGACACCACCCTCGATGCCCCAGTCCGGATGATCCTTCCGTTCGTAGACCAACGGGTCGGCGGACTGCGGCGTGCCGAGCTTGTGGAAATGGAGTTTCTGGAACTCGTTCTTGTCCGTCAGCGACGCGCCCTTTTTCGGTTCATCGTAGCGGCTGTAGTAGAAGCCGCTGCCGTCCCGGGCCCAGGAGATGCCACTGAACTTGACCCACTTCACCACATCCTTGAGATCCTTCGCGGTGGTGGTATCGCGCACGCGGATTTCCTGCCAATCGCTGCCGGCGGAAGAGAGGGCGTAGGCCAGCAGCTTGCCATCGGTGCTGGCGGATTCGTTTTCCACGGAAACGGTTCCGTCCTTCGAGAGTTTGTTCGGATCGAGCAGCAGCTTCGCCTCGCCTCCGGGTGAGTCCGAGACATACAGCACGCCATGGTTCTGCAGGCCGCTGTTGCGGTAGCTGAACCACTTGTCTCCATATCGGAACGGGGTGCTCACCCGTTCATAGTTCCAGAGTTCGCGAAGGCGCTTGCGGATCACTTCCCGGCGCGGGATCGCATCGAGCCAGGCGCGGGTCACTTTGTTTTCCGCGACCGTCCAGGCCTTGGTCTCCTTGGAATTGTCATCCTCCAGCCAGCGGTAGGGATCGGGAACCGTGGTGCCGTGGTAGTCATCGGTGACCTCCGTCTTGCGCGCGGCGGGGTAGGAAGGGGCCGCATGGACTGCGGTGGATAGGGCGAGCAGGCAGATCCAGGAACGCAGGGCCGGAAACTTCATGGCTGTCGCACGATGGCGGAGCCGGGGCGGGGGCGCCAGCCAATCCTTCGACCACCATTTGATTCCGGCGCGGATGCCGTTAGTGTTCAGGTTGGAATCCTACCCACCGCCATGGCCAATAGCAAAAACTCCTGGTTCACCCGCTTTGCTAAAAAAACGTCCGGTTATGCGGGGAAACCCGCCACCTTCGCCGGAGCCGTCCTGCTGCTGGTCGTCTGGGCTGCGTTCGGACCCGCCTGCAAGTACAACGACACCTGGCAATTGGTGATCAACACCAGTACCACCATCGTCACCTTCCTGATGGTGTTCTTGATTCAGAACACCCAGAACCGCGATTCGGAGGCGCTCCAGATCAAGCTCGATGAACTGATACGAGCCGTGGAAGGCGCGAACAACGGCCTGCTCGATCTGGAGGAGCTGGAAGACAAGGAGCTTGATGCCATCCGCGAGAAGTTCCTCCAACTGGCGTCCGAGGCGCGCAAGGAAATCGACGAGCGGAAAGAACAGAAGGGAAAGACAGAAGGCGGTTGAAATGAAAAAGCCGCCCCCCGCGAACGAAGGGCGGCTGGTATTCAACCGTGGATCTCAGGGAGTCGCGGTGACGTTGTCCACCTGAGCCCTGCCGAGCACGCTGTTGTTATGGCTGGTCTCTGCGAGGCCGATGTAGACATTCGTCCCCATCGTGATGGTCGTGGAGCCGACCGTCGTCCATGTCGAGCCATCGGTGGAGCGGTAGGCCGTGAACGTGCTGCCGGTGCGGTTCACGCGCAGCCAGATGGGTGCGGTGATGCCGGTGTTCTGCACGTTGTTCGAGGAACCGCCGGTGGTAGTGCGGTTCTGGAACGCCACGCCATTCGACGGGCTGACGTAGATCGCCGCGTGCGTTGAATTCGCCGCCAACGTCTCGCGGATCATCACGCCCGCCTTCGCCCAGCCATCGGTGTTGGTCACATCATTGACCCGCGCGATGATGTCACAATCGCCGGTGGCGGCCTGGTAGGTGTAGCGGAATGCATCCGCCGTGCCCCAGATGTCGGCACCGGAGGCATTCAGCGTGTAGATGCCGCCGCTTTGAACCGCACTTCCGGCGATGCCAGTGGAGCCGATGTCCTGGGACTGCCAGGGACTCGGTACTGCGACGACCGACACCTGATCGAAGGTGGCGGTGCACAGCGTGCTGTTTGAGACACTGCACACCAGCAGACCCGCATAGACGGGCGAGCCCATGGTGATCGTCACCGAGCCGATGGTGGTCCAGGTCGTTCCGTCCACCGAGCTGTAGGCGGTGAACAGATTGCCGGCACGCACCAGACGCACCCAGTTGTTCGGATAGGCATTGAGCGCCGGACCGCCGGTCGAACCGCTGCCGCCGCCGGTGGTGGTGCGATACTGGAGGTTGAAGCCATGACCGGGTGTGACGAACACATCCGCATGCTTCGAGTTCGCATCCAACGTCTCGCGGATCATCACGCCCGCCCGCGCCCACTCGTGGGTGTTGGTTTCCGAGGTTACGCGCGCCCGGATGTCGCAATCACCGGTGATGGCCTGGTAGCTGTAGCGGAATTGATCCGCGCTTCCCCACACATCGGAACCGGAGCCGGACATCGTGAAGGTGCCTGCGGATGACGAGGCGCTGCCCGCCACGCCGACCGCGCCCACGTCCTGCGAGAGCCAGCCGTAGGGCAAGGGACTTGCTGGATCCACAACCACCTTGATCGTGCCATTGGTGGAAAGGCTGCTTGTGTCCCAGACCAGACCGATCGGAAGTCCGGGCAGGCTGATCGAGCTGAAGCTGCCGGTATAGCTCGTGGCGGCAAACAGCGTGAATTGATCGCCCGCCGCGAAGTTTCCGGCCAGATTCGTCACCGTGAGGGTGCCGCCGTAGGTCAACGTGCTGATCCCCTGCACTTGATCGCTGGTGGCAGCGGTCTTGTTGATCTCGAAGGATGCGGTTCCTTGCAACGTCAGAGCCTTGCTTCCCGCGGCCAAGGTGCCAATGCCTCCATTCCCCGGGCTCAAGGTGCCCGCGATGGTGGTGGCAGCCCCCAGGGTACCGGTGCCGGCCAGGGTGCCTCCACTCTGGATCGTCACCGCTCCCGTTCCCGTGGTGCCGGGACTGGTGAGCAGCAGGGTGCCTGCGCTGATGGTGGTGGTGCCGGTATAGGTGTTGGCCACGCTGTATTCGAGGATGCCGGTGCCATTCTTCACCACGGATCCGCTGTTCCAAAGCGGAGCCGAGAGCTTCAGGTCGCTGGTCCCGGTACCGCGGGTAAGGCTGAATGTGACGGTCCGGCCATTGAGGTTGAAACCGCTGGAACCGCTGATGGTATTCTGCGTGCCGCCATTGGTGACGATGGTATTGTCACCACTGAAGACGAAGTTGAGCGAGGAAGAGGTGTCCAAGGTTCCTCCGCCGCTCGCTCCGAAAGCGAACGTATCTCCTCCGAAGTCGAAACGGTTGGATCCACCGGATCGGGTGACGCGGAAAGTGGACCCGTTGTTGATGGAGATGCTGCTGCCGGAGTAGGTGTTGAAACTCGGCGTGTTCAAGACCAGGGTGCCGCCATTGATGGTGACCGGTCCGGTGGTCGCGAAGTTGTTGGCGTTGGAGCCATTGAATGTCAGCGTGCCGCTACCGCTCTTGATCAGGCCGCCGCTTCCGCGGAAATAGGCGGAGATCGCGGCATCGGCATTGGTGGTCACCGGCAGGGGTGCTCCCGGGTCACGGATCGCGGCAGTGCCTGCGATCGTGTAGACGCCGGTCCCGCTGTTGACGAATTCAAGGCCCAGCGGGATGACGTCACTTGCCAGCGTGATGGTGTTGCTGGTGGAGGTGCTTGTTCCGATCCTTGCCGTGCTGCTGTCCTGCCAGGTTACGGTTGCCGTTCCATTCCACCACTGTGCAGTGGTGGTGTTCCAGGTTCCCGCTCCGTCCTGAGCTCCAGTGGTGCCATTGTTTGTATCCCATGTCAGTGGCGGGACAATGGTGACGGATGCGCCGTTGCTGGTGGCGGAACCGCTGCCCGTTACGACGCTCACCGTATAAACGGCCGTGTCGGTCGTCTGGGCGTTTGAAAGAACGAGCGTGCTGCCGGTTGCGCCCGAAATATCCGCGCCATTCCGTTTCCACTGGTAGGTGTAGGGGGCCTGGCCAACCACGTTCGACCTCAAGGTCACCGTTTGACCGACGCTGGCCCGGAGCACCGTGGGGGATACTGTGACCGAAGCCGCTCCCACCACTCCTCCGGACAGGCTCACGTTGTCGAGACCCGCGTGGGGGATGTACTGGAGCAGGTTCCACGAGGTGAACTGGAATACTCCGGCATACAGCGTGGAGCCGATGCCGCTGATGGTCACCGTGTTCACCTGGGTCCAGGTGGCTCCGTCATACGAGATCGAGCTGGTGAAGGTATCGCCGGTGCGCACCAGCTTGAACCACTTGTTGCTGCCGCCGAGATCCGCGGAAGTCCGGTCCGGCGCGCCATTGCCACCGGCCATCGTACTGTCTTCATAGTAGGTTCCGCCGTTCACCTCGCCGAAGATCGCGGCGTACCGGGTGCTGCTCGAGTTTCCGCCCAGCGGGTTGCCGGTGTCCGGATTGAGGGTGGCGCGGAGAATGATTCCGGCCTTCGCACTGCCATCGGGGGTGGTGCCGTCCGGCAGGGTGCTCGCGCCGGTGATGTCCGCCAGCCGTGCGATGAACGTGCAGTCTCCGGTCACCTGGCGGGTGAGCGTGTTGAACGAATCACCGGTCAGCCCGAGGGTGTCCCCCACGGTTTTTCCGCCTGTGGGGTAGATGTGCTGGGATCCGATTGCGGTGAGCGTCCAGGGAGAGACGCTCATGTTGGTGGTCGTCACGGTGGTCTGAGGGGCGGAGTCCACCGTGTAGCCGGTATTGTAGAAAAGGCGCGCGCGGAGCTGGTTTGCGGCCGAGGCACCCATGAAGGCATTCACGCTGTAGGGAGAGGTAGTGGACTCGCCGAGCAGGACCGGACCCGAGAAATACTGCACCTTGGTCACCGTCGCGCCGTTGGGAGTGACGGTGGCGGTGAGAGGCACGCTGTCCCCGGAGACCGTTGATCCATTGGATGGCGTGGCGAGGGCGATCACCGGTTCGCTGCCACCCGGCGTGCGTTGCCAGATGCTGGCGGGAATGGCGGTCTTCGTGATGCCCGGGCCTTCATAGGAGAGCTTCACGTCATCCCAGTAGGTGGTCTGGCCGCGCTGGCTGGAGAAGGCGGACCGGACGGTTACCGGATGCTTGCCTGCGGCGAGTGCGATCCAGCCGCTCTTCTCGGAGGGTTGGTGTTGGCCGTCGAAGTTCACCACCTCCGTGCCGTCGATCACCAGCTTGCTGCTGTCGAACGAGTACAGCGAGAAGGTGTAGAGACCCGTGGTGGGAATGTTGATGTAGCCTGTATATTGGAGGGCATACTGGCTGCGACGGCGGCGCGCGCTCGTATCCACGTAGTCCACCGCGCCCTGCTGGACCGGGGTCAGCGAGCTGAAGGTGGGGAGGGCCGCCCAGTCCACGCCGCTACCTGCTTCGTAATATTGGTAGCCCAGTCCGGCGACCGTGCCACTCGCGGTGGTCGCCGCATTCGGCGTGGCCGCTGTGGGAGTGATCAGGACGGGAGTGCCGGTGCGGTCGAAGATGTCCGTGATCGTGAGACGCACGTAGGGAGTGGCCACTCCGGTGATATCCAACAGCTTTTGCCGCGCTTCCGGTTCGTTCTCCACGAAGGTGATCGCAGCCGTACCGGTGTAGCCGGAGTTGTTGAACACCTCGATCTTGTAGCCGAGCTGCGGCGAACTGGTGGCGGGTGAATCCCACTGCACCATCAATTGGCTGCCACTCGTCTTCGCACTGGAGCTCGATACCACGATGGCATCGAATGCGGGAGTGGAGGGCTGTGTGATCGTCAGCGTCTTGGTGGTGCCGACCACATTCGGGGTATAGGAATTGCCCAGCGGGTCGGATGTCACGTTGTACATGCTGCTGGCGAAGGCATAGCTGCTATCGCTGCTCAGAGCGGCGTAGCCACCCTTCCAGGCAGGATCGTTCGCATTGAGGCCGTTCCAACTGATGTTGATGGTGCTGGCGGACTGGATCGTGCTGGCGGAGGTGCCGTACTGGTGGACGTAGGCATTGCGGAAGTCGATCTGCTTCGCGCCGTTGTAAGGTGGATAGCCTTCGATGAAGCCGCCGAGGCCGGTGACGCCCTTGGGCGCGAACGGTGTCTGGTAGGTGCCACAGTGGTACCAGTTGCCGGTGGAATTGTCCCGCATCCACTGGCCCGCGTAGCCCTTGTGAGGGGTGCCATCCGCAGGACGCCAGCAACGCAGCGCGAAGCGGTACCAGACATTCGCCTGGATGCCGAAGCTCGGCAGATTGGTCATCCCGCCGGAGGTTCCTTCGCCCCCATTGCCATCATGGCCGCTGGTGGTTGATCCGAGATAGGCGATCTTCAACGCATCTCCAGCCGTGACTGGATTGCTGATCGGCCACGTGGACCAGTGCCAGAAGCGGCCGTTCGAGTCGCCGACGCCGGTGTAGAAGTCGAAGGACGCGCCTTCATCACTCACCACGGGACAGCCGTTGCCAAGGAACGGACTCCAGTTCCCGGCCTGGAAATAAGGCCGGCGTTCTTCCACCGTGACCCAATCGAGGATGCCGGTGGTGTTGTAGCTTCTTCCGTCGGCCCATCCTGCTTGGGGGGCCAGCAGAAGCGCCGCGAACAGCGTTTGCTTCAGTGTGGATTTCATACGGGTTTGTGCAATTTCGGCGGATGCCGGAACGAAGGAGACAGCCCGACGATGGTCCTGTAGCCCGGCGAAGACCGGGTGACACACAGGACGGCGGCAGGCCGGAATCGGCTTTTCCAACAGATTCACCCCGCGTGGTAATCGAGTCGGAAGTAATTGCGATTTTCTTTGAATGATTGGTGGTCCGTTGAGCGGACCACGGGGCCGACACTTCAAATTCATCGGCACTACCACAAAAACGGCCACAACGGCTTCTTCGAATCCCAGAATCTGAAAACTGAAAATTCGCTGCAATTTCCTAATTGCGAAGAATATCCCAAGTTTCCGTTTGACTCCGTAAGTTCACCTAGCAGGGTGATATTCGCGTTCGTTGTCCGTTGGTTTTTCGTTCATCCCATGCAACTCCCGCGTGCCATCTCCATCAGTGAATCCACGGCAGAGGTCATCAAAACGGGACTGCAAACACGACGATGGCCGAGCCTGCCCGGAGAACGTCATCTGGCGGCGGAGTTGGGGGTGAGCCGTGCAACCGTCCGGAATGCGCTGGCGCTGCTCACGCGGATGGGCCACCTCTCGTCACCCAGCCAGGGACACAAGCGTTCGGTGCGTGCGCTGCCCGTGGAAGCGCCACGTTCCGGCCTGCGGGTGGACTTTCTCCTGGGCCGTGATTTCCAGATGCTGGATCAGGACGACCAGCAAATTCTAACAGGTCTGGTACAGGCGATGGAGAAAGCCGGGCATTGGATGGCGCAGGACTTTCCGGACCTGAGCATCGTCCAGACCGCACCCGGAGGCTTCGAACGTTTCATCAAGGACCGCATCGCGGACGTGCGGATCATTTACGGCGGGGCTTGGGAAAGCCTGCGTTGGTTCGAGCAACGGACGGAGCCGGTACTGGCCTTGGGAGGCAGGTGTCTGGGACTGGAGTTGGACAGCGTCGGGATCGACACCAGCCTGGCCGTGGGAGATGCCGTGCGGGCCCTGACACGGCTCGGGCACCGCCGGATCGCGTTCATCTGCCACCGCTTCATCCGGGAAGCACCTTTCCCTGGCAGGATACTCCGGGCTTTCATGAACGGGCTGGAGGAAGCCGGAGTGCAGGCATCCGCTTACAATGTTCCGGCTTGGGATGAATCCGTGGAAGGGCTTCAGGACGTGCTGGAAGAGCTGTTCCGGATCACGCCACCTACGGCGATCCTGGTAAGCAGTTCGCTGGCTCTCGCCGGATTGATTTCCTTCTGCAACCGCCGCGGCCTCCGTATCCCCGAGCATCTTTCGCTGGTTGTGGTGGAGAGCTCCATGAGTGTCCGGTGGTTCCGGCCGAAGCTCGCGATGATCCGGATCGCTCCCTACTCGGAGATTGTGTCCGCAACGATGGACTGGCTTGGAAGTCCGCCGCCCAAGGGACGCGAACCGATGATCCGGCTGCTGCCGTGCTTTTTTGAAGAAGGAGATAGCTTGGCTAGGCCATTTGCCGGGAGGCTTCCACGTTAGGGAAGCCGGCCGTGCGGTTGCATTCATCCACCTGTCCGTTGAGCGTGCAGAAATCGTACAACCACCCGATGCCGAACAAGCCACCGGTAAACAGCCACGCCAAACCCGTCCATATCTTGCCGAGGTAGAGGCGGTGCACGCCGAACATGCCGAGAAAGGTCAGGAGGATCCACGCCACCGAATAGTCGTTCCTGCCGGGCGTGTAGTGGCGGGCGGCTTGGCGTTCCATCGAGGGAATCAGAAACAGGTTGACCAGCCAGCCGATGCCGCAAAGGCCGCCGGTGAAGAACCAGATCGCTCCGCTGATCGGGCGGCCGTAGTAAAACCGGTGGGAGCCGGTGAAGCCGAAGATCCAGAGCAGATAGCCGATGGCTTTGCTGTGAGTCGGGATGGACATGACACAGGGAACAACATTCCAAGAGGCACGTCTTATGGAAAAGAGACCCGTCTTTGGAACCCGAAATGTATTGATGGGGTTGTTCACAATTCATAGGACAGCGGATGTCCGTTTTGTCCTTCAACAGTCCTCTCGGCCTCCGGGGATCTGTTGGAAACCGGCAGGGCGGACGAGCAATCCCCTGGAAAACCACGCGGCATGAGGGCCCGCGCTTATTACAAAGACCATGAATGAATCGCCCAAACCGAAACCGCTGTTCTTCGTCGTGCTCGCCTGCGTTGTCGCCGGCCTGCTCGCGTATGGATTCCGGAACGTGCTCTTCCCGAAGGGCAAGGAACATGCCCCGACGACCATCAGCGCCGACGACCTCAAACAGGCTTCGGGCGTGGAAGCGGCGGACTCGAATGTCCCGACCACCGTCAAGGAATACACCTTCAAGCCGAGCGAGAAGCTGCCGCCGCTGAAGGCCACCAGCGCCTATGAGCCGTTGCAGGCGCGCACCGTGAAGTTCGCCCTCAACGTGTGGGCGGGCTGGGCTCCCATCATTCTCCAGAACGAAGGCGCCGCCCCGGGCAAGGTGTGGACCACGCCATCCGGCCAGCCCTTCAAGGTAGAGCTGGTGCTCATCGACAATCCCGTGGCGATGCGTGATGCGTATGCCGCCGGCAAGGTTCACATCGGTTGGGCCACGCTGGACATGGTGCCGCTGTTCATGGACGAACTGAAGAAGGACCCGCGCCTGCTTCCGCGCATCTATCAGCAGGTGGACTTCTCCAACGGGGGTGACGGCATCGTGATCCGCCGCAAGTCCGCGAAGGATCCCGCAAAGCCGACCGTTTCCGACCTGCGCGGCAAGAAGGTGGTGCTAGCCCAGAATTCGCCGTCCGAATACTTCCTGCTCAATGCGCTGGTGAACGGCGGCGTGCAGCCGTCCGAGGTCCAGTTCATCTACACCGAGGATGCCTTCCAGGCCGCCGCCGCCTTCAGTGCGGACAAGAGCATCGCCGCCTGCGTGTCATGGGCTCCGGACATTTACAACCTGTCCAAGCTCCCGGACAACCACTTGCTTGTCAGCACCGCCACAGCGAACAAGCTGATCGCGGACGTGTGGTTCGCCCGCTCCGACTTCGCCCGTGACAATGCGGACATCTGCGAAGGTCTCGTCCGCGGTGTCTTCGGCGGGATGGAGAAGATGAAGACCGAGGAAGGCCGCAAGCAGGCCGCCAACTACATGTCGAAGCTCTACAGCATCCCGGAAGCCGATACCCTCGGCATGCTCGGTGATGCCCACTCGACCAACTACGCCGAGAACCGCGAGTTCTTCCTCAATCAGAACAACCCGGCGAACTTCGAGCGCACGTGGAACACGGCTTATCTGCTCTATCGCAAGATGAACCGCATCCAGCAGCAGGTTCCCTTCGATCAGGTGATGGATTTCACGATCCTCCAGAAACTGGAGAACGAGGAGCCGTTCAAATCGAGCCGCAACGAGTACCAGATCAACTTCGCGCCAAAGAGCGTGCAAACGCTGAAGGTCGAAGGCAGTGAGATCCTCACCAAGGTCATCACGCTTCATTTCTATCCGAACTCGTGGGAACTCCGGAAGACGGTGACCGTGCGCGAGAACGGCAAGGACATCGAGAAGCCTTATGAGCCGAACGTCGATCCGGTGCTGGAGGAAGTCGGCAAGCTCGCCGCCCAATACGGTGCTGCGAACATCGTGGTGGAAGGCCATACCGACGCCAGCATGAAGGGCCAGGTCAGCGCTCAGATGGTGAAGGAGCTGTCCTCGAACCGCGCCGCTGCGGTGAAGACCGAACTGGTGAAGAAGTTCCCGAACTTCAACCCGAACCAGTTCGTCGTTGACGGCATCGGCTGGGATCGTCCCTTCGATTCCGAGGATCCGATGAACCACGCCAAGAACCGCCGCGTGGAGATCAAGGTCATCGCCTTGGAGAACCCCGCTGAATAACCGGGATCGTGGTGGCGGAACAAAAGCCGCCACCACCTTTTCCATCCGCTACCTCTGATTCCATGTCAGATCCTGTCAAGGAACCCGGCCCCGTCGTGTCGAAGACGCGCCATCCACTGGTCGCATGGCTGAAACGTGCCGGCACCCTGCGCGAGGAGCCGTCTTCGCTGGAGCGCTGGCTGCTCGGTATGGCGATGATCGGCTTCGTGCTCTTCGTATGGTGGTTTCTGACCCGTGGGGAAGGGGATGAGCGTATTCTGGATGCCTACAAGCTGCCGAGCCTCCGGGAGACCTTCTCGTCCTTCCCGGCGCTGTGGTTCGATCGCGGGCTGTCCATCAGTGCGATCGTCAGCCTTGCCCGGGTGCTTGGCGGCTTCCTCATCGCCATCGCCATCGCCGTGCCGCTGGGATTGCTCGCTGGAAGCTATGTCCGCCTTGATGCGATGTTGCGGCCCCTGAGCATTTTCGGGCGGAATGTACCGATTGCCGCGTTGATTCCTCTTACCATCATCTGGTTCGGGATCGATGACCTGCAGAAGGTGATGTTCATCTTTCTCGCTGCGGTGGCGTTCGTTCTTTTCGACACGACGTCCGCGGCACGTGCGGTGCCTGACCGTTTCCTGGAAACGGCTTACACGCTGGGTGCGAAACGGAATTGGTCGAAGGGCTTGCGATTCTCGTGCCTGCTGGCGCTTGGCTATGCGGTGCTGGCATCGGTCGGCTGGTTTTTCCTCAAGTCCACAGACGGCTACAGTGGTGTGACCGAGATGGATCCGGCGGCGAACCATCCGCTGGTGGATGCCATGGGCACCACTGGGTTCTGGATCCGTGCGATCGTTGGATTCGTTCTCGGCTTCGGCCTGTGGTTCCCGATTCTCAGCAATCAAACCCTGAGGAAAGTCGTGATGCCGATGGCGATGCCGGATGTGGTGAACAGCTTGCGCCTGCTCTTTGGCCTCGCCTTCGGCTACATCATGCTCGCTGAGGTTCTCAATCCGAAGCGGGGCCTCGGGGCGCTCATCAATCTCAGCCAGCGCAATGGCCCGCGCGAACACATCTATCTTTGCCTGATCGTCATAGCCCTTCTCGCATGGGGTATCGACAAGGTGATCCTGTGGATCCAGCGGCAGGCATTCCCTCACTTGAAACATGGCCAGGACTGAACTTCAGACCGGTGACGCCCCGTGCGAACTCAAGCCGGTGGCATCCGATCCGACGCTGCCGCGCATCGTCGAATTCAAGAACGTGTCGAAGGTCTACAACCCGGGCACACGCAAGGAATTCACCTCGGTTCGCGACATCAACTTCCACATCGAGGACACGCCGAAGGTCGGCGAGTTCATCGGCATCCTCGGCCCCAGCGGTTGCGGCAAGAGCACCGTGCTGCGCCTGATCGCCGGACTCGCCCCGCATTTCCCCGCCACCACCGGCGAGGTGTTGGTGCATGGGCAGCCGGTCGAGGCACCCGGTCCGGACCGTGGCTTCGTGTTCCAGGACTACGCGAACTTTCCGCACCGTACGGTGCTGGAGAACGTCGGCTTCGGTCTCGAATGCGCGCACGTCCCGGACAAGGAGCGTCTCGAGCGCGCCAACGAGTGGATCGCCAAGGTTGGCCTCGATCCGAAGAAGGACGGCGGCAAGTATCCGCACCAGCTCAGCGGCGGCATGAACCAGCGCGTGGCCATCGCCCGCACCCTGATCATGCACCCGCGGATCATCCTGATGGACGAACCCTTCGGCGCGCTCGATCCGGGCACCCGGCAGAACATGCAGGATCTGCTGGTGAAGCTGTGGCGCGAGCTGGAGGCCACCGTGTTCTTCGTGACGCATGATGTTTCGGAAGCCGTCTATCTCGGCGACCGGGTGTTCATTTTCAGCCCGTCGCCGGGGACGATCGTCCACCAGCTGGCGGTCATGCCGCCGGACCGTCCGGCGGCGGAGATGCAGGTGGAGCCCGCCTTCCTGTCCTCGGTGAAGGAAGTGCGCCGCCTGCTCGATCAGGCTGGTAAACCAGCCCTGTAGGATGGAGAGATGGAGTCATGAGTGAAGAAGGTTTGGGAGCGTCCCTCATGCGGGCTGCCAAATGGCATTGGAACCTCCTCGGCGTGGGGGCGGGCGGTGTGTTCGCCCTGCTCAGTGGGGAGCCGCTCGGCATGCTCGCGATTTTGGGCGGGCTGGAGCTGGCCTACCTCGGCTTCCTTGGAGTGAACCCGCGGTTCCAGCGGGTGCTGCAAGGCCAGAAGATGGTGCCGCGTCCGCAAACCGTGGCGTCCTCCGCCCAGCTCGAGCAACTGATGGGCTTCCTTTCCACCGCGGACACCCAGCGTTTCGCATCCCTGCGCCAGCGTTGTTCCGATCTGCTGGAGCTGCGCCGCAACATGGACTCGAAGGAACCCGGCATGGCGGATCAGTTCCGCGGCGAGGGCCTCGACCGCATGCTGTGGTTGTTCCTGAAGCTGCTGCATCAGAAGTCCGGTCTTGAGCGCTTCCTCGCCACCACCAGTCGTGAATCGATCGTCGCCGAGCTTTCCCGTTCCGAAACCCAGCTCAAGGAAGCCCAGGGTAAACAGCCGGGGGGGGCGGATGGACCGGAAAGCCGGTTGGTCGCCTCGATCCGCGAACGCATCGCTACGGTCCGCGAACGTTTGGAAAACCACCAGCAGGCCGGTGAGAATTGGGAGCTGGTCTGCGCGGAGATCGACAAGACCGAGCAACAGATCAACCGCCTTTGCGAGGTCGGTATGACCTTGCGCGACTCCGGCGAACTTGCCGCCCAGGTGGACAGCATCTCCTCATCGCTCCAGTCCTCCGAGCGCGCCTTTGCCGATGCCTCGGTGGGCGGCCTGCTGCTGGATGAAGTGCCCCCGCCTTTGCTCTCCGGCGCACTGCCGGTGCGGAGCGGACCGCCGCCTCTCACCGCCCGCGTCGCCCAGAGCGAATGATCCGCCTCGCCATGCCAGCCCTTTTCATGTTCCCATAGGCCGATCCGTGTAATCACCGGTCCATTTTGGAATCTCCAAAAGCGCGTCCATTCTCTAACATTCTCTCCCATACCTCCCCATGTACAAACGCATCGCCAATCTCCTCCGAGGGTTCCTCGGTCTGTTCGTCTCCGGTTTGGAGAAGCGCAATCCCGAGGCCCTGCTCGAACTGGAGAAGGAAAACCTCCGCACGCAGATCGCGCAGTTCAACCAAGGGCTCGCCGCCCACGCCGGGCTGTGTGAAAAGCTCATCGCCCAGGTGAAGCGCCAGGAGCGGGATGAACAGGATCTGCGCGCCCGCGCCGCCGCGAACCTCCGCGCGGGCAACCAGCGTCTCGCCGGGGAGATCGCACTTCAGCTCCAGAATCTCCGTAAGGAGCTCGCCGACAACCGCGCCCAGCTCGGTGATGCGGAGAAGACCTACAAGGAGCTCGTTGCGGCCCGCGATTCTTCAATCAAGACCGCCCGCGACAAGATCGAGTCCCTGCGCCGCGATCTCGATGGCCTCAAGATGCAGAAGGCTCTCGCTGAAATGAACGAGATGGCCTCCGGCATGCTGTCCTCCATCGGCGGCAGCGGAGACACGTTGTCCCGTCTCCATGAAATGGTGGAGGAACAGAAGACCGAGGCCTCCGGTCGTGCCCGCGTCGCCCGCGACAGCATCGACACCACCCAGTTCCAGGCCAAGCAAGCCGAGCGCGAGGCTCTCGAGGATCTCGCCCTCGCCGACCTCGCCGCAGAACTCGGCATGGCTGCTCCGGCGTCCAGCACTCCGGCTGCCGCGTCCGCTCCGGTCGAGAAGCAGATGGCTCCGGAACAGCAGCAGCTCTGATCCATCATGCCCGCTCCCGGCATGCCCGCATGGGCACAGGAACTGATCTCCCTCTATGAATCGGGAGCGGCCTCGCAGTTCATCCTTCACGGGAATATCGGCGACCGCTTGGTAGCCACGGTCGCGGGCACGCCGCGGCTGGTGCCGTTGGAAGGCTTTTTGAAGGATACGCTGCTCCAGCGTTTCGATGTCATTCTCAGCTACGATCTTGGCAATGGGATGCGGGTCGAGAAGGGCGGCGAGACATTCGCGAAGTGGCCGTCCTACGGTGAGCGCGAGCTGCCGGCAGCACCGCGTGAGGCGGTACACGTGATCACCCACTACCTGCGGTTCTGCGCGAACCTCGCGGCGATGAAGCCGGAGCGCGCGATCCGCGTGGCGGTGATCGTGCGTGCTGCCGATCTGGTGGTGCCCGCGTCGGCTGGTGGCACGAATCCAGAGACCAGCGCGATGGCCTTGCAAATCCGCGAGTGGTCCACCGACCCGATGATCACCGGCCACCACTGCGCCAGCTTTTTGATCACGGAAAACTTTAGTGACCTCCATCGTTTGGTCGCACAGAACGCCCGCGCCGCGAGACTGACCGTGCCGTTACCCGATGCAGCAGCGGTGGAGGCAGCATTGGAAATTTTGGAGCCGACTTGCCCGAAGGCGCTTGCTCCCTTCAGCGGTCGCTTGGGTGAACCAGCCGCAGCCTTGGTGGGTTCCACGCTTCATGCGGTGGCCTCGCTGCTCCAGCGTCGCCAACACGCCTCCGCGCCGATCACCGATGCGGATCTGGTGGAGTTGAAGAAGCAGCTCGTTGAAGAAGATGCCCAAGGTCTCATCGAGTTCATCCAATCCGGCCGCACGCTCGATGATCTCCATGGCCAGGAAGGCGTAAAGAAGTGGTTGCGGCAGGACATCGCGTTGTGGCGGAAGAATGATCTCCAAGCTCTGCCGATGGGCTACCTGTTTTGCGGTCCCGTCGGCACCGGCAAGACCTTCCTTGTTGAATGCCTCGCGGGCGAAGCCGGTGCGCCGGTGGTGAAGATCAAGAATTTCCGCGACCGCTGGGTCGGTTCCACCGAGTCGAACCTGGAGAAAATTTTTCGTCTGCTCGAAGCACTCGGTCGCTGCATCGTGTTCATCGATGAGGCGGATCAGGCATTGGGCCGACGCTCTGCGGAATCCGGCGATTCCGGGATCTCCGGGCGCGTGTACGGAATGATGGCGGAGCAGATGAGCCAGAGCCGCAATCGTGGCCGCCTGCTGTGGGCGCTCGCCACCAGCAGGCCGGATCTGGTCGAGGTGGACTTGAAGCGCCCCGGCCGTGTGGACGTGAAGATTCCGCTCTTCCCGACCGGCACGCCGGAAGAGGGCTACGGCCTGATTCGCGCGCTGTCGAAGCGCCGGGGTTTGGTGCTACCGGAAAGCTTGCCCGAAGATCTGCGTGCGAAGATTCCCGATCTGCTCACACCCGGTGCTGCGGAGGCGCTTGCAGTGAAAGCCTACCGGGTCACCAAGACCACCGATCTCACCGAAGCGGCCGCACTTGTGCAAGCATTGAAGGATTACCAGCCGCCGGTGTCACCGGTGATTCTCGAGCAGCAGATCGCACTCGCCGTTGCGGAGGCCACCGATCTCAGCTTCGTTCCGGAGCGGTTCCGGAGATAGCCCGACGTTCTTACCTCGGTCAGGGCGGGCCCAGTGAATCAAGGAACTGTGAACCGCACCCTTTTAGCGTGAACCAGCCATCTTCGTGGCGGATGGCGCGGAGCACCGTGGTGCGAGCCAGTGCGATGATACCGGCGAGGATCAAAATCCCGGTGAGTGCCAAGCCGCCATAAATGGCATGAGTCCCGTGGGAGGGTTCGGTTCCAGATTTGATGCTCGCGATGTTGGAATCCAGCCAGACACCCATGGTGATGAAGCAGAGGATTCCTCCCAGCAGGAGGGCGGTACCAAGGATGCGCTGTAGACGGATCCGCCGCCGTTCTTCCGGGGAAAGTTGGAAAGTCAGATTGAAAGTGATGCGACGCATGCTCAACCAGAGAGGGCCGATGAAGGGAACGGCGGAAATCAGCACGACCATCCCTTTCCGGTAAGGCAGGCACTGGAGTTTTCGTGATGGCAGGCAGTCGTCCGGATCGACTCCCACATTGGTTCGAATGCAGCGGGCCGGCAGCACGGCACCTTCCCTGACCTGGAGGAAAGAAATCCCCTTGCGACGGAACAAGGCTGGGGTCTCTTCCGGATGTAGGATCGGTCGCGCGGTTTCAGGCGCGGTGTAGGGATTCACCTCCATGCCTGGGATCAGAGATGATCATTCCTCCAGCCACCGGTCCAGCGCTTCGACCAAGGCCGGAGTGCGCTTGACGTGGAATTTCTCTCCGGCTTCGACAGTGATGCGGCGGCCGGCGCTGTTCTGGAAGTGCAGCAGCACCGGTGTCTGGCCCGGGTGCTCGATGAGCACGTTGCGGATCTGGTTGATATCGCGCTCGCCGTGGCGGGTGGTCCACAGCGTCAGCTCCAGCGGGCCCTTTGCGGCGGCGGCCTCCGAGGTGCGCTTCGGCTTCAACTCGTTGAGCTCATAACCGGTGAGCCGGTAGCCGCCGGTGCGGTCGTCCACCTGCACCGAGCACTTCAGCTTGATGATCTTGCCGGCTTCCAGAATGCCATTGTCGCGGGCGGGCACGAAGGTCTCGCCCCACAGCATGATCTCCGAGCTGCCGGTGAAGTCTTCCAGGATCAGCACGCCGAAGGGCTTGCCGGTCTTGGTGACCTTTGACTCCAGACTGCGGATCATCCCGGCGAAGGGGAAGCGCGCGCGTGGATTGGAGGTATCCAGTTCATCGACCAAGCCCAGCCGGTGATAGCGGTCCGAGTCGATCACGCCGCGGAATTTGTCCAACGGGTGGCCGGTGACGTAGAAGCCGAGCAATTCCTTCTCGTGCACGAGGCGGTCGTCTTTCGACCATTCCGGCACGTTCGCGACCGAGGCCTTGGCCGCCGGTGCGGGCGCGGCGAAATCCAACGCGTCGAAGAGTGAGACCTGCCCTGCAGCGCGATCCTTCTGGGTGGAGGAGGCGGAAGCCACCACCTGCTCCAGACGGCCGAACATGCCTGCGCGCGTCTCCTCAGTCCAATCGAGAGCCCCAGCTTTCACCAGGTTTTCAAGGATGCGCTTGTTCACCGACTTCGAATCCAGACGGGTGGCGAAGTCTTCCAAGGACGAGAACAGCCCCTTGTTCTCACGTTCTTCGATGGCGGCAGCCATCGCACCTTCGCCGCAGTTCTTGATCGCTGCGAGACCATAGCGGATGCCGCGGCCGCCGGACGGCGTGGTCTCGGGAGCGAAGCGCAGCTTCGAGGCGTTCAGGTTGGGAGGCAGGATCTCGATGCCCATGCGGTGGCACTCCGCCACGAATACGCCGATCTTGTCGGTGTTGTGGATTTCGTTGGAGAGCAGGCCGGAGAGGAACTCCACCGGGTGGTTCGCCTTCAGGTAGGCGGTCCAGTAGGAGATGTGGCCGTAGCAGGCGGAGTGCGATTTGTTGAAGCCGTAGCCTGCGAACATCTCGATCTTCTCGAAGATCTGGTTCGCGAGCTTCTCGGTGATGCCGTTGGTGGTGAAGGCACCGGAGACGAACTTCGAGCGTTCCTCGGCCATCTTCTTCGGGTCCTTCTTACCCATCGCGCGGCGCAGAAGGTCGGCGCCGCCGAGCGTGTAGCCCGCCAGCAGCTTCGCGGCGTTCTGCACCTGCTCCTGGTAGATCATGACGCCGTAGGTATTGCCGCAGACTTTTTCGAGCAGCGGGTGCTCGTAGATCGCCTGCTTGCGACCCTTCTTCACCTCGATCATCTGGTCGATGAACTGCATCGCACCCGGTCGGTAGAGCGCGAGAAGGTCGATGATGTCGTCGATCTTCTCGATCTGGTACTTGCGGCAGGTCTCAACCATGCCGCCGGATTCAAGCTGGAACACACCCATCGTCTCACCGCGGTTCAGCAGGTCGAAGGTCGGCTGGTCGTCCAGCGGCACCTTGGTGATGTCGAAGTCCGGGGTGTGGGCCTTGATGTGCTCCACCGCGTCATGAATGACGGTCAGGTTCTTCAGGCCGAGGAAGTCCATCTTCAGCAGGCCCACCTCGGTGATCGCGCCCATGTCGTACTGGGTCACCACTTCACCTTCACTCGCGCGGGTGAGCGGGACGTGTTCATCCAGCGAGCGGTCGCCGATCACCACGCCGGCGGCATGGACGCCCACGTTGCGGACCAGACCTTCCAGCTTCAAGGCGTAGCCCCACAGTTCCTGGTAGGTCGAGGAGCTCTCGATCATCTCCTTGATCTCGGGCTTGGCCTTCCACTCGCCATCCAGGCTGATGCCGGGCTTGGCTTCGATCATCTTGGCGATGCGGTCGGCCTCACCGTAGGACACGCCCATCACGCGGGCCACGTCCCGCAGCACGCTTTTCGCACCCAGGGTGCCGTAGGTGATGATGTGGGACACACTGCGTTCGCCGTACTTGTGGCGAACGTAGTCGATCACCTCCGGGCGGCGGCTCTGGCAGAAGTCGATGTCGACGTCGGGTGGGCTCACGCGTTCCGGATTGAGGAAGCGCTCGAACAGCAGGCCGAACTGGATCGGGCAGATGTCCGTGATCCCCATCGAGTAGGCCACCAGCGAACCGGCGGCCGAACCACGGCCCGGGCCCACCGGGATATCGTGATCGCGGGCCCATTGGATGAAGTCCGCGGTGATAAGGAAGTAGGACGCAAACCCGAGCTGGTTGATGATGTCCACCTCGTACTTCAGGCGGGTCATTTTCTCCGGATCGACCGCGCCTTCCTCGCCGTAGCGTTTCACCATCCCCTTCTGGCACACGCGCATCAGGTATTCCTCGCGCGGGGAGCCATCGGGAGTGGGGAACTGCGGGTATTTCTCGGAGCTGGTGGAGTCCAGCTTGATGGCCACGTTGCACTGCTCGGCGATCTCCAGGGTGGCGTCGCACGCTCCCGGGATCTCGCGGAAGAGGTGGCGCATTTCCTCGGCGGTCTTGAAGTGGACCTCGGGGGTGTAGCGCATGCGGTTCTCATCGATCAGCAGGTGGCCGGTACCGATGCAGATCATCACGTCGTGCGCCTCGTGATCGTCACGGTTGAGGAAATGGACGTCGTTGGCGGCCACCGGACGGAGTTCCAGTTCCTTGGCCAGCTTCAGCAGGCCGGGAGTGACCTTCTGCTGGGCCTCCAGCCCATGGTTGTGGATTTCCACCCAGGTGTGCTCGCTGCCGTAGATGTCCTTCAGGGTGGCCAGCGTCTCGCGGGCTTTGTCCTCGTCACCCGCCAGCAGCCATTCGTTCACCGGTCCGGAGATGCAGCCGGAGAGGCAGGTCACCCCCTTCGCGAATTCCTGGAGGGAATCATAGTCCACGCGGGGCTTGCCGTAGTAGAGGCCGTCGAGGTGGCCGCGGGAGACCAGCTTGCTGAGGTTGTTCCACCCTTCAAGGTCGCGGGCCAGCAGGGTCATGTGGGTGGCGCGCTTGCGGCCCACCAGGTCACGCTTGTCATGGCGGGATGCGGGCGCGAGGTAGATCTCGCAGCCGAAGATCGGCTTCACTCCGGCCTTCTTGCAGGACTGGTAGAATTCGATCGCCCCGTAGAGGTTGCCATGATCGGTCATCGCCACCGCCGGCATGCCGTATTCCACCGCCTTTTTCGCCAGATCCTTGGTGCGGATCATGCCATCGAGGAGGGAGTATTCGGTGTGGAGGTGGAGGTGGACGAACGAATCGGACATCGGGACGGCCCAGCGTAGCCACGCCCGCCGAAAGGGCAAGGAAGGGTGGGCATCCTCTCTTCCCTTCAGGGTCGGATCGGAAGCGAGGTCTCCCTTGCAAAGGGAAATTCATTAAGACAACCTTACTTTTCGCTCTTCCAGCCCCCGGAAGATTGGACCCCCGAATTGCCTACAAAACGTGATGACTACGTTCCCAATCCTCCGTGTACACGTAACACCAGCCTTGGTGTTGTTCCTTGCCAACTATCCTGTAATGGTATTACGCGCCTGAATAACGACTCGTTCCTTAACATTAGAAGGGATTCAGATCGGCTCGACAGCCGGGAAATGCCATGTGAGAGCTGCTTTTCGGGGCAAAATCAGATGATTTTGTTAAGTTCATCAGCCTTTCAATGTGGCCACATATTCGGACGTAACCCCCTACTTATGGCCGATTTTATGCCCATGATGTCCGAAAATGATACCATAGCATTGGCTTCCAAGCGAAGCAGATCATAAATATCGCGTATTTATTGATAAAAGATGGAGGTATTTCCATCTTTGATGTTTACTCGGCACAGTCTCCCTCCCCAACCGAAAGCTGATCCATGCCCCTGGATGCTCATTACCTCCAAGTCTTCAAAGCTGTCCTGACCGAATGCTCAATGAGTCAGGCTGCAATGCGGTTGCGGACCAGTGCTTCCAATGTGAAGCGCATCGTCACCGCGCTGGAAGGGGAACTCGGAGTCCCTTTGTTCGACCGTGAGTGCCGCGGAAAATTCCAGCCAACCTCCCATGCCGACCGCCTGAATCAGGAGATGGCCGGATTTCTGGAGGAGATGGAATCGCTCCAACAGTACGTCTCCGAAATCCGCGAAACCGGCAGGTTGCTGCGTATCGGCGCCCAGCGTTGGTTCTTCGAGACCGCGTACTTCGTCCGCCTTTACAATCTGCTGCGCCAGGACGCCCGGTTCCGCGTCACCTTCATGGAGGTGACCACCGGTCAGGAACGGACAATGGTGGAATCCGGCGCGTGTGATGTCTACGTCGGTCTGGTCAGTCCCGGTAGCAAGCGGGTGGCCACGGTCCATCTCACGCCTTTGGCCATGAGTCTCGGTTGCGTGGCTCCCGGGTTTGTCGCCAAGGATCTGGCGGATCTTTCTGAAGTCGATCCATGGGGGCTGCACGCACCCGATCTCCGCGCTGCCAGCCGCGATTGGTTGCAGGCGATCGAGATGGCGGGCGGCGGCATCGGACGGCAGATCACCGCCACCCAGTTCCGGGAATGGTCGGCCGAGCCTTCTTCTGCGAACCTGCGTGCGGTGATCGCCCCCACTCCTGCGGCGGGCACTTCATCCCCGGATATCCACTGGCAGTCCCTCAATCTGCTGGCCCCCATTCCGGTCCGGGCGAGTTTCCTGGTCCAGCATCCCTATGGTTGCCTGGAACACGCGCTTCACAAGGCCAGCACCATCTTGAAGGCGCATGAGCATCCAGTTTGATATCGATGAGTTGAAGACCTTCGTCCTGCTGGCGGAAAACGGCCATTTCACCGAGACCGCCCAGAGCCTGGGGATCAGCCAGCCGGCGGTGAGCCAGCGGATCGCGCGTCTGGAGAATACCTTCGGATTGATGCTGTTCACGCGTTCTGCGGAGCGGGCGGTGCTGACCAGCTACGGCGAGAAGGTGCTCGGCTGTGCACGGCGCTGTGTGGAAAGCCATGAGGCGATGGGTCACCGGCTCAGCCAGCAGCAGCGGTCGTCTGTCGGGCGCGTGCGCTTGTGGATCGACCAATCATCCCACGGCGAGAAGCTTGCGGCGGCTTTGGAGCGGAACATGCCGGATCATGTCCGCGTGGAGCGGGTGGATGCCCGGAGCGGCACTTCCTGGTCCGAGCGGCTCCGTCATTTCGAATGCGATCTCGCGCTTTCCGGAGTGTTTCTCCAGAATGATCCTCCGCAGGGACTGAAGCGGATCGAGCTGCGTCGAGAGCCGGGCCTGTCCGCAATGTGGGCTCCCCGCCGTTACCCCTTGTCCTCGTCTTCCTTCAATCTAGCGGATGTGCTCGATCATCCCCTGTTGGTGGGTTCGGAGCGCCTGGTGCCCGGCTTCCGCAACTTTCTGGAGGACTGGTGCCGCCGTGCCTACGGGGCCACGCCGCCCGAGATCATGGAATTCGACTCCGCCTCGGAAGCCCTCCGGGCCTGTCAGGCCGGGTTTGGCATCAGTCTGATCCCAGGTGTCTCCGTGGCCCCGGCCGATCTCAAGGGCGAGGTCGTGGAAAGCCGCAGTCTTTTCAGCGAGGTGCTGCCGAATGCCTATGCCTACGGCCTGCACATGCGTGAAGGCGAAAGAAACGATGCAGTCATCGAAACCGCATCCTGGCTGGTAGGAGTTTATAGGGAAATGGCGGCTTGATCCTGCCCTTGGCGAAGGAGACTGATGATCCGGATCGATCATTTGCTTATCGGATCGGATAATGGTTTGGTAGTTAGGTAAAGTTGTCTTAATTATTAATTCATGGGATTTGTTTCGTCCCATGAAATCCGCGTTCACCCTTCTCTGCGGACTGGCTCTCACTCCCCTCTTGTCAGCCCAGTCGTTGGTCAATGGTACCAACTATTCCGACCTCTTCGGTCCCAACGGAGCGAATGTCACCGTCAACCCCACCAACTCCCTGTTGCTCACCATCGGCGGTTCCGCCTCCGACGACATGGGCACCTACTGGAATGCCTCCGCCAGCGGCGGTGCCAGCGTCCTGCTCGGAGTCTCCGAAAGTGGAGCCCGCATCAACCTGACCGGTTCCTCGCTCCAGTTCGGCGTGGTCAACACCGGTCTCGTCGGCGACCTGCTGGATGCCGGTCTGACCGGTTTGACGGTCAACTGGTCGGCCACCGCGACGTTTGACAAGGCGGGCAACCAGCTGGTCCTCCAGCCGAACACGACCTATCAGGTCAGCTTTCTGTTGGACGGCTCGAACGGCCTGCTCGATTCCGGCGTCGCCGTTCTACCGCAGTTCCACGTCGAGCTGCTGGATGGAGCGAACAACAACATCGGCACGGCCAGCAGTGGAACGCTGGTGGATGTGGTCGGCCTGCTTGGCAGCGGCGTGACCTCCGGTCCGGTGACGGTCTCGTTCACCACCGGCAACACGGTGAACTCCAACCCGGCCTCGATCCGGTTCAGCGGCAGCGGCATCGCCAATGTGTCCGTGCTCGGTTTGGGCACGACCTTCGCCACCGTCTCCGGCCTCAATATCGTCCAGGTGCCGGAAGTGACCAGTGCATGGCTCGGTGTTGCCGGAGCCGCCCTGGTCTTCCGTCGGCGCAGGGCTTGATTTTATTGGAACAGCACATCCTTGCGGCATCGCTTCTTCCAAAGAAGCGATGCCGCTTTGTTATAAGGTGGAATGGGAAAAGAGTGGGTAGGTATAAGGCATTTTCCCAAAGTCTCAGATGAGAGTTTTTCACAAAAGATGCTTATGGCCGAAAAATGAACCCATAAATTCAAGAGCTATGGGGTTATTTGATATATCTAACTAAATTTTATATCCATTGGCGGCAATGAAAACGCCGCTCACCCTCTCTCTGGCGCTCACATTTCTGACTTGCTCGGCTCATGCCCAGTCGTTGGTCAATGGCACCAACTATTCCGACCTCTTCGGTCCCAACGGAGCGAATGTCACCGTCAACCCCACCAACTCCCTGTTGCTCACCATCGGCGGTTCCGCCTCCGATGACATGGGCACCTATTGGAATGCCTCTGCCAGCGGGGGTGCCAGCGTCCTGCTCGGCGTCTCCGAGAGTGGAGCCCGCATCAACCTGACCGGTTCCTCGCTCCAGTTCGGCGTGGTCAACACCGGTCTCGTCGGCGACCTGCTGGATGCCGGTCTGACCGGTTTGACGGTCAACTGGTCGGCCACCGCCACGTTCGACAAGGCGGGCAACCAGCTGGTCCTCCAGCCGAATACGACCTATCAGGTCAGCTTCCTGTTGGACGGCTCGAACGGCCTGCTCGATTCCGGCGTCGCCGTTCTACCGCAGTTCCACGTCGAGCTGTTGGATGGAGCGAACAACAACATCGGCACGGCCAGCAGCGGAACGCTGGTGGATGTGGTCGGCCTGCTTGGCAGCGGCGTGACCTCCGGTCCGGTGACGGTCTCGTTCACCACCGGCAACACGGTGAACTCCAACCCGGCCTCGATCCGGTTCAGCGGCAGCGGCATCGCCAATGTGTCCGTGCTCGGCTTGGGAACCACTTTCGCCACCGTCTCCGGGCTGAACATCACCCAGGTGCCGGAGCCATCCAGTTTCGGTCTTATCGGATTCAGTGCCTTGGCCCTGCTGAGGCGGAAACGATAGGGCAGTGTTGGGAACAGCAACCCAGGCGGTATCGGTCTTCCGGGGGGAGGGCCGATGCCGTCGACACGTGTACACGTTGAGCGACTTGACGACCCTGCGGAGCGGTCGTAGGGGAGCCGCGTCCACCCCTTCCGGGCCGGTCCCTTGACAGGTGGGGGAGTGGGTATATTTTGGGTTTCTTAAACAATGAAGGCACTTCTCCGCACCACTCTGGGAGCCGCATTGCTGTGGCTCGGCCTCTTTCCGACCGAAGCGCACGCGCTGAGCCCGGCCGCCTATGACAAGGTTTTCGATAAGACGGACCTGAATCACGACAACTTCCTGTCGTTGGATGAATTCCTGGCCAGCCAGGCTCCTGGTGCCCGCTGGATCGATGTGGCCTGGCGCTTCAACTACAACGACATCAATCAGGACGGCTACCTGGACAAACTCGAGTACCCGCGCTTCCCGCGGCGGCAAGGATGGGCGTTCTCCGTCCAAGGTGCAGGGCTACATCTTGGCGGACCGCGATGAGGACGGTTACCTCGACCCCTCCGAATACGCGCTGACCCAGCCGCGTTCCTGGACGATGCGCAAGGTGATGACGCTCTTCACCCGCAAGGATCGTGATGTGGACAGCCTCCTGAGCCCGAAGGAGTACGGTGTGATCATCCTCCGCTGATTTTTTCCTCACAGGATTTTCCTGCCGGAGAGCCGCCAGACGGCCTCCGGCTTTTTTTGCTCAGGTGTCGGGGTCGGATGTCTTTGAGAGCGATTCCAACGTGGCCGGATGGATGATCAGCAATGCGAGGGCGGCAGGGCATAGGCCGCGGATCTCGAACCAGCCGTCGCGCCTGCGGGCACATCTCATGGACGGTTGGAAGACGCAGCTATGGAAATACAGGATCAGCGCAGCTCCTCCAAAGACGGCTTTGAGCCATGGTTCGTCCGTGGTCGGCGAGATGACGCAACCGAAGACGAACAGAAACATAAAGGCGGACAGAAGCCTCCGGGACAGCACCGTGGTGCGGAGGAAGAAGACCCGCAGACGGCAGGCCGGAAGAAGTGGCAGCACCATGGCGCACGCGATGATTCCGGTCAGCCCACCGGTGGCGGCCCCCGCAAGAGCGGACGTTTCGTAGTAGCAAGTCGCTCCGATGGCGGCTCCTGCGGGAGGCAGGAGGTAGTACCACGGTGGCCGCAGCCGCAGGCTGAGCTGGCACAGCTTCATGGTATCCGCGGTGCCGCCCGTGTACGGATCGATCATCGGCAGCTGGGCTCCGTCCTGTACCCACAACCGGGCATCCCGGATTTCCCAACCCTGCGCCGGCGGGGCATCCGGCAGAGCCACGGTGGTGGTTGCCGGGGAGGCGTAGGGGTTTTCAGGCGGATGCGGTGACATGAGGAAATTTGTCAGCTGTGCGTCGGGTTCTCGGTGACGGAAAGAGGGCTGCGGGAAGATCCGAACCTTTCCAACGCCAAGGGATTCACACCGCGGATCTCGAACCAACCGTCCTTCATTCTGCGGCATTTCATGCGACGGCGGATCAGCAGCGACCACATGAGAATGCCAAGCAGTGCCCAACCGGAAAACGCGAAAACGAGGGGAGTCACGATGTCCGCCATGCCGAAGAAAAAGCCGCCGATCAGATTGAAAAGGAAGAGTCCGATGGTCAGCCAGTAAACCAGGCGTCGGCTGCGCAGCGTGCGGGCGGTGAAGAAGACCTGGCAGCAGACGGGAGGCATCATGAGGCTCACCAATCCACGGAGAAGAAGTCCGATCACCACACCGGCGAAGGTCGCCGATCCACGGCTGGCAATCCAAGCGATGACGCCTCCTGCTACCGGGAAAATCCACATCCAGACCGGCCGGTAGCGGATGGAGATTCGATTCATTTCCATCGTCTCCGGGCTTTCTCCCGAGTAGGGATCCACCATCGGGAGGGTGGCCGTTTCAGTCACCCAGAGCTTTCCATTCCGGATCTGCCAGCCCTTGGAAGATGGGGCGTCCGGCAGCTCCGCCGGAGTGGCGGAGGCGGGGGTGGCGTAGGGATTGTCAGGAGCGGTGGTCACCATCGGAGGGAGAGTCGGGATGCAGCTTCCGCAGCCGCACCAGCGTGATCCGTGGCAGGCCGGACAGGTGGAACCAGCCATCGACATAGCGCACCGAACCGAGCCGATTGGAGGCCGGTCCGATCAGGATGACCAAGGTGGCGAGGAGTAGCCACGAGGTCAGCCACAGATAGTTGGAAGACGGATGAAACCATTCCCCGGAAAAGGCGGCCAAGGTGAGCACGGCGAGGAACCGTCCGATCCAAAGCCAGATGCGCCGCCGGTGTTCACGCGCCTTCCCGATGTAGCACCCCATGGTGCCGCGGCGTCTGATGAGGAGTTCGGCAGCAAGCAGCACCGGCAGCACGGCGCCGACCGTCCACCAGGGTGGATGCAGCTTGAAAACGACCGGCGCATTGTTGACGGCCAGCACCATCAAAGGGCTGATGAAGATGAGGATCGGCGACACGGTGACGAGTTTTCTGACGTGGTGCACCAGATCCGTGTCGTTGTGGCCATATAGGTCGATCTCCGGCAGTTCGGCGCCAGTCCTCACGATCAGGACGTCTTTTTCGAGCCGCCACAATTGAGCCCGGCTCCGCTCGACTGGGTCAGCGGCTGGCGGTGCATAGGGATCAAGCGGCTCGTTGGTCATGGCAGGGTTTTGGAACCGTGGAGGTCGGAGCCGATGGAAGTCCACGGTGCGATTGCTTCCAGAATCGAATCGGCGGAGAAGGTCCAGAAGATGATCTGCTTCGGAAGATCTTCCCTGCCGTGATGGAAGCGGATGCCTTTGTAGAAAATCCGTCGCTTCAGGGAAATGTCGGTGAGATCCGCAAAGTCCAGATGAAGGGAGACCGTGGGTGCATCGAATGAAAGGCCCGAGTCATCGATCTCCAGCTTCGCGAGGGGGAACGAGACATTGCTGCTACGAAGGAAGCTGCCGCCCCATCGCAGGCCACCGGAAAAATGAGCCATTGGGATGAATGCTCAGCGGGTGCCCCGTAGAGGCAAGCCTTTTGTCCGCAGGCCAAGTCTCATCATCTCGGAGATTGTTCCCTCCACTCGCGAGGCGGAGTCATGGTGGCGAGCTGGAGGAGGACCTTGCGGGGCACCGCAATCAGATGGAACCACTCGTTGTGCTGCCGGATGCAGATGGGCTGGCACGGGCTGGCGAAGAACCGAGCTCCGATAAAAAGAAACAGCAGGTACGAGATCCACCATGCATCCCGGTGGTAAAGGGACAAGCTCCACAGATAGCTGCTGATCACCAGAAGGGAGAAAGCCCGATTGATCCAAATGGACTGCGGGTAACGCTGCCGGAGCTTCTCCGTTACGAACACGGTGATCCGCGCACGCCGACCGAACTTGAGATGTAGAACCACGCAGAAGGCGATCCATCCCAGCACCACACCAAGAAACCAGCCGGCCACCCGATCGCCATCCCTCCGGGCCGCCAGAGCCATGACGAACGTCACGATTCCTAGAACGAGCGGTGTGAGCCAAACGGAATGGAGCGGAATCCGAATGACGAGGGGCTGTAAGAGGACACCCTCGCCTCCAGCGAAGTCGATTTCCGGCAATACCGCGCCGTCCCGGACCACCAGACTGCCTTTATCGATTTCCCATGCGCGAGTTGTGGGCTCCGGAGTGGCTGCAGCAGGCAGAGCTGGATGTCCGTCCTCCATGCTCTGCTCAGCGGCGTTTGCCGCGGAAGCGGTTGCGTGGGTCGTTCTCGTCGGTCAGCTCGGCGTCCTTGTAGCGCAGGATGCCACGCTGGCGGAGATTGCGGATGAAGGTGCGGGCGTCGGTGCCGGTGTCCTTGTCGTAGGCGATCGCACCCAGCAGGCCGTCGCTCTTCTCGGCGCGGGCGACCGCGTGGCCGATGCTATCGGCGGCTCCGGCGATGGCATCCACGGCCTTAGGCACTTCCTTGAAAGCGGGGCGGATGTCGGCGATGGCCTTGTCCGCGCCATCGGCGGCGCGCTGGATGGAATGGATCGCCTCACGCGCATCGGCGATGGCGGGCTGGAGTTCGCCGCTGGCCTTTTTCCAATCAGCCGTGGCGTCCTTGAGGTTGGCGAGGGTGTCGTCGACGTTGGCGAGGTTCTTGTCGGAGAGGATCGAGACGTTGACCTTCTCCACGGTTTCGCCGAGGCGGCCGGTCACGGCGCGCAGATCGTCGACGGCGGAGTCGATTTTCACCACCGTGCCTTCGGCGTTTTTCATCAGGCGGCGGACGTCTGCGGTCACCTGTGCTGCTTGATCCTGCAGAGCATCGAGACCCGACGGGCCGCCACCCATCACCGTCTGACCGGGTTCGAGAAAGAGTCCGGTTTTGTCGACGGGTGGGGTAATGACCACGAGCTTGTCTCCCAGCAGGCTGGCGGATGCGATCTGGATGTTCGAGCCGCTGGGGATGCGGATGCGGTCGTCCACGGAGAGGACCACTTGCACCTTCACCGCTTCATTGAGCTCGGGGGCTGCGGCCACCTTGCCGATCTTCGCGCCACCCATGCGGACCTCGGAGCCCTTGATGAGGCCGGCGGCATCATCAAAGATCACCGTGATCTCATAGTGGCCGCGGATGCGGTCGCCGAAGCGGCCGAATTGGATGATGAGCCCGCCCAGCAGGAGCAGGCCCACGAGGAAGAAGAGACCGACGAGGAGTTCGGTGCGGCGTTCGGAACTGGCCATGGCGGGGAAGGAAAAGAGGAGAGAGGAATTCAGTTGTCCCAAGGGTCACCGGAATCGCCTTCGATGAAGGCACGCAGCTCGGGATCGGTGGTGTTCTGGAGTTCGTCGCGGGTGCCGGTCCAGTAGACGCGTCCTTCCTTGAGGAAAACGATACGGTCGGCAATACGGAACACACTGCGCATTTCGTGGGTGATCACCACGTTGGTGATATTGTGGTTGCGCTGGAGATCCTTGATGAGGTGGTCGATCGAGTCACCGGTCACGGGGTCGAGACCCGCGTGAGGCTCGTCATAGAGCACGCACTCGGGGCGGGAGACCACGGCGCGTGCGAGCGCGACCCGCTTGCGCATGCCGCCGGAGAGGTCGGACGGCATCTTTTTCTCCTGGCCGGGCAGGCGGACGATCTCAAGGGCCTCGCTGACCAGCCGGTTGATCTCCTTGTCATCCTTCATGCCCTGCTCGCGCAGCGGGAAGGCCACGTTCTGGGCCACGGTGAGGGAATCGAAGAGGGCACCGCCCTGGAACATCATGCCGATCTTCTTCCGGATCGGGCCGAACTCGCGCTCCTTCAGGCGGCCGATCTCCACGCCATCGACATGGATGGTGCCCTTGCGCGGCCGGAGCAGGCCGGGGAGGTGCTTCACCAGCACCGACTTGCCGCCACCGGAACCGCCGAGCAGGCAGAGCGTCTCGCCGCGGTGGATGTCCATGTCCACGCCACGCAGGATCTGTTGGCTGCCGAACCGCTGTTCGAGCCCCCGGATCTTGATGAATGTTTCGGCGGCGTCGTCGGCCATGCAGAGGAGAAACCACGGACCGGCCCGCCGCGCAAGCCGGGGGATGGGGCGGAATCATCCGAAGCCGTTTGAAACGGCGCGGGGCGGTGGCGTTAGAACAGCCCGCCGAGCTTCCGCACATCGGTTTTGCCGACCAACATGTAGACGTCGTTGCTGTCCGACCAAGTGGCTATGGACCAATCTCCTGCCTTGGAAAACTTCGGCGGTTGCCCGCTGGGGCAGGCGTCCTGGATGTCCGCGCGGCGGAAGATGATAAAATGCACGATACCGTCATCGCCACGGTTGAAGCAAATCAGAGAGCCGCGCTTCCCATCGATGATGAGTTCCCGGCAGCCGAGGCCAGGGATGTTTTCCAAGCCCTTCGGCAGGCAGGTGCAGCCGGGGCAGGGGAGATCCTTCTGGTCGAGGTGTCGGAACAGGACCTCGTGGTCCGGATTCTTCTGCTCCAGATCGAAGGCAGGTGACTCGAAGGTGCGGATGAACCCGGCCCGCACGGCGGCGACCGGCACGCGGCTATCAGTGCGGACGATGGATGTGCCGGACGTGGGGATTGGCTTTTGACCCGGCTTTGGCAGCAGGAAGGCGAGGGCCACCCCGGCAGCGGCCGCAGCGGGCAGGCCGAAGCGGAACCATGGGAACGGCTTCTTGACGATGCGGCCGGAGGTTTGCGCGGCCAGGGCGGCAAGAATGTCCGCACGCAGCGTGGGCGGAGGGTCTATCGAAGCCAGAGCGGAGATGAAGGCTTGATCGAGATTGTCGTGAGGCAGCGGGAGTTCACCGCGCTCCACGGCGAATCCGGTGAGAAGATCCTCCCGCAGATCGGACGGGATCGGGACGCGGCCGAGCGCCTCCGAGAAGGCGGCATCGCGGGCGCGCTCGGAGGCGAGCCATTCTCCCAGCTCGCGGTCCTCCGCGGCGAGGCGGAGCGCCCCGGCGAAGTCCGGATCGCCGGCATCCGCGCCATCCGGGCGGAAGCTGCGTAGAACGAAGCGGGCGTGTTCCTTATCCATGGTGCTGTCGCAAGGCCTCCGGGTTGAGTTGGAGGATGTTCTTCGGCGCGCTGGCCGGTTCCGCGGTCATCTGGCGGCGCAGCATTTCCTTCGCCCGGGAAATGCGCGACATGACCGTGCCTATGGGGATTTCGAGAATCTCGGCGATGTCCTTGTAGCTGTGCTGCTGGAGGTAGAAGAGGGCGAGGGGCGCGCGGAAGGTTTCATCAAGGGTGCCCAGCAGCTCCAGTGCGCGCTGGCCGTCCATCTGGCGGTCGGTATCGTCCTCACTGGAGGCCAGGCTGCCGTTGAGAGACTCCACCGGCTCGTCCGAATAGCGGGCGGCGCGGCGGCGCTGGGCTAGGAACTCACGGTGGAGGGTGGTGAAGAGCCAGGTCTTCGCTTTGGAGCGGTCGCGGAGTTGGTCTCCCTTTTCCGCCCAAGTGCAGAAGGTCTCCTGCACCAGATCGGCGGCCCGGTCCGGGTCACGAGTCAGCGACACTGCAAACCGGAAGAGCGGTTGGTAGTGGGCGTCGACCAGTTCCTGGAATTCGCTCATCAGCTGGGATTGGAGATTTCCAGCTTTTGAATATTCCCGAAAAAATCAATCCTGCGCGTCCGTTTAGAGGTTCTCCCGAACCGGGCGGCGCTGTTGTTATTGCATCCAATTATGAAAATCCTCCTTCCTCTGTTTTTCGCGGCTGTCCCTACCGGCGGCCGCAGCCTTTCGAACTGAAAGTGGGAATGGCTCCCTGAAGGTGTTCGATGGGGACAAGCTGGTGACCGAATATCACACCGACTCCCGCACGCCGTACCTCGCGCCGCTGCTGTCGCCGGGTGGAGCGACCTTGAACCGCCATTGGCCGATGGAGGCCGATGTGGCTCCCGGCGAAGAGCACGATCACCCGCACCATCGTTCCTTCTGGCTTTCCTATGGCGATGTCGATGGCTTCGATTTTTGGGCGTGGACCAGCAAGAAGGGTGAGCCGAAGATCGTCCACAAGGGCTTCTCCGGCGTGAAGTCGGATGAAAAGTCCGCCACTTTCACCGTGGATCTTGTCTGGACTGCGGACGGCACCGACCGGCTGGCTGAGAAGCGCACCTACACCATCCGCAAGACGGATGCCGACACTACCGAGATCGAACTGGCCACGGTCATCGAGTCCGCCGAGGCCGAAACCCTCTTCGGCGATACCAAGGAAGGCTTCTTCGCCATCCGGATGGATCGGACCATGCGTCTGAAGGGGGAGACCGCCAAAGGTCACATTGCGGACAGCGAGGGTCGTACGGATCAGGATTGCCTGGGGCAAGCGTTCGAACTGGGTCGCCTTCACCGGTCCGGACGAGAAGGATGAACCCGCCGTGGTCGGCGATGATCGATCATCCGTCGAATTTCCGCCACCCGACCTGGTGGCACGCCCGCGACTACGGGTTGCTCGCGGCGAATCCCTTCGGCATCCACGATTTCGAGGGCAAGAAGGACAAGACCCTCGGGAGCACGTGTTGAAGAAAGGCGAGTCAAGCTGGCGTTCCGTTATCTCGTCGTCATTCATCATGGCGACCGCGGAAGCGCCAAGCTGGCGGACCGTTGGAGCACCTTTTCCAAGAAAACACTTCCATGAACCGCCGCCATTTCCTCTCACGTTTCCGCCTTCGCCGGCACCTGGTGCTTGCTTTCCCCGTACGCCCGCGCCCTCGGCGCGAATGATGACCTGCGGGTCGCGGTGATCGGCTTCAACGGCCGTGGCCAGAACCACATCGACTCCGCTGCTGAAGGCCAAGGGGTCGCGCGCCTGGTCGCCCTGTGCGATGCGGACTCCGCCAGGTGCTCGGACAAGACCGCGGCCGAGCTGGCGAAGAAGGGCGTCGAGGTCGCCAACTACGACGATTATCGTAAAGTGTGCGAAGCGAAGGAGATCGACGCAGTGGTCATCGCCACGCCGAACCACACCCACGCCCTGATCGCCGTGACCGCCGCGGCGAACGGCAAGCACGTCTATGTCGAGAAGCCGGTTTCCCACAACGTCTGGGAAGGCCGCAAGCTCGCGGAGGCGCAGGCGAAGTACAAGGTGAACATCCAGCACGGCTTCCAGCGCCGCTCCGAAACCTGCTGGGCGGAAGCACTCGAGTGGCTCAAGGAAGGCAACGTCGGCAAGATCACGTTCGCCCGCGGCTTCTGCTACAAGCCGCGTCCATCCATCGGCAAGGTGAGCGCGGCGATGAAGCCGCCCGCCAACGTGAATTACGACCTGTGGAGCGGCCCGCGCGAAGCTGCTGCCGGTGAAGCGGACGAAGTTCCACTACGACTGGCACTGGCAGTTCCCCTACGGCAATGGCGACCTCGGCAACCAAGGCCCGCACCAGCTCGATGTCTGCCGCTGGGCACTCGGTGACCCGGGTTTGCCGAAGGCGGTGCTCTCCGTGGGTGGCCGAGTCGGCTATGAGGATGATGGCGATTGGGCGAATACCCAGCTCGTGTGGCTCGATTATGATCCCGTGCCGGTGTTGTTCGAAGTGCGCGGACTTCCGAAGAAAGGCGTCGATTACAAGAGCGGCATGCGACAATTACAAGGGTGAGTCGATCGGCAATGTCATCGAATGCGAAGGCGGCTGGTTCGCCGGCGGGCACTCGGCGGGCTGTGAGGTGTTCGACAAGGAGGGCAAGGTGGTGAAGGCCTTCAAGGGCTCGAAATCCCATATGCAGGAGTGGATCGATGCGGTTCATTCCGGCAAACAGCGCTCCATCCACAGCGCCGAGTCCGGCCATCTTTCTGCTGCCCTCGCCCATATCGGGAACATTTCGTGGCGCTCGGGTACGGATGCACCGATGGACAAGATCCGCTCCGCCTTTGCCGAGCCTGCGCGGGAGGCGATTGATCGCCTGGCCACGCACCTGGAAGCGAATGGAGTCGATCCGGCGAAGACCCCGCTGAAGCTCGGGGCCGCGCTGGCGGTGGATGCGAAGGCGGAACGTTTCAGCGGCCCGGGAGCCGAGGCTGCGAATGCGATGCTGAAGGAAGACTATCGCAAGGGTTTCGAGCTGCCGATGTGAGTCTTGTGCTCAAGGTGGTGCTGCTTTTTCCCGGCAGCACCTTTTCCCGATCAGGTGATCGAGCGAGATCCGTCCGGCACCGAAGGCCAGCAATACCAGGCAGACGATCAGGAACGGAAACGGCTTCTGATCGATGAAGGCGCTCACATGGGTCATGAAGGCGCTGAAGCCGGTGGCTCCCTCTGCATCCTCGGGATGCAGCACGTCATTGAGATGGGCGGTGAGGTAGGCCACGATCATGGAGATCGTGAGCGGCACCGCCGCGAGACGGGTGGCCAGGCCGAGCACCAGCAACAGTCCGCCGATCATCTCCACATTGGCTACCAGCACTGCATGGAAATACGGCGCGGGGATGTGCAGGCTCTCGAAAAAGCCGGCGACCTTGTCGAGGTGGGTGAGCTTGCCCTGGCCGGTGAGGAAGAACTGCGCGCCGATGGTGAGCCTTAGGAACAGCAGCACCAGGTCGCGACCGGGAGCCTCGAACGCATGAAGGCGGGAGCAGACCTTGGAAAGACACGAGTGCATGATCCGGTTTGATACCACCGGCGGAGGATTATTCCAAGGAGTTGAGCCTTCAGGCGAGGAAGGTCTTCAGAGGGGGGCGGAGGCTTTTGAGATTTTTTGCCGCAAGGAGGCGCAAAAAAAGGAAGAAAGCGGTTCTGCTCTTCCTGAAAATAGGTCGAGAGCCTCCGCCCCCGGGAAGACCTTCCTCGGCTAAAGCCTCAACTCCTCAACTCCTCAACTCCTCAACTCCTCAAGAGCCGGCCGCGACCTTCAGTTCTTCCACGAAGGCCAGCACCCGTGCGGGCACTTCACCCGCCGCGGAGATCCCGGCGCTGACCTTGGTGGTGAGCGGCTCTTCGGAAAGCGGACGCATCACCATGCGGGCATCGGCTCCACCGCTGATGCGGGTGGTTTCCGCCGCAAGGGCGACACCCATTCCCGCTTCCACCGCGGCACTCAGGCTCACGATGCCATCGAACTCGCCCGCGATCTTTGCCTGGAGATTGCGTTCCTTGAAGAACTTGATCACGCGATCCCAGTAGTCCGGATAACCTTCGCGTTCGAACAGCAGCAGCCGCTGGCCATCGAGATCGGCGGGATCGATACGCTTCTTCTTCGCCAGTGGGTGGCTGGCGGGCAGCAGTACGCGCCAGCCGACATGGCGCAGCGGCTCCCAGCGAATCGCTTCGCCCGGGCATGGGGCGGTGACCATCAGGTCCAGCTTGCCCGCCGCGATGCCATCGCGCATCTCCGCGCTCGACCAATCGTGAAGTGTGATCCGCACCCGTGGATGGAGCTGGGTGAAGCGTTCGATCGCGATCGAAAGGAAATCGGAAGCAAGCGATGGCGAATAGCCTACGCGCAGCGGCTCGCCATCGGCCTCGGCCTTCACTTTCTGCACCATCGCATCGGCGAACTTGAGCAGCTTCACGGTTTCCCCGCGCAGCACTTCACCGGCGGAGGTGAGAGTCACAGAATGCGCGCCGCGTTCGAACAAGGTCACGCCGAGCTCTTCCTCCAGCGCCTTGATCTGCCTGCTTAGAGCGGGCTGGGTGAGACGCAGCACCTTGGCGGCGGCGGTGATGCTTCCCGCCTCCGCCGTCTCCGCAAACGCCCGCAACTGCCGAAGTTCCATGGACGCAAAATCACGACTCGAAAGACACCGGTCAACTTTCTTCCGATGCTTCGATCGCACGCTTTCCAGCGGCATCCACCGCCTTTACGGTGTAGAGCCCCAGGGGTTCCGTGCCATCGGCAGGGAGGAGAACCCAGTCGTTCAGTTCGGAGAGGTCGAGTGTGACGGCATCTCCGAGTTTCAATCCGCCGAGATCGACCGGCTCGTTTTCCAATTTGCCATAGGCGGTGTCGTCTCCCAGGTCCGTAATGGATAGCCAGATGAACTCCTGGCGATCGTTGTGACGCACGGGTCCTTTCACCAGAAATCTGTCGCCTTCGTCGCGCTCGAGCCAGCGGTTCCGAAACATGGGAAAGGATGCCCGGGCTTCGGCTACAGCGCTCACCATCAGTGGATCGTCTTCTTCCACGCGGATGACCGGTGGATCGGTCCGGTTGGCAAAGTCCTCCAGCGGCTCCGGGCCGGAAAGGTTGGCGGCGACCTCATGGTTCCATACGTTGATATGACCGGTTTCGGGGCGCAGGATCGCCAGGGTGTCCTCATCAGCGAGCTCGCGGATAAGCCGGAAGATGTGGGGATAGAAGGACTCGGCGGGCAGCGAAGCATCGAAAGGAGACATGAGGTCAACTGCCAGCCATGCACGGTGGTCCCTCACCGCCTTCCGCAGGCGCAGTTCCGGGATGCTGGATACGACTTCCTCCATGTTGTCGTAGTAAGGCTGCGCGCGGTTGTGAACGCTCCACAGGGCGGAAGGATTCCGCACGATGTAGAGTGGATCACTGCCCACGGCGAACAACTCTTCGCCGTCCTCTTTTCTCTGTGGATGTTTCCAAGCACGATGGACGGCGAGGGACAAGGCTTCCTGATCGAGTTCCAGAGGCTTCCGGCGAAGGAGCACGACCGAGATCATGGGCTTGTTCTCGGATTCGGATGGTGGGGAAGGGCTGGATTCGGAGGAATCCAACGGATCATCCCATCCAGCCTGCTTTTTGAGGATCCGCCCGTACTTCCTACCGGTACTGCCATGCACCCACGAACGTCAGCAGGCAGATGGCGGTTTTGATATTGAAGCCTTTCCTGACAATCAGAGTCAGGTTGTAAGCTCCGATCGCAAGAAACGTGAACAGCGCAAGATAGATGCCCACAATCTTCTGCTTCCGCAGGAGGAATCCGATGGGGATGAGAAAGGCGGTCTCGGCGATGAGCCACCATGCCTGCTGCCACATGAGCCAGATGCTCAAACCGACGCCGAGGGTTATAAAAAGAGTGCCATCGCTCTTGGCTTCATCTCTGACGGTTTGCGTCGGCGACAAAATCATCCGGCTTGCAATCATCGGTCAATGCGAGAAGGGCCTCCTTCACCCCATGACGGGGAAGCATGCTCAGCCTGACGAGAGGGCATTATCCAGAACCGGGATTTCTGGCATGATGAACGCATGAAAACGAACCCGACGCTGACCGTCCGCCGCAGTGAAGAAAGAGGCCATGCCGACCACGGCTGGCTCGACAGCCACCACACCTTCTCCTTCGCGGACTACTACGATCCGGCCCACATGGCCTTCCGCTCGCTGCGTGTCATCAATGACGACCGCATCGCCCCGCAGGGAGGTTTCCCGAGCCACCCGCACCGCGACATGGAGATCTTCTCCTACGTCCTCGACGGACAGCTCGCGCATCAGGATTCCATGGGCAACAAGCGCGTGCTCAATCCCGGTGAGATCCAGCTCATGAGCGCGGGCAAGGGCGTGCTCCACTCCGAGTTCAACCCCTCGGCGAAGAACTGGACCCACATGCTCCAGATCTGGATCATGCCCCGCGAGCGCCAGCTTGAGCCCGGCTACACCGAGTGGAAGCCTGCTCCCGGCACGGAAAACGATTCCAAGGTCCTCGTGATCTCGCCGGATGGTCGTGACGATTCCGCCACCATCCATCAGGATGCGGACATCTACCGCGTGAAGCTGGCTCCCGGCCAGTCCATCACCCATGAACTGCCGGAAGGCCGCGGCCTGTGGCTGCACGTGGCGCGGGGCACCGCGAAGGTGGAAGACGTGGATCTGAACGGTGGCGACGCCATCTCCTCGGAGACGGCCGGCACCTACACCATCGCCGCGGGCACCGAGCCGCTGGAAGCCCTTCTCTTTGACATCGGCTGAAACCGTGCTCTCTAACAAACGATCAACCAAAAATAGACACTGATATGAAAACCACCATGCTTCTGGGCTCCGCCGCCCTCCTCGCGCTCGGTCTCGTTTCCTGCAACGATCCGGCCAAGAACACCGCCAAGGCCGACGTGAAGGATGCCGTGACCAAGTCCGATACCGGCGCTGCCGGTGGCACGAAATACACCTTCACCCCGAATTCGAAGATCGGCTTCGTGGGTGCCAAGGTCACCGCCAGCCACCCGGGCGGCTTCAAGACCTTCAACGGTTACTTCACCGTGAAGGACGGAGCTCCCGTGGGCAACGAGCACAAGGTCACCATCGACATGTCCTCGACCTGGGCGGACGGCGGAGACGCTGGAAGTTCCGAGAAGCTGACCGGCCACTTGAAGTCCCCGGACTTCTTCGATGTCGCGAAGTTCCCGCAATCCACCTTCGACGTCACCGAGCTGAAGAAGAACTCGGACACGAACTACACCGTCTCCGGCAACTTCACGCTCCACGGCGTGACCAAGAACATCTCCTTCCCCGCCACGGTGGCGAAGGACGGTGAGACGGTGAAGATCTCCTCCGAGTTCAACATCAAGCGCCAGGACTTCGGCATCAACTACCCGGGCATGGCGGACAATCTGATCAAGGATGAGGTCGTGATCAAACTCGACCTGGAAGCCAAGCCGGGCGCGTGATCAACTTGAACGTGGCTGGGGCATATCGCTCCGGCCACGTTCCTTTTCCTTCCCCTCCCTATCGTCATGAAAACCACCGTCGTTTACTTCTCCGGCACCGGTAACACCGCCAAGATGGCGGAGGCGGTGCTTGAAGGCGTCCGCTCCGTGTCCGGAGTGGAGGCCGAACTCCTCGCCATCGAAGGCAAGGATATCGTCGAAGGCCGCTTCACCAATGAAGCCGTGCTGGCATCGCTCGATTCCGCCGATGCCATCATCTTCGGCTCGCCGACGTACATGGGTGGCCCGGCCGCCCAATTCAAGGCCTTCGCGGACGCGACCGCCGGCCGCTGGTTCGGCCAGCAGTGGAAGGACAAGCTGGCCGCCGGTTTCACCGTCTCGAATTCTCCGAGCGGGGACAAACTCAGCACGCTCCAGTACTTCCAGATCCTCGCCGGCCAGCATGGCATGCTGTGGGTGACGCTGGGATTGCTGCCGAATGTGGAGCCCGCCGGTTTGAACCGCCTCGGTTCGTTCGGCGGTGCGATGGGCCAGGCCGGACAGCTCGAATTGTCCGATCTGGACAAGGCCACCGGTCGGGTTCTGGGCGAGCGGGTCGCTTCGACGGCCCTGAAACTCAAGGCCTGACAAGGGTTCCGCGCGCGCGGGCGTCGTTTTCCAGTTGGGTGCGGGGGCATTTCGTGTTAGAGTGCTCCTTCCAACCCCTCAGAACGCCATGTCCCGCGCGCTCTTTCTCCTGGCTCCTCTGGCTGCGATCGCGACCAGCCTCGTTTCCTGTGTTTCCGGTCCGTTGACGTCGGTATCCCTGCCGCATCCGGATCCGGACCAGCATTTGTTCGATTGGCATGACGATGGCGGGCCGGGCGAGGTGGCCGTGAAAATCAATCTCGAGACCCAACGGGCGACCTACACCCGTGGCGGGCGCCCGATCGGCTGGTCCTACGTGGCCACCGGCAAGGAAGGCCACGGCACGCCGCCGGGTCGTTACTCGATCACCGAGAAGCTGGAGGAGAAATACTCCGGCTCCTACGGCTGGATCGAGGATGAGTTCGGCAACACGGTCAACGGCGACGCCACCCCCGGTACCCGCGTGCCAAAGGGCTGCCGCTACGTTCCCGCGCCCATGCCCTACTGGATGCGCATCACCGGATACGGCATCGGCATGCATGCCGGCATCATTCCGAACCCCGGTGAGCCTGCCTCCCACGGCTGCATCCGCCTGCCGAAACCCTTTGCTCCGATCCTGTTCGACAGCGTCCGGGTCGGCACTCCGGTGACCATCGTATACGGCGGGTAAGGAGTTGAGCCTTCCTCGGCTGAAGCCTCAACTCCGTCACATTTTTGCCGCTGGTGTTTTCCCGGTGCTGTGAGAAAGGGTGACGGAACCCACGAAAACCACCATGTCCGAGACCCACATTCCCGCCGGGTACCACAGCGTCACCCCATCCCTCACGTTGGCCGATGCTCCGGCGGCGATCGAGTTCTACAAGGCTGCGCTTGGCGCGGTGGAGCTCTACCGCATGCCGGATGAGAAGACCGGGAAGATCATGCACGCGGAAATTTCCATCGGGAACTCCCGCCTGATGCTCTCCAGTGAGTTTCCGGAATGGGGCTGTGTGGCTCCGGAGCCGGGAAAGGGAGGTGCTTTCATGATCTACGTGCCGGATACGGATGCGGCCTATGCGCAGGCGATTGCGGCGGGTGCCACTTCCTTGCAGGAGCCCACCGACATGTTCTGGGGTGACCGTACCTCACGGGTGGCGGATCCGCATGGCTACCGCTGGAGCCTCGCCACCCATGTCCGCGACGTGTCGCCGGAAGAGATCGCGAAGGCGGCGAAGGAATGGGACTGCGATGCCTCCTGAGCCGATGGGAAAAGTCCTGCTGATCTTCGCCCATCCGGCGTTCCACCGCTCGCGGACGAACCGGGTTCTGGTGGAAGCCGCCCGCGCCACGGATGGAGTGACGGTGCATGATCTCTACGAGACCTATCCGGATTTCCTCATCGATGTCCGTGCCGAACAACGGCTGTTGGAGGAGCATGATGCCGTGGTCTTTCAGCATCCGTTCTTCTGGTACAGCAGTCCGGCGCTGGTGAAGGAGTGGCTCGACCTGGTGCTGCAATACGGTTGGGCCTATGGCGAGAAAGGCGATGCGCTACGGGGCAAGGTGATGGCCCAGGCGATCACGGCCGGTGGCCCGGAAGAGGCCTACCGCCGCGATGGGACGAACCATTTCTCCGTCCGCGAGCTGCTGTCGCCGTTCGAACAAACCGCCCGCTTGTGTGGGATGGGGTATGCCGAGGCCTTCACCGTCCACGCGGCGAATCACATTGAACATGAGGACCGGGTGACGGCGGCCGGGCGTTACACGGAGTGGCTGGCTGCGATCCGTGATGGTTCCGCCTCGCTCTGGTTGCGGGCACCGGAGTAGTTCTTGGGAGCAGTGGCATTCGAAAGCGCATTCCTCCAGGCCTTCATTTACCTCGCCGCCGCCCTGGTGGCGGTGGTGGCGGGCAAGCGGCTCGGCCTCGGGGCCGTGCTCGGGTATCTCATCATCGGTGCGGCCGTCGGGCCGTGGGGCCTCGGGCTGATCGGTGGCGAAAGCGAGCAGATTACCCACTTCGCCGAGTTCGGAGTGGTGGTGATGTTGTTCCTCGTCGGCCTTGAAATGCGGCCTACCGAGCTATGGCGCATGCGGCGGCAGATCTTCGGTCTCGGCGGCATGCAGGTGGTCTTGTGCTCACTAGGCTTGGCCGGAGCTGCGATCGCCTTCGGCTGCGATTGGAAACCGGCGTTGGCGATGGGACTGATCCTCGCCATGTCCAGCACCGCCATCGTGCTGCAATCCTTGGCGGAGAAGAATTTGCTGCGCACGGAAGCCGGTCAGAATTCCTTCGCCGTGCTTTTATTCCAGGACCTCGCGGTGATTCCGATCATTGCGGCGCTGCCATTGCTGGCCACCGGGAGTGCCCGGGAGGCTGCGGCCCACGCTTCGCATGATTGGATGGAAGGCTGGCCTGCCTGGGGCAGGGGCCTCGTCACACTTGGCGCGGTGGTGCTGGTAGTGGTCATCGCCCGGCTCGCCACCCGGCCGTTGTTTCGGGCCATCGCGAAGACGCGCCAGCGTGAAGCCTTCACCGCCGCCTCGCTGATGCTCATCATCGGTATCGCCCTGCTGATGACCAAGGTGGGGCTTTCCGCCGCGCTCGGCACCTTCGTGGCGGGCGTGGTGCTGGCGAACAGCGAATACCGCCACGAGCTGGAGAGCGACCTGGAGCCCTTCAAGGGGCTGCTGCTCGGGCTGTTCTTCCTCGGTGTCGGTGTGGGCATCGACTTCGGCCACATCGGGCGTTTCCCTGGCACCGTGCTCGGTCTTGCGGTGGGTTTGATCCTGGTGAAGGCGCTGTTGATCTACGGTCTGGCCCGGCTCCACCGCTCACCGCGGGAGCCGTCCTTCGTATTCGCCGCCGCGTTGGCGGGTGGAGGAGAATTCGCCTTCGTCCTCATCGGTCTGGCGATTGCCTCCGGGGTGTTCAATGAAACCCAGGCGAAGACCCTCACCGCTGGAGTCGCGATCTCGATGGCAGCCACCCCGTTGCTGATCCTCGCCAGTCATCGTCTCACCGCCCGGGCGATGAAAAAGCCGGTGCCGGACCGGGAGAGTGATGTCCGTGACGAGGGTGCGCCGGTGATCATCTGCGGGTTCGGCCGCTTCGGTCACATCGTCGGCCGCCTGTTGCGCACCCAGGGGGTTCACAGCACCATCCTGGACAACGATCCGGACCAGGTGGACACGCTGCGGGCAATCGGCATGCCGGTGTTCTTCGGCGATGCCGGTCGACCGGACATGCTGCTCACCGCCGGAGCCGCGCGGGCGAAGATCCTGGTGATCACGCTGAAGGATCCGGCGATCACGTTGAATATCATCGAGACCGCGCGGAAGTATTTCCCGCATCTCCAGATCTTCGTGCGAGCCTACAGCCGTGCCGAGGCATACGAATTGCTGGATGCGGGCGAACAGCGCATCTATCGTGACACCCTCGATTCCTCGCTCACGATGGGCACCGACGTGCTCCGCGAGCTGGGGATGCCCGCTTACACCGCCTACCGCGCCGCCAAGCTCTACCGCCGCCGAGACGAGGTCTTCCTCCGCAAGATGGCCAAGCACCGCCACCAGGACGACGATGCCTTCCTCTCCGCCGCGCGCGAAGTGCAGAGGACGCTCGACCAGGTCATGCGGGACGAGCCCGGCCACGGAATCGGAGATGAAGGCTGGTCACCGCCCCTCGCAGACCCTAACAAAGAGACGCCATGATCGTTCCCTCCGCCCTGGCCACGGAACTCGCTTCCGCCACTCCACCCGTGGTTCTCGACGTCCGTCTCCCGGACGACTACGAGGCCTGCCACATCGAAGGCGCGCTGAACAACGCCGTCTTCGAGGTCGCTTTCAACGAACGCCTTCCCGGCCAGCTCCCGGACAAGGGGCGGGCGGTCCGCATCTACGGTGCTTCTGGTAGCAGCCACGAGGCCGGGATGGCTGTCGAGAAACTGGAGCGCGCCGGCTACACCGACGTCGCCGAACTGGAGGGCGGTCTGGAAGGCTGGCTCGCCGCCCGCCTGCCAAACACCTGCGGCGCGCCATTGCCGCCTGCTCCTGCGACTCCGCACGGCCGTCTGCTGGTGGACCTGGAGCACTCGCGTGTCGGCTGGACCGGTCGCAACCTGCTCAATCACCATCACGGCTATGTGCCGGTGAAATCCGGCTGGCTGGACTTCGATCACGGTCGTCTCACCGGTGGTGAACTGGTCATCGATCTGGAGCACATCGGTTGCAATGACCTCGCAGGAACGGACTATCACGCCGTGCTGATCCGGCATCTGCATGACCACGATTTCTTCGATGTCGTGCGCTTCCCTGAAGTGCGGCTGGTCATCACTTCCGCCACCCATCTGGATGCGGGGAGCCCCGGAGCCCCGAATCTGCATGTCCATGCGGATCTTACCATGAAAGGGCAGACCCATCCGATCGAGTTCACTGCCGCCGCAGGTGTCACCGCCGAGGGACAGGCTGCCGCTCAGGCGAGCTTCGCCATCGACCGCACCCGTTGGGGCGTGCTCTACGGTTCAGGCAAATTCTTTCACCGCCTCGCGGGGCATCTGGTGAATGACCTGATTGAGTTCGAGGTGAAGATCGTCACAGGCTGATCCTTGCCCGAAGAGGGCCAAAACGGGCAATCCACTCGAACGTGAATGGCAAAGCGGAAAGTCATTGTCGCTACGGCTGCCGTGCTCGGTGTTCTGCTGTTGGGCGGATTGCTGGGACAGCGTGAAATTCAGGCGCGTGCAGATGGCTCCGGCAAGAAAGCCGAAGGTTCCCATTCGTCGGCGGATGATTCGATGAAGGTCGGCGAAGGAATGCAGCCGGCCACAAGAACCCGCCCTCCCAAGACTGGAGACGGATCCGACACCGATATCCGGCTGACGCAGCTCCTATACGAGACGGAAGAGGGGAATCCATTGAAGGACATGGGGCTCAGCGATCAGGAAGTGGGGGCAGTGCGGTCGCTGCTGCGCCGGGTGGAGTCGGACCGTCGGGAGTATGAGAAGGCCGCGAAGGAAATCGTCGTGGCGGATGATGCTCATACGCTCTTTCGCGTGCCGCCCGATCCGGCAGGTCCGGAGAAGAAAAACCAAGCCATCGAACAGCTTCACGAACTGTTGGGGCGGGATCGGAAAGAGCAGGAACGCCTGCTGGCGGCCGCGCTGGATTTCCTGCCTGGAGGTTGGGGCAGCCAAACCCTCTATGCGGAGGCCCGCCAAGGGACCAGTCGAACGGAGTATCGGCTGCGCTACTTTGATGCCGGAGCGATCGAAGAGATGGAACAGGCTGGAGTGCCGATGGAGCAGTTCAGGGCAAGGCCTGTCCGGGACGATATAGGCATCTCGGACATGGGTGACCTGTTTTCTGAATCGTCCGGAACGAAAGCGGAGGTTCCCTGATGGTGGGCTGCGTTACTCCGCTTTCGCTTCCAGCAGGCCCTTCACCACTTCCTCGGTCAGCTCATAGCCACTGAGCAGGGGATAGCCCTCCCACACCACGATGCCCTTCGGATTGAGAACGATCACGTGCGGAATGCCGCTCACCTTCATCTCCTTCTTCGTTTCTCCCTTGGTGTCGATGGCGCTTGAGTAGTGGATCTCCTTTTCGCTGACCGGACGGGCCTTGTCCTCGGCTTCATCGGAAATGCCGATGACCACCAGTTTGTCGCGGAACTTCTCCTGGAACTTGTTCAGTTCCGGGATGGCCTTGCGGCACGGTCCGCACCACGTGGCCCAGAAATCGATCATCACGAACTTGCCCTCGGTGGCGGGTTTTTCCGTCAACCACTTCTCTACCTTCAGCTCGGGGGCTTTCTTCCCGAGATAGGACTCCGCCCAGATCTTTTTGGCGGCGGGTTTGGCCTCGGTGGCTTTCGTTTCTTCAGCCTGTGCTTGGAACGATACGAGAGTGGTGAGGGCCAGCAGGATGGAATTCCATTTCATTCCGTTACCCTGTCACCTCCCTACTGGCCGTCGAGCGGATTCATGGCAGGGAGTGGGCCGTGTGACTCGTCATGCCCGCTACCCTTGCACGAGTGCAAGAGGGGTCGTCAATCCACCGGGATGAAGTGAAAGCTGTTAGGCTCTCTCCAGACCACGGGCAGCCGGAAGCTGAAAAAACCGGCCGCCCGTGGTGGATTCGGGGGGAGAATCAATTGCCAGCGGCGGCCTGGAGGTGGCCTTCACCGAGCACCCGTGCCAGCTCGCGGCGCAGCTTTTCCGGCGCGTAGACGAAGGTGGATGGAATGCGGATCAGCGGCAGGCGGTTCCAGGCGAAAAGGCGGTCCATGAAGCGGTCGCGCTCGAGGCGGTCGGCATGATCCAGCGGACGGTCGTCCACCTCGATGGCGGCGAGCATCTCGGAGGTGCGCGGATCGCAGAGCACGAAGTCCACGTGCTGGCGGCCAATCCGATCGAAGGCGGGCAGCGATTCCTCGCTGCGGCGCAGACCGAAGAGGTCAGCCATCCGCGTCTTGGTCAGGATCAGGAAGCGACCCTCGACGACGCGGGAAAGGAGGTGGAAGAAAGACAATTCCGCCGGGGTGAGGGCGGTCCGGCTGCGCCAGGTGCGGCTGGCGGTGCGGTCGAATTGATCGGTGGTGGGGGAGGTACGGGGCTTCGCGGAAGGGAGCCATCCGAGAAGTCTTTCCATACGACCCGCTTGGGGGGAGCGGTTCGTCATGGTTGGATTGATAGCACGGCTTTCTTGGCAATTGAATCCCGCGATGAGGGGTATCTGGGAGACAAGAGAATAGATATCAATATTTCCTAACAATTGGTGTCGCCTCGGTCCCCCATGTGCGGAGTGGCGTGGAGGTTCGCTGCTTCCTTCAATTCCCCTCCGGAGGAGCTTCGATATCGGAGGCCGGATCGGTTTCCAGTCTGGTTCCCGGCGCTTGGACCATGGGGAGGTAAAGCCGCCGGTGGACTCGCAGTCCCTCCTTCACCGCCTTCGCGCAGGTGAGGGCAAGTGCGGGACGAGTGGCATGCACGTCCTGATCACTGGAATAGATGAAATAAGAGGAAACCTCGTCGTGGCAGTAAGGCAGGGGGACGGTGTCATCGATTTCCTTCCTGAAACCATAGAGCACTTTGCCGTCGATCTTCCCGCCTTTTGATTTTTCCCACTGCAGGACGCGCTCGGCGAGAAGGTCTTTCCGCAATTGCCGCAGCTTTTCGAATGCTTCGGGGGAGATCAACGGAACCGTGCGGATCTCGATGAGGAAATCCTTCGTTACGGCTTTCTCCCATGGATCTTCATAGGAGAGAGCAGGGGAGACCATGTAGAGGAATTTCACGTTTTCGGTGCTGGCAATGATCCGGTTTCCGTCCGCGATGACCTTCCAGTTTTCCGGCACGTTGGATTTCACCATTTCCTTGAGTGGGAGGCGTTCGGTGTCCGGTTGCTGCCCTGCTGGAGAGAGACCGGCAGCCAGCAGGAGAATCATCAGAGCGTGTTTCATGGCATGGGATCGGGAGGATTCATCTGTGGCAGAGCCAGCGGCTGGAGGCGAGCGGGATGGTTCGTGAGGTGGGATTTGCCTTGCGGTCGAGGGATTCCGCCCGTATAGCGCCGCCGCTGCCCGCAAGGGATCAGCCGTTTTCATCCGTTTCGGCAGGGGGGTATCCCCGCGGTTCTCTGGTTGCAAACGACATCGGCCGCTTCAGACAGACCGGCCGTTTCTCCTCCGATGCCATCGGAGTGAATCAACCAGAATCCAAATCGGGAGACACACCGTCTCCTCCTGGCGTTTGTCGCCCTGATCCGCCGTGCCCGCGTGCATGGCTCCTGAACTGATGACCACGTTTGAATCCTTCCAATTGAATCCCGCGATCGCCAAGTCCATCGCGGCCTGCGGTTTCGAGACCCCCACCCCGATCCAGGCCAAATCCATCCCGATCGTGATGGCCGGCCGTGATCTGATGGCCTCTTCGCAGACCGGTAGCGGCAAGACCGCCTCCTTCGTCGTGCCGATGCTTCATCGCCTGATGGAGCGTCCGGGCACCGGCCGCCGCGGCCCGCGTGCGCTCGTCCTCACCCCCACCCGCGAGCTTGCGGTGCAGGTGCAGGAGGAAGTCCGCCGCTTCGGCAAGTTCACCGGCCTGACCTCCGGCATTGTCGTCGGCGGTGTCGGCTACGGCCCGCAGTACCAGCTCCTGTCCCGTCCGCTGGACGTGCTGGTAGCGACTCCCGGCCGTCTCATCGATCACCTTGACCAGAAGAAGGTGGATCTTTCCAACGTCGAGTTCCTGGTTCTGGACGAGGCGGACCGCATGCTGGACATGGGCTTCGTGAAGCCGGTGCGCCGCATCGCGGGCTATACGCCGGACGCGAAGCAGTCCCTGTTGTTCTCCGCCACCCTCGAAGGGGAAGTGCGGCGCGTGGCGGGCGACCTGCTGCGCCAGCCGGAGCTCATCGAACTCGCGGCCAATACCCGCCGCCACGAGGGTATCGAGCAGAAGCTCTTCCACGTCGATAATGTCGACCACAAGCGCCGCCTCCTCGATCACTGGCTCGGTGACCGGGAGATCAAGCAGGCCGTGATCTTCACCGGCACCAAGCGCCGCGCCGACCGCCTTGCGAAGTCCCTCGCTCTCAGCGGCCACTCCTGCGCCGCCCTCCATGGCGACAAGACCCAAGGCCAGCGCAAACGCACCATCGACCAGATGCGGGACGGCAGCGTGAAGCTCCTCGTCGCCACCGATGTCGCCGCCCGTGGCTTGGACATCGATGGCATCAGCCATGTGATCAACTACGACCTGCCGACCGTGCCGGAGGATTATATCCACCGCATCGGCCGCACCGGTCGCGCGGGTGCCACCGGCACCGCCGTTTCGCTGGTGGCTCCGGAGGATCGCGAAAAATTGCGCGATATCGAAAAGCTGACCGGAAACCGCCTCGTCGGGGAATACCTGAAGGGCGACGAGCCGAAGATCCCCCTCACCGTGGTGGTCCCGAAGGTTCCCAAGCCGGCCCCCCGTGGCCGCGGCCAGCAGGGTGGCGGACAGCGCCAAGGCGCACAGGGTCAAGGCCAGGGAGGTCAAAACCAAGGCCGGAACCGTTCCCCCCACAGCCACGGCACCCGTCCCGGTGGCCAGCCGCAAGGCGGCCCGCGTGGCGGACAAGGCGGGAAACGCCCCGAAAAGCGCAGGACAGGCGGGGATTCCCGTCCCACCCGTGCGTAACTATCCCCGTCCCGATCCTCTAATTGTTCGCGACAAACGAGGCGGAGAACGTACAGGTGCCCATGGCTCCTGTGCCCGGGATTGACCCGGCTCCGCAAACCCTTTACACGCAGCGATCCTTTTCCACATGACGAAGCTCCAGATTCCCTTTGAACGGGTCAATTGGCTCAACACCGTCTTTCTCGGCATCATCTGCTTGATCGCCGTGGTTGCCGCTCCGATCTACCTCTGGCATCACGGTATGGACTGGTTCCAGTTCGGCATGATGATGTTCTACATCATCGCCACCGGCATGAGCATCACGCTCGGCTACCACCGGTTGTTCTCCCACTTGTCCTTCAAGGCGAAGTGGCCGATCCGTTTCCTGACCCTCGTTTTCGGTGCCTGTGCGCTTGAAAACTCGGCGCTCAACTGGTGCTCGGATCATCGCCGCCACCACAAGCACACGGATCACGATGATGATCCGTATGACATCAGCAAGGGCTTCTTCTGGGCTCACATCGGCTGGATCCTCTTCAAGCTCAATCCCGAGCCGCCGATGGACAATGTCCAGGACCTCCGCAAGGACAAGCTGGTCATGTGGCAGCACCGCTGGGACAAGGTCATCGCCCTCGTGGTCGGCCTGATCCTTCCTGCCGCTCTCGGTTTCGTCTGGGACAAGTTCGCCAAAGGTGGCGATGGCTACACCGGTGCTCTTGGTGGCTTCCTCCTCGCCGGCGTGCTGCGCGTCTTCCTCGTCCAGCAGAGCACCTTCTTCATCAACTCGCTCTGCCACACCATCGGCAGCCAGCCCTACTCCACCCGCTGCAGCGCCCGTGACAGCTTCGTCATGTCGCTCTTCACCTTCGGCGAGGGCTACCACAACTATCACCACGAATTCCAGCACGACTACCGCAACGGCGTGAAGAGCTGGAACTTCGACCCGACCAAGTGGGCCATCTGGCTCCTGTCCAAGGTCGGTCTGGCCAGCGATCTCCGCCGCGTCCCGGCGAGCAAGGTCGTTCTTTCCCAGATCATGGAGGCCCGCCGCAAGGCTGCCGATGAAATGGAGCGCCTGTTGGCCGCTGATGATCATCCGTGGCGCGACAAGGCGGTGGAAGCCGTCCACGCCCTCAGCGAGCGCCTCGCCGCGAACTACCACGAACTGGAAGCCGCCGTCGCCGGTCGCGTCGATCTGTCCCGCAAGGCCCTGCGCCGCTGGAGCAAGGAGACCCGCGAGATGCTCGATCACCTCGCCGAGGTGTGCAAGCTGCCGGAAGTCAAAACTCCCGCGACGGCCTGAGCCCGTAGCTCCGGGTGGACAGTTCCCGGGGCAGCCCGTAAAGTGATGCCCGCGTGACGCTGCTCCAACTCGGCTGGTCCCCGTTTTTCGAGGAAGCCTTTGCTCCCTACCGGAGCAAGGGCTGGGTCCCCGCCCGTCTCATCCGTGAGACCGCCATCAACTATGGCGCGTTTCTGGAAGGCGGGGAGGAGATCGATGTCGTGCTGTCCGGAAAGGTCTGGCACGAAGCCGCCAATGACGCGGAGCTGCCTGCCGTGGGCGACTGGGTGGCGGTCCACCTGGGTGGCGAGAATGAGGATCACGTGATCCGTGCCTGCCTGCCACGGCGGTCGTGCTTCTCGCGGAAGATGCCCGGCAAAAGCTCGGAGGAGCAGGTCATCGGAGCCAATGTCGACGTGGTGGCAGTGGTCACGGATGCCGGTCCGGACTTCAACCCACGCCGGATGGAGCGCTATTTCGCCCTGATCGCCCGCAGCGGCGCGAAGCCGGTGGTGCTCATCAACAAGGCCGATCTTTTCAGTAAGGAGGAGAATGCGGAGGCCGCCACCGTGCTGGCCTCGCTTTGCCCCGGGGCGGACATCCACGTCACCTGTGCTCTGAGCGGGAAGGGCCTCAAGGTCCTCAAATCCTATCTCAAGAAAGGCGCTACCATGTGTGTCGTCGGCTCCAGTGGGGTTGGAAAATCCACTTTGGTCAACCAACTCTACGGCGACGAGTGGCAGTGGACCGGCGATTGCAACGAGGTCACCGGCAAGGGCCGCCACACCACCACCTCCCGCGAGCTGGTGCCGCTGCCCGGAAACGGGATGCTCATTGACAATCCCGGGATGCGGGAGATCCAGATGTGGACGGACGAGCAGACGCTGCGCGAGAGCTTCGCGGACGTCGAGACTCTCTCCCGGGAGTGCAAATTCGCTGATTGCCGCCACCAGAAGGACGCCGGTTGCGCCATCCGCGGGGCGGTCGAGGCCGGAAAGCTTGAAGTCGGCCGCTATGAAAGTTTCCTCCAGCTTGATGACGAAATCGCCGAGCTGCGCCGCCGCGCCAAGAAACGGCAGATGTCCGTCGAGCGGTGGGCGAAGCGGAACCACCGGGTGAAAGCCCGCAATTTGAACGACCGGATCCAACTCGAGAAAGACGAGCGCGGTGACTGGCGTTGAATGAATTCACGGGTTTCCCCGTCTCTTTTCCCGGATACCGCCGCAACTTTCCGGTGTGCGGCGGGTTCACAACCAATTGCCTGACAATTATCAGGGACGGATTTGCCCCCTTATCCTGGGTTGTCAGATCAATTTCCTTTGATAAATTCCCGCGCTCCCTGCGCTTCTCTCTCTGTTCGTTAGCTTCAGCTGCCCTCTCCTATGAAACCTCCCAAACGGCCGGTGCCTCCGCCGCGCCCCCTCGCCCCTTCTTCTGGAAACGCCCGCCACGCTCTCCAGGCAGAATATCGGAAAAAGGAACAAACGCAGCAGGTTCGCACCGTGCTGATCGTTCTCATCGCGTTGGGTGGGCTTTATCTGGGCGTCCAGAAGTTCGGCCTGATGCAGAAGATCGTGCCCGGCATGGCTTCTTCCTCCCAAGCGCCCGCTAAAAAGAAGGCGGCTGGTGGTGGCAATGGCTCCGATCTGGGCAATCACGATTCCGATGTCGGGTATTCGGATCTCTTCAAAAATCCCCCTCCGGCTTCCTCCGGCACTACCGGCGGTTCGTCCGGGACGATCGCTTCCAGTGGCACGCCGGGCGGCGCCACCGCTGGCGGAACGTCCTCCGGCTCGGATAGCACGGCTGCGGTTGGCGAGGTTTCGGGCGTCACGTCCGATGATGTTTTCGGGGATACCACCCTAGTGCTGGCGGGTCTCGATGCCACCCGCGAATCCTTCCTGAAAAAGGACAAGGATCTGCTCGAGCGGGCGATCAACGAAGGGGCCTGGACCAGCTATCGCAAGATGCTGGGGCGCTCCTTGGAAGCTGCCATTCCCGTCATGCACGTGACGGACGGTCGCAATCGTTTCGACGAGTTCTGGAAGACCCCAATGTTCTACCAAGCATTCCTGCGCTGGCAGGTGCTGGGCCGCTTTTCTCCGGAGAGCATCCATGAGGTGACGCACGACACCCGCGCGCGGGACATGATCACCTGGCTGTTCAACACGCCGGAAAAGATGGAGGAAGTCCTCCTCACCGTGCGTCCGGAAGACGACAAGGACCGCGTGATGGTGTTCCTGAAGGACGCTTGGACCGCCAAGGAGTCCGTGGCCAAGAAGTACTTCAACCTCGCACTGGCCTGTGCCGTGGTCTTCGACAAGCCGATGACCGCCAAGAACCCGGGTGGCGAAAAGGATTACTCGAGCGAGCTCTCCATCGACCCGCTCGTCCGTTATCTCTGGTACATCGAGAAGGATGAGAAGGGCAAGATGGTCGGCCCGATCGACCGCCTTCCGGCCCGTGACCTCGTCTACGTCGTCTGTGCTCCTGTGATCCAATCCGAGCTGGAGTGGGCCGTGGACAAGATGCACCTCACCCGCAAGAACTGGGGTGATGCCTACGGCATGGTGAAGTATCTCATGGAACGCGCCGTCAAGGGCATCAATCCTTACACGGAATACACCTTCGCCCAGATCCTCAAGGAAGGCGGCATTTGCGGTGACCAGTCCTATTTCTGTGCGAATACCGCCCGCGCCAATGGCATTCCGGCGATGGTCTTCGCCGGTGAGACCGATCTCGGCGGCCACGCCTGGGTGGCGATCAAGGTGAAGGATGACGAGTGGACGACCAGTGTCGGCCGCATCGGTGGGGTCTCGAAAGGCCAGACCGACAACCCGCAGGTGGGTGGCTCGATCACCGAGCAGGAAGTCTGGCAGTGGAACGACCGCGACCATCAGAGCCCGGTGGTTTCCATTAGCGTCTACCGCCACCTGTGGCTGTGCGATTTCTATGCCGAGCAGGGCAAGAAGGACCTCGTGGCCGATACCGTGCGCCTCGCCAACACCCTCGGCCGTTCCTTTGTGGAGACTTGGGCGAAGCTCTACAACGTCATGGAAGACGAGACGGGCACCAAGGATCCGAAAGACACGGAAGTCTATGGCGCTTGGAAGAAGTTCGCCGGCGACATGCGCCGCGAGTTCCGCGAGAACCCACGCATGGCCGCACTCGCCGCCAAGGCGGAGACCGAGCACGTCTTCCCCTACGGCAGCGAGAATGATGCCAAGACCGCCTTCCTCCGCGAGCGCCGTCGTGACGAGCGCAACCAGTCCGAGCAGAAGGACCTGATCGCCGAGTCGCTCAAGCGCGAGGCCGAGATCATCCTCAAGCGCAATGAACCGACGGCGAAGAAGGACATCGAGCATCTCTACGATCCGGCGCTCCGTGAATACGGTGGCAGCATCACCGGCTTCAAGATGATCATGGCCGACTACTTCGGCTACATGAAGGACGATCCGGAGATGGCCAAGAAGGCCGTGCGCGACATCGAACTCGCCTTCAACCGCGTGGTGAAGAGCAACTCCGGCGATTGGTTCCGCACCAAGACCGAGGCTGGTATCGTGACCACCATCGCAAACTACTACCGCCAGGTCGGGGATGAAGATCGCGGCAAGATGCTGGAGAAGCGCTATGAGCGTGAGATGGCCCGTGCCGAACGCGGCGCGCTGTAAGCCTGCATCAGCCATTTTTCCCGAAGCCCGGTGGAGCAATCCATCGGGCTTTTTCTTTTCAAGGAGTTGAGCCTTCAGGAGAGGAGGGTCTTCAGAGGGGGGGCGGAGTCCAATGACGTGCTATCGCTCATCCAGATCCGCAGAAAATTTCCTCCCGATTCTCTCCACCTGCTTTGCGATGGCACAGAGCCTCCGCCCCCGTGAAGACCCTCCTCTCCTGAAGGCTCAACTCCTTCAGAGGTGGAGCTCCATTCGAGCTTGGCAGGGAAGGGTGTGGTGGTTTGCTTCGATCATGACCGAAGTGGATTTGACCCGTCTGCCTGATGCCGATCCGACCCGCGCCTATCGCTATCGTGACGGCCTCTATGCCGGAGATCTGGTGACCACGGCGCTGGTGCATCTCGATTTCTTCACCTGGCTCGCGGATCACCCTTCGGATCTCACCGCGATCCGGAAGCAATTCGGCTTCGAGGCCATCCGCCCGGTGGATGTGATGATGACCTTGTTCACCGCAAACGGCTTCGTCCGGGCCGAGGGCGGAGTGTTCCATGTGACCGATACGGGGCGCGTGGCGCTCACCGCCGGTTCGCCTTGGTCGCTGGCACCCTACTATGCGTCCCTCAAGGAGCGCCCGATCACCAAGGACTACCTGAAGGTTCTGGCCACCGGCAAACCGGCCAACTGGGGCAGCTACAACGAGGGCGACTGGCACAAGTCGATGGAGGATGATGCCTTCGCCCGCTTGTTCACCGCCGCCATGGATTGCCGCGGAGTCTTGCTCGGACCAGCGATGGCGAAGAAGCTCGATCTCACCCGCTTCACCCGCTTGGTGGATATTGGTGGCGGTTCCGGCATCTACGCCTGCTCGCTGGTGGCGAATGCGCCGCATCTTTCCGCAGTGGTGTTCGACCAGGCCTCCGTGGAACGGATCGCCAGCCAGCGGATCGCGGAGCTCGGATACAGCGCCCGCGTGGAAGTGGTCGCAGGGGATATGTTCCGCGATCCCTTGCCGGATGACTGTGACCTGCATCTGTTCTCAAACGTGCTTCACGATTGGGATGAGCCCGAGGTTCGTGAGCTGCTGGCCGTTTCCTACCGGTCGTTGAAGCCGGGCGGCATGCTCATCATCCACGATGCTTTCATCAACGCGGACAAGACCGGTCCTCTGCCCGTGGCCGAGTATTCCGCCATGCTGATGCATTCCACCCAGGGCAAATGCTACTCCACCGGCGAGTATGAAGCGTTCCTCACCGAGGCAGGATTCCGCGACTTTTCCTATCAGGATACGGCGGCCGATCGCGGGGTGATGACGGCGTGGAAACCCTGACGCAACAAACGGGCAAGTGGATGCGTAGTGATCCGCCCATGAGAATCTCCCGTTCGCTTTCCGGTGTTGCCTCCCTCCTGTTGGCGGTTGCCGCTGTTCCGGCATCCGCCGCGGAGAAAACACCGCCTCCGAACGTGGTCATCATCTACATCGATGACATGGGCTACGGGGATATCGGCCCGTTTGGAGCGAAGGGTTACCAGACTCCGAATCTCGACCGCATGGCGGCGGAGGGCACGAAGTTCACCAGCTTCTATTCCGCGCAGGCGGTGTGTTCCGCCAGCCGCACCGGGCTGATGACCGGTTGTTATCCGAATCGCGTGGGCATTTCCGGAGCGCTGCATCCTCATTCGAAGATCGGGCTCTCGCAGGACGAGACGACGATCGCGGAGGTGTGCAAATCCCGCGGCTATGTCACCGGTTGCTTCGGCAAGTGGCACATGGGGGATGCCCGGGAGTTCCTGCCCCTCCAGCAGGGCTTCGATGAATACTTCGGCCTGCCATACTCGAATGACATGCTGCCGAAGCCCGGCAGCAACAATCCGCCGCTGCCATTGCTAGCGGGGAATACGGTGGTGAATCCGGACGTGGATGATGCCGCCCAGGACATGCTGACCACTTGGTACACGGAGCATGCCGTGGATTTCATCCGCCGTCACAAGGACCAGCCGTTCTTCCTCTACCTGCCGCATTCGATGGTGCACATCCCCTTGCATGTCTCGGACAAGTTCCGGGGCAAGACGGAGCGCGGCCTCTTCGGTGATGTGGTGGAGGAGATCGATTGGTCGGTCGGCCAGGTGCTGGAGGAACTTCGGCGCAGCGGCATCGATGATCGCACGCTGGTGATGTTCTGCTCGGACAATGGTCCGTGGCTTTGCTACGGGGATCACGCGGGTAGCGCCGGTCCTTTGCGTGAGGGCAAGGGCACGAGCTGGGATGGAGGCGTGCGTGAGCCGACGCTGATGCGCTGGCCCGGGCATATTCCCGCAGGCCGCAGTTGTGACACGACCTTGGCCACCATCGACATGCTGCCCACCATCGCGAACCTCGCGGGTGCGGAATTTCCCGCGCGCAAGATCGATGGGCTGGACATCACGGAGGTGATCACCGGGAAGAAGGAGCAGTCACCCCATGAAGCGCTGTTCTTCTACTACCACGCGAATGATTTGGAGTCGATGCGCTCCGGCAAGTGGAAGCTGGAGTTTCCCCGCACCTACACCTCGCTGGATGGAAAGCCGGGTGGCAAGGGCGGCAAATCCGTTCCCTACAAGAATCTGAAGATCACGGGCGTGCAGCTCTATGATCTGGATGCCGACCCCGGCGAGAAGAACGACCTTTCCGCCGCCCACCCCGAGGTGGTCACGCGATTGGCGGCGCTCGCAGACAAGCAGCGTGAGGAATTGGGGGATGGTCTTGATGCAGCGGCCCGGCACGGCCCGCCGTGAGCCCGGCAAGACCGGCCCGGCTTCCGTGTTTCCTTCCGATGAAGGCTTCGACAAGAAGCCGGATCCCGCTTACGCGCCGAAGAAGTAGCCGGCGTCGGCCCGGACGGGGCGAGAGCTTGCCATTTCGCTGTCGTCCTGTTGAGTGGTTGATATAACGGTTGTCGTGAAGCTTCCGCCGTATCTCTGGCATGCGTTGACCCATCCGCGGGCGCGGCTCGGGCTCAAGGTTGGGGTTGGCGGTACTGATACTGGGAGCGGCGTTGTTTTATCCAGTCACCAATCGGTGGGGGCGCTGGCGGTTGGAAAAGGAATTGGCCGCTTGTCGTGCGGAAGGGTTGCCGACCACCTTGGACGAAGTGCTGGGCCCGCCACCGGATTCATGACATGTTCGATGATCCGGATATTCAGGCGGAGATGAGAATGGGAGTTCCAAATTGGCTCGCTTGGGTCAGCAGTAAGAAGGTACACGGGAGCTGTCGGGCAGGATGTCCGGCCCAACTTGGTTTTCCCAACCTGGAAAGGGGCGGTTGCTGTGCGTCTCGGACTGGTTTGATCCAGCCAAGCCGGGAGTCTCGGAGGCGGATGGGGCACGGGAGGTGATCGGCCTCATCGAGGCGGATGCCGGACGCTTCGATCGGATCAAGATGCGAATGCTGGAGGAGCCTGCGGATTGGGTCGCAGACCATCGGATGCCTGGTAAGTTGGCACACTCGGATGACCTACTATTTCGCGGGCCGGATACTGGGATTTGCCGGCAATCGGGCCACGTTGAGATTGGCTGCTGGAGAAACGGATGCAGCGTGTGACGATGTCGTGTGGATGCTGGGGATGGAAAAGCGGGCGGTCGAAGAATGGCGGGTCAACGGCGGTGGCTATTTCGCGGGAGAAGTCACGTGTTCCCATATTTGGGAGGGGTCGTCCGGCAGGCGTGGTCGGATGACCACCTCGCCACGATGCAGGGTAAGCTCGCGGACATCGACTTCGGACGCATGACGTGGCCCGTGAATCGGGCGGAAAATCGGAGCGCGGTGGTATTGGATCCACGAGGCGGACAAAGAGCCCGCTCACCGTCGAGTAGTCGATTGGGAAGGGTGGGGCCGGAGAGGATGGAATGGATTCATGAAAGCCGATCTCGGTGAAGTGGGCAGGGCGATTTCCGATGCGACCTTCAACAGCCGTCCTTGGGGCTGGGATCTCGCGCTCGCGGCAGGTTGTCTTTCCGACCTGCGGGAGCTGCGGAAAACGATGGTCCCGGGGAAGTCGCCCACGCCTGCGGATTGGCAGAAACTTCAGGCTTTGGATGATCCCGGGCTGGGCGCAGTCTGGATGAACCGGGTTTTCGGGAGGGTGGCTGCGTTTGGTGAGCAACAGCGCCTGGCAACTGTACCTGGAATTGCGGCCGAGCGTTATCGCTTGAGGCATGGCGGCATGCCGGAGCGGGTCGGAGATCTCGTGCCGGAGCTTTTGCCCGCGGTACCCATCATCTGTGGATGGAAACCCGCTTCGCTATGAAAAAGGAGCGGACGGGTTGTTCCGGATTATCGGAGGAGAGCGCAAGGGATACAAAGGACCTCCGCGCGTGTTATGGACCGCTGGAGATGCCCGCTTCACGCCGGAGTCGGACAGCATGTCCTTCGGGTCGAACTCGAAGTCCAGCCAGGAGCCGCGGTAGGGAATCACGCGGGCCGAGAACAGCAGCTTGCCCGAGCTGTGCGTCTTGCCCTTGTCGTGCTCGAAGAACACACCCGGCGAGCGGTGCAGCTGCGAGACGATCACGCGCTCCGTGCCGTTGATGATGAACGAGCCCTTGTCCGTCATGAGCGGCACTTCGCCCATGTAGACCTCCTGCTCCTTCACTTCCTTGACCACCTTGGATTGCGAGGTGGAAGACTCGCGGTCGTAGATGATGAGCTGCACCTGGGCGCGTACGGCCGAAGCGAAGGTCAGGCCGCGGGTCTGGCATTCGCGCACGTCGAACGCCGGCTTGGCCAGGTTGTATTCAAGGAACTTCATCTCCACGAAACCGTTGTGGGAGACGATCGGGAAGGCGGCATTGAACGCGGCCTGCAGGCCTTCGTCGGCTGCGTTTGCTGGGTGGCACGTCCGCCTGCAGGAAGGCGGTGTAGGCGTCCTTCTGCATCTGCAGGAGGTAGGGAATCGTGACGACGCTGTCGCGGTTGCCGAAGCTTTTGCGGATGCGCTTGCGTTCGGTATAACTGTAGGTCGATTGGGCCATGAGAGCTCCGGGCTTGAGATCATCAGGCGACTAGACGCAGTGGCGCCGCTTTCTCCGGCGCCCCTGCTTGGCGGCTGGCCACTACCAGCGATGGCGGACGGCGATGCGTTGCACATCGCCCGAACCAAGGCGATCTTCTGCAGTCGGGTCAGAAGACACTAGAAAGCCGGCGCGGGCGGCGTGCTTTCTGGTGGCCTCGTGTGGCGGCCTCTAGAAGCGGCAAAGGCTGGAAGGCCCGCCAGGGCGCTTCCAGCCTCGAAGGTGAAGCGAATTACTTCAGTTCCACCTTGGCGCCGGCTTCTTCCAGCTTCTTCTTGGCAGCTTCGGCGTCGGCCTTCGGCAGGCCTTCCTTGACAGCCTTGGGCGCGGCTTCCACCAGGTCCTTGGCTTCCTTCAGGCCCAGGCCGGTGATTTCGCGCACGGCCTTGATGACCGACACCTTGTTCGCGCCGACTTCGGTCAGCACGACATTGAACTCGGTCTTTTCCTCAGCAGCCGGGGCCGCGGCACCGCCGCCGGCAGCCGGGGCCGCCAGTGCCGCGGCACTCACGCCGAACTTTTCCTCGATCGCCTTGACGAGGTCATTGAGTTCCAGGACCGTGAAGCTGTCCAGCGCGGCCAGGAATGCGTCTTTATCGAATGCCATCTTGATTTCCTAAAAATGTTGGTTTGACAGGGTGCCGCCCGGACGCTCAGGCCGCGGCGGCTTCGGCTGCCTCGGCCACCGGAGCGGCTGCGCCCTCGCCCTTCTTCTCGGCCACGGCCGCCAGCAGGCGGACGAAGCCCGCGATGGGCGACTGCAGCAAGCCCAGCAACTGCGACAGCAGCACTTCCTTCGAGGGGATGCTTGCCAGCTGCTTCACGCCTTCCACATCCAGGGCCTTGCCGCCGAACGCCCCGCCGCGAATCACCAACTTGTCGTTGGTCTTCGCGAAGTCGGCCACCACCTTGGCGGCGGCCACGGCGTCTTCGGAGAAGCCATAGATCAGCGGGCCGGTGAACTGGTCGCCGACGACCTCGAACGCGCTACCGGCCACAGCACGGCGTGCCAGGGTGTTCTTCAGAACACTCAGGGACACACCCTTGCTGCGCGCATCGTTGCGCAGACGGGTGATGTCGGCGACCGTGATGCCACGGTATTCCGCCAGAACGAGCGTTTGAGCTTTAGCGGCGAGGCTGGTCACTTCGGCAATGACCGCTTCTTTCTCACTGCGATTCAGACTCAAGGTCTACTCCTTTTCAATGCGGATGAAATCAGAACCGACTCCATTCGCGCGCCTTCATGCAGCGACCAACCGTTTCGAAAACCATGATTCCTCTGCGGCGGGATCGCCATCTGCGCTGGCTGCCCCGAAGGGGCTGCTTAAGGACGACGAACCGTCCACCAGCGGTCTTGGATGGCCCGGCCGCCCCGCAAGGGGCCGGTCAGCCCACCACATCCGGCGCATCGCCGCCCTTGCGGACGGCAGCGCGGCAAATCACTCTCAGCTCACTGCGCGATGGTCTGGGTGTCCACGCGCACACCCACGCCCATCGTCGAGGACACGGCCACCTTGCGCAGGTACACACCCTTGCTGGTGGCCGGCTTGGCCTTGTTCAGCGCATCGATCAGCGCCGCCAGGTTGCCCTGGAGCTTGTCGCTGTCGAACGAGCGGCGGCCGATGGTGCCGTGGATGATCCCGGCCTTGTCGACACGGAACTGCACCTGGCCGGCCTTGGCGTTCTTCACGGCGGTGGCGACGTCGGGCGTCACGGTGCCGACCTTGGGGTTCGGCATCAGGCCACGCGGGCCCAGGATCTGGCCCAGCGTACCGACCACGCGCATCGCGTCGGGGGCGGCGATCACCACGTCGAAGGGCATGTCGCCTGCCTTCACCTGGGCGGCCAGGTCGTCCATGCCGACGATGTCGGCACCGGCAGCCTTGGCCTCCTCGGCCTTGGCGCCCTGGGCGAACACGGCCACGCGCTTGGTCTTGCCGGTGCCGTTGGGCAGCACGACGGCGCCGCGCACCACCTGGTCCGACTTCTTCGCATCCACGCCCAGCTGCACGGCCACGTCGATGGACTCGTCGAACTTGGCCGTGGCGGCCTCCTTCACCAGCGCCAGCGCCTCACCCAGCGGGTACAGCTTGGTGGAATCGACCTTGCCCTGCAGGGCCTTGGCTTTCTTGGTCAGCTTGGCCATTTCACACACCCTCCACGTTCACGCCCATCGAGCGGGCCGAGCCGGCGATGGTGCGCACCGCGGCGTCGAGGTCGGCGGCAGTCAGGTCCTTCATCTTGGCCTTGGCGATCTCCTCGAGCTGGGCGCGGGTGATCTTGCCGACCTTGTCGGTGTGCGGCTTGGCCGAGCCCTTGTCCAGCTTGATCGCCTTCTTGATCAGCGTGATCGCCGGCGGCGTCTTGATGATGAAGGTGAAGCTCTTGTCCGCGAACGCGGTGATCACCACCGGCAGCGGCAGACCGGGCTCGACGCCCTGGGTCTGGGCGTTGAACGCCTTGCAGAACTCCATGATGTTCAGGCCGCGCTGACCCAGCGCGGGACCGATCGGCGGCGAGGGGTTGGCCTTGCCTGCCGGCACTTGCAGCTTGATGAAGCCGACGATCTTCTTCGCCATGCCTTCTTCTCCTTGCGGGTTCTAGCGCCGCGGACATCGCCGCGGCTCCCCGGGGTTGCAGCTCTCTGGAAAAAAGGAAGACGCGCCGAGCCGTGAAGCGCGCCGCTCCGGGAATCCTCAGGTCTTCTCGACTTCCGCGAAGGCGAGTTCGACCGGCGTCGCGCGGCCGAAGATCATCACGGACACGCGCACCTTGCTCTTCTCGTAGTTGACTTCCTCGACCGTGCCGTTGAAGTCGGTGAAGGGGCCCTCCTTCACGCGCACCAGCTCGCCCACCGGTGAACTCCACCTTGTGGCGCGGCTTGTCGGTGCCCTGCTGCATCTGGCTGACGATGCCCTCGACCTCTTTCTGCGGAGATCGGCGCGGGCCGGTTCTTGGCGCCGCCGACGAAGCCTGTCACCTTGTTGGTGTGCTTCACCAAGTGCCAGGTGTCGTCGTCCATCACCATCTCGACCAACACGTAGCCGGGAAAGAGGCGGCGCTCGGTGGTGCGCTTCTGGCCGTTCTTGACATCCACCACCTCCTCGCTGGGCACCAGAATACGGCCGAACTTGGCCTGCATGCCAGCGCGGTTGATGCGCTCGGTGATGTTGCGCTCCACGGCCTTCTCCATGCCCGAATAGGCATGGACCACGTACCAGCGCAGATCCGGGTTCGCGGGCGGCGCCAGCGACCGGCTGGGCCTCGTCGTTGTCCACCGTGTCGTTCATCATTTTCTCCAGCCCAGCAACAGGTCGTAGAAGACCCATTCGACCGTCTTGTCGGTGACCCAGAGGAAGATGGCCATGATCACCACGAAGCGCGAACACGTAGGCCGTCATCTGGATCGACTCCTTGCGGGAGGGCCAGACGACCTTCTTCACCTCGCGCCAGGAGTCGCGGCCGAAGGCCCACAGCCGGCGCCCGCTCTCGGACAGGGCGAACACCGCCACCGCCGCCGCCAGCGCCGACCAGCAGCGCAGCCCACTGGACGATCAGCGCCTTCGCGGCCCAGCAGGTAGAAAGCGGCGAGCCCACCCACCGCCAGGACGGCGGCCGCGGCGAGCTTGGCCTTGTCGGCGCCCGTGCTGACGGTTTCGATTTGCGTTGCTGCCATGTTCGGCGAATTTCCTGCGGCCTCTCGGCCCTCGTTGGCGGCGATCTCTCGATAACGCCGAAGCCCGCCAGGACGTGGCGGGCTTGTTTCCACACTCCGCCTTGCAGCGGAAAACCACCTTCAGGTGGCAGGGGCAGTAGGAATCGAACCTACAACCTTCGGTTTTGGAGACCGACGCTCTGCCAATTGAGCTATACCCCTAGGCGCTGATCCTTACTCGATGATCTTGGCCACCACGCCGGCGCCCACGGTGCGCCCACCCTCGCGGATGGCGAAGCGCAGCCCCTCTTCCATGGCGATCGGCGCGATCAGCTTGACCGTGATGCTCACGTTGTCCCCCGGCATCACCATCTCCTTGTCCTTGGGCAGCTCGATGGCCCCGGTCACGTCGGTGGTGCGGAAGTAGAACTGCGGACGGTAGTTGTTGAAGAACGGCGTGTGGCGCCCGCCCTCGTCCTTGCTCAGCACGTACACCTCGGCGGTGAAGTGGGTGTGCGGCTTGATCGAGCCGGGCTTGCACAGCACCTGGCCGCGCTCGACTTCCTCTCGCTTGGTGCCGCGCAGCAGGATGCCCACGTTGTCGCCCGCCTGGCCCTGGTCCAGCAGCTTGCGGAACATTTCCACGCCGGTGCAGGTGGTCTTGAGCGTGGGCTTGATGCCCACGATCTCGATTTCCTCGCCGACCTTGATCACGCCGCGCTCGACGCGGCCGGTCACCACGGTGCCGCGCCCGGAGATGGAGAACACGTCTTCCACGGGCATCAGGAAGGTGCCGTCCACCGCGCGCTCGGGGGTGGGGATGTAGCTGTCCAGCGCCTCGGCCAGCTTCAGGATGGCTTCTTCACCCAGCTTGCCCTTGTCGCCTTCGAGCGCCAGCTTGGCCGAACCGTGGATGATGGGGGTGTCGTCGCCGGGGAAGTCGTACTTGTCCAGCAGTTCACGCACTTCCATCTCGACCAGTTCGAGCAGTTCGGCGTCGTCGACCATGTCGCACTTGTTCAGGAACACGATGATGTAGGGCACGCCCACCTGGCGCGCCAGCAGGATGTGCTCGCGCGTCTGGGGCATCGGGCCGTCGGCGGCCGAGACGACCAGGATGGCACCGTCCATCTGGGCCGCGCCGGTGATCATGTTCTTGACGTAGTCGGCGTGGCCCGGGCAGTCCACGTGGGCGTAGTGGCGGTTGGCCGTCTCGTATTCCACGTGCGCGGTGTTGATGGTGATGCCGCGCGCCTTTTCTTCCGGCGCCGCGTCGATCTCGTCGTACTTCTTGGCCTCGCCGCCGAACTTGGCCGACAGCACCGTGGCAATCGCCGCCGTCAGCGTCGTCTTGCCATGGTCCACGTGACCGATCGTGCCCACGTTCACGTGCGGCTTGGTGCGCTCGAACTTACCTTTTGCCATTTTCTCGACTCCGAAAATACGGGATCAATTGCACATCGGGGCGGCAGCCCGCCGCTGCGCACGCCCCTGAAAAAAACTGGTGCCCTTGGCGGGAATCGGACCCGCGACCTCTCCCTTACCAAGGGAGTGCTCTACCACTGAGCCACAAGGGCAGCACGACAACAACCGTCTGCAACACCATTGCCAACGATCGACCGTCTTGTCTGGAGCGGGAGACGGGAATCGAACCCGCGTCATCAGCTTGGAAGGCTGGGGTTCTACCATTGAACTACTCCCGCGTCGTGACGCGGGACCGGCCCGCGGCATGCACTTCGGTGATCCCTGTTGATCCCTGGCAACTGACAAAACCATCGAGTCGCTGGTGGAGAGGGCTGGATTCGAACCAGCGTAGGTATTAACCGGCAGATTTACAGTCTGCTGCCATTAACCACTCGGCCACCTCTCCGGCGAACCCGGGACTATAGCATGGACCGAACGCTCCGTCAATGCGCTTGATGCGGAGATCCATAACCCCTCTTCTCCAAAACCCCACATGGAACAAGGGTTTGCCCTGATTTATGTTGCAGTGCACAATTACCCGGATGAAAGCACTTCCTCTGCCCGGTTCACGCCCGCACAGCCGCAGCGCCGGATCAATCTCGCACTGCAAGGCGGTGGCTCGCATGGCGCCTTCACCTGGGGCGTGCTCGACACCCTGCTGGCGGACGACGCGCATCGCGATCGAAGGCCTGAGTGGCGCCAGCGCCGGCGCGGTGAACGCCGTCGCGCTGGCCCATGGCTATGCGCCACGGTCGCGTGGTACGCGGCGACGGACGCGCGCGAGGCCGCGGCGCGCCGGATGTGGCCCGCGTCTGGGGCCAGATCATGGCGCATGGGAAGCCTGGGGGCCTTCCAGCGCAGCCTGGCGACCATGCTCTGGGGCGGATTTCCGACTGAGTTTGCGCCCACCAACATATTGCGTAGACCTTCAGCGGCCTGTTCTCGCCCTACCAGTCCAACCCGCTGGACATCAATCCGCTGCGCAGCCTGTTGGAGCGGAGATCGATTTCGACGCCATCGCGCGGCCCGACGCCCAAGGTCTTCGTTTCAGCCACACAGGTGAATACCGGCAAAGCCGAGATGTTCAGCGGCAACGCGCTGACCAGCCAGGCCGTCATGGCGTCGGCCTGCCTGCCCACGCTGTTTCCGCGCGGTCGAGATCGACGGCGAACCCTACTGGGATGGTGGCTATTCGGTGAACCCGGCCTGACGCCGCTGATCGAGCACTGCAACAGCGCCGACATGGTGCTCGTGCAGCTCAATCCCCTCAAGCGCGACAGCGTGCCGCAGACGCCGCACGAAATCATGGACCGCATGAACGAGCTGACCTTCAACGCCAGCCTGCTTACGCAGATGCGCGCCATCGAGTTCATCAACCGCTTGCTGGACGACGGCTGGCTGCAGGGCTCGCGGTCTGCAAGCGCGTGTTGCTGCATCGCATCGACGTGGGCAGCGCCATGGACAACCGCAGGACGCCGCCTCCAAGCTCTCGACCGACGTCCGGCCATGATCCAGCAGCTGTTCGAGCTGGGCCGGGCGGCAGGCGCGCAATGGCTGGTCGCGCACTTCGATGCGTTGGGTCGCCGCAGCACCGTGAACATCTCGCGCGACTACATGGCCAGCGAGATCGTGAAGCCGGCTGCACCGCAGCGTGGCGCGTCGCGCCCATGGCCCTGAACCCACGCTCAGCCCTGCTGCGCGCGCTGCGCATCGCGCCAGGCCCGCGCCTGGCCGAAGTGACCTGCACCGATGAATGGCACTGGCGGACGGCTGCGCCGACAGCGGTGAAGGATGGTTGGACGTCCAGCACCTTGTGGCGCCTGCCGTCTCGATAAGCGCGCGCCTTGCTCTGCGCATGCGAGCCCCACAGAAGGAAGACCACCGGGCGGGGCCCTGGCGCGCCACTTCCTCGATCACCGCATCGGTCAGTACCTCCCAGCCACGCTTCGAGTGGCTGGCGGCCTGGCCCTCTTCCACCGTGAGACAGGTATTGAGCAGCAGCATGCCGTTCTTCGCCCACGACGCTGCGGCCGGGTTTGGAGGGCGGCATCGGGGTGCCGAACAGGCGCGCTCGAGCTCCTTGAAGATGTTGCGCAGCGAGGGGGCAGCTTCACGCCCGGCGCGACCGAGAAGGCCAGCCCCTCGGCCTGGTGCGGCCCGTGGTACGGGTCCTGGCCCAGGATGACCACATGCACCTTGTCGCGCGGCGTGATGGCCAGCGCGCGCAACGGCTCGGGCGGGTAGATCATGGCGCCGGCCATCAGGCGGGTACGCAGGAAGTCGCCGAGCGCTCGGCCGGCGGCGCTAGCGAAGAAACGATCAACCACCGGGTGCCAGTCGGGGGCCACGGTCCATTCAGCGGCGACCAGTCGCGACGAGCATGCGCGGCACCATGGCACAGCCGTCGAAATCCAGCGCGGCCTGGTGCGTCCGCGTCACGGCTGGGCAGCCCGAACAGCGCGGCCAGCGCCGTGCCAGGGTCGTCGGCTCGCATGAAGGCTTCACCGACGAGAAAGGCCTGCACACCTGCGTCGCGCATGCGCTGCACGTCGGCGGGCTTCAGGATGCCGGACTCCGTGACCAGCAGCCGATCGGCCGGCAAGTCGGGCATCATGGAAATCGTGGTGTCCAGCGACACCTCGAAGGTACGCAGGTTTCGGTTGTTGATGCCGATCAGCGGCGTCTTCAGGTGCAGCGCGCGCGCCAGTTCCTCGCGGTCGTGCACCTCGACCAGCACCGCCATGTCCAGCGACGAGGCGATGGACTCGAACTCCTTCATCTGCGCATCGTCAAGGCAGGCGGCGATGAGCAGGATGCAGTCGGCCCCGATGGCTCGCGCCTCGTAGACCTGCCAAGCATCCACCAGGAAATCCTTGCGCAGCACCGGCAAATCGCACGAGGCGCGCGCCTGCTTGAGGAAGTCGATACCGCCCTGGAAGAACTGGCTGTCGGTCAGCACCGAGAGACAGGCTGCGCTGAGGGCGCCTTGGGCATAGCTCTGCGCCATGTCGGCCGGGATGAACTCGCTCGCGTATCACGCCCTTGCTCGGGCTGGCCTTCTTCACCTCGGCGATCACCGCCGGCCTGGCCCGCACGCGATCTTGCCGCGCATCGCGCCCACGAAATCACGCGTGAGCACTCGGCTTTCCGCGTCGGCGCGGATGCTTCCAGCGGCATCTTTTCTTCGCCGCCGCCACTTCCTCGTGCTTGACCGCGACGATCTTGCTCAGGATGTCCGACATGGGGTGATTTTCCGCTCAGGCCTCCGCGTTGGCCTTGTCGCGGCACCAACTGCGCCACCTTCGCCTTGGCCGCACCCGAAGACACCGCCTCGCGCGCCAGGACGATACCCTCTGTGATCGAACCGCCACGCTTGCCGCGTACAGCGCCACCGCCAGCATTCAGCAGCACGATGTCGCGCGCTGCTCCACGCTTGCCTCAAGCACCGCCAGCAGCATGGCGCTGAGACTGCTCCGGCGTTCCACCTCGCAGCGCGCGGTTGCTGGCCATCGGCCAGGCCGAAGTCCTCGGGATGGATTTCGTACTCGGTCATCTCGCCGTTCCTCAGTTCACCCACCAGGGTGGCGGCGCCCAGCGAGATCTCGTCCATGCCATCTCGGCCGTAGACCACCACGGCATGCTCGGCGCCCAGGCGCTGCAGCGCCCGCACCTGGATGCCGACCAGGTCCGGATGGAACACGCCCATCAGAATGTTGGGCGCGCCGGCCGGGTTGGTCAACGGGCCGAGGATGTTGAAGATGGTCTTGACGCCCAGCTCCTTGCGCACCGGCGCCACGTTCTTCATCGCCGGGTGGTGGTTCGGCGCGAACATGAAGCCGATGCCGAATGCGCTCGATGCATTCGGCGATCCGCTCGGGCGCAAGATTGAGGTTGACGCCCAGCGACTCCAGCACGTCCGCGCTGCCGGACTTGCTCGACACGCTGCGCCCGCCGTGCTTGCCGTCCTTGGCACCCGCCGCCGCCGCGACGAACATCGAGCAGGTCGAGATATTGAAGGTATGCGAGCCGTCGCCGCCGGTGCCCACGATGTCGACCAGGTGCGTCGGGTCGCGCACATGCACCTTGGTCGAGAACTCGCGCATCACCTGCGCGGCGGCTGTGATCTCGCCGATGGTTTCCTTCTTCACGCGCAGGCCGGTGACGAAGCGCGGCCATCATCACCGGCGAGCACTCGCCGCTCATGATGAGCCGCACGATCTTGCAGCATCTCATCGTGGAACATCTCGCGGTGCTCGATGGTGCGCTGCAGCGCCTCCTGGGGGGTGATCATACGGAGGCATGTCGCACTCTCTTCGCTCAATGCGCCGGTGGGCGAGCCCAGGCCAGCTTCAGCCCGAAACCGACGAACGCGCCCGGCCGCGCGCTCGAACCACTGCAGGCGCGGCTGCGCAGCGCTCACGCGGCGCGCCGTCCAGGCCGCAGCCACGGCCCAGCCAACGTCGACCCACAAGCGCATTGAAATTGAACAGCAGGCCCAGCAGCGAAAACACCAACGTCGGGTGCTCCACACCCGGCGCGAATGAACTGCGGCACGAAGGCCAGGAAGAACAGCGCGACCTTCGGGTTGAGCACGTTGGTCAGGAAGCCGCTGCGTGAAGATGCGGCGGAACGGCACACTGCGACCGGCACCTTGCGCCGCGCCTGGCAACGCCAGCGCCGGCTGGCGCGCGCAGCATGCGGTGCCAACCTACACGCAGGTACGCAGCTCCGACCCACTTGAGCACCGTGAAGGCGGTTGCTGAAGCCGCCACCAATGCGCTCACGCCCACGCGCCGCCGCCAAGCATGTGAACGAAGCAGCCGGCGGTAATGCCCGCGCCGCGACCACGCCCGCGCCCGTACGCCTCGAGCGCAGTGCGCTGGCCGACGATGAAGAACACGTCCGACGCCCCGGCGTCAGGTTGAGCACCAGGCCCGCGGCGACGAATAGCAGCAACTGGTGCGCGTCGGGCATGCGGCCTTCTCCCGGCGCCTCATTGCAGGAAGTTGCGCAGCATGGCGTGGCCGTGCTCGGTCAGGATGGATTCGGGGTGGAACTGCACGCCCTCCAACCGCACCTCGTGCGCGAAGCCGGTGTGGCGCACGCCCATGATCTCGCCGTCGTCGGTCCAGGCGGTGAGCGCCAGAGCCGAAGGACAACTGCCGCGCTCGATCGCCAGCGAGTGGTAGCGGTTGACGGTGAAGCGCTCCGGCAGGCCGGCGAACACGCCCTCGCGCGTGGTCGTGATCTCGCTGACCTTGCCATGCATCAGCTGCTGCGCCCGCACGATCTTGCCGCCGAAGGCCGCGCCGATGGCCTGATGCCCCAGGCACACGCCCAGAATCGGCAGCTTGCCGGCGAACGCGGTGATGGCCGGCACCGACACGCCCGCCTCGGCCGGCGAGCACGGTCCAGGCGAGATCACCAGCCGCGTCACGCCGGCGGCGATGCGCTCGCCGATGCCTTCGAGCGTAATCTCGTCGTTGCGCAGCGTCTCCACCTGCGCGCCCAGTTCACCGAAGTACTGCACCAAGTTGTAGGTGAAGGAGTCGTAATTGTCGATCATGAGGAGTTTAGTCATCGGGAACCCCTCGATTCATACGCCTTCCTCCGGCATCCAGGCCAGATTGCTCACGCTGTCACGCACATCGGGACGGGGGAATGAAGGCATCGGGCAAATCTCCTGAGCTTTGGAGCCGCCGTGCCGGAGAGCGATTGCCAGACCTTGCCTGCCGGTACGGCGGCAAGGCGCGGTTCGAAACCAACCACGTGCCGCTTCCTATGGGAGGAAGCGCCACCACCGGGCAGCAATGATCGAGAAAGTGCGGTTCATTGACGGGACTGTCGCTCAGTCATCCGAAAGCTGCGCGCAAAAACGGACGTCCCGCCGCAACTTCATGACGTGGTCATCCTATCACGAGGGCAAGCGCCGGAATCCGCGCCGGTCCCACGACGCTGCGGCACCGGCAGCCGGCCACGCGCTGCGGCTAGCATCGGCTACGGTCTTTTTCTTCTTTCCTTCGAGGAGCATTTCAATGGACATCCAGACCGTCGGCATCATCGGTGCCGGCACCATGGGCAACGGCATCGCGCAAGCCTGCGCGGTCGCGGGCATCTCACGGTCGTCATGGTCGACATCAACGCACGCGGCGCGTCGCCAAGGGCGTGGCCACGGTGGCCGGCAGCCTGGACCGCCTGATCAAGAAAGACAAGATCACCGAGGCCGACAAGGCCGCGGCACTGGCGCGCATCAAGACCTCGACCCGCTACGACGACCTGAAGGCCGCGCAGCTTGTGATCGAGGCCGCGACCGAGAACCTACGAGCTCAAGCTCAAGATCCTGAGCAGGTCGATGCGCTGCTCGGCGCCCGAGGTCATCGTCGCTTCCAACACCAGCTCGATCTCCATCACCAAGCTGGCCGCGGCCACCTCGCGTGCGGCGACCGCTTCATCGGCATGCACTTCTTCAACCCGGTGCCGATGATGGCGCTGGTGGAAATCATCCGCGGCCTGCAGACCAGCGATGCCACGCACGATGCCGTGCAGGCACTGGCCGAAGGCGCTCGGCAAGTCGCCGATCACGGTGAAGAACGCGCCGGGCTTCGTGGTCAACCGCATCCTGGTGCCCGATGATCAACGAGGCCTTCTTCGTGCTGGCCGAGGGCCTGGCTACGCCGCGACGACATCGACGCGGGCATGAAGCTCGGTTGCAACCACCCGATCGGCCCGCTGGCGCTGGCCGACATGATCGGCCTGGACGTGTGCCTCGCGGTGATGGAGGTCTACCTCGCCGAGTTCGGCGACTCCAAGTACCGGCCCTGCCCGCTGCTCAAGGAAATGGTGGCCGCGGGCCGCCTGGGCCGCAAGACCGGCCGCGGCGTCTACACCTACTGAGGCGCGCGCATGGACACGACCCCCACGCCGCCGCCCGAAGGCTGCATCAGCTCCGAGGTGCGCGGCCACCTTCTGCTGATCGGCATCAACCGCCCGGCCAAGCGCAACGGCTTCACGCCGCGCATGTTCCGCGAGCTGGGCGAGGCCTACACCCGGCTCGACGAGGATCCGGCGCTGCGCGTGGGCGTGCTGCATGCCTTCGGCGACCACTTCACCGCGGGCCTGGACCTGCCCACCATCGCCCCGCTGATGAAGAAGGGCGAGAAGGCCATTCCGCTGGGCCTGGTCGAGCCGACAGACCTGGGCACGCCGGGCTACCGCCGCCGCACCAAGCCGATGGTGGTGGCGGTGAAGGGCATCACCTACACGCTGGGCATCGAGCTGATGCTCGCGGCCGACATCGTGGTGGCCGCCGACGACTGCCGCTTCTCGCAGCTCGAAGTCAAGCGCGGCATCATGGCCACCGGCGGCGCCACCCTGCGCATGGCCGAGCGCGCGGGTCTGGGCAATGCGCTGCTGCATCTGCTGACCGGGGATGAGTTCGGCAGCGCCGAGGCGCTGCGCCTGAATTTCGTGCAGAAGGTGGTGCCCGCGGGCAGCGAACTCGGCGAGGCCCTGCGCATCGCCGAGGCCATTGCCGAGCAGGCCCCGCTGGCCGTAGTGGCCACGCGGCAGAACGCGCTCAAGGCCGTGGAGCACGGCCCGCTGGTCGCCATGCACGAGTTCATCGACGTACAGCAGCACTTGTCCCACAGCGAAGACGCCGCCGAAGGCGTGCGTTCCTTCGTCGAGCGGCGCGCGGCGCGCTTCTCCGGCCGCTGAGTTGCCATGCCCCTGACGCGTTCAGGGGTATGCGATTAGATTGCTCGCAATTTAATTGCAAGCTACAATTCAGCCCATGACGACGCACAAGCTCACCGCCGACCAAGCCCTGCTGCTGGACAACCAGCTGTGCTTCGCGCTGTATTCGGCCTCGCTCGCCATGACCAAGCTGTACAAGCCCTTGCTCGACGAGATGGGTCTCACGTATCCGCAGTACCTGGCCATGCTGGTGCTGTGGGAGCGCGATGGCCTCATGGTCTCCGAGCTCGGCGAGCGCCTGGGCCTGGACTCCGGCACGCTCACGCCGCTGCTCAAGCGGCTGGAGGCCGCGGGGCTGGTGGCGCGCATCCGTGCGGTCGAGGACGAGCGCCGCGTGCATGTCACGCTCACTGCCGCGGGCCGCAAGCTCAAAGCGCGGGCGCACAAGATTCCGGGCTGCGTGCTCAGCGCCAGCCAGTGCTCCATTCCTGAACTCATCAGCCTCACGCAACAGGTACGTGGCTTGCGCGACCGCCTCGCCGCTGCCTGACAGAGCAGTTTTTCACCTCTCCCAACCCGCTTCAAACGAAGCTTCACCACCTAGAAGGAAACAACCATGGCCACGCTCGAAAAAGTTCTGTACACCGCCCGCGCCCACACCACCGGCGGCCGCGACGGCGCCTCCAAGACGGATGACGGCCGCCTCGCCGTCACGCTGTCTTCGCCCGGCACCTGCGGGCACGGGCACCAACCCCGAGCAGCTGTTCGCCGCCGGCTACTCCGCCTGCTTCATCGGCGCCATCAAGGCCGTGGCTGGCAAGATGAAGCTGGCTGTGCCGGCCGACGTGGCGATCGACGCCGAAGTCGATCTCGGCCCCATCCCCAATGCCTACGGCATTGCCGCGCGCCTGAAGGTCAGCCTGCCCGGCATGGACCGCGCCCAGGCCCAAGCCCTGGTCGATGCCGCCCACCAGGTCTGCCCGTACTCCAACGCCACGCGCGGCAACATCCCGGTCGAGCTGACGATCGCCTGATGCGCCTGCTGCTTGCCCGCGTGCTCCCCCTGCTGATCGCGGCGGAGCACGTCTACATCCTGGTGCTGGAGATGTTCTTCTGAAACAAGCCCGCCGGGCTGAAGGCCTTCAACCTGACCCAGGCCTTCGCGGACTCCACCACGGTGCTGGCGGCCAACCAGGCCGCAGAACGGCTTCCTGGCCGCCGGGCTGCTCTGGGGCGTGTTCGGCCGCCATCGGCCGGCGACGATCTTCTTCCTGGGCTGCGTGATCGTGGCGGGCGTGTTCGGCGCCGCCACCTCCGCGCCGAAGATCTTCTTCGTGCAGGCGCTGCCGGGCCTCATCGCCCTGGCCGCGGTGCTGCTGGCTGCCGGACGGCCTGAGCCGACGGCAGGCTGTCGGAGCCGCCTTCGGCGAGTCGATGAGCTACTGGGCATTCTTCCCGGCGGACTGAGCCCAGTGGGGCAGCGTGCCGGTGTGGGGCTTCGGCCGGGGCTGCAGTCCACGCCCCTGGCGTGGCGGTGGGCAAGGCCCACCGCGCCTTCTGTGAAAGCCTGGGCGGCTACACACGCGGGCGACCGGCGAGGCCGCGCCCTGGCTGCGCGTGGCGCACCGGCCACATCGTCTCGCTGAAGGCCGACGCCTCGTGACGGGCTCCGGCGCACCGACAATGCGCCGATGCCCGACGCCCCCGCATCGCCCCACCCCTACGCCTCGCTCACGCCCGACACGGTGCTGGACGCGCTGGCCGCACTCGGCCTGCACGGCGACGGCCGGCTGGTGGCCCTGAGTTCCTACGAGAACCGCGTCAGGTGCTGTTCGGATTCTATCGTGTTTCCCTATTAACCTTAGCAATACGTCGTAACCAGTAAGGATACATAACAC